>MGUK01000088.1 GCA_001799995.1 Elusimicrobia bacterium GWF2_62_30
GGATGCCGCGGTAGGCGGCCTTCAGGGCTTTTTCCAGCTCTTCCTCGTCGTTGTCCACGAACTGCACGGCTAGCTCGCCTTCCAGGATCTCCGTGTTCAGCTCCAGCTTCTCCGCTATTTCCAGCAGCAGCGGCCGGTAATCCTCCACTATCAGCGGCTCGGTGTAGCCCCAGTAGCAGAAGAAGGCCACGTGCGGGCAGAGGGCGTAAGCCATGTCCAGCTCGGAGAGGCTGGAGGCGACGACGCGGTTGCGGGGCAGCTTGTAGGGCGGGGTGTCCACTTCTTCTATCGGGTGATAGGCGCTTACCACCGTCGCGCGGCAGAACGGGCATTTCACTCTCTTGCGCCTGAAAATAAGCGGGCTCATGGGGTTAACTGATTGTATGTTTTCCGACGGGTGCGTGTAAATCCGGCGCGGGGGCGCGGGCGGGCAAATTTACTATAATTGGATTATGATAAAACTGATTTTTTCCCTTATCCTGTTCGCGCAGTGCGCCGGCGCGGCCTCGGTGAAAAAGCCCAAGGCCAACGTGGACGAAAGAAAGGCCCCCGAAACGCCGCCGGCCCCGATCGTGCTTACGCACGACGTCCCCAATTTCTGCGTCTTCGGCTCGCAGTCCGGCAAAGCCTTCACCAGCGAGGCCGCCTTCAAATCCGTAGTGTGGAAGAACGACGTGGTGTACGTCGGAGAGACGCACGACCAGCCGCTGGACCATATGGCGCAGTTCGAGGCGCTCAAGGCCATGCGTATAGCCCGCGGCTCCAAGATAGCCGTCGGCTTCGAGATGCTCAACCAGACCCTGCAGCCCGTGCTGGACGAGTACGCCGCCGGCAAAATAACGCAGGAGGAGTTCCTCAACAAGGCGGACTGGAAGAAGGAATGGGGCTTCGACTTCGGCATGTACAAGCCGCTGTTCGATTTTATCGCGGCCAACAAGCTGCGCGCGCTGGCGCTGAACGTGCCCAAGAAGGTGGTGGCCAAGATCGCGCGCACCGGCCTCGACAGCCTCAGCTCCGAAGAGAAAAGCTTCCTGCCCGAAAAAGTGGAGATCTCCGCGCACAAGAAATATAACGACTACCTCAAAGAGTCTTTCGACGGGCACGGCGATTCCCCGATGGCCAAGATGTTCACCATTGAGAATTACCTGGCCTCCATGGCCGCCTGGAACGAGGGCATGGGCGCGCGCATAGCGGACTTTGTCAACGCCAATCCCGGCTACGCGGTGCTGGTGATAGTCGGCAACGGCCACCTGATGTACAACGCGGCCATCCCGGCCTCGGTGAAGGCGCGCGCCAAAGAAGCCAGGCAGGCCACCTTCCTGACGGAGAGCGCCGCCGCCTGCCCGGAGAAGATGCCCAAAGAGAACAAGGATATGGCCAGCTATATCTGGTACCTGAACCACGCGCCCAAACCGGAGGCCGCAGCCGCGCCTGTCGCGTCCACCGCCGCCACGGCCGCCGTTCCTGCCGTTCCGGCCGCCATGCCCGCCGCGGCGCAGCAGCCTGTCACCGAAAAAAAATAATTTTCCGCGCGCGGTTCCCGGCGTTCTATGAGATTCTTCACGAAATATGCCGCCTCGTTCCGCGCGTTCCAGCCTAATGCGCGGCGCCTGCTGGCGCTGTCCTTCCTGCTGGCCTTCGCGCAGAACGTGTTCTCGCTGGTCTTCAACCTCTACATCCTGAAGCTGGGTTATGACCGCGACTTCCTGGGCGCGCTGGGCTCGCTGCCCATGCTGGCCGTGGCCGCGCTGGCGGTGCCGCTGGCGCTAACCTGCTCTAAGCTTTCGGCCCGCAAGACCCTGCTGATCTCGCTGGCCCTGACCTTCGTTTCCATGTGCGGGCTTTCGTTCTTCACCGGCCGAAGCGCGCTGATGTTCTTCTCCGCCCTGGGCGGCGCCGCGGCGGCCTTCTTTTCCATCACCATGTTCCCGCTGATGGCCCGCAGCTCGTCGGAGAGCGAGCGCCAGGACCTGTTCAGCGGGCAGTTCGCGGTCTCGATGGTGGCCGGCTTTGCGGGTTATCTTTGCGCCGGCTGGCTTACGGGGCTGGGCGCGCGGCTGTTCTCCGGCGGGGAGGAAAGCGCGGCCGTCTACCGGCTTACCATGCTGGCGGCGCCGGCCCTGATAGCCGTAGCGGCCTGGCCGGCCTTCAGGATAAAAGAAGCCGCCGTCCCGGCGCAGTTCGGCGGCGCTATCGCCGGGATAAAGCTGCCGCACGCGCTGCTGGTGTTCGCGCCGCAGCTGATAGTGGGCTTCGGCGCCGGCATGATCATGCCGTACCTCAACGTTTTTTTCAAGAGCGGCTTCGACCTGCCTATCAGCAGCCTGGGTTTTTACATGGCGCTGATGCCGCTGGCCATGGCCGTGGGGGCCATGATAGGGCCGTGGCTGGTGCGGCGGCAGGGCCGCGTGCGCGCCATCATCACCTTCCAGTCGCTCTCCATCCCTTTCCTGGCGGCCATGGGTTTTTCCGGGCTGCTTCTGCCCACGGTGCTGGCCACTTTTGCCCGCACCATGCTGATGAACGCCAGTTGGCCGGTGTACAGCGTGTTCATGCTCAGCCATTTCCCGGCCGCGCAGCACGCCGGGGCCAGCGCCATGTATTCCGCCGGCTGGAACCTTACCTTCGCGCTGGGCGCGCGCCTCAGCGGCCGCCTGCAGATGGATACCGGCTTCACCCTGTCTTTTCTCATCACCATAGTCTGCTACTGCTCCGCCACGCTGCTGCTGTCGCGCAAGTTCCTGCGCGCCGAAAAAAAAGCGGCGGCCGCCGCGCGGCCGGGTTTTGTGGAAACGCCTGAAATGTAGCCGCGCGCTTTGAGGCGGTTATTTTGTTTTGTATAGTTTTTCAGAATGTCGACAATAACTGAAAATTCTGCCGGACTCGCAAGACCGGACTGGGCCGACGCCTGGGGCGGAATGGCCGCCATGCTGGTGGCGTTGCCGTCGGCCATAGCTTTCGGCGTGGCCATGTACGCGCCGCTCGGGCCCGGCTTTGCCGGCGCCGGCGCCCTGGCCGGGGTGCTGGGCACCGCGGCCCTGGGCCTGCTCGCGCCCGCCCTGGGCGGCGCCCCGCGGCTGATCTCCGCGCCCTGCGCCCCCGCCGCCGCCGTCATGGCAGCGCTTTGCGCCAGGCTGGTGGCCGAGGGCGCGCCCGCACCGACCATAGTGGTCTCGCTGGCCCTGGTGGGCCTGTTCTCCGGCGCCCTGCAGGCCGTCTACGGCGCGCTGGGCGGCGGCCGCCTCATCAAATATATCCCGTACCCCGTAGTGACCGGCTACATGAGCGGCGTGGGCCTGCTCATCATACTTAAGCAGCTCAGCGCGCTGCTCGGTTTCGGTAAGGACGTCCCGGCGCTGCTCGGCCTGTTCTCCCCGTCGGCCTGGCAGTGGCCGGCGGTAAGCGTGGCGTTCTTCACCATCGCCGTGATGCTCATAGCTCCCAGGCTTACCAAAAAGGTCCCGGCGGCCATCCTCGGCCTGGCGGCCGGAGTGGCCGCGCATTTCGCGTACGGCTTCTTCCGGCCGGAACTGCTTATAATGGACGCGAACCCTTTCATCATCGGCCACATCTCCACCAGCCCCGGCGCTATTTTTTCCGGGATCTCCTCCAACTTCGGCGCGCTGGGCGGTTTGGGCCGCGCGGAGCTCTACGCCCTGCTGGGGCCCGCGCTTACGCTTTCTGTGCTGCTTTCCATCGACACGCTCAAAACCTGCGTGGTGACCGACGCCATAGTGCGCTCGCGCCACGATTCCAACCGCGAGCTGCGCGGGCAGGGCGCGGGCAACATCGCCTCGGCGCTGCTGGGCGGCATGCCTGGCGCGGGCACGCTGGGCGCCACCATGGTGAGCCTGGCCGCCGGCGGCAAGACCCGCGCGGCCGGATTATTCGAAGGCGCTTTCGCGCTGGTGGCCGCGCTGGCGCTGGGCGGCGCCATGGGCCGCATCCCGCTGGCGGCCCTGGCCGGCATCCTGACCGTGGTCGGCCTGCGCATGATAGACCGCTCCAGCGTGAAGCTGGCGCTGCGGCGCTCCACCATGCTGGATTTCGCGGTGATCTTGTCGGTGACGGGCACGGCGCTGGCGTCCGACCTGATAAACGCCGCCGGCGTGGGGATAGCCCTTTCCATCCTGCTCTTTATCCGCGAGCAGATGCACAGCACCGTGATCCGGCGCAAAGCCACTGGCGCCGAGATGTCCTCCAAGCAGCACCGCCTGCCCGGAGAGCGCGTCGTGCTGGACGCGCGCGGGGCGGAAACACTTATCGTGGAGCTGCAGGGCAGCCTTTTCTTCGGCACTACCGACCAGCTTTTTTCGGAGATAGAGGGCGAGATGCGCACCTGCCGCCGCCTCATCCTGGACATGCGCCGTGTCACGTCGGTGGATTTCACCGCCGTGCACATGCTCGAACAGGTGGGAGAGACGCTGCGCGAGCGAGGCGGGTCGCTGGCTTTCTCGCATTTGCCGGCCAGCCTGCCCACCGGGCAGGACCTGGGCGCTTATTTCAAACACCTGGGGCTGACGCGCCGCGACAAGGCCGGCGGCCGCATCTTCGAGACCCTGCACGACGCGCTGGAATGGGCGGAGGACACGGCGCTGGACGAGGCCGGCGTGGCGCGGCCCTCGGCGGGGGACCTGCTGGACCTTTCCAAAATAGATTTCCTGCGCCAGATAGCGCCGGCTTCGCTGGCGGACCTGCGGCCCATGTTCAGGGAAACCCGCGTGGAGGCGGGCAAGCCCGTGTTCCTGCGCAAAGGCCACGGCGGGGAACTGTTCCTGATACGCCGCGGGCACGTGCGCATAGTGCTGCCGCTCAAGGACACGCACCGCCAGCATCACCTGGCCGTCTTCGGCCCCGGCGACTTCTTCGGCGAGGTGGCCTTCCTCGCGCGCACCCCGCGCACGGCCGACGCCATAGCCTTGACCGACGCCGATCTTTACGTGCTCACCCGCGACGATTTCGACGCCATCTCCCTTCTGCACCCGGCCGCCAGCGCCACCTTCTACGAGCGCATGGCCGGCGTAGAAGCCCTGCGCCTGCGCGACGCCGACCGCGAACTCCGCCGCCTCCAGGACAGCTAGAGGGAGGGGACGCTGATGACTTTATGACTATTTATCAACCGGCGGATACATTTGTTAATAACAAGTCATAAAGTCATCAGCGTCCCCCCTAAAACAGAAGCCTTGACATTTGTTAAGTCGCCCCATATACTGTAAATAAAATAAGGGGGAAAGTTTTATGAGAAAAATAATCGCGAGTGTAGTCGTGGTTCCCTTAATGTGTGTTGCCATTTATGCTCGGGATTTCAGCCTTAATACCATCACTGCTTCAAATATCAGTAGTTCAGACAATAACGGAAGTATCCAGCCGGCGCCGGCTTTCGCTTCAAAAAACACGAATGATGCCTATGATTTTTCGGTAAAGCCCGGGACTGAAAAGTGGAAAGCGTTTGACGACAGCAGAGAAATGTTGAAAGCCTGCCAGGTGCCTGAGCAAATTCTCCGGAAAATGTCCACTGCCGGCCTGGTTAAAACCGTTATGAATCAACCGCTATTCTGGAGCACCATAATGTTCCATACGAAAACACCAGACAGCGCCGGCATGCAGTGGGGATTTAATGTCCTGGTTTCCCAGTTCAACGGCATCCAGGAATTACTCAAACGCAGGGATGCCGGGACCGAGTTGCTGCTGAAGTACCGTTCCATACCCCTGCCGAAAAAGGAAGCCAGCGACACTGAAATCGGCGATTATCTTTTCTATTGCTACAGTTTTGAAATCCTGTTCGCGCAGGGATACATCCGCGCCGGTTTAACTGAAACCCAGCTTGAGGAATTAAGAAAAGAACTTCTAGCAAAATATGAAATAAAAAAAGCATTAAAAAGTGAAGGAGGATACAGCAGAGAACTCATGGAACTTAACGGCCTTTTGCCGGATTCGCCAAAGCTCTATAATATAACTGTACCCACGCCTAAAGGTTATCCGGTAGAGGCGCTGCAAATGCAAGCGAGTGATGAAATGGACCCGAAGGTAATTGCACATTGCAATCAACTCACTATCTTGGAATATCCTAAAGCAACATGGGAAGCAAGCTGCACGCAAATGTACAATTGCCATTCTTATGCTTGGTATAACCAGGCAACATCAAATACTGTATGGATAGATGGGCCGAACCAGGCAAAGTATTGGGAGGATGGCAGTTATGTCCCATCCCCTTATGCCACTGCCGGAATGAAATTGAGTTATTCTAACGATAATCATTCCGCAGTTTTTGTATCCGGCGATTATCCGTCTACTAACCCTACTGGGGCTCTTTGCCGTTCAAAGTGGGGAAACGGACCGTTAATGTTGCATCCATGCGGTAATGGAAAACCCTATGAGCCGTATAACGCAGTAGGGATAGTGGTCTATAGGCTTAATGTAAAATAGAATCCGCCCTGAACGCTACAAGACGTAAGCCTGTAGTTTTTTACTTATCACTTTCTTCCAGGAATTTCCCGGCTTCCAGCGCCGCACAGCAGCCCGCTCCGGCGGCTATAATAGCCTGTTCGTAATGGGGGTCCATCACGTCGCCTGCAGCGAAAAACGCGACCCGCCCGATGAAGACAGCCAGGTGGACCCGCGCGTTGATAAAAACGAAGGCATAGCCCCGCCAGCTTCCGAGGATTAAAGAAAATTAACCGCGCTTATGTTTACTACGAAGTTGCCCCCGAACTCCGTCCCGCAGGGCATTTATTTCTCAGACAGGCTTTGGTATCTTTTCTCGTCAGCTGCCGCCTTTCCGTATTCGCCCTTTCCACGATATGCAAGTCCACGGGCGGCATATGCCGGAGCATACTTCGGGGCAATCCCTATCGCCTTGGAACAATCTTTAATTGCCGCGTCTAAGTCCCCTTTCTTACCATAGGCGAATCCGCGCCTGTAATATGCCGCGGCATACTTTGGATCAATTGCAAGCGACTTGGAAAAATCTTTGATTGCCGCGTCGTAATCGCCTTTTTGAGTATAGGCAATCCCACGGAGAGTATATGGCACAGGATACTTCGGGGCAATTGCTATCCCTTTGGAAAAATTTTCAATTGCCTTGTCGTAATCGCCTTTTTCCTGATACGCAAGTCCACAGTTGTTATATGCCTCCACATATTTCGGGTTAATCTTTATAGCTTCGGACAAATCTTTAATTGCCTTATCATACTCGCCTTTTTGAGTATAAACAAGTCCCCGGTTACCATATCCCACGGCATCCTTCGGCATGATTGCTATCACTTTGGAAAAATCCTCAATTGCCTTGCTGTATTCGTTCTTATTGTTATAGGCATGTCCCCGGGTATTATATGCCTCAATATGCTTCGGGTCAATTGCTATCGCCTTGGACAAATCTTCAATTGCCTTGTCGTACTCGCCTTTTTGATTATAGGCAAATCCACGGAGACCATAGGTCTTAGCTTGCCTCATGCCAAGTTCTATCGCCTTGGAAAAATCTTCAATTGCACTGTCATATTTGCCAAGACTAAAATAGGCATTCCCGCGATTATGATATATCGTGGGTTCTTCTGGGGTAAGTGTTGTCGCCTTGGAATAATCCTTAATCGCCTTGTTAAACTCGCCCTTATTAGCGTAGGAAAGTCCGCGGCTGTGATATGTTGTGGGATCAGTCGGGTCAATTTCTATCACCCTGGAAAAATCTTCAATTGCTTTGTCAAACTCGCCTTTCGCATGATAGGCCTTCCCGCGGCGAAAATATTCCCCGGCTTCCTTCGGGCCGGCCGAATATGCGCCGACAAACAGAGATAGAACCACCGTTAAGGTTAAACCCATTTTTCTAATCATAATGCTTCCTCACAGCTGTCTGGCTAAAAGGGGATAGGGGACGCTGGTAAGTATTTAAGGTTTTATCAACCGACGGGGAATTGTCGATAGTGACTCAAATACTTACCAGCGTCCCCTAGCGCTAGGGGAGAACGGCGCCGTAGACGGGTTCCCGGTCCAGGGTTACCTGGCGGCCGCGGCGGAAGCCGGCTTGCCGCAGTATTTCCTTCCTGAAGAAAGCGCTTTCCTTGGGATACTTGGTGAAGGAACTGCCGGAGAAGACCACGGTGCCTTCGCCGCCGGCGAATGTCTTCAGGGCGGCGAGGGCGCGGCCTATCCTTTCCACATATTCGCCCAGTATCATGACGGCTAGCGGGTCGCCCTTGGAGTAATACTTATAGAACAGCGGCACGAATTTGTACTTGAGCTCCTGCGGCAGGGGTTTGGCGTATTCCCTGAAATCGCAGGCCCAGAGCCGCGCCAGCAGGTCATACGGCGTCTTGCAGTGTGCCAATTTCATTATCTCGCCCAGCAGGCGCGAGGGTTTGTTGCCGGGCAGCAGGCCGTGGGCCGCGCTGGAGACGCCTAGCGTCATGGTGATAAGCAGGTTTCTTACCTGGTAATCGCAGACCAGGCGCTCGCGGCCCTTGGCGTCTATGGCGGCTATGGTAAATCCCGTGCCGAGGGAAATTATGAAGCCCGGCCGCGCCACCGTGCCGGCACGCAGCGCCGCGAAAGCGTCGTTCTCGAAGGCCATGGGCCCGGTATAGCCGAAATCCCGCTTAAGTTTTTCCTTGAAGTAGGGTCCCACCATTTCTATGTCGCGGGGGAAATCTATGCCGCAAAGGCAGAAGCGGGCGCCGGACAGCTCGATCTTTTTGCCGCGGGCGAGCTGGTCCACGCCCTGCTTGATAAGGGCGTAAACGGCCTTTACGCCCTTTACCTCCAGGTTCGCGCCCGGTACCCGGGCCACGCGCACCGCCCCGGCTTCCGACCGCAGGGCCACGGCTATCTTGGTGCCGCCGCTGTCCACACCAAGGAAATATTTCACCGGGCCCCCTTGTAGGCCGGCAGGAAGGCCTTGTTCTGGGCCAGCACGGCCTTGAGCAGGCGGAAGGTGACGTCCGCGTCGGGGGTGAGCGGGTTCAAGAGCAGCGCCTGGTAGGCCAGGTCGAAGTCGCAATTCCAGGCGGCCTCGGCGGTAAGCGCCTCATAGGCCTTTATCCGCTGCGACAGCCCCTTGGCGAAGACCGGCAGCTGCGCCGTCTTCAGCGGCTTATAGCCAGCCTTATCTATCATACAGGGCATCTCGAGCACATGATCTTTTTCGAAGTCGTCGTAGGTGCCGTTATTAGGCACGGCCACGGTGACGCGCTTCTTCTGCAGGCCCAGCAGGCAGGCGATGACGTCGTAGGCGACCACATTGTAGAAGGCGCCGCCCCGCTCCTTTACGGCCTCGGGGATCTCCGAGACCGACGGCGAGCGGTAGGCCGCGAAGATGCGCCGCTCTATCTCGGCCACCTTGGCCGCGCGCGACGGGGTAGTTTTGTCCTCTTCTACCACCGCGCCGGCGTGGAAGAAATACTTGTGGTACCCGGTAGGGATTATCTTCGCGCGGGCCAGTATCTCCGGAGTCATTTTCACCTTGGTGATATTGAGCGCCGTCGGCAGGCCTTCCTTCTCTATCATCCGCTTTATGACCGCGGGGAGAACGGAGCGGCCGTTGCGGCGCACGTCCAGCACCCAGGCGAAATGGTTGGGGCCGACATAGTCTATCTCGGTGTCCTCCATGCGCGCCCCGAGCAGGTCGCTCACGCCCTTGTGCATGGTAAGCGAGCCGTTGCAGATGCCCACGGCCCTGATATCGTGGAAGCGCACCAGCGCCTCGGTAACTATGCCCACCGGGTTGGTGAAATTCACCAGCCAGGGGTCCTTGGCGCCGTAGCGCAGCAGGGCGTCGGCGATCTTGCGGATCTGGGGTATGGTGCGCAGGGCCTTGGAGAAGCCGCCCACGCCGGTGGTCTCCTGGCCGATTATGCCGTACCTGCGGCCGAGTTCCTCGTCCTTGCGGCGCGCCGCCATCATGCCCACGCGGATCTGCGGCACCACTATCTTGGCGCCCTTCACGGCTTCGTTAAGATCGAGCGTGGCTTTGATGGTCAGCTTCGACTTGGACTTTTCCGCCAGCCGCTGCGTGAAGCCGTGCACGGTCTTCAGGCGCCCGGCGTCTATGTCCATGAGGCAGACCTCGGAAACCGCCTGGTCCAGCCCTGAATTAAGTATGTGGTCGATAAGAAGGGGGGTGTAACTCGACCCCGCCCCTACGATAGCAAGTTTAGTCATGGAAAACCTCTTAACCGAAATTCACGCGGCGCGCGGTGGAAAACCGCCGGCGCCAGCCTAACTTTATCAGTTTTTCAGCCGCCGGAGAAAGGGGAGAGCAGGATGACCAGGGCGCCGTCGTTGATGGGCTCGTCCCCTACTGCGACGCGAGGATAAACGAAAGAAGGAAGGCCAGGCTGACGACGTACATCAGGGGGTGTATCTCGGAGAACTTGCGCCGGGCCAGCTTGATGGCCGTGTAGGTGATGAAGCCGAAGCCTATGCCGTAGCTGATGTTGTAGGTGAGCGGGATGCCGATCATGGTCAGGAAAGCCGGCAGCGCCTCGTCGAACTTGTCCCAGTCTATCTCGCGCACCGTCTTCATCAAAAGCGAGCCCACGATGATGAGCGCGCCCGCCGTGATGGGGTAGACGAAATAGTCGCCGCAGCCCGGGGGGATGACGTCCGCCGGCGGGGTGAAGCCGCTGTTGACCAGCAGGCAGTAATGCTTGGCGTTAGCCAGGCGGTAGCCGCCGCCCACCATCTGGATAAGCGGCGAGAAGAAGGCGCACAGCCCGAACAGCAGCCCCGTTATTATCGCCGACAGACCCGTGCGGCCGCCCTCGGCCACGCCGGCGGCGGATTCGATATAAGTGGTGATGGAGCTGGCGCCGAAAAGCCCGCCGGTAGCGGCCGCCGCCGAGTCCACCAGCAGGATCTTCTTGATGTCCTGCACCGTGCCGTCGGGGTTCACGAAGCCCGCCTGCTCGCCCACCGCCACCACCGTGCCCATCGTGTCGAAGAAATCCGTCAGCATGATGGCGAAGATGACGAAGGCCAGCGCCGGCGTAAGCGCGTGGAACAGCGCCAGTTTTCCGTTGACCTGCTGGAAGGGTGCGAAGAAAGTGGAGAAATCCGGCGCCGCGAAAGCGCTCTGCGGCACCGCCGTCACGCCCAGGAGCAGCGCGGCCGCCGTGGCCGCCAGCATGCCCCACAGGATATCGCCTTTCACCTTGGCGGCCATGAAAAAGGCCGTAGCGAAGAAACCTATCAGCGTCACCCAGACATAGTGCTGCGAGAAATCCCCCAGCGAGACCAGGGTTATGGGGGCGGGCCGGATGATGCCGCCCTCATTGAGGCCGATGACGGTGATGAACAGGCCGATGCCCACGCCTATAGCGCGCTTGAGGTTGAGCGGGATGGAATCCATCACCGCCTCGCGAAAGCCCGTCACCACCAGCGCGAGGATGGCCAGGCCCTCTATAAAAATGACCGACATGCCCACCTGCCACGGCACATTGGCCTGCTGGAAGCCTATCACCGAGAAGGTCAGCACCGCGTTTATCCCCATGCCCGAGGCCAGGGCCAGCGGCCGGTTGGCGATGGCGCCCATCAGCACGCTCATGACCGCCGCGCCGATGGCGGTGGAGGTTACCGCGCCGGCAAAAGGCACCCCGGCGGCCGAAAGGATGCCGGGATTGACGAAAATGATATAGGCCATTGTAAGGAAAGTGGCCGCCCCGGAAAGCATTTCGGTCTTAAGGTCCGTGCCGCGTTCGGCGAATTTGAAATATTTTTCCATAACCATAATTTAGCATAGAGGGGACGCTGATGACTATTTGACTATTTGTTAACATTGTGCGATATTTGTTGATAATAAGTTAAAAAGTCATCAGCGTCCCCTCCACCCCCCCTTGCGGATATTGCCCGAATGGCCTATACTGTATATAGGCCAAAGGGCCCATGATTAAAGTCAATAGACCTCGCATCATATTAATAGTAATTACAGGGGCGGGGTTGAATTATGAGAATATTAAAGACCTTACTGGCTTTATTGATCTTTCTGACCGCTGCTGTGCCGGTGCCGGCGCAGAACTGGTACCAGCCCACTGAGAACACGGCGGTAGCTTCCACCACCCGCGTAGCTAAACCCATTATGAAGCCGATCTCCGCCGCGGCGGTGATAAGCCTCAAGGACTGGACCCCGGACCAGAAGGCCGTGGCCTATGCCAGCCTGCTTTATTCGGCCGTTTCGGGCAAAGGTAATCCCACCCCCGCCGCGGGCCGGCAGTTCGCGGCCAAGGCCCTGGGCGCCCTGGCGCCTTCCATCGTGGATAACAAGACCTACGGGCTGGCGATGCTGCAGCTTATGCTGGCCGTGGGCAACGACCCAGACCCCGAGACGCGGGTGCTCGCCATGATGTCCCTGTACGTGGCGTACAAGGCCAATCCTTCCCGCGTTATCTCGGTGAAACTGCCCGGGGTGACGATGTCGAAGACCACCTCGCTGGCCACGTTCAGCCTGCTGATGGAAGTGGCATCGGCTACGAACGGAAAAGAACTGAACGGCGAAACCCCGTACTTCCTCGGCATGCGCAAAGTGGCGGCGTCGCTGATGGCGGACGCCAACTCGCCGACGCTGCTGGAGACGTCGCTGGCCGCCATCATAGGCACGCACCAGGGCAGCATGTCGTTCTTTGCCGAAGACGAGACCAGTTTCTGGACGAAGGACTCGGCCGAGGACCATTACAAGATGGAGGCCTATATCCTGGACCTGCTGGGCGAGATGGCCAAGAAAGGCAATAAGAGCGCTTTGGAACGCCTGAAGAAATACGCCGCCATGTACACCCGGTCCTGCAGCCTTTCCACGGGCTACATGACCCGGTCCACCTATGGGGAATACAACCAGAACGTGGTGGCCCACGCCCGCCTGATCCTTGGCAGGAACGGCCTGCTCTGGTTCTCCCAGATGGACCCGCAGACGCACGTGGTGGGCAGCGCCAGCTGCCTGGTGCCGATCATAAACGACGACAACACTTTCGACTGCGGCACCCGCAAAGAGGCCAGCGAACTTTACTACCACTATGTGCCGGACATGGTCTACGACGCCGACGGCCCGAGGCCGCGGGCGCTCACCGTGGGCGCGGACTGCAGCAAAGAGGCCATCATCTTCATCACGGTGGAGGTGGCCAAGATATATGTCGGCGGGGCGATACTGAAAGGGGTATTCGCGGTCGGTTCGCATTTCGTCTTCAGCGGCCTGAGCAAGGTCGCCGGCCCCGCCACGGTGTCGTTCCTTGAAAAGGGCGCGGAAGCAAGCTTCGAGGCGTGGCACCTTAAGCATGAGATAGTGGAGTACAGCAAGGCCGTGCTGGAGACGGCGGAGATAATGAACGGGAAGCCGGAAGGGCACAAATAGGGCGGATAAGAGGCGCTGCGGGATAAGCAGTTAAGCAAAAAAAGGCCGCGACTTATGTCGCGGCCTTTTTGCGTTAAGGGAACGCTCAATACAGGGGCAGGGGCTGCGTCCACACGGCGAAGCGGTCGCCGCTGGCGGACAGCGTCCAGCCGGTGCCGGGGTTCCAGCCCCAGTTGCGGCCCAGCTTCACTACCACGCGCTGCTTCTCGCCGTCTATCACCGCGGCGTACAGCTCGTTGGTGGCGGCCAGGATGGCCATGCGGCTGGTGGAGGTTATGCCCGCGGCCTTGCGCAGGTTGATCAGGTTCTGGAGGTTGGCGCGGTAGGCGGGGCCCCAGTCGAAGAAATGCGACCAGAACACCGAGGGGATGCCCGGGTGGGTGAGGATATAGGCATAGCCCATCAGGCGCTGCGTCTTGTACTCCGTGGTGGCGCTGGCTATGAATTCTGGGTCGCGGGGGGAGGTGTCGTGGTTCTCCACGAAGGTCACGGCCTTGGCGGGCCACCAGCCTATCATGCCGGAAGGGCGGCCGTTGTCGTTGAGGGCCTCGTAGCGCTCGTTCTCAATGGCTGAAAGGAGCGTGAACTTGGTGGGGAAGTCGAAAGCGCTGGAAGCGTTCATCTTGTCCTGGGAGCGGTCGGTGCCGTCTATCCAGTTGGCCACCACCTGCCGGTTGCCGTCATACACTTCGCCTACGGAGAACAGCGGGGTGGAGGCTTTGTTGTAATCCTCTATATGGTTGGGCGAAAAGCCCTTTACCATGTCGAAGCGCCAGCCGTCGAATTTCATGGTGTTCTTGAGCCAGAGCATGAAGATCTTGGCTTCCTTCTGCACCAGCGGGTTCTGGTGGTCCAGGTCGCGGCAGCCCGAATCGTTCTGGCCTTCGTCATAGCTGGGGCTCTTGCTGTTGTAGGGGGTGTTGGCGAGGCCCGGCCATTCGTCGTTCTGGGTTATGGTGTGGGTGGGCCAGTCGGGGTTGGTGAAGTCGGCCCAGTCTTTGGTGCCGTTGCGGTGGTTAAGCACCACGTCCGCCACTACCTTGACGCCGGCCGAGTGCATGGCGCCTATGGCTTTTACCAGGTAATCCTTTTTGCCCCACTGGGAATCCAGGTTATACCATTCCTTGGGGTAATAGCTGCCCACGGAAACCGGCGGGAACCAGACCAGGTCGAAGCCGGCGCGGCCCACTTCGGGCGCTTTATCGGCCAGCACGCCCCACCAGCCATTGGGCGGGTGGAACCAGTAATTATCGGCGTACCAGTGGAAGCCCTGCAGCAGGATGAGCTTGCTGTTGTTGGTGTCCACGCGCTGCTGCGGCTTGGGGGCGTAGTTGCCGTAAAGCTTTACGGCGTTGAGCCATTCGGCGCGGGCGGGGCTGAGGGGGGAGTTCTCGAGCTTGCCGGTGGCTTCAGGTATTATCAGGTCGAAATCGCCGGACTTGAGCTTAAGCGAGTCCAGGGCGGAACCGGCCTGGAGGGATTGTGCCTGAAAGAGCGAGAGGAAAACAGAAGGTAAGAGCCAGAACTTTTTAAAATTTGAGTGCATGCATCTCCCCCGAAATATTATTTTCGAACAATATATTATACATCCCACCCCCGCGCGCGCAAGTCCGAAAGGACCCACCCCGCGTATAGGCTTTTAGGTCTATATAGCCAAAGAAAGCTGCTTATTTGTCCTTTGTGGAACATCGGGGATGCTTTTGTGGCACTTCGCGGATTCTCTCTTTCAACTGCCGAGCAGCTCGGGGCCGAGCATCGCCATTACGCTTTTGCGGAATTCAAGGCGGAGGGCGGCGTCCTCGTAATCGAGGGAGCCCAGGTCGTCGGTGGAAGGCGCGCGGGTATGGCGAGCCGGGCGGCCGGTTGCCGCTGTTTCTCGGCAGTCGGCCTCCAGTTCCGGCAGTATGCGGCCGGGATAACCGCGTCCGTCGTTAATTTTAAGGTTCTCACCGGCGATAAGGCAGGCGTTCACCGGCTGTCCCCCTGTCCCTTCCGCCTTCTTCGTGAACACCATCGCGCTGCCGAATACCTCGCAAAGGCCGCTTTCAAGCAGTTCAAGGCCGGGGGAGGTCCCCGGCGCGGAGGTTACGGTGCTGACCACCAGCCGGCCGCCGGGGTTCAGCAGGGCTTTCATGCGGACCAGGCTTTCGCGCGTCATCAGATGCCAGGGGATAGCTTCGCCGGCGAAAACATTCACCAGGATAAGGTCGTAGCCCGGCCTTTCGGAGTTGATAAAGGTCCGGGCGTCCGTATTGTGCACCGTGACTTCCGCCGGCAGCCGGAAAAATTTACGCGAAACCTTTATGATCTCCGGCTCTATCTCGACCGCCTCCACACGCATGCCGCGGGCGTGGAGCTGCCGCGCCAGCGCGCCGCTGCCCAGGCCCAGGAGCAGGGCTGTTTTGGCCCGAGGGTGGAAGCGCCAGCTGAGGTTCGCCATGTATTCCAGGTTATTGTAAACGGGCAGGCCGCTTTCAACGTGCATGCCGCCCTGGATGACGCCGTCGAGCAGCAGCGTGAGGCTGCCCCCGCCGGTAACCTTGAGCACCTGTATGAGGCCGGAGGGTGCAGGTTGGGAATACAGCAAGTCCAGCTGCAGTCCCCCTGCGTTGAAATGCGTCTTAGCGCCAGGGGCGGCCGCAAGCAGCAGCAAGGCCGCCAGCGGTGTTGCGACGGCCGCGTATTTTACGTTCCTTTCCCGCCAGCTCCAGGCGGAGGCGAGAACAACCAGCGCGGCTCCGGTTCCGCCCAAAACCATCCCGAGCCGGAAGTGGGGCACCAGCGCCAGCGCGCAAAGCCAGCCGCCGGCCAGGCCGCCCAAAGTATTGGTGAAGAATATTCCGCCGGCTGCGGAACCGCCGTACGCGCCCCGCTGCAGGCGCTGTATCAGCAGCGGGCTTACCGCACCCATGCATAGCAGGGGCGGGCCGTAGAGGAAGGAGCCGGCGAGGAAGCTGCCCGCGGCTATGCCGGCCGCCGCTGCGGCCGCGCCCAGCACCTGCACGCGCCAGAACGGGAAGAGCAGCAGCCAGACCCCGGCGCCCAAGAAGACGGAGGGAAGGGCCAGCGGCAGTTCCCTGCGGCTGAGGCGGCCGCCGAGGCCGTAGCCCAGCGCGAGGAACAGCAGCGTAGCGGTGATCTGCGCGGTCCAGACATATAATGAAGTGCCGAAATATGGCGCCAGGGCTCGCGCCCCCGCCAGTTCTATCACGAGCACGGCCATTCCTTCCAGAAAAGCCGTGATGAAAAACGGTATCTTTTGTTTCACAAAGCCGCACCCTCCTGCTACGCCGTTCGTGTACCGAATTTTAACATATTCGGGTCGCTGAGCCTTAAGGGCGGAGGGGGGAGGCGGAGAGGGGACGTTGTTTACTATTTGACTATTCATCCACACTGGAAGTCTCCGGCAATAGTCAAATAGTAAACAACGTCCCCTCCCCCCCAAATAAAAACGCCGCCCGTTGTGACACGGACGGCGTTAAGAAAAGAAACAACCTTATTTCTTTATGTTCTTGCTGATGATGGTGGCCAGGTCGAACATGCTGACCTGTTTCTTACCGGCGAAAAGCTTACCCAGCTTCTCATCGGCATTGATCATGCGCTTGTTCTTCTTGTCCTGCAGGTTGTACTTCTTTATGTAGACCCAGAGTTTCTTCACGATCTCCGTGCGGGGCAGGGGCTTGTTGCCGACCAGCTCGCTGAGGATCTCGTTCGGGGTAACGGGGGCCATGAACTTCGAGTTTGCTTTGGCTGCGGGCATGTGTACTTCCTCCTTAAGGATGTCTTTCAAATTACCACTACATATAACCTATTTTCCTCTATGACTGTCAATAGATTTCCCAATGGAGCCCCTTCGGGGCCGTTTTTGGGCCGCCCCGGGCCGGCTCCTAAGGCCGCGCCCGTAAGCCGCCCCGTTTCGGGCGAAAGCGGCCCCAAAAGGGCCCGCGGGGCGCCCACGCCGACAGGTTTGGAAACCGGGGGGGCCCTTTGTTACAATCATTTCCCCGGCCCCGCCGGGAAAGGACCGTAAACTTTATGGCTCAGATCACCAAACTTGACGACATCGTATCCCTCTGCAAGCGGCGCGGCTTCATTTTCCAGTCCAGCGAGATCTTCGGGGGCCTGGCCAGCTGCTACGACTACGGCCCGCTGGGGGTGGAGCTTAAGAATAACGTGAAAAAGGCCTGGTGGAAGAGCATGGTGCAGATGCGCGACGACGTTGTCGGCCTGGACTGCAGCATCCTCATGCACCCCCTGGTGTGGAAAGCCTCCGGCCATGCCGACCATTTCTCGGACCTGGTGGCCGAGTGCAAGAAATGCAATGCCCGCACCCGCGTGGACCATCTAAAGGACGCCGCCGGCAGCGCCGAAGGCGACCTGTCCAAAAAGGTGTGCCCCCATTGCGGCGCCACGGGCCAGTTCACCCAGCCCATGCCCTTCAAACTGATGTTCGAGACCACCATGGGCGCCAACCGGGAAGATTCCATGACCCTTTACCTGCGCCCGGAGACGGCGCAGGGCATCTTCGCCAATTTCCGCAACGTGCTCGATACCTCCCGGGTAAAAGTGCCGTTCGGCATAGCCCAGATAGGCAAGAGCTTCCGCAACGAAGTTACCACCAAGGCCTTCATCTTCCGCACCCGCGAGTTCGAGCAGGCCGAGATGGAGTTCTTCTGCGAGCCCGGCACGGACGAGACCTGGTACCAGCACTGGAAAGAGCAGCGCTTCAAGTGGTACCTGGACCTGGGCATAAAGAAGGAGAACCTGCGCTTCCGCGAGCATGAAAAGGACGAACTGGCCCATTATGCCAAGGGCTGCGTGGACGTGGAATACAAGTTCCCGTTCGGCTCCGGGGACTGGCAGGAGCTGGAAGGCATAGCCAACCGCGCCGACTACGACCTGCGCCAGCACCAGCGCGGCATGCGCACCACCACCGCCTGGCACGAGGCCAAGGGCGACCTGGCCAAGGTTAAGCTCAAGGACGAGGCGGAAGACTATATGTCGGGCCCGCTGTCCTACTTCGACGAGGCCAAGAAGGCCCGCTATATCCCTTATGTGATCGAGCCCAGCGCCGGCATGGACCGCAGCACCCTGGCTTTCCTGGTGGACGCCTATGACGAGGAAGAGGTGCGCGGAGAGGTCCGCAACGTGCTGCGCTTCGCCCCGGCCATAGCGCCCATAAAGGCCGGCATCTTCCCGCTTACCAACAAGGAAGGCCAGCCCGAGGTGGCCCGCAAGCTCTTCGACAGCCTGAAGGGCTACTTCAGCTGCTCTTATGACGAAAAGGGCGCCATAGGCCGCCGCTACCGCCGGCAGGACGAAGCCGGCACACCCTTCTGCGTGACCGTGGACGGCCAGACCGCCCAGGACCAGGCCGTTACCGTGCGCGAGCGAGACTCCATGACCCAGACCCGCGTAGCCCTGGACCAGGTAAAGCCCTACTTAAGGGAAAAACTGGACTTGTAACCTTATGCTCCGCCTGGAAAACACCCCGGCCCTCTCTAATTTTCTGGTGGCCGCCGCCTGTCTGCTCGAGTACGCCGGGCTCTTCCCCGCCTTCTCGGGCGAGCTGATGGCCATCCAGTTCATCGTCATCCACTCTTCGGCTTTCGTAATGGCGATCCCCTACCTCGAGATCCCGGAAAAATGGAAGCCCCGCGCCCTGTACTCCCTCCTGTGCCTGTATGCCCTGTTCGCCATCCAGGCAGGCGGGCTCTCCGGGGTCTTCCAGTTCGCCGGCCTCACCTTCGCCACCTACTCGGGATATGTCCTGCGCGGGGATACCGCCTCCAGGATGCCGCTCATCTCGCGCTGGGCCTTAGGCTTCGCGTCCTTCATTTTTGTCCTTTCTGTGTGCGGCGTACCCGGGGACGCGGAAGACTGGGACGGCAACCGGCGCGTAGCCTTTGCCGGCGCCGTCTATTTTACCCTGGCTGGCTTAATGGAGCGGGCGGGCCTGCACGAGAGCGGCTGGCGAAGGGCGCTGCGCTGGCTGGCCGCCCGGGACCCGGAGTTCAAGGCCCGTATGCCCGGCTGGATGGCGAAGGTCCTGGCCGATAGGGGACGCTGGTAAGTATTTAAGGTTTTATTAACATTCCGGGCGTAAAAACGGGACAGGCTGCTTTTTCTTTCGAAAAGGCAGCCTGTGCCCATTTGCAATGTTACTAATTAACGTTCGGATCGCCGCGGGGTGACTAAAGTCAAGGTAGCTTTTCAACTTTTATGACAATATATATACGTAATTTCCTGTAGTAAAGGAGCTTTATGTCAAACAACATCGTAGAGAAGATCATGCTCTCCCACCTGAAAGAAGGCCAGTACGTTAAAGGCCAGGAAATAGGCATCCGCATAGACCAGACCCTGACGCAGGACGCCACCGGCACCATGGCCTACCTGCAGTTCGAAGCGATGGGCCTGAAAGAGATAAAGACGGACCTTTCCGTCTCCTACGTCGACCACAATACCGTGCAGGTCGGCTTCGAGAATTCCGACGATCATAAATACCTGCAGACCGTGGCCGCGAAATACGGCGTGGTATACTCCCGCCCCGGCAACGGCATCTGCCACCAGGTGCACCTGGAACGCTTCGGCAAACCCGGCACCACGCTGCTCGGCTCCGATTCTCACACCCCCACCGGCGGCGGCATAGGCCAGGTGGCCATAGGCGCCGGCGGCCTCGACGTGGCCGTGGCCATGGGCGGCGGTTTGTTCTACACCGCGGCCCCCAAGGTTTACCTCGTGAACCTTACCGGCGAGCTCAAGTCCTGGAGCACCGCCAAGGACGTGGTGCTGAAGATGCTGGAGCTGCTCACCGTGAAGGGCAACGTGGGCGTGATGCTGGAATACGGCGGCAAGGGCGTGAAGACGCTGTCCGTGCCGCAGCGCGCCGTCATCGCCAACATGGGCGCCGAGATGGGCGTTACCTGCTCGGTCTTCCCTTCGGACGGCGTCACCAAAAAATTTATGAAGGCCCAGGGCCGCGAGGCGGACTGGACAGAGCTCAAAGCCGACCGCGGCGCGAAGTACGACCGCATTATAGACCTCGACCTCTCCTCCATAGAGCCGCTGGCCGCCTGCCCGCACAGCCCCGGCCTGGTGAAGAAGGTCTCCGAGCTGGCCGGCCTCGCCGTGGACCAGGTCTGCATCGGCTCCTGCACCAACTCCTCCTACCGCGACATGATGACGGCCTCGGAGATCCTTAAAGGACGCAAGGTGGCCCCCACGGTTAGCCTCGGCGTGGCGCCGGGCTCGCGCCAGGTGCTGCAGATGCTGGCCCGCAAGGGCGCGCTCGCGAACCTGCTCGACAGCGGCGCGCGCATCCTGGAGAGCGCCTGCGGCTTCTGCATAGGCAACCATTTCTCGCCCAAGAGCGGCGGCGTGAGCCTGCGCACCTCCAACCGCAATTTCGAGGCCCGCAGCGGCACCAAGGACGCGCAGGTGTACCTGGTCAGCCCCGAGGTGGCCGCCGTGGCCGCCGTCACCGGCAAGTTCACCGACCCGCGCAAGGCCGGCATCGAGTATCCCGTGGTTAAAGAGCCTGCGGCGTTCCTCGTCGACGACTCGATGTTCATAAAGCCGTCGCCGGAGCTGAGGGGCACCGAGGTGTTCCGCGGCCCCAATATCGGCGAGCCGCCGAAGAACGACAAAATGCCCGAGAAGCTTAACGGCGCCGTGATGATCCATGTCGGCGACAAGATCACCACCGACCACATCATGCCGGCCGGCGCGCGTTTGAAATACCGCTCCAACGTGCCCGCCTACGCGAAGTACGTCTTCGAGAACGTGGACCCCGCTTTCCACCAGCGCTGCCAGGAGAGCAAGGCCGCGGGCTTCCATAACGTGATAGTGGCCGGCGAATCCTACGGCCAGGGCTCCAGCCGCGAGCATGCCGCCATGTGCCCGATGTACCTGGGCGTTAAGGCCGTGGCGGCCAAGTCGTTCGAGCGCATCCACGCGGCCAACCTGATAAACTTCGGCATCGCCCCGCTGACGTTCAAGAACGGGGCCGATTATGACGGCATAAAGGCCGGCGACAAACTGACCTGCGGCGACTGGCGCGCGGCTTTCGCCGAGGGCCGGCCGGTCATGCTCAAGAACGAGACCAGCGGCAAGACTATTGAATGTGTTTGCGCCCTCTCCGGGCGCCAGAGGGCCATCCTTACGGCTGGCGGCCTCCTCAACCAGACTACCGGCAAATAAGGGAGACATCATGGCTCAAAGAGGCATAAGGGAATACGAAGGCAAGAAGATTCTTTTCGACGGGCTGGCGCGTACCATCCCGTCTTTCAAGGGCAAGTCCGCCAAGCTGGCGCTCGTCACGCCCGGCACCGACCCCAAGAAGCTGGTGAAGGACCACCCCTGGCTGCTTAAGGAAAAATTGGTGGCCAAGCCCGACCAGCTGTTCGGCAAGCGCGGCAAGCACGGCCTGCTGTGCCTGAACGCCGACTGGCAGGCAGCGTGGAAATGGATCTCCGAGCGGATGAACAAGACCGTGACCGTGGGGAAAACCACGGGCGAGCTGACCGTGTTCATGATAGAGCCGTTCACGCCGCACCGCGAAGATTCCGAGGAATGCTATGTGGCCATCCGCGCCTACCGCGACTACGACACAGTGTACCTCTCCAACAAGGGCGGCATCTACGTGGAGGAGAACTGGGACAAGGTGAAAGAGACGCAGGTCCCTATCCTCTCGTCCATCGACGACGTAAAGCTAAACATGCCCGACTTCGGGGCGAAGAAAGCCCAGATAGAGGAATTTGTGCGCGCTCTCTACAAGGTGTACGCCGAGGGTCATTTCACGTACCTTGAGATCAACCCGTTCACCTTCAATAACGGCGAGATAGTGCCGCTGGACCTGGTGGCCCGCGTGGACGACACCGCGGCCTTCGAATGCACCAAGGTCTGGGGCGACCTGGAATTCCCGTCCTCCTTCGGCCAGAAGCACACCAAAGAAGAAGAGTTCATCCGCAAGATAGACGAAGGCACCGGCGCGAGCCTGAAGCTTACCATGCTCAACCCCGAGGGCCGCATCTGGAACATGGTGGCCGGCGGCGGCGCTTCCGTGATCTACGCCGACACCGTCTGCGACCTGGGCTTCTCCAAAGAGCTCGCCAATTACGGCGAGTATTCCGGCGACCCCTCGGCCGAGGACACTTACCAGTACGCCAAAACCATCCTTGACCTGATGACCCGCAAACGTGACCCGCGCGGCAAAGTGCTCATCATAGGCGGCGGCATCGCCAACTTCACCGACGTGGCAAAAACCTTCAAGGGCATCATCAAGGCCCTGACCGAGTACAAGGCCAAGCTGGTGGAAGGCAAAATTAAGATCTACGTGCGCCGCGGCGGCCCCAACTACAAGGAAGGCCTCGCCAATATGCGCAAGCTGGGAGAGACGCTGGGCCTGCCCATAGAAGTGTACGGCCCCGAGACGCATATGACCGCCGTGGTCTCCATGGCGCTGAAACCCGCCGCGGTTAAAGCCCCGGCCTGCAAGCCTGCCAAAGCGGGAGGTAAGAAATAATGAAACCCGAGCTTTTCACCAAAGATACAACCGCCATAGTATACGGCTACCACGTCAACGCCATCCAGCGCATGCTGGACTTCGACTACGCGGCCGGCCGCAAGGTGCCGTCGGTGGCGGCCATAGTTAACCCCGGCAGCGAGGGCGTGCATAAGGTGTTCTTCGGCAAGGGCGAAGTGCTGTTGCCCGTCTACCGCAATTTCGAGACCGCGGCCGAAAAGCATCCCAAGGCCGACGTGGTGGTAAACTTCGCGTCGTACCGCTCCGCTTTCGAGTCCAGCATGGAAGCGCTGCATCACCCCAATATCCGCACCGTGTGCGTGATAGCCGAGGGCGTGCCGGAGCGCCGCGCGCGCATCCTGGCCGCCACCGCCGCCAAGCTGGATAAAATGGTGATAGGCCCCGCCACCGTGGGCGGCATCAAGGCCGGGTGCTTCAAGATAGCCAACACCGCGGGCACTTACGAGAATATAGTGGAATCCAAACTGCACCGGCCCGGCTCCGTCGGGTTCGTGTCCAAGTCCGGCGGCCTCTCCAACGAGTGCTATAACATCATAGCCCGCAACACCGACGGGCTCTACGAGGGTATAGCCATAGGCGGCGACTCCTATCCCGGCTCTACGCTGCTGCAACACATCCTGCGCTACGAGGCCATCCCGGCCGTGAAGATGATAGTGGCGCTGGGCGAGATAGGCGGCACCGAGGAACTGCGCATAGTGGAGGCCCTGAAGGCCAAAAAGATCACCAAGCCGCTGGTCATCTGGGTGACCGGCACCTGTTCCAAGATGTTCCCCGCGGGCGTGCAGTTCGGCCACGCGGGCGCCAAAGCCGGCTCCGACCTGGAGACCGCCGACGCCAAGAACGCGGCGCTCAAGGCCGCCGGCGCCATAGTGCCTGACTCTTTCGACGATTACGGCGTTAAGATAAACGAGACGTACGCGAAGCTGGTGAAGAAGGGCGCCATCAAGCCGGCGGCCGAAGTCGCGGCCCCTGTCCTGCCGATGGATTTCGCGCAGGCCATGAAAGAGGGGAAGATCCGCAAGGCCACCACCTTCATCAACACCATCTCCAACGAGAAGAAGGAAGAGCTGGAATACCTGAACATGCCGATCTCGAAGGTGCTCGAGAGCAATATGGGAATAGGCGGCGTGATAGGCCTGCTGTGGTTCAAGCGGGACCTGCCGGAGTACGGCCGCAAATTCCTGGAGACCGCGCTGATGCTGACCGCCGACCACGGCCCCGCCGTGAGCGGCGCGCATAACGCCATCGTAGCCGCGCGCGCCGGCAAGGACATCATCTCGTCGCTGGCGTCGGGCCTGCTCACCATAGGCCCCCGCTTCGGCGGCGCCATCGACGGCGCGGCCCAGCAGTTCAAGCGCGCCTACGACGCCGGCCTCACCCCCGAGCAGTTCATAAAAGACATGAAGGCCAAGGGCATAAACGTGCCGGGCATCGGCCACAAGGTGAAGAGCCTGACCAACCCCGACATGCGCGTGACCCAGCTGAAGGCCTTCTGCAAGAAGAACTTTAAAAAGACCGGCCTGCTGGATTACGCGCTGGAAGTTGAACAGCTTACGACAAAAAAGAAAGCCAACCTGATACTGAACGTGGACGGCTGCATAGGCATAGCCTTCGTGGACATGCTGAACAGCACCGGCGCGTTCACCAGGGAAGAGATAGACAATATAGTGAACATGGGCTGCCTCAACGCCCTGTTCGTGGTGGGCCGCAGCATCGGCATCTTCGGGCATATCTTCGACCAGAAGCGCCTGAAGCAGCCGCTGTACCGCACGCCGTACGACGAGATAGCGTACATGACGGACCTGTAAAAGCAACCGGCGGCCGGCAGCCAGGCCGCCACTGATAAAAAACACCCTTAAGGAGAAACTATGTCCGCACAGAAAATATACTGGACCGAGATAGACGAAGCCCCGGCCCTCGCCACCTATTCCCTGCTGCCCATTGTCCGCGCCTTCGTCAAGGGCACCGGCGTGGAACTGGAGACCAGCGACATCTCGCTGGCCGGCCGCATCCTGGCCAACTTCCCCGAGAACCTCACGGCCGCCCAGCGCGTCCCCGACAACCTGGCGCTGCTCGGCGCCCTGACGCTCAAGCCCGAGGCCAACATCATAAAGCTGCCGAACATCAGCGCTTCCGTGCCGCAGCTCAAGGCCGCTATAGCGGAACTGCAGGCCCACGGCTATAAAGTGCCGAGTTACCCCGAGAATCCTTCCACCCCCGAAGAGAAAGAGCTGAAAGAGCGCTTTGCCAAGGTGCTCGGTTCCGCGGTTAACCCGGTGCTGCGCGAGGGCAACTCCGACCGCCGCGCGCCGCTCTCCGTAAAGAATTTCGCCAAAAAGCACCCGCACAAGCTGGCGTCCTGGACCAAGGACTGCCGCGGCCACGTCGTGCACATGACCGCCGGCGACTTCTACGGCAACGAGAAGTCCGTCTGCCTGGACAAGGACGGCGAGCTGAAGATCGAGCTGGTCGAGAGCGGCAAGACCACGCTGCTGAAGGCCGTGAAGGGCAAGGCCGGCGAGATAGTGGACGGCACCTTTATGAGCGCGAAAGCGCTGCGCCGGTTCTACGCGGACCAGATAGAGGCCGCGAAGAAGGAGGGGCTGCTGCTCAGCGTGCACCTGAAGGCCACCATGATGAAGGTGTCCGACCCGGTGCTGTTCGGCCACGCCGTATACACCTTCTTCCAGGACGTTTTCGACAAGCACGCCGGGACCTTCAAGACGCTGGGCGTGAACCCCAACATGGGCCTGGGCGATTTGTACAAGAAGCTGGAAACCCTGCCGGCCGACAAGAAGGCGGAGATAGAAGCCGATATCAAAGCCGAATACGCCAAGCGGCCCGCGCTCGCTATGGTGGACTCCGCCAAGGGCATCACCAACCTGCACGTGTCGAGCGACGTTATAATCGACGCCTCGATGCCGGTGGTAGTGCGCGACGGCGGCAAGATGTGGAACGCCGAGGGCAAGCTGGTCGAGACCAAGGCCCTGATCCCGGACCGCTGCTATGCGGGCATCTATAAGGCCATGCTCGACGACTGCCGCGAGCACGGCGCTTTCGACCCGGCCACCATGGGCTCGGTGCCCAACGTGGGCCTGATGGCGCAGAAAGCCGAGGAGTACGGTTCTCATCCCACCACTTTCGAGATACCCGCCGACGGCGTGGTGAAGGTTGCCGACGCCTCCGGCAAAGTGCTGATCGAGCACAGCGTCGAGAAGGGCGATATCTGGCGCATGAGCCGCGCCAAGGACATCCCGGTGCAGGACTGGGTGAGGCTCGCCGTGAAGCGCGCCAAAGCCAGCGGCGCCCACGCCATCTTCTGGCTGGACAAAGCCCGCGCCCACGACGCGCAGGTCATCGCCAAGGTGGAGAAGTACCTTAAGGACCACGACACGGCCGGCCTGACGATAAAGATACTGCCCCCGGTGGAGGCGCTGCGCTATTCCAACGAGCGCATCCGCAAGGGGCTCGACACCATCTCGGTGACCGGCAACGTGCTGCGCGACTACCTCACCGACCTGTACCCGATCCTGGAAGTGGGCACCAGCGCCAAGATGCTTTCCGTAGTGCCGCTGCTGGCCGGCGGCGGCCTGTTCGAGACCGGCGCCGGCGGCTCGGCCCCCAAGCACGTGCAGCAGTTCCAGAAAGAGGGCTACCTGCGCTGGGATTCCCTGGGCGAGTTCTCGGCGCTGGGCGCGTCGCTGGAACATTTGGGCAACATGTTCGGCAACAAGAAAGCCCTGGTGCTGGCCGAGACCCTGGACTCCGCCATCGCCAAGTTCCTCGACAATAACAAGTCCCCGGCGCGCAAGGTGGGCGAGATTGACAACCGCGGCAGCCATTTCTACCTGGCCCTGTACTGGGCGCAGGCCCTGGCGGCGCAGGGTAAGGACGCGGAGCTTAAAGCCAGGTTCGCGGAGGCGGCCAGGCAGCTGGAAGCCGGCGAGGCAAAGATCGGCGCCGAGCTGATAGCCGCGCAGGGCAAGCCCGTGGACATGGGCGGCTACTACCGCCCCGACCGCGAGAAGACAAGCCGGGCCATGCGCCCCAGCCGGGAGTTCAACGGCGTCATCGACGCCTTGTCGAAGCAGGGAGAAGCCGCTGCCGTCTGACGGCTATTAACATTCCCGGGAGTAAAAATGGGACAGGCTGCTTTTTCGAAAGAAAAAGCAGCCTGTCCCTTTTATTTGGACCCTTTGTTTACAGCTTGGGGCCGGCGCCGCTGATGGCTTTGCTGGTGACGTTGAACTTCTTGAAGTTGGCCGCGAACAGGCAGGCCAGCTCTTTGCACTTGGCGTCGTACAGCTTTTTGTCTTCCCAGGCTTCGCGCGGGTTCAGCACTTCCGCCGGCACGCCGGGGCACTTGGCGGGGATGCCGAAACCGAACACGGGGTCCTTGGTGAACTTCACCTTGGCCAGCGCCCCGTCCAGGGCGGCGTTGAGCAGCGCGCGGGTGTGCTTGATGCTCATGCGCTTGCCTACGCCGTAGGGGCCGCCGCACAGGCCGGTATTGATCAGCCAGCAGTCGGCGCCGTGCTCGCGCATCTTCTTTTCCAGCAGCTCGGCGTAGACGGAAGGATGGTGCAGCATGAAAGGCGCGCCGAAGCAGGTGCTGAAAGTGGCCTTGGGCTCCTTGATGCCCATCTCGGTATTGGCCACCTTGGCCGTGTAGCCGCTGATGAAGTGGTACATGGCCTGCTCGTAGGAGAGCTTGGCGATGGGGGGCAGCACGCCGAAAGCGTCATAGGTCAGCATCACGATGTTCTTGGGGTGCGGGAAGGCCGCGCCCTTTATGGCGTTATCGATGAATTCCAGCGGGTAGGCCGCGCGGGTGTTCTCGGTCAGCGAGCCGTCGTTGAGGTCCAGTTTGCGGGTATCTTTGTCGTAAACCACGTTCTCCAGTATCGTTCCGAAGCGCTCCGTGGTGGCGTAGATCTGCGGTTCGGCCTCTTTGGAGAGGTTGATCACCTTGGCATAGCAGCCGCCTTCGAAGTTGAAGACGCCGTTATTGGACCAGCCGTGCTCGTCGTCGCCTATCAGGCGGCGCAGCGGGTCGGAAGACAGCGTGGTTTTGCCGGTACCGGACAGGCCGAAGAAGATGGCCGTATCGTCCGCTTTGCCGACATTGGCCGAGCAGTGCATGGGCATCACGCCTTTAAGCGGCAGCAGGTAGTTCATAACCGTGAAAACCGCCTTCTTTATCTCCCCGGCGTAGGCCGTGCCGCCTATCAGCACCGTTTTTTTCTTGAAGTTCAGCAGGATAAAGGCGCCGCCGCGCGTGCCGTCCACCTGCGGCATGGCGGTAAAGCCCGGCACGCAGATAACGGTGAATTCGGGTTTGAAAGCGGCCAGTTCCGCGGCTTTGGGCGCTATGAGCATATGGCCGGCGAAAAGGCTGTGCCAGGCCAGCTCGGTATAGACGCGGACCCCCAGGCGGTTCTTGGGATCGGAACCGGCGTAGCAGTCGCGCTGGTATACCTCCTTTTCCGAGAGATAGTTCCGCACTTTGCGCAGCAGGCTGTCGAAAGTCTCCTCGCTTATGGCTTCGTTCTGGTCGCTCCACCAGATATTTTTTTCGCAGGAGGGCTCCTTCACTACGAACCGGTCGCGCGGAGAGCGGGCCGTATGCTTGCCGGTGCGGGCGCACAGGGCGCCGCCGCGCGCTATTTCCGCCTCTTTCAGGGCTACCGCGTGCTCGTAAAGTACGGGCGCGGACAGGTTGGCGAAGAGTTTCTTGGTGGTGAGCTCGGTCATTGCGGGCCTCGTTTTGGTTTCTATCATGATGCCTCTCTAATCCAGGATTTTGCGGATGCGGGTGACGCCTTCGATAATATCTTTCTCGGCGCCGCAGTAGCTCAGGCGCAAGTGGCCTTCCAGGCCGAACTCCACGCCGGGCACGGTCACTACCATGGCTTTTTCCAGCAGCAGCGCGGAAAGCTTGGTGGAATCTTTCTCGTAGGCGCTGAAATCGGGGAAGCTGTAGAAAGTGCCCTGCGGCTTGTGCAGCTTAACTTTCTTGAGCTTGGAGAGCTCCGCCACCATCACGTCGCGCTTCTTTTCCAGGCCCTGGCGCAGGTTCTCCACGAACCCGCCGGCCTCGTCGCGCAGGGCGCCGGCCGCGGCCGCCTGGCTGAGCGCCGACGGGCAGGAGGAGACCTGCGCCTGTACTTTTACCATGGCCTGCGTAAGGGCCTCGTTGGCCACGCTCCAGCCTATGCGGTAGCCGGTCATGGAGAAGGTCTTGGAGACGCCGTTGATCGAGACTATGATGGACTCGTTCAAGGGGCGCTTGGAATAATTAAAGGCCGACGGCGCTTTGCGCCCGTCGAAGACCAGCCGGTTGTAGATGTCGTCCATCACCAGGTAGATGTTGCGGGCTTCGCAGACTTCCACCATCTCGTGGATGAAACTTTCCGGGTACACCTGGCCGGACGGGTTGTTGGGGCTGTTGAGGAGTATAGCCTTGGTGCTGCTGGTCAGGCGCGATTCGATGTCTTCCACCGAAGCGAGGAGCTGCCCTTCCCTGGGCTGTATCACTATGGGCGTGCCGTAGGCCAGGCGCACCATCTCCGGGTAGCTCACCCAGTAGGGGGCGGGGAAGATCACGTGGTCGCCGGGGTCCACCACCGAGATGAGGAAATTATAGATGGCCTGCTTGGCGCCGGAGGCTACCACGATGTTCTTCGGGCCGGGCTTTATGCCGTAGTACTTTTCGGTATAGGCGATTATTTCTTTTTTGAGCGGGGCGGTGCCGGAAACGGGCGTGTAGCGCACAAAGCCGGAGTCCAGCAGTTTGCGGCTTTCGCCGTCGGCGCCGGCGGGTATTTTCTCCTCGGGCTCGCCGCCGCCCAGGTGGATGACGGGCTTGCCTTCGGCCTTCAGGTTATTGGCGAGCTCGTTTAATTTAAGGGTGGCCGACTGGCCGAGGGAGAGGGCTAGCTTGCTGAGGTTCATATTATGTCCCTTGAAAGCCCGGAAAAGAATTTAGGTGCGGGCGGGAATCGAACCCGCGAATAGCAGTTTTGCAGACTGCCGCCTTACCACTTGGCCACCGCACCGTAATAATATCTTATCAAACTTAACCGGGGATTATAAAGGCCCCCCGTGAATTATGTTAACCAGGGTCAGGCACCAGCGCGGGAAAGGTGTATTCAGTTTCGGCGAAGAAGGCGGCGTGGTCGGAGATGTCTTTCCAGGGGCCTTTGTTGAGCACCTGCGCCTTGAGGACCTTGAAGCCGCGCAGGTAGATGCGGTCCAGCGGGAAGACGGGCATGGCGGAGGGGAAGGTGCGGAGCTTGCGGCCGTGCAGGGCCAGCCCGGCGTCCGTCAGCAGCAGGCGCGTTTCCAGTTCGTCTTGTTTGCGCTTGCGCCACTCGTTGAAGTCCCCTGCCACTATAACAGGCTCGGTGCCTGGCACCACGCGCTGGATGAAGTCTGCTATCTTGGCGAACTGCTTCTTGCGCGAGCGCCCGAGCAGGCCCAGGTGCACGCAGACGCAGTGCAGCGGCAGTTCGACGCCGGGCAGGGCCACTTTGGCGTAGAGCAGGCCGCGGTGCTCCAGGCGGTTGGTGGAGATATCCACTTTTTCCGAATGCAGGATGGGGAAGCGCGAAAGGATGGCGTTGCCGTGATGCCCGGCCGTGTAGACCGCGTTCTTGCCGTAGGCGTGGCTGAAGCCCGACTTCTCGGTAAGGTATTCGTGCTGCGGCTTGGCCGGCCAGTTGAAATATTTTTCGGCGTGGCGCAGGTTCTGGCCCACCACTTCCTGGAGGAAAACGATATCCGCGCCGCTGTCGTGCACGCAGTCGCGCAGCTCCGGCAGCGCGAAGCGCTTGTTCAGCGCGGAAAAGCCCTTATGGGTGTTTATGGTCAGCAAACTAAGCTTCATAGGTTCCCCGGGGTATGATACCACAAAACCCGAACCGTCTAAAATATTTTATAATTTGAGCTATGGTAAAACTCTCCGATGTAAACTCAAAACTCCTTAAAGCCCACTACGCCGTAAGAGGCAAGATAGTGATCCGCGCCACGCAACTGGAAGGGCAGGGCAAGAAAATAATTTATTGCAATATAGGCAATCCCCAGGCTTTGAAACAGAAGCCGCTGACCTTCGTGCGGCAGGTGCTGAGCCTGCTGGAATACCCGGCGCTGCTCGACCAGCCCGGCGCCGAAAAGCTCTTCCCCGCCGACGCCCTCAAGCGCGCGCGGCTGATACTTTCCCATAACCCCAGCGGTACCGGTGCCTATACGCAGAGCGCCGGCATCCCGTTCATCCGAAAGGCCGTGGCCGAGTTCATCCACAAGCGCGACGGCATCCAGGCCGACATGAACCGCATCCTGCTGACCGACGGCGCCTCCAAGGGCGTGCAGGCCGTGTTCACGCTGCTCACCAACAAAGAGAACGACGGCTACATGATCCCGATACCGCAGTACCCGCTCTACAGCGCCACCATAGAGCTTTACGGCGCCAGGCAGGTTAACTATTTCCTCGACGAGGCGAACAACTGGCAGCTCAACGAGAGCGAGCTGAACGCCAGCTACGAGGCCGGCAGGAAAAGCGGCGTGAACCCGGTGGCCATCGCCGTGATCAACCCCGGCAACCCTACGGGCGCGGTGCTTTCCTGGGAAAATATCGAGATGATAATCCGCTTCGCCCGCAAGCACAAGCTGGCCATCCTGGCCGACGAGGTTTACCAGGAGAACGTCTACGGCAAAGGCCTGAAGTTCCACTCCTTCGCCAAGGTGATGCACGACATGGGCGAAACCGAAGTGACGCTGTTCAGTTTCCACTCGGTCTCCAAGGGCTTTTTGGGCGAATGCGGCCACCGCGGCGGCTACCTCGAGATCCGCAATATGTCCGACGACGTTTATGCCGAGATGATAAAACTGCAGTCCATCGGCCTGTGCTCCAACGTGGACGGGCAGATAGTGACCTACCTGATGGTGGCCCCGCCCGTGCCAGGCGACGAGAGTTATGAGCTTTACGCCAAAGAGCGCGGCGGGATCCTCGACGACCTGAAAGAAAAGGCGGAGATCCTGGGCAAGGGTCTTAACGAGATAGAGGGCATGCAGACCAATATCCCCCAGGGCGCCATGTACGCCTTCGTGAAGTTCGACCTGCCGCATCCCCCGGGCGCGGCCCCGGAGAAAATGGACGAGAAAGCGCGCGAGGCTTACGAAGCGCAGCGCGACAACGACTACTGCATGGCGCTCCTGGAAGAGACCGGCATCTGCGTGGTGCCCGGTTCCGGCTTCGGCCAGAGGCCCGGCACGCTGCATTTCCGCACCACCTTCCTGCCGCCCAAAGAGGACATAAAGGCCCTGGTGGACAGCATGAAGAAGTTCCATGCCTCCTACGTAGCCAAGCTGAAGGCCTGACCCAAGGCCGCCGCCAGGACGAAAGCGGGCCCCCGGGCCCGCTTTTTCTTTTCATTTGAGAATATACATTCTCATTTGAAAATATTCGCGACTGCGAAAATATGCTCCCTACCCCTGCCTAAGCGCATATTTCCTATGAAACAGCCACAGAACCGGCTATTTCCCGGTATTGGCATAAAAATTGTTCCGTATCTGTCGTCAGACGCTGTAAAAGCTAAAAAAGAGGAACCGAGCAATGAACAAAATAGCAAAACTCCTGATCCTGGTACTGCTGGCGTGTGCGGCGCAGCCGGCAGGTGCCTATAACGCGGCCATCACCAGCTCCGATTCCGACAGCAGTGACAGCGCTTTCTTCGCCGACCTGGCCGCGGTAGCCAGAGCGGCCGGCTCCAGTGCCCGCAAGAACAAAATGTCCCCGGCCAAAATGCAGGCCTATATAGACCAGCAGGTACAGAAATACACCAAATTCAATCAGTTCGCCAAAGCGGAGCTGGTGGACCATTCGGTAGGCATGGTGGGGAAAATGGGCGACCCCGATGGGATGCTGGCGCAGGGCAAGGCCCTGGTCTCGGCCGACGCGGCCTCATGGAAGGGCTATGACTATCAGGCTTCCGGCTGGATGCTCAAAAAGAACGCCGATAAGGCGCTGGAGGCTTACCAGCTCGCCCTGGCCAAAGCCCCTGAGATGCAGAAGGACTGGTACCGCTATATGATGGCCGGCTGCCACAGGCAGAAGGGCGACGCGGCCAAAGCCCTGGAGCTTTACAGGACGGTACTGGCCAATGATAAGAACTGGATGGCCGTAAAAGGCGCCAGCCTGGCCGCCGGCCTGCTGCTGCTGGAGAACCGCAGGGCGGCCGAGGGTGCGGAGCTCTTCGACAAGGGCCTCTTGCTGGCCTCCGCCCGCGAGCGGAGCATGCTGCTCGGCCAGGCCGGTTTCTGCGCTAAATTCAAGCAGTTGGGCGCCGAGCCCATGGGCTGCGACCAGAGCAATTGATCGACAAAGGCAAGCTAAAACTTTGCGGCTTAGTGAACGAAAGCGGACCCCAAAAGGGCCCGCTTTTGTTTTCATTTGAAAATAAATATTTTTATTTGAGAAGGCTGGTTTTACTTTAGCGGGATGTTTTGGGGCATATAAACATAATTTTACATATGAATACAGGGCAAAACGCCCCGGTGTGGAGTATTGGCATATAAAATGCTCTGTGGTGGGTGTCAGGCGCAGAAAGCTAGGCAAAGTCCGAAAGGACAAAAGTTTTAGCGAACAATTCAAGGAGACTAACAAAATGGAAAAGAATGAAACAGCGGTAGCGGAACCCGGTTACTTCGTGAAGGCGGACGTGTGCCAGTACTGCCCGGCCTGCGTGCCCTGCATCATATGCGGGAATGCCCTGGGAGTGGACCTGGCCATGGTAGCCGCGCTGGGCTAATAAGATCTGATACCCCGCCGCAATGCGCGGCGGTTCAATACTAACCAAAAGTTCAGTAGAATATAAGGAGCGGTACCATGGAAAAGATAGAGACTGCGGTGGCGGACCCGGGTTACTTTATAAAAGCCGACGTTTGCCAGTACTGCCCGGCCTGCATTCCCTGCATCATCTGCGCGAATGCCCTGGGCGTGGACCTGGCCCTGGTGGCTACGCTGGGCTGAGCGACCGGTAAAGTTTTTTGCGGCCGTCCCGCGGCCCCTCCGGACCGGAAGGCCCGGCGGGAACTTCGGGGCGGCTGCGGTTATCTCAAGGAGAGCTGAACATGAGCGACGTCTATGTGTCATTGGCCGAAAAACTGATCTACCAGCGCAACCCCAAAGGCCTGGACGTGCGGATGCCTTCTTCGGACGACAACTGGAACAAGAAAAGGGTGTCCATGAACATGGACGGGGCGCGGCTCATAGAGGCCTGCGCGGACGGGGGCGGCACGGTCGCGGAAATAACCGGAAGGTACAATGCGAAATACCCGGAGCGGAAGCTGCCGCATGAAAAAGCCGTAGCCTTCTTCAAACGGGCCGCGCTGGACGGGCTGGTGAAGCTGAGCAAAGAGCGGGACGGCGGCAGGGTGGAGATAAAAGGCTCCGCCACGCTGTATTACCCGCAGCATATGTCCATAGAGCTGACCAGCCGCTGCAATTACCGGTGCAAGCACTGCTACCGGGGCAGCTCACCGGACGGCGGCGAGGACATCAACTTCGAAAAGCTGATGAAGTTCCTGGACGATTTTTCCATGCACGGCGGGAGCGCGGTTGAGTTCACCGGCGGCGAGCCGATGCTGAACCCTAAATTTTTCGAGATCATAAACTTCGCGGTGACGCGGTTCCCGATAGTGGCCATCATCACCAATGGATATCTGCTCGACGAGGCGGCGCAGCGGCGGCTGCTCCCGTATAAGGAGATCCTGAAGTTCAATATCAGCCTGGACAGCCACCTGCCCGAATACCACAACAGGTTCCGCGGCAAGAGCGACGCCTACGAGCACACCGTGAAGAACCTGGAGGCCCTCGGCAAGAACGGCTTCATGTTCCGCGTGGCGATGAGCATCACGCACGAGAACTATATGCACTTGGAGGAAACCCTGAAGCTGGCGAAAAAACTCGGCGCTACCAAGTTCGTCTACAGCCTGGTGCAGGACGTGGGCCGCGGCGAAGATACCGGGGTGGTGGTGCAGCAGGCCAAGGGGGAGTTTGAAAAGTACATGGCTTATGAGCAGCGCATCCAGACCGAATACAAGGACATCATCCATTTCGTCTCTCCCGAAGCCAAAAAAGAGGCGGAAGCAAGCAACTGCGGCATCATACAGCGCTCCTTCGTGCTGGGCCCCGAGGGCGAACTGCGCCCGTGCGTGATGTTCGATGCCAGCCTGCGCATCGGCAACATCTACAAGCAGCCTTTCGAGGAGATCTTCGGCAGCGGGCTGTCGGCCGAGTTCACCAAGATCCACGCGCCCAAGGAGTCCGTCTGCGGCAAGTGCGAGCACCTGGCGCTGTACTGCAAGGGCTGCATCCTCAAGGGGATCAAGCGGGGCCGGACGGTGAAGGACTGCCCCTGGCTCAAGCAGCCGGGCATCGCCAAGTATTTCAGCGAGGCGCCCGTGGAGCGGAGCTGCGCCAATTACAGGGAGCATGTCTGTGACTAACCTGCTGGAGGTTACCGGTCTGACCAAGAAATTCACGCCCACGGCCGGCGTGGAGGACGTGAGCTTTGCGCTCAAGCCCGGGCGCGTGCTGGCCTACCTGGGCCATAACGGCGCGGGCAAGACCACCACCATACGCAGCGTGCTGGGCCTGCTCAAGAAGGACTCCGGCACGGTGGCCTACCAGGGCGCCGTTTGCGATACGGAAGCGCTGGAATACGACCGCGTGCGCCTGAATTTCGGCGTCTGCCTGGACACGCCGGGCTTCTACCCGGGCATGACGGCCCTGCGCAACCTGGAGCTTTTCGCCTCGCTTTACGACCTGCGCGGCGCCCGGTTCCGGGCGCGGGCCGAAGAGCTGCTGAAAAAGCTGGGGCTTTACGAAGTGCGCGGCAACGCGGTAAAGACCTATTCCAAGGGCATGCAGCAGAAGCTGGCGCTGGCGCGCGCTATCCTGCATAAGCCCAAGGTGCTTTTCCTCGACGAGCCGATGAGCGGCCTGGACCCGGAGGCCCGCATCCTGATGCGCGGCTACCTGGAGGAGCTGTCGAAGAAAGAGGGGCTGGCCGTGTTCTTAACTTCGCACGACCTCAACGAAGTGGAGCAGCTGGCCGACGAGGTGTTCATCCTGGAAAAAGGCAAAGTAATCCTTTCCGGGGAGCTGGAAGCGCTGAAGAAGGCGCGCGGCGCCGAAAGGTACGTGATAACTTTCGAGGCGGCTCCCGCGCAGGACGCGGCGCGGGCCCTGGCCGGGGCGCTCTCGGCTTCCTTCGTGAAGCTGCAGGGGCGCGAACTTACCGTGGAGAGCGAAAAGCCCGTGGAGCTGGCGCAGGCGGTAACGGCCGGCGCGGGGCTGGGGCTGAAGACGGCGGAGTTTAAAAAACAGTCCGCCAGCCTGGAGCAGATCTACTTCGAGTCGCTGCACCGCAATGAAAATAAGCCTTGAAAGAACGCTGCTCCGGTTCGAGCTCGAGGACCTGCTGCTGAGTAAGGACGGCCTGCTCAAGTTCGCGCTCTTCCAGTTCATCCTGTGGTTCTCCACCCGCCGGACGGCGGCGGAGCTTTACGCCGGCTCGCCCGACTACTGGGCCAGCTTCATCCTGCTGCAGGGTTTCGCCAGCGCGTGCCTGCTCAATTCGCTGTGCGCCATGAGCCTGTTCGTACGGCCCAAGCTGGGCCGCACCATAGAGCTGCTGCTCAGCTCCCGCCTGCGGCCCGAGACCATAGCCTGCACCAGCGTGACGGCCAGCCTTATCAATAACGCGGCCTCCCTGCTGTGCTACTTCCTTATATTAGGCTGGACTATCGGCAAGACGGACTTCGGCTGGCGGCACGTCCTGCCGTTCGTGTCGCTCTTGGCGGCCAACGCCATTACGCTGGTGCTGACGTCCTTCGTGGTCCTGCAGACCAGGCACGGGCAGCACCTGGCCTCCGGTTTCATACTTTTCTCGCTTATGCTCACGGTGTTGGCCGGCATCTACAAGCTGGAGTTCAGCCCCGCCGCGGGAGCGCAGTGGCTGCTGGCGGCCGTGCTCTTATTAGCGCTGGCCCTTTCCACCGCGGTCTTCGGCCTGTTCGACAAGGAAAAAATAGTTTCGTCATGAAATACACCGGCCTCTTCTTCCGGCTCACCCTGCGGGAGGTTTTCCGCTTCCCCATGTTCTACCTGGCCACCATCGTGTCCGGGGCGGTGATGTTCATGCTGCTGGGCCGGATGGGGGGAGTGTTTGATATCCAGGCGGTGGCCGACCTGGCGGCCGGCCAACTGGTTTATGTGCTGCTCTCGCTGGGCATGCTGCTGATCTTTATGTGCGCCATGCCGGTGTTCATAAACGAGAAACAGCAGAAGATACTGCCGGTGCTGATGTATTCGCCGGCGAATTTCAGGGAAATACTGCTGGGCAAAAGCCTGGCGCTGGTCTTTGCGGCCATCGTATCCTCCCTGGCTTCCTTCACCGGCCCGCTGCTCTCGCACCCTGCGCTGCTGCGCGCCATGGCCGCCCCCGGCATAGCCGCGGCCCTGGCCCTTATCTTCGCTACGCTGCTGGTCTTCACGCTCATAATAGGCATGCTGCTCCTGTGCGCGCCGGACATCAAAGTGCTTTACCCGGCGCTCTTCTTCCTTAACTATATCCCTATGGAAGCCCAGAAGCGCGGCAAGCTTTATATGGAGGCGCACGGCATAGGCGGCATAAACTGGCTGTACCTGCTGTCGCTGGGCGTGCTGGCCCTCATAGCCGCCGGCGTCTACCGGCTGTACTTCTCCAAGGCCAGGATGACGGCCTGAGCTTGCCCCAAAGGCCCAGACGCGCCTGGGCCTGTAAACCCTTACCTAACCGCGGTTGGCGGGCTACACTATAGTCATGAAAGCCCCGGCCACCCTCGTCCTTTTTCTGGCAGGCATAGTCGCCGCCCCCTGCGGCCTGGTGGCCGGCACCGCCCTGGCGGACCTGCAGATAGGGATAGACGCGCGCGCCAGTTTTTCCGCCCCCGCTCCTTCGGCCCCGGAGGCGCTCACCAGCCTGGAAGCCGTGCAGTACCTGCCCCCGAACAACAACGAACCCGGTTTTGAATGGCCCTCACAGAGAAAGAGCGGCCCCGGCGGTTTCTATATACATATCGGCGCCGCGCAGACCTTCCTTAAGGTGAACGACGGTTCCGCCGAAGGCCTGGTGGAAGGCACCGGCAAATGCCGCCTGGAAGCCCGCACCCTTTATGAAACGCAGTCCGCGCCCGTTTTCGAGGGCGACCAGATCATAGCCGTGCTCAAGAACCCGCTGCCCGGCTGCGCGTTCACCCGCGGTTACGTAAATATGCCGGAGATCTCCTCCACCTCCGCCGGCGGGCTGTGGCAGCTGCCGGTGAACGTGCGCGCCTTCCTCGACACGCTGGCTTTCTCCGAAGGCACCAACGCCCATTACGATTATATTTACAGCTACGTCACCTTCAAGAGCTACGCCGACCACCCGCGCAAGGTCGTCTGCTCCGGCGGCCTTTGTTCCAGCGCCGCGGGGCGCTACCAGTTCCTGACCAAAACCTGGGACGGGCTGGCCAAGGACCTGGCGCTGACCGATTTCACGCCGCCCAGCCAGGAAAAAGCCACGCTGGAACTGATCCGCCGCCAGGGAGCCTATGCAGCCGTGGAAAAATCCTCCGACTACAAGAATTTCAGCAAGGCCGTCGGCAAGCTCAATACGATCTGGGCTTCCCTGCCCGGCAGCCCCTACGGCCAACCCACGCACACCCTGAAAAGGCTCTGGACGGCTTACCAGGCCGCGCTGGCCTCCTACCGCTAGTTAATGAGAAAAAAGGAAGTCCTGGCCGCTATCGGCGCTTCGCCCCTGCCGCGGCTGGTGAAGGATTATTTTGTCCGCGCCTCGGGGGCCGCGCGGGGCTCGGCGCTGAAGGGCGGCCTGAAAAAAGATCCGGCCGCTTTCCTCAAAAGCCTGCACGGCCTGCTTTCCTCGGCGGGAAAGATCCTTGGCCGCCCGGCGCAAGAAGTGCTGTTCATCACCGGCTTCAACCCTAACGACCTGGCGCCCGAAAGGTTCGCCGCCGCGCTGGCCGAGCTGCGCGCGGTGCTCTTCCTGGACGGGGAGGGTTTTAGCGGGCTTAAGTTCATGCCGCAGGCCGAAGGGCTCAGCGCCGATATTTCCGGCGTGAAGGACGGGCAGCTATGCGTTTTTGAGGTGTGCTGCCTGCGCTCCGGCGGGCTGCTGCCCGCGGCCGGGCTGCTGGGGGGGAAGTATGAAAAGAAAAAGAGGCAGCTCAACAACGCCCGCAAAAAGCTAGCCTGCGCCCGCGGCGGCCTGTTCTTCGCGGCCGACCCGCTGGCCCTGCTGGAGCCGGCGGACGCGGCGGCGCTGAAAGAACTGGCGCGCGCCCTCCACGCGGAAAAGAAGGGTCCCGCCGGCACCCACATCTGCCTGCTCTCCGGCGCGGCAGGCGCGGTTTTCCCGCCCTGGGGCTGACCGGCCGTCCCGCAGGCTCAGCGGAGCAGGGTAAGTTTGTGCGGTTTGCCCAGCCTGGCGCCGCCGAGATAGGCGGCCAGGAAATAAACGCCGGCGGCGCAAGCCGCGCCCTTCTCGTTCCTGCCGTCCCATTCCGCATAGTACGGCGCCCCGCCGGTCCTGTAGCCCTCGTCGAGAGCGCGGACTTTTTCTCCCGCCAGCCCGTAGATCACGAATTTAACCCGGCCGCTGCTGCCCGCCGGCAGGTGGTATTTTATGACGGTGCCGCGGACGGTGCGCGCTCCGGGCGGCCAGGACGTCCCGCCGTCGGCGCTTATCGTGACCGTCTTCTCTCCCGGCCGGAACGGGTTGGGAAAATTGTAGACGCGAAAAGCCGGGCCGGTAAAGACGGGCGCGGCCGGCGCCGGGGCGGGCGAGGGGGCGGCCAAGACGTACTTGATGGTGCGAAGGTCCAGGTCCGAACCGTTATACATGCTGCCCGCGACATAGGCGCCGCCCAGCCCGTCGAGGGCTATGGCCGCCGGGAACCTGCCCGACGAAAAAGCGGAGGAAGAGATGAAAGCCAGGTCCGGGCCGTACCGCAGCAGCGCCCCGTCCAGCCCGGCGCCGCCAGCCACGTGAAGGACCCCGGCGGTGTCTATCGCCAGGGAATTGCCCCAGTCGCTGCCGCCGCTGTCAAAGACGGTGGAGGAGAGGAACACCAGGCCGGAGCTGTACCTGACCAGCAGCAGGTCGCTGCCCGACGCGCCGGTCACGTAAATGCTGCCCGATGGGCCCGCCTGTATCCCGCGCCCCTCGGCGTAGCCGCCGGCGGCCAGCGTGGCCGAGGATTTAAAGAGGAGGCCGGGGCCGAACCTGGCGATGAACAGGTCCGAGCCCGCAGCCTGGCCGGTAACGTAGACGTCGCCGGCGGCATCCAGCGCCACGGCGTTGCCGGAGGCGGAATAGTCGTCCAGGGTGGCCGAGGACAGGAAGACCAGCCCCGGCCCGTACTTGGCGAGGCTGCCCCCGTAACTGGAAGCGCCGGCCAGGTACACGTTGCCGGCTCCGTCGGCGGCAAGGGCTGCGCCGAAATCGTCGTAGCCCCCGTCGAACACCGCGGAGGACAGGAAAACAAGGTCCTTATCGTAGCGCAGGATGGCGATATCGGTGCCGGCTGGGGTCGAAGAGGTGAAAAGCTCGTAGATATTGCCGGAGCTGTCCCGCGTTATGCCTTCGCGCATTACGCCCAGATCGGCGTTGTAGCCGCCTACGGTGAAGCCGGCTGAAGACAGGAGCAGGCCTCCGCTGTCGTATTTTATGGCCAGGTGGCCGCAGGCGGCGCCGCTGGAGGAGCCGCCCACCACGTAGACATACGGGCCCCCGGCGGTAACCGTATCCAGAGTGATCCCGCCCGCGAAATCCTCCAGCCCGCTGTCGTATACCGCGCCCCCGGCCAGCGAGAAACCCCCGCTGAACTGCGCCAGGGCCGGCCCCGGTCCGGCTAAAAAAATGAGCGCGGCGCAAAGAAGGGCGGCGCCTGGCGCAGGGCGGGCGGCCCCGGACCTGCGCGTCTTTATGTCGAAAGGTGTCATATTCCCCATAGCCGGGCCGTTGAACCAGCGTACTTGCCCCGGGTTTATTGTATCAAAGAGCGGGCTCTTTGGTGCGCACCTGCAGCGCCAGGCCCGCCAGCCACGGAAGGCGTGATTTCCGGGCAATAATATTGTATGCTTGCCTTGGGTAGGGGTTAAGTAAATTATCGGGAAAAGCTGCGGCCCGTCACTACGGGCCAGGCCTCTTTGCCGTATCGGAAAAAAAAGGGGGGAGTATGCTATTGATGAAAAAAGAAGAGTTAAGGGAACTCCTGGAGGAGCGGACAGGGCCGTGCGTCTCCATCTATATGCCCGCGGAGAAGGGCAGCATAGAGACGAAGCAGAACCCGGTGCGGTTCCGCAAGCTGCTGCGCGAAGCGGAGCGCAAGCTGGCGGCCTCGGCGGTGAAGCCCGCGACGATAAAGAGCCTGGCCGCTCCCGCGCACAAGCTGCTGGAGGACCATATGTTCTGGCAGTACCAGGAAGGCGGGGTGGCGGTCTTCCTGTCCCCGAAGATAAAGCGGGTCTACACGCTGCCGCTTAAATTCACGGAGATGGCGGCCGCTAACGGCCGGTTCTGCGTGAGGCAGCTGCTGCCGCTGTTCGCCGAGGACGCCCGGTTCTGCGTGCTGGCGCTCAGCCAGCGCTCGGTGCAGCTGTTCCAGTGCACCCGCTACAGCGTCGGGGAGGTGGACCTGCGCCGGACGCCGAAGAGCATCTCCCAGCTGCTGGAGTTCAATCACGGGGAAAAGCAGCTGCAGTTCCACTCCAAAACGGAAGGCTGGGCCGCGCATGGCGCCAGGGCGGGCGCTTTCCACGGGGGGGCGGAGGATACGGACGAGGAGAAGGAGAACATCCTTAATTATTTCCACAGCATAAACCGCGCCGTCAGCGTGCTGCTGGGCGGCTCCGCCGGGCCGCTGGTGCTGGCCGGCGTGGACTACCTGACGCGCATCTATAAAAAGGCCAACACGTACCCGCAGCTCTGCGAGGGCCGCCTCCCCGGCAGCGCCGCGGGGCAGCGCCCCGAAGAACTACGGGACAAGGCCTGGGAGCTGGTGAAGCCCGGCTTCGAAGAGGGCGCCCGCGCGGCCGTGCGGCAGTTCGGTCAGCTGCAGGACACGCCGAGGGCCTCGAACCACCTCAAGACCATACTGCGGGCCGCCAACGAGGGCAGGGTGGAAACCCTTTTCGTCTCGGTGCGCGACCAGCGCTGGGGTTTCTTCGACGCTGAATCCGGGGAGATGGACCTGCACCGGAAGCCGGACCCGCTCGACATGGAACTGCTGGACCTCTGCACGGCGCGCACGCTCGACCAGGGCGGGAAGGTATACGCGCTGGAGCCGGAGCGCATGCCCGGCAAGGCGCCGGCCGCCGCCATTTTCAGGTTCTAAGGCGGCGGGCGGAAAAAGGGCGGGCTCAGTCGAAGGAATTGCGGCGGGACTGTTTTACGTCCGAGCGGATCTTTTTCGTCTCCAGGCGGCGCTGTTTCGAGCCGTAGGAGGGCTTGGTCGCGCGCCGGCGGCGCGGGGGGCGCAGGGCCCGCTGTATAAGTTCCAGCAGGCGGGCCCGGGCGGCCTGCCTGTTCTGCTCCTGCGTGCGGTATTCGCTGGCCAGGATGAGGACGTCCCCTTCTTCGGTCAGCTTGGAGCCGGCCAGCGTTTTCAGGCGCGCCTGTACCTCCGGGGCCAGGCCGGACAGGGCGGGAAAGAAGCGCAGCTGCACGCTGGTGGCCACTTTGTTCACGTTCTGGCCGCCGTGCCCGCCGCTGCGCACGAACTTTTCCTCGAATGATCCCGGGCGCAGGTAAGGTTGCATTACCACCAATATTATCAAAAAACACGCGCGGTTCGGCCAAGCGGATGTTTTGCGGGCCCGGGCTCTTTACAATACCGGGATTAATTGCTAATTTTTTAGAAATCGGGGAGTGCTTAATTCCCGCCAGATCAAGGAGCAATAAAATGGATAAGAGCAATAATTACGTTAAGGTTTTCGCCTGTCTCTGCGCCGCCGTTATGCTGGCAGGCTGCGGCGGCGGCAAGAACGTGAAAGAAGCCGCTCCCGTGGCGGCCCCGGCCTCCAACATAGCGCCCGCCGGCCCGGCCTGGGTCAACCAGGGCTCCGGCGCCTTCAAGGACGGCAGTTTCTACGGCGTGGGCATGGCTACCGGCATAAAGAACAGGGCGCTGGCGGTGGATACCGCCGACAGCCGCGCGCGCGCCAAGATAGCCGAGGTCTTCGACACCTATATCGCCAAGCTCTCCAAGGACTATATGGCCTCCACCACGGCCGCCGACATGAAGAGCTCCAGCGAAGAGCAGACCGTGACCGTGGCGCTCAAGAGCGTCACGCAGATGAAGCTTTCCGGCGTGGCCCCCATAGACCACTGGATAGATCCTACGGACGGCACTATGTTCACGCTGGTGAAGCTGGACCTGCAGGGGATCAAGGCCACGCTGGAGGAAGCCAAGGAGCTGGACCCCAAGGTGCGCGATTTCGTGAAGGCCAACGCCGAGAAGGCTTTTGCCGACCTGGCCGTTGAAGAAGCCAAGCGCTAGGCGTTTTTTTTAAGGAGCTGAAATTATGAAGAACTATTTACTGCCGGCCCTGCTGGCCGCGCTGCCCCTGCTGGCGGGCTGCGGCGGCACGCAGGTAAAACGCATGGACGCCGGGACCACGGTGGATATAAGCGGGAAATGGAACGATACCGATTCCCGCCTGACCGCCGAGGAGATGATAGCCGACTGCCTTTCCCGGCCCTGGCTGGGCCAGGCTTCCGCCGGCACCGGCGCCAAGCCCACGGTGATAGTGGGCACGGTGCGCAACCAGAGCAACGAGCACATCAACACCGGCGTCTTCGTGGAAGACATGCAGCGCGCGCTGATCAACTCCGGGCGCGTGGCCTTCGTGGCCAGCAAGACCGAGCGCGGGGAACTGCGCGACGAGCGCCTGGAGCAGGACACCAACGCCTCCGAAGAAACGAAGAAGGCCCACGGCCAGGAAATAGGCGCGGACTTCATGCTTAGCGGCGTCATCAACACCATAGAGGATAAGGAAGGCGGCAAGGCCGTCATCCTCTACCAGGTGGATATGAAGATGCTGGACGTGAAGACCAACCAGATCAACTGGAGCGGGCAGAAGAAGATAAAGAAATTCGTGAAGCGCTCCGGCTCCACCTGGTAGCCCGGGAGCCCCCGGCTCCAGAATGAAGTCCCCTTCCGTCCCACTCGCGCTGGCCTGCGCGGCCGCCTGCCTGGCGGCCTGCGCGGGGCCGTCGCGCTATTACAGGACGGACCTGAACGCCCGCATAGCCGCCTACGATTATGCCGGCGCCGCGGCGGAAATAGAAAAAGCCAAAAAATCCGAATACGGCGAGAAGAACGCCGTGCTGTATCACCTGGACCTGGGCATGGTGCGCCACGACGCCGCGCTGTATGCCCAAAGCGAGGAGAGCTTCACAAAGGCCGAGGACCGCATGGAGGAGCTGTTCACCAAAAGCGTCAGCCGCCGCGCGGCCACCTTCCTGCTCAACGACAATACCACCAAATACGCCGGGGAGGTCTTCGAGCGGGCGCTGCTCAATACCTTCCGCGCGCTGAACTACGTTTTTCTCGGCAAGACCGACGACGCGCTGGTGGAGGCCCGCAAGGTCACCGCCTACCTGGCGCGCTTCTCGGAGTACATGGAGGGGCGGAGCGGCTGGAAGGACAGCGCTTTCGCGCAGTACCTGGCCGGGATGCTCTTCGAGCAGAACGGCAACGCCGACGACGCGCGCATCGCCTATGCCGCGGCGGCCCGGGCCTATGAGCGCTACGGCGCAGACTACGGCACGCCGGCCCCGGAATTCGGCGCGCCGGCCTACCCGGAGCTGGACGCCAAAGGGCTGGGGGAAATAGTTTTCCTGCATTACAACGGCCCGGCGCCCATGAAGCTCTCGCGCACTTTCCAGGTGGCCTGGAACGAGGCCATGGTGGCCGTCGACAACAGCGACGAGATGGACGAGGCCGAAACCAAGCGCTTCAACAACGCCCTGCGCGCCGGCGTGCTGGGCGACGCCATAACCGTGGCTTATCCCGTCTACGTGCAGGACCCTTTTATGATAGCTTCCTCCCGGGTGAAGGCCGGCGAAGCGGAGGCGGAGAGCCGCCTGGTGGAAGATATTTCTTCGATAGCGCGGCAGATGATGGAAGAAAAGAACGACGCGGTGCGGCTGCGCGCTATCGCGCGCGCGGCGGTGAAGTTCGTGCTGGCGCGGGCGGCGGCGGCCGAGGTGGAGAAGCAGGCCGGGTCCGGCTGGGGGCTGCTGGCGCGCGTGGTGACCAGCGCCACCGCGGCCGCTACCGAGGTGGCGGACACGCGCGGCTGGACCACGCTGCCCGCGCAGATACGCCTGGCGCGCCTGGCGGTGCCTCCGGGCAAGCAGGACGTTAAAATAACCTTCGTCCGCGCCGACGGGGTGGTGACAGGCACTACGATTTTCCGTGACGTGGCGGTGGAAAGGGGCAGGCGGACCTACTTGCATTACCGCACGGCCCAATAGGAGCGCAATTATGAAGAATATCATCCTGTCGTTGCTGTGCGCGGCGTTCCTGGCGGCCTGCGCCGGCGCGCCCGCGCGTAAAGACGCCGCCGCGGCCGGGCCCGCGCCGGACTGGGCGGAGGGCGAGAGCGCCCAGTACCCGCGCGCCCGCTATCTTACGGGCGTGGGCTACGCCGACGACCTGCCGTCGGCCCAGGACAGGGCCCGCGGCGAGATCTCGCGCGTGTTCTCCACTCTTGTTTCCGTGAAAACCGCGGTGACGGCTTCGGAACAGACCTCTTCGCAGGACGGCCGGACCTCCTCTTCTTCGTCGCAGGACGTGACGCAGGCTGTGCGCAGCGATTCCAGCAAGGTGCTGGAGGGCGTGGAGATAGCCCAGTCCTGGCGCGACCCCGACACCGGCCGGTATTACTCGCTGGCGGTAATGGAAAGATCAAAGGCCAAGGCGGCGCTTAACGGCAAGCTCGAAGAGCTGGACGCGCGCGCGGCCGGGCTCAACGCCGCTCTGCCCGCCGCGGCCGACAAGCTGGCCAAAGCCAAGGCCGGCCTAAAGCTTATCTCGCTTTTTAAGGCGCGCGAAAGCCTGACCGCGGACCTGCGCGTGCTGGAACCCGGCGGCTCCTTCGAGCCGGCCTACGACCTTAACGGCATGCGCCGCGCGGCCGCCGCCGCGGTGGCCGGCCTGGACGTGGAAGTATTGATGTCCGGCGACGTCTCCGCTCCGGCCACGGCGGAGATAATAAAAACCCTCAATACCATGGGGATACAGGCGAAGGCCGGTACCGGCGCCGCGGACGTGGTGGTGGACTGCGCGGCCACGTTCGAATCCCTCTCCGACCCGGACCCGCGCTCGCGCTGGAAGTGGTGGCGCGGCAGCGCGGTGATCTCCCTGAAAGACGCCGCGGCCTCCAAGATCTTCCTCAGTTTCGAAGTCTCGGTCAAGGAAGCCGCCTCCTCGCCCTACGAAGCCAAGCAGAAGACCGAAGTTTCCCTCGGCAAAAAAGCCGGCGCCGGCATCACCAAAGGCATCACCTCCTACTTCGAGAACCAGTAACCTTAGGTCCGCGAGAGTCCGGTCGGGGCCGACGGCGGGTTTATTCCGCGCTCCGGGACCGGGTTTTTGGGGAAGAAGGCCGGGGTCTTCCGCCGGCTGCGGAACTCGGCTCGCACACAGTGCTCGCCTCAAACATTCCTCGCCGTTCCTAATGATAGGAATACGCTCCAGACCCCGGCCTTAAAACCCTAGAATGGAGCGCGGAACAAACCCGCCGCCGTCCCCTCCGGTTCGTGCGTTCTGGCGGGCGATGCGGGGACCGGGTTAGCAAACCCTTCCGGAGGCCGAGGCTTGCATAGCGCCGAGGCCGGAGGATGAGCGAGGCACGGTGTGCCGAGCGCGGTTTGCTAACCCGGTCCCCGCAGCGGCCGCCCGGGCTAAATGCGGCGGCGGCGGGGTTTATGTATAATGGATTTGTGGGAGCGGTATTACGGGGAGAACGCATATGAAGAACATAATTTTATCCATCGCGCTGGCGGCCTGCGGGGCGCAGCCGGCTTTAGCGGCGGCCGTCAAGACCGCGCCCGCAAAGACTTACGAGGTCAACCGCGTGCTGGTAGCCAAGTATTCCGGCGTCATCACGCCCGCCGCCGCCGAATACCTAGGCATGGCCATCGACAAGGTCAACGCCGCCGGCGGCGCCGATATGCTCGTCATCCAGCTGGACACCCCCGGCGGGCTGGACGTCTCCATGCGCGAGATAATCAAAGCCCTCCTCGCCTCCAAGAAACCCGTGGCCGTGTACGTGTCGCCCCAGGGCGCGCGCGCCGCCTCCGCCGGGGTCTTCATAGCCGCCGCCTCGCCGCTGGTAGCCATGGCGCCCGGCACCAATATCGGCGCCGCGCACCCGGTGTTCCTGGGCGGCGTGCCCTTCAGCCCCGGCGACAAAAAGAAGGAAGGCAAGGACGTTGCCAAAGACAGCGGGAGCAAGAGCCCGATGGAGGACAAGGTCCTCAACGACGCGGCCGCCTACATGGAATCCATCGCGCAGAAGACCGGCCGCAACGCGGAGTGGGCCATGAGGTCCGTGACCAAGAGCGAATCCATCCCGGCGCAGGAAGCCGTGAAGAACGGCATGGCGGACTTCATGGCCGCCGACCTGAGCGACTTCCTGGCCAAGGCCGACGGCTTCAAGGCGGGGGACTTCGGCGTGCTGAAAGCCAAGCAGCCCGCCGTGGAATACCTGCTGCAGGACCGCCGCCAGAAATTCCTGGCCACCATCACCAATCCCGATATCGCCATGATCTTGATGAGCCTGGGCGCCGCCGGGCTGTTTATCGAGCTTTATAACCCCGGCCTGATCCTGCCCGGAGTGGTCGGCGCCGTCTCGCTGGTGGTGGCGTTCTACGCCTTCCAGACGCTGTCGGCCAACTTCGCCGGCGTGGCGCTGATCCTGCTGGGCTTCGTCTTCTTCATCGCCGAGATCAAGGTGGTAAGCTACGGCCTGCTCACCCTGGCCGGCGCGCTGGCCGTCTTCATGGGCGGGCTGATGCTGTTCGACAATCCATCCCTGGGCGGCCTTTCCGTCTCCATGGGGATGCTGCTCTCCACCACCATAGGGCTGATAGCCGTGGTGGCGGCGGTGGCGATGATAGCGGTTAAAGCGCAGCTGCGGCGCGTGGTCACCGGCATCGAGAGCCTGGCCGGCAAAAAAGGCGTGGCCAAGACCGCCGTCGCGCCCAAGGGCACCGTACTGGTGGAGGGCGAACTGTGGGAAGCCGAGAGCGTTTCCGGGGATATCCCGGAAGGCTCGGAGGTTGTCGTTACCGCGGTGGAAGGCTTCCAGGTGCGCGTAAAGCGCGCCCCCTGAGGAAAAGGGCCCTTTTCCCCGCCCCCTATGTAAACGGGGGGCGGAAGTTGAAAGCTAATAAGACATTGTGTCATAATATAATTTAGCGCGAGTATATCGCGGGAAGATTTTTTATTTATAGTAGCGCACGGAGGCCAAGATAATGGGAACAAGATTTACCGACAGAGCCCAGCGCGTGATCCTGATAGCTCAGGAGGAGGCGAAGCGCCTTAATCACGACTACGTGGGCACGGAACATATACTGCTGGGGCTCATAGCCCTCTCCGAAGGCGTGGCCAGCCAGGTCTTTCAGAACCTTGGCATAGATCTGCGCAAGGTGCGCGCCGAGATAGAAAAGATCGTGGGCACCGGCGACAACATGATGCTGCTGGGCGAGATCCCCTTTACCCCGCGCGCCAAGAAAGTGCTGGAATACGCCGTAGAAGAAGCCCAGCACATGAGCCACTCTTACATCGGCACCGAGCATATCCTGCTGGGCCTGATCCGCGAAGAGGAAGGCGTGGCCGCCCGCGTCCTTGAGAACCTCGGCCTCAAACTCGAGACCGTGCGCGAGGAAGTGCTCAACATCCTCGGCGAGATGGAGCAGAAGGACGCCCCCAAGGAATCCCCCACGCCCAAGAGCCACTCCGCCCATGCCGGCCCCAAAGGCAAGACCAAGACCCCCATCCTGGACGAATTCGCCCGCGACATGACCCAGATGGCCCGCGACGGCCGCCTGGACCCCGTGATAGGCCGCGCCGACGAGATAGAGCGCGTCATCCAGGTGCTGGGCCGCCGCACCAAGAACAACCCCGTGCTGGTGGGCGAACCCGGCGTGGGCAAGACCGCCATCGTGGAAGGCCTGGCGCAGAAGATAGCTTCCGGCGAGATCTCCGACACGCTGGTGGGCAAGCGCCTGCTGTCCCTGGACCTGGCGTCCATCGTGGCCGGCACCAAGTACCGCGGCGAATTCGAGCAGCGCCTGAAGGGCATCATCGAAGAGATCCGCAAGGCCAAGAACAACATCATCATGTTCATCGACGAGCTGCACACCGTGATAGGCGCGGGCGCGGCCGAAGGCGCGATAGACGCCTCGAACATGCTTAAGCCCGCGCTGGCGCGCGGCGAGCTGCAGTGCATAGGCGCCACCACCTTCGACGAGTACCGCAAGCACATCGAGCACGACCCCGCCCTGGAGCGCCGTTTCCAGACCGTGATCGTGGACCAGCCTACCGCCCCCGAGACCATAGAGATCCTCAAGGGCCTGCAGGAAAAATACGAAAGCCATCACAAGTGCAAGTACAGCGACCCGGCCATCTTCGCCGCCGCCATGCTGTCCGACAAGTACATCACCGACCGCGCCCTGCCCGACAAGGCCATCGACCTGCTCGACGAGGCCGGTTCGCGCGCCCGCCTGAAACTGTCCGTGGCGCCGGCCGAGTTCAAGGAAAAAGAATCCGAGATAGAAGAGGTGGCCAAGGAAAAGAACGCCGCCATCTACGGCCAGGAGTACGAGAAGGCCGCCAAGCTCCGCGACCGCGAGAAGGAACTGAAGAAAGCTCTGGAAGACGCGCGCAAGAAATGGCGCGAAGGGCGCGACAAGCTGGTGCCCGAGGTTACGGAAGAGGATATAGCGCTTATCGCCTCCAAGTGGACCGGCATCCCCGTAACGCGCATGACCCAGACCGAGGCCGACAGGCTCACGCATATGGAGGCCGAGATACACCAGCGCCTTATCGGCCAGGAAGAGGCCGTCAGGATCATTTCCCAGGCCATCAAGCGCAGCCGCACCGGCATGAAGGACGCCAAGCGGCCCATCGGTAATTTCATCTTCCTGGGCCCGACGGGCGTAGGCAAGACCGAGCTGGCCCGCGTGCTGGCCGATTTCCTCTTCGGCAACGAAGAGGCCATGGTGCGCGTGGACATGAGCGAGTACATGGAGAAGTTCTCCGTGAGCCGCCTTATCGGCGCGCCTCCCGGCTACGTGGGCTACGAAGAAGGCGGCAAGCTTACCGAGATCGTGCGCCGCAAGCCCTACTGCGTGATCGTGCTCGACGAGATAGAGAAGGCCCATCCCGACGTCTTCAACATCCTGCTGCAGATCATGGACGAGGGCACCCTGACCGACAGCCTGGGCCACAAAGTCAACTTCAAGAACACCATCCTCATCATGACCTCCAACGTGGGCGCGCGCCTGATCTCCAAGGGCAAGACCCTGGGCTTCATGCCCGCCGAGGACAAAGAGAAGGACTACAAGGAAATGAAGGACACCGTGATGGACGAGGTGAAGCGCGTCTTCAACCCGGAGTTCATCAACCGCATCGACGAGGTTATCGTGTTCAGGCCGCTCACCGAGGCCGACACCGAGAAGATCCTGGAGCTGCGCCTCAAGACCGTGGAGGCCAAGCTCAAGGACAAGGGCGTGGCCTTCCAGATCACCAAGGCCGCCAAGGACTTCCTCTGCAAGAAGGGCTTCGATCCGAACTACGGCGCGCGGCCGCTGCTGCGCACCGTGCAGAAATACGTGGAAGACCCGATGTCGGAGTTCCTGCTCAGCAGCACGCTGAAGAAGGACGACACCGTTAAGGTGGATTACAAGGGAGAGGGCGACGCGCTGACGCTGGGCGTCACCAGGTAACTCTCCCCGCTGGAGCCCGGCTTGCATACTCATCCTCAGCACCCACGCCATACGCCGGCGCCGGCCAGGCCGTCTAACAGCGGCAGGGCCGGCCTGCTGCTGACGGTCGGCATCCTGGCCTGCGGGCTTACCGTCTACTTTGGCGGCCGCTGGGTGCACCGCCAGTTCGCGCCGCCGCCGGAAGAAAGGAAGACGGTGCAGTCCCCGATCAACGACGTGGAATGGCAGGACATGCAGGCCGCCCTGCAGAAGGCCTCCGGGGCCTACCGGGGCAATGTCGGCATCTACATGAAGGACCTGCACACCGGCCGCATCTGGGAATACCGCGCCGACCGCACCTTCCCTTCGGCCAGCCTCATCAAAGTGCCGATCATGGCCTCCGTGCTGGAAAAGGTGAAGGAAGGCGCGATAACGCTGGATACGCAGATCAAGCTCACCCGGCGCGACCGGGTCGGCGGATCGGGCTCTCTGAAATGGGTGCGGGAAGGCACCAGCCTCAGCGTGACGGAGATCATCTACAAGATGATCACCGAAAGCGACAACACGGCCACCCGCATGCTGATAGACCAGTTCGGGATGGATTACCTGGCGGAGAATTTCAGGAAGCTGGGGCTGGAAGTGACGAACATCACCCCGGAAGGCATGAGCCTGTCGTCGTACCGCGTGAGGCGCGAGAACTACACCACCGCCCGCGAGATGGGCGTGCTGCTGGAGCGCATCTACAACGGCGAGCTGGTGAATAAAGAGGCCAGCGAGTTCATGCTGGACGTGCTCAAGCACAACAAGAGCCGCAGCCGCCTGCGCAAAGGCCTGCCGCTGGGCTGGGAGATAGGGCATAAGACGGGGCTGCTGCGCATGGCCTGCCACGACGTGGGCATAGTGTTCTCTCCGCGCGGCGACTACGTGCTGGCGGTGCTCACCTCGGAGGTGCCCGATTATTCCAGCGCCAAGAATTTTATTTCGAAGGTAGCCAAGCTGACTTACCGGTATTACAAGATAGAGGCCGCTTACGCCCAGTCCAGCGCCGACACCGCGGCACCGGCGCGGTCCTCTTAGCCTTAAACTTATGAGAAAAATAGAACTGCTGGCCCCCGCCCGGGACCTGGAAACCGGCATCCATGCCGTGAACTGCGGCGCGGACGCCGTTTATATCGGCGCCGAGAAGTTCGGCGCGCGCGACGGCGCGGCCAACACCGTTTCCGACATCGCCAAGCTCTGCGCCTACGCGCACCGCTACCGCGTAAAGGTCTACGCCGCGGTCAACACCATCGTCACGGACAAGGAGCTGCCGGCCGCGCAGAAGCTCATCGGCGACCTCTGGAGCGCCGGCGCCGACGCCGCCATCATCCAGGACATGGGCCTGCTCGAGGCCGGCCTGCCGCCGATCCCGCTCATCGCCAGCACGCAGACCCACAACGACTCGCCGGAGAAGGTGCTGTTCCTGGAGAAGGCCGGGTTCAGGCGCGTGATACTGGCGCGCGAGCTGACGCTCAAGGAAATAAAGGCCATAAGGGCGAAGACCGCGGTGGAGCTGGAATTCTTCGTGCACGGCGCGCTCTGCGTGTGCTACAGCGGGCAATGCTGCCTCAGCTACGCCCAGGGCGGACGCAGCGGCAACCGCGGCGAATGCGCGCAGCCCTGCCGCAAGCTCTACACGCTCAAGGACGCGGCCGGTGAAACCATCTCCGCGAACAAGCACCTGCTCTCGCTGAAGGACCTGAACCTGTCCCGCCGCCTCGGCCATTTGCTGGACGCCGGCATCACCGCTTTCAAGATAGAGGGGCGCCTGAAGGACCGCGACTACGTGCGCAACGTGGTGACGGCCTACCGCCGCGAGCTCGACAAGGCCCTGGTAAAAAGGGAGCTGTGCCGCGCCTCGCTGGGCACCAGCTTCACCGGCTTCGAACCTGACCTCGCCAAGACCTTCAACCGCGGCTACACCGAATATTTCCTGGACGGCAACCCGGCCGACGTGGCCTCGCCGGACACGCCCAAGTTCGTGGGCGAGTCCCTGGGGCGCGTTTTCGACGTGAAGAACGGCTCGTTCAAGCTCCATAACCCGGAGCGGCTGCATCCCGGCGACGGCATCAGCTTTTTCGACAAGGCGGGCGTGCTGGGCGGCTCGCTGGTCAACGGCGTCGGCGACGGCCGCGTCCGGGCCGACAACCTCAAGGGCATGGAGAACGGCACCGAAGTTTACCGCAACCTGGACCGCGAGTTCCTGCGCGGCATAGAGCGCGGCGCGGCCCGCAGGAAGTTCGGCGTCAGGCTGGAATTCTCGGAATACGAAGGCGGCTTCCTCCTTAAGGCCGCCGACGAGCGCGGCGCGGTTGCCGAGGCGCGGCTGCCCGGCGCGAAAGCCGCCGCCAAAAAACCGGAGCAGGCCGAAGAGACCCTGAAAAAGCAGCTGGCCAAGCTCGGCGACAGCGATTTCTACCTGCAGTCCCTGGAAATCAAACTTACGAAGCCGTACTTCATCCCGGTGTCGGTGCTTAACGACCTGCGCCGCGAAGCCCTGGCCGCGCTGGAGAATGCCTGCCCGGTTCCCGCGCGGGAAGAGGCGGCGCTGGTCCCCAACGAGTACCCTTATCCCGAAGAAAAGCTGGACTACCGCGCCAATGTGCTGAATTCCGCGGCTTCCCGGTTCTACAAGCGCCACGGCGTGAAGGAAGTGGAGAAGGCGGCCGAAGCCGGGGCGGACCTGGCCGGCCGGCCGCTGATGACCATCCGGTACTGCATTCGGCGCCGGCTGGGCCTGTGCAAAAAGGGCAAAGAAGTGGAGCCGCTTTACCTTTCCGACGCCGAAGGCAACCGCCTCCGCCTCGAGTTCGACTGCGACGCCTGCCGGATGAGGCTTTTCGCCGAAGAGAGGGCGGCCGGAGGGGAAGAAGAGTGAGCCTGCGCTGCGACCTGAATATCAACGGCGGCTCGCGCCGGGCGCTGTTCGTCTCCAAAGACGAAGAGACCCCCGAGCACCTGGCGCTGCGCCTGACGGCCGCCATCCTGTTCTTCGACGGCGAGCCCGCGCTGGAAGTCGGCCCGTCCGATCCCGCCGTGGCCGATATCGGGTTCTATCCCGACCTGATGGTGCCGGACGGCGCAGGCGGCATAGGCGTGTGGATAGAGTGCGGCAACGTGGCCAACAACAAGCTTACCAAGGTGGCCAGGCGCGTGAAAGGCCGGCTGGTGGTGCTCAAGGAAAGCCCGGAAAGCGGCCGCCGCCTGCGCGAGGTCATCGCGCACGAGATCCGCAACGGGGAAAAGATAGAGGTCTGGGCCTGGCCCAGGGACGCGTTCGCCAAGTGGACCGCCGCCATCAAGGAATCCAATTACGTTTTCGGGGAAGCCTCCGGCTGTTCCCTCAATTTAGTCCTCAACGAAACCGCCTTCGACACCCAGCTTATAACCTGCTGATCCCGGGGTCAGACCCCGGGTCTGACCCCAGTTATTATGTTAACCAGGGTCAGGCACTAGTGCCTGACCCTATTTTTTTGCGGCCAGGAGGGCGGTAAG
>MGUK01000089.1 GCA_001799995.1 Elusimicrobia bacterium GWF2_62_30
CTCCACCGTCTGCTGCACGGTGGCCTTGGAGGCCAGCTGCGAGGAAGAGATGTCCTGCGCGACCACGCGCAGGTTGTAATAACCGTTGGGCACGTAACCGTAGCCGGGGCAGGCCGTGGTATCGGTGCACCGGCCGTCCCAGACGTCCTTGTAAAGCGTATCGCCGTCGCGCATTATCCCGCTGACGACGTCGGCGAACACCTGCGGCAGCACGTCCAGCGATACCGCCTGCACCGACACCGAGGACTGCCGGGTAACGGAATATTCCACGCCGAACGGGGGCAGGTTTATCGTATCGGAGGAATTGTACATGATGGGGATAGTGGGATACACGTCGAAGGACGTGAAGCCTATCTGCCCGCGGGAGATGTCCACGTAGCCGTACAGCTTGTCCGTGGCGTACATCACCTGGTGCGATCCCGACGAACGCGCCACGATCGTGAACGGGTACCGGCCGTCGTCGGACATGATGCCGCTGGTGTTGCGCCCGTCCCACGGCTCCGTTATCGTCATGCGCCCCGGCCTCATGCCGCCGACGCTGTACACCGGCGTGGTGGAGAGCGCGGGGGGCCAGACGGACGGGTTGATGACGGTGTCCTTGGGATAGACCTTCAGCTCGATATACATCGGCTCAGAAAGCTGGAACGCGATATAAGCCGTGGCGCTCGACGCGCTCAAGAGCGGCGCGGTGCGCAGGTCCACGGCGCGGAACATATCCACCGGGATGAGCGCGGTAGTCGTGGACTTCTTGACGGCGGCGCACTGGAAGGGGTCTTCGGTAACGAGCTCGGCCAGGTACGTGCCGCTCGAGACGTAGTTGCCGGCGTTGTCCTTGCCGTCCCAGATGTCCCGGTTGAGCACGTTGGCGTAGCGCACTTCGCCGCTGACCAGGTGGCGCACCACGGCGCTGCCGTCCATGGTGGTTATATTCAGGTCCACGGTAGTTTCGCGCGCCGGGGTGTAACGGAAATAGAAAGGCTCGAGGCCGGCGGCCGAAGGCGAGGAGCCTATGATAGTGGACGACGGCGAGATGAACGCCAGCACCCTGCCGCGCGCGACGGGCAGAATGCCCGTTTTCACGCTCCTGGTCTCCACTTCCGTCCAGGTGTGGCTCCCGATAGTGCCGTTGGACGACAGTTCGGCGTAGATGGCGAACACGTAATCCCCGTCGCAGACGGGGTAGCCGGTCTCGTCCCGGCCGTCCCACACCGAGGTGGTCCTGGTACGCGACGGGACCTCTTTTACGAACCGCCTGAGAAGCGTGCCGCTGGTACCGCTCACGGTCGGCGCGCCGGAAACGTTCGTGGTCACAAAAGAGGTGCCGGGCGTATAGATCTCGACGTAGACCGTCGCCGTCTCGGTCAGCATGTAGCTTATGGTGGCCTGGTCCGTGGACGAGGTGCCCAGCGGGTTCACCGCCACGTCCGTGACCTGCAAAGGATCCAGCGTCATCGAGATGGTGGTCGGCCAGGCCAGGTCGGTGCCCCACATATCGTTGGAAGCGGCCTCGATGCGCACCAGGTAGGAACCAGGCGGCATCATCGCCCCGTCCTCGTTGCGGCCGTCCCAGAAGTCGCCGTTGGTAAGAACGCCGTCGGGGACGCCCTCGCCGGAGCGCGGCTGCATGTAGACGATATTGCGTACGCCGGGCATGATACCGGGGGTGCTCTGGTGGGAAGTGTCGGCGTCCCAGATGGAGATAGTGGCGGTGGCGTCCTTGGAAAGCCGGTACTGGACATTGTAGGGCTGCGCGGCCACCTTGGTAAGGCTGCCTACCGGCGTGGGGCTGGACTTCACCATGTGAATATCAGTGACGTCCACCTGCATCGGGATCTGGTTCTGGCCGGGGTAGGCGGCCGTCTGCTCTATATCTATGCTGGTGCCCTGCGGGGTGGTTTCCCTGGTGGTCACCTGCGCCCGGAAACCGAACTGGCCGTTGGTCTTGCCGAACTGGCCGTTAAGATTGTAGGAAGCGTCCCAGGCCGCGCAATAGCTGCCTATTTTGTACGGGACGTTGTTCTCGCTGTAGCACATGCCGATGTTATACAGCGAAATGGTCTTTATCGGCGGGGAGGAGGACGGGTCGAGCTCGTTGGTCCCAGGCCCGTATTTGAAGATCTCGAACGTAAGCGAATTTATGCCGAAAGATCCGACCGTGCTGATGCAGACGAGGCTGGCGCACAAGCCCAGGCAGTTGCCCGGGTAGGTGGTACGCTGCCGCTCGAACTGGATAAGCGCGGAATCGCCCCAGACCTCGCCGGTAAGGTTATGGTAGAAACTCGCGTTGAAATCGTAGTAGTTGGCCGGGCCGGAGACGGTTCTGGCGGCCATGGTACCGTCGACCCTCTTGGTGCCGCTGCCGGTCCATTTGTACTTGCCCATCTGGCAGCCGGGCCCGGGGCAGGCGCCCTGAGGCCCGCCGGAGCAGGTCAGGCCCGGAGAGGTTACCGCGGTGGAAGCCACCGTACCCGAAATGGTGGTGCCGGCGCTGTTCACGGCACCGGCTACGTCGAACCCGTTGAGGTGGATAACCGGCACGGTACAGGTGGAGGGGATGGTTATGGCGTTGGAATAATAATACATGTTGCCGTCCACGGTGTCGTCCCAGTAGGACCAGCCGGCGGGAACGGTGGCGGAGCCGCCTATGGAGGCGGCCGTGAACGTGCCGCTCGCCGTGCCGTTGGCCCAGTCGTCAAAACCTGTCACATAGGCGATATAGGAGCCGTTATAGGTCCCGGAAATATTCTGCGTGATGGTCCGGTCGGCGTATATATTAGTGGAGAGCGTGCGGGTGGAATAGCCGGTGAAGTATTTTACCGTGCCTGCGACGGCATTGCTTGAGAACGTGGTATTGAACGCCGCGCAGGTCAGCGTGCCGTCCACCCTGAAATCGATGTCGTCGCAGTAGCCGGTGCCCGTGCCGGAATTCTTGTAGCGCACCTGCATGTTGGAGACGTAAAGGGACTGCGCCGACAGGGCCGGGCAGAAGTAAAGCACCAGTACCGCCGCAATCTTCAGGCGGAAAGGTGCCCTAAGGCGGGATATCACCTTGAACATATTCCTGAACATTCTACAAAATAAGTATTGCCGAAAGATTTCGTCACTTCGAGTTTATTATCTCCCTGAGCTCCACCGTGGCCTGCGAAATATCTATGCCCGCGTCCTGGTACTGGCCGACCAGCCGCTCCAGGGCGGCCTTCAGCGCCTCTTTCGGCGCCCCCCCGTTCTTGAGCCGCAGGTAGTTCTGCCAGTCCTGGGTAAACTCGTGCCCCAGGGCGGCCAGCCTGTCCTGGCTGCGCTTGCGGGCCAGGTCCCTCAGCTCCGCTTCGGCGGCGGCCTGGCGTCGCATAACACCCTCCAGCCGCTCCTTCTCCCCCCGCTCCCGCGCTTTCGTCTCCTCGGAGGACTTCAGGCGCTCGTTGAGGGCGTCCACGTCGTCTTTAAGCGAGACCAGTTCTTTTTTCAGGGCCTCTTCGCGCTTGGCCGACCCGTCCAGCGCCTCCACGAGGTCCTTGCGGTACTTCATCTCCTGCCTGATAAGCCGCTCATATTCGGACTCGGTGTCGCGGTCTCCGAAGCGCAGCGAAAGCGTGACGGCATGGGCCGGCACGATGGCGCCGGTGAGCGGGACGGCCGCGCTGTAAGCGAGCTCGGAAGACTGCCTTTTCCAGCCCAGCCCGGCGCCGAGGGCGGAGGCGCGGTCCGCAAGGACCAGGCCGGTGCGCGAGAACAAGACCCCGGAACCGCCGGTGCGCCAGACATATTCCATACCGGGGTTCAGGCTGAAATTCCCCCTGCGGCCGCCGGAGGCCGAGCGCTGCGCGACGTCCAGAGAAAGCGTGAAATCCTCGCGGCTTTCGGACACGCCCAGGCGCAGGACCAGGGGCGCCTTGTCTTTAAGGATGCCCGCGCCGAAAGAAGGGCGGTTTATATTGAGCGCGGAAAACCCGAAGACATGCCTGCCGTCGGGGCGGAAGGCCGCGCCCAGGTCCACGGCGGCGCCCGACTGCATCCCCTCGCCGTCCGCGGCGTCGAACTGCAGTATCTTGAAATTAGCGCCGAAGTCCAGGGAGCCGCTCCCGGCGCGCAGCAGCTGCCAGGTGCCCCAGCCGAAAGACAGGGTCTTCTGCACCGCGCCGCCGCCGTCGTCGCGGTAAAGCCCGCCGGCCGAAAAAGTTCCCATCTTGCCGTAACCCCTGCGCGGCACCAGGGCCCACGCGCCGTAGGAGGAGAAGCCCGCCTGGCCCAGGGGGGTCCTGTCCGAAGCCAGGAAATACGCGCCGGTCTCGAACCTGGCCGCCCCGCCCGCCAGGGCGGGGTTGGACTGGAAAGAAAGCGGGTCTTCCAGCGCGGCGGCCTGTCCGCCGAAACCCAGCTGCCTGGCGCCCGCCGGGGCGTCCTCGAAAACCGCCGATGCAGGGGCGGCAAAAGAGAAGAGCAGAAGGCTCAAAAAGACAGCGGAGGATAAAACATCTCCGCCCGGCCGCCCGGCCTCCCGGCCGCCCTGCCTCTTGTCAGCTCTTGCCATTTGTGTTCCCTCCGGCCGCCGCGGCCTTCTGTTTTTCCGCCGCCGTATCCGAATAAAGCGCTATCCGCCCGCGGCCGTGCGACTTGACCCAGTACAGGGCGTCGTCGGCACGCTCCAGCATCGCTTCCAGCCCGGAGGCGTCCTGCGGGAAGGTGGAGATGCCGATGCTGAGCGTTATCTTGAGTTCCCGGGCCTTGGAGAACGGCACGGCGATGCGCAGCTCCGCTATCTCCTCGCAGAGCCGCTGCGCGAGCCTGGCCGCTTCCGCCCCGGTGGCCTGCGGCAGCAGGATGACGATCTCGTCGCCGCCGTAGCGGCACGGGAAGTCTATCTTGCGCAGGTTGGAAAGGATCACGCGCCCTATCTCCTTGAGCGCCACGTCGCCTATCTGGTGGCCGTAGGTGTCGTTGATCTCCTTGAAATAGTCCACGTCGGCCCAGACCAGGGCCAGCGGCTGCTTGAAGCGCTCCGCGCGGTAGAATTCCTCCTGGAAGCGCTGGTTGAAATAGCGGCGCAGCGGGAGCTTGGTAAGCTCGTCGTAAAGGGAGAGCTCTTCGACCTTGTCGAAGAGGCGGGAGTTGTCCACCGCCAGCGCTATCTGCCCGCCGAAAGATTTGAGCATGGCCAGTTCGGCCGGCTCGATGCGCTGCTGGCTGAGCAGGTTGTCGACGATGAGCAGGCCGATGGTGACGCCCTGCACGGAAAGCGGCATATAAAGCACGCAGTCCTTGTAGCGCTCCATGAACGCGCCGGAGCTCTTGCCCAGCACGATGTCGGCGAAGCGGTGGGCCCCCTGCTCGAGCGGGATCTCCTCGTAAGAGATGCTTTTGATCTGCCCGCGGATGTCGGCGGAGAGCTCGCCTTTGAGCTTGCGGTTGCCTTCGTCTATCAGGTAAAGGCGGACGCGGTCGAAACCGAAATAGGTCTGGATGCCCGCCAGGATATGGCGGAAGCTGTCGCGCACGCGCAGCGCGGTGGCGAAGACCTCCGTCAGCTCGGTGATGGCCGAGATGGTCTTTTCCTGGCGGCGCGCCAGCGAGAAGAACTCGGCCTTGTAGTAATCCTTGAAATAGGCGCGCAGCCAGGCGTCGGCCCTGGCCGCTTCCGCGGCGGAAAAACGGCGCTTGCGCGGCGAGCGCTCCAGCCGGACCAGCCCCGTGCGCGGCACGGCGTTCCTGCCGCCCGAGGGGTCGAAGCTGTCGAGTTTGAAAGGGAAATAGAAGAAGCGCCCCGCCGGGGACGACGCGGTGCACGGCTGCATGCCGGCCACCGCCCTGGCCGCGGCGGAGGCGGGCGTGGGGCGCAGGTTCTCTTCGTGCTCGAACGCCGCGCCGAAGGCGCGCCGCAGCCTCAGGCGCAGCAGCTCGTTCTTTTCGTCATACTCGTAATAGGAAGCCCCGTCCAGGGCGAACTGCTCCGAAACGGCCGCCAGGGCCCCTTGTATGAAAGCGTAGCGCCCGTCGTAAGCGGCCCGCTCCCCCTGCCCGTAAATGTTCTTTCCGCTCTTTTTCATGGTTCCGTTGAAGCCCGGCGTCAGTACAGCGACAGCAGGTAATCCGCCTCCCCCTGCGCCATTATCAGCTCCCTGTTGAGGTCTTCGCGCGTGTATTCTTTCCTGGCTATTTTCAGCGACAGGTTCCAGAGGGAGCGCTCCAGCAGCAGCTCCGCGGTGGGATAGACCATGATGTTCGGCATCAGTTCCGGGGCGGAGAAGATCCGCCTGTAAACGTCCACCTCCCGCTCTTCCTGCAGGCGCTGCTCGAAAACGGACTTCAGGCAGGGGAAGACGCCGAAACTTTCCGTGAAAGCGGCCATGTTCTGCGGCTCCATGGCCCAGGACACGAAAGAGGCCGCGCCGTCCTGGTCGTTGGACGAAGCGGACACCGCCAGGTTGTAAACGAGCGCGAAGCCGCTGCCGGCGGAGCCGGGATAGGGCAGCATCTTGAGGCCGGCCCGGACGGCCAGCTTGCGCGAGGAAATTATGAAAGCGCATTCCTCCGGGGGACGCGGCCCGTTCTCGAACCGGTCCGGGCTGAACAGCTCTATCCTGCCGCTTACGGCCAGCTCCAGCCAGTCCTCTATGCCCCCGGCGGTCTCGTCTCGGGTGAAGGTAGCGCGGTTGAAGTCGTCGGAAAAAAGGCCGCCGCGGCGGCCCCACACGCGGGGCAGCACGTCCGACACGGAAACCGAACCGGAAGAGCCCGGCGACGACAGGGCGCGGAAATTGCGGCGTTTCCCCCCGGACGTCAGCTTGTCGAGCGTGGCGCGGAAACCTTCCCACGAGGCCAGCTCCTTTTCCGGGTCCTGGCAGATCCCCTTCAGCGCCTGGGTCCGATAGAAGAGCGCCGGGGCCTCTATCCACCACGGCGCGGAAAAGGCGCGCGCCTCGTCGTGCCGGCACAGCTCCTTGAGGATGAAGCCGGGATAGCGCTTGCTTTCCAGCGGCTCCACCCGGCGTGAAAGATCGAAGAGGAGGCCCAGCCTGGAGAACAGCTCGGTCCAGTTCTGCGGGATCTCTATGATATCGGCCAGCGGATTGCGCTTGGGGTCGCGCAGGTGGGCGAAAAGGCTCTCCCACATGCTCTTGCGGCTCTTCACCTGGAACTCGGTTTCCGTGTCCGGGAAGGCGGCGGAAAACCTGGACAGCAGGCTCTTGAAAGCCAGGTGCTTGCGCGGGTCGTAATCGGAAAGAAGCCAGATGTTCATCGTAAGATCTTTTACCCCTGAACCCGCGGAAAAAGCGCCTCGGCTCCGGCGCGCGGAGACCGCCTAGCGCCGCGCCTTCCAGCCGGGAACGGCCAGCTCCGGGGCCACTTTAAGGCTGTTGGCATACCTGCCCGCCTCGAGCCTGCGCATGGCGCAGAGGGCTATCATGGCGGCATTGTCGGAGCAGTAGCGCTTCTCCGAGAAGCGCGTCTCGAAACCTTCCAGGGCGCCGAAAGCGGCGCGCAGCGCCCCGTTGGCCGAAACCCCGCCGCCCACCGCTATGCGCGCCAGCCCCAGGGAGCGGGCCGTGTCCGCGGTCTTCTTCACCAGCGTTTCCACCACGGCGTCCTGGAACGACCTGCAGACCTGGGCCGTCTCGCCGGCGGGCAGCCGGCGCCCGCCGCGGTAAAAATCCTGGCCCAGCCTTTTGGCCAGGTAATAGCTGACGGCCGTCTTGAGGCCGCTGAAAGAGAAATCCCTGGTCCCGGGCATGAACGGCCTCGGGAAATCAGGCCCTTTGCCGCGCGCCCGCGCGGCCAGCTTCTCTATCTCCGGGCCGCCGGGATAGGGCAGCCCGAGCAGCTTGGCCACTTTATCGAAAGCCTCGCCCGCGGCGTCGTCGCGCGTGCGGCCCAGCACCTTGTAATCACCGTAGCCCCGGGCGTGCCAGAGCTCGGTATGCCCGCCGGAAACTATCAGCACGGCCAGCGGGAACTTGAGCGGCCGCGCGGCGCGCCCGCCTTCGAATTCGCAGGCCAGCAGGTGGCCTTCAAGATGATTGACCCCTATCAGCGGGACGCCGGCCAGCTCCGCCGCGGCCTCGGCCGCGACGCGGCCCACCATCAGCGCGCCCGGCAGCCCCGGCCCGCGCGAGAAAGCCACCGCGTCCACGGCGGACCGCTTCAGCGGGAGCTTCAGCCCGGCGGCGCCGGCGGCACCGGAAAGCACGAAAGGCATTTTTTCCAGGTGCGCGCGGCTCGCCAGCTCCGGCACCACCCCGCTGTACCTGCGGTGCAGGGCTATCTGCGAGAAAACGGCGTTGGAGCGCAGCACGCCGTCCTCCAGCACCGCGGCGGAAGTCTCGTCGCAGGTAGTTTCAAAAGCCAGTATTTTCATCAATGATCAAGTCTCGAAGGGCCATGGATGGGCGGCTCCTGTCTTCGTTCACCCGTTATTTCCCCGGTCTTAAATTGCCCAGCACTTCGCGGGCGTGGAGCAGTTCCACGGCCCTGTCGAGCACCTCGTCCTTGGCCTCGTCCTTCTTCTTGTCGGCCGCCGGCTTCTTGTCGTCGGCGGGTTTCTTGCCGTCGGCGGGTTTCTTGCCGGCCTCCGGCTTCTCTTCCTTGCCGGGGTAATAGATCTCTTCGGCCTGCTGCAGCAGTTTCTTCTCTGTCTCCACCTGCACCTTCACGGTGATATCGGGCGTGATGCCGCCGGTCTCGTTCTTGGCGTCATGCTGTATGGACTTGCCGCTGGGCGTGTAATACTTGGCTATGGTGAGCCGCAGCGCGGACTTGTCGGAGAGCGGGATCATGGACTGCACGCTGGCCTTGCCGAACGTGCGCTCGCCGATGACGACGGCCCGCTTGTTGTCCTGCATCGCGCCCGCTACGATCTCGCTGGCGGAGGCCGAATAGCGGTTGACCAGGATCACCAGCGGGAGGCTTTCGAAAGGAGCGGAACCGTTGGATTTGAACTCCTGGTAATTCTCGGCTTTCCGGCCCTTGGTATAGACTATCATCTGGCTGGAACCCAGGAAGAGCTTGGAAATATCCACGGCCGAGGCGAGCAGCCCGCCGGGATTGTAGCGCAGGTCTATCACCAGGGCCTCCATGCCTTTGCCCTTCAGGTCCTCCATGGACTTGACGAAATTCTCCGTAGCGTGGCCGGTGAACTCTATCAGCTTGATATAGCCTATCTTGCCGTCCAGCATCCTGTGCCGGAGGTTCTCGGTCTTGATCAGTTCGCGGATGATGGTGATGTCCCGGGTTATCCAGTCGGCGTTCTTGTCCTCCGGGTCGCGGGCGGTGGTGATCTTGACCTGCGTGCCGGGCGTGCCGCGCAGCTTCTTTATAGCTACGTCGATGACCATGTCCTTGGTGGATTCGCCTTCTATCTTTATTATCTTGTCGCCGGGGAGCATCTGCGCCCGGAAGGCCGGGGTGTTGGGCAGGGGCGTCACCACGGTAAGCCAGCCGTCGCGCATGTCCACGCGTATGCCGATGCCGCCGAACTCGCCCTCGGTATCGCTTTTGACCCGCTCGTAAACGTCGGGCTCCATGAACTGGGAATAATCGTCGAGCTCGGCGACCATGCCCTTGGCGGCGCCGTACACCAGCTTCTGCGGTTCGATGGGGTCCACATAGCTGTCTTTTATCAGCTCCAGCACGTCCACTATGATCTTGAGGTGCTGGTAGGTCTGGTCCACCGCGAAATTCACGTAAGGAAAAACGGCGCCGATAGCCAGCGCCGAAAGGGTTACCAGGACTATCTTTCTCATTTTCTTCATTGAAGAAACTCCTTGAAAGCCGCGCTGCCGCTCACGGTCATGACGCGCGTTACGGCACAATCATGCGCCAGCCCGGACCCCTGCGGGCGGCCCGGGTACATCTATATGTTAATTATATCTAATTTGCCAGCCACTGCATGGGGTCCAGGGCCCGGTCGCCTTTGCGTATCTCGAAATACACGGAGCTTCCGCCGGACCTTATTATGGTCCCCACGTTCTGGGTATCCTCGCCCGCAAGCCCGAGCGGGGACAGGGTTTCTACAGCCTGTCCTTTGGAGGCGTCGATACGGCTCAGGAGGCCGTAGATGGTAAAAAAGCCTTTTTCATGGTCCACTATCACCACGTTGCCGTAGGTCCGGAACGGCCCCGCGTAGATGACCTTGCCGGCCAGCACCGCCCGCACCGGGGCTTCCTTTGCCGTAGCTATGCGCACGCCTTCGCGCACGATCCAGGTCTTGAGCGCCGGGACTTCCTCGCGGCCGAAGCGGCTGATGATGTTCCCGTCAGCCGGCCAAGGCAGGGAGCGGGGAGCGATAGGCAGCTGCAGGGACCCCTCCTTGCCGCGGTAAGGCGCCTGCTTCTGCAGCTTCTTCACCAGGCGGGTAAGCCCCAGGGCCGCGTTCTGCAGGTTCTCTAGCTCGGCCGAGAGCCGCGCCTGCTGGCCCTTGGTGCGCTCCAGCTCGCCGCGCTTTACCCTGAGCTCGCTCAGGTGGGCGGAGCTCTGCTTGCGCAGCAGGTCCTGGCGCGCCCGCAGGTCCACGCTTTTGCGCTTGAGGCTCTCGATATCCTTGTTGACCTTCACGCTTTCGCCCTTGATGGTGGTGAGCAGCGCGCGCTTGTTGAGCATAGTGGCGCGCATCAGCATGTCCTTGGAGATGTCGCGCGAACCGAAATAGGGGTAATAGAAGTCCTTCTGCAGCGAATACATCACCAGCTCGCCGGAGATATCCCCGGTGATGTTCTTGCGCGCTTTTTCAAGGGATTCGTATTTCTGGAGGGATTCCGACGAGCGGTTCCTGGACCTGCCCAGCTGCCATTCCAGGTCCTGGCGCTTGGACAGATTGTTCTTCTCCTGTTTTTTCAGGCCGGCCAGCTCCGAGGTTATCCGCTCTTCCTCGGCCCGGTACAG
>MGUK01000090.1 GCA_001799995.1 Elusimicrobia bacterium GWF2_62_30
TATCCGCATTGCTCCGGTTAGTAGTTTCAGACCACAGGTCGCCGGCAATCGTGCTGGTGTCCATAGCCACCAGGTTCAATCTCCCGCTTAATACACTATCCGCATCGTTGCGGGTGATTATCTCGGCCAGCAGGTTCCCCGCAAGGGTGTTCGTCGCCGCGTCCACCGCGCTCAGCCTCGCGCTCAACGCGCTGTCCGCGCCGGCTCGTTCGGCTATTTCAGCAGACAGGCCGGCGGCAATGGCGCCGGTGGAAGTGATAAGCCCGCCAAGCGCGGCCCCGCTGGCATAACCGGCGCCGGCATGGTTCCCCCAGCCGTAAGCCGCGTCCCAGCCGGCGGAATTCGCCAGCGGCGCCGTAGAGGCCGCCAGGGCCAGGAGGCCGGCGTTCTGGGCGGCGTCCTGCGAACTGAAGATATTGCCAAGCTGCGAACCGTCTATGGCCGGCAGTTTCCCCGAAGGGTCGAGCTGCACCAGCTGGCCCGCGCCGTTGAACGCGTTGCCCTGCTTGGTAACCGAGGAACTATCCAGAAGGCCGGCGGGCACGGTGTTCGCCAGTTTCGAGGCGTCCAGGAACCCTTGCGCGGTGGTTACTATATTCCCGAGCAGGTTCAGCCGGCCGGCGCTCAGATAAATATCGGAGGAAACCGTGACCTGGTTAAGGAAAGTGTTCTGCCCCGTGAAGGTCTGGGTGGCCGGCAGCACGGACGCCTGGGCGCCCCCGGCGACGGTGTCCACGTACGCCTTGGTGGCGGCGTCATTGGCGCCGGAGGGCGCGGCAAGATTAATTATCCGGGCCGTGCCGTTCATATTGATATCCGAGCTGAACGTCTTAGCGCCGGAGATCGCCTGAGCCGTATCGGTGGAAACCAGGGAGGCATAGCTTCTGCCGTCAAGCAGCTGCGCGTTCATGGCATAGGGCACGGAGAGCAGGCGCTGCCTGGGAGAAAGCGCGGTGCCGTTTACGCTTATCTCGAGATAGCGCGGCGCCGAGGCAAACACGGCTTCCGGTATAGGCGTGACGGAACCCAGTTCCGCCGTAAGCACGCCGTTCGCTACCAGCATTCCGCTCCGGGCTTCGCTCCAGAGCGGCGCCCCGCCTGTCGGCGCGGCATAGACGGCAAAGGCAAGGTCGTAGGTGCCCGCCAGCGGGTTGCTAAGGCTGTCCGTAAGCCGCCCCTGGAAGCTTATCAGCGACGGGGTGGTCTGCGCGGCCGCGGGAAGAAACAGAGCGGCGCAGGCGAAGGCCAGCGCAAGAAAGCGGAAAGTTATTTGTGTGTTCATATAAAGTCTCCCGAAGCCAGCTTAGGCAGCAGCACTTTGAACGTAGAGCCTTTGCCTTTTTCGCTCTCTACCCAGATCCTGCCGCGGTGAAGTTCCACCGCCTTGCGGGCCAGTACAAGGCCCAGCCCCGAGCCGGGGATCTTCGTCTTTTTCCCGCCGGCCCCGGACTTCTTATAGAACTTGCTGAAAAGCAGTTCTTCGTCTTCCTTGTTTATCCCGTAACCCGTGTCGGAGACTGAAAACTGCAGCCCGTCTTTCTCGTCCGATACCGCTACCGTTATCGAGCCTTTTTCCGGAGTGTATTTAAGCGCGTTCGAGACCAGGTTGGTGATGATCCTGCGCAAAAGCTTCCTGTCGGCCATAAGGGCCAGGCCGCGCTCCGGGACCTGGAATTTAAGGTCTATATGTTTTGAGCGGGCCACGGGATAATAAAGGCTTAACGCCTCCCGGGCCAGCACGCCGACGTCTATCAGTTCGGGCACCAGGGGAGTCGCGGTCGTCGTCTTGAAAAGGTCCAGCGCGTTGGAAAGAAGCAGTTCCATCTGCCCGACGCAGACGCCCATGATCTCGTAGGCCTGGGCCGTTTCCTGCAGGGTGGAGAGGCGCTTGGGGTTGCGCAGCAGCGACATGTACGCCTTGAGCCCGGCCAGCGGGTTGTTCAACTCGTGCGTAAGCGTGTTCAGCAGGTCTTCCTTGGTCATGACCGATTCGCGGATATTGTCCGCCATGCGGTTGAACGTCAGGCCCAGCTCGGAGATCTCGTCCGCCCCTTTCACGTCCACCTTCGCCTCCAGGTCCCCCTTGCCCAGTTTGTCAGCCGCCGCCGAAAGCGCGGCCACGGGCTTGGTCAGTTTCCGGTTCACCAGCAGCGTCCCGGTAAGGCCGAGCCCGAGCCCGATAACGGCGATGCTCGCCACCAGGATCAGGAGCTCCGTGTTCTCGTGGCGGCGGCGCTCCCGCAGGAACGCTTTTGAAAAGCCCGCCTGTACGGTTACGCTTTCCCCCGCTGCCGAAGCGGCTACGGTCCTGTAGGTCAGCTCGCTCTTGATGCTGCCCAGCACGGTGGTATACCCGTTCTTCGTTACCAGGTAAATTTCTATTTCAGGGAACTCCTTCATCTGGAAGCGCAGGTAGCTCAGCAGCATAAGGTCGTCGTGAAAGTTAAGCGACTCGAAAGCGCTGCGCTCCATGCCGCTCATTATCGCGGCCATCCGTTCCCGTTCAACCTGCGCCAGCTGGCGCTGTTCAAAAGTCACCAGGGCCAGGATCATCCCGCCCACTACCGCGGTGATCACGCCCGTCATAAGGAGCATTACCTTGGTCTGTATTTTCATAAGCCCTTCTCTTTAAGCTCGCGCTGTATGCGGTTTATCGCGTTCGAAGCCGGCTTGTTGCCGGGCTCAGCTTCCAGCACTTTCCGGAACACCGCCCCCGCCTGTTCAAGGTCGCCGGCGATATAAAGTTCCAGCCCTTCCCGGTAAAGCTTCTGTACCGGGTCCGTGTCGGGCTTGCCTTCCTCAGGGCCGGCGGCGGGCTCCGCTTCGGGTGAAGCGGCGGACACGGCCGCAGGTACCACCGCGGGTTCAGCCGCGGGAGCGGCAGCGGGCTCGGCCGCGGGAGGGCGCTTCTGCTGCTTTATTATGTTCCTGACGGAACCTATCTGGAGATTTATCATGGTCAGCCTAGTCTTTTCAGTTTCATGCCTGCCGGCTTTTCTCCAGGCTTCAAGCGACTTCTGGTAATTGGCGAGCGCGAAATACGAGATGCCAAGATTCTCCAGCGCCGCAACGTTTTCCGGCTGGTACTTCAAAGCCGCTTCGCTCAGGAACGCCGCTTCTTTATACCGGGACGCTTCGATGGCTTCGGCGGCCATTGCCAGCAGGCTTTCCACCCTTACGCCCGTTCCAGGGGCCGGCTGCCCGCCTACGGCCGCGGGCGCAATTTCCGCCGCCGCCTTTTGTTCCGGCTCTTTGCCCGTTTTTATCCTGCGCATAGCTTCAAGCGCCTGCTTAACCGGCTCTTCTTCTTTGGCGGCGCCAAAGAGCAGGGAAAAGCTCAGCCGGTGCGAACCGCCGGTTTCCGCTATCGTGTTTATCGGCATGGAAAAACCGTAGTCCACGCTGACATGGCCGCTGCGGTAGGAAAAACCGGCCGTCGCCATCCGGAATTCCCTGCTGCCCACGCTCAGGGCCGCGCGCGCGCCCACATTGCCTACCAGCAGCCAGGGGAGCCACCGCTCCAGCGCCAGGGTGAGCAGGTGGTCTTGCGTGCCGGCGGGAGAGCGCAGCGTTTCATACTGGGCGGTAATGTTGGAAAGCAGGTTCCTGTAGCCGAAGCCGAGCTTGGTCTGCAGCGGCAGCCTGTCCGTCTGGCCCGCAGCGAAAGCCACGTTCGGCCGCGGCAGATGCGCCAGCTCCAGCCCGGCCGTATAATTTTCCGTGAGCCGGTACAGCAGCCCCAGGTCCGCGTCAAAAGCGCTGACGCTGCTCCTGCCCGAGAGCACCGGGTCGGAGACGCCGGTGGCGGTAAGGCCGTTATAGGCGTTGGAAGCTTCCGGCAGGCTGCCGAAAGAGCGGCGCAGGTTTTTCACATTCACGCCCCAGTAGAGGTCTTCCAGGCCCAGGACCGCCGGCGCGGCGCGGCCGTAGGAAAGGCAGATGGCCCGTTCATTGTAGAAGCCGCCGTCTATGCTGAAATTCTGTATGGCGGCGCCGAGGGTCCCGTTATTTTTCGCCAGCGGCTGGGCATAACCGAGAAAAGAGGTGCTCAGCCCCGACCCGTCCGAAAGCCCGGTCAGATGCTGGGTATGCGCGGCCGCGAATTCGGGCCGCTGCAGCAGTGCGAGACCGGCCGGGTTGTAATAGATAGCGTAAACGTCGTCGGCCACCGCCGTGAAAGCGTTGCCCATGCCGGGAGCGCGGGCGCCGGCGCCCAGGTCGTCGAAAGCGGCGCGGGCCGGGGCGGCGAAAAGGAGGAGGGCGGCCAGGTAAGCCGCTGAAATGGCGCTAAGCCTTTGCCTTTCCGTATCAGTCTTCATCTTATCACCAGCAGCGTGCCGTTAAAGATCTTTTCTTCGGCCTTTACCTGGTACACGTAAGCTCCGCCGGAAACGGGGCGGCCGCCGGCCTTGCCGTCCCACTGCAGGCTGTTGCCCACCGGCCCCCTGGTCATGTCGGCCACAAAAGCGCCGTTGAGGCTGAAGATCTTGCCGGAATAGGCGGAATCGCGCGGATTGTCGAAGGTGAACACGGCTGTGTCGTTTAGTCCGTCGCCGTTAGGGGTTATCGCCCTGTTGCTCAGCCCGGAAACGTCGAAGTGCACCCCGGCGTCGCGGTAGAGGGCGCGGATCTGGTAGCTGCCGGTCATGGCGGTCTGCACGGTGACCAGCTGGTTTATGGTGTCCACTTTCCCGTAAAGCTTCACGTATTTCTCGCCGTTGTTCCAGTAAAGGCCCAGGCGCTGGGCGGCGGAGGCGGCCGAGATAGTCCCCTGCGGGCTGGCGGCGGAGGGCACGATATTGCTGCCCGCGACCTCGTAGCGCACCGAAACGCTGAGTTCCGGGCGCGAGAAACCGGAATGCTCCAGCGGCTGGTTGCCGGGGCTGCTCACAGCCGCGAAGCGCACCGAGTTGAAGATATTTTTAGGGGCGTCCGCGCCTTCGTTGTAGCCGCGCAGCAGGACGTCCGAGCCGGAGGGATTGTTGGCGGCCAGCAGTTCGCCCGCGAGGGAGGCCGGGATCTTCAGCCTCGCTACCTGGTCGCTGGAGAAGACATAGACCGCCTGGTCCGTGTCCACGCACATGGCGTTGTCTTCCGTCCCAAGTGAATCAACCGCCGTGATCCTGTAAATATAAGCCGGGTCGCCTGAAGCCACGGCTTCCACGTAATTCTGCGCGGTTATGGGCAGGGTGGCCACGGCTATCCAGGCGGGCGCGCCGACCGAGGAGGATTTATCCACGCGGTAATGAGAAAGCTCCACCTCCCTGGGGGCATCGGCGGCCCCGAACCCGGAGCCGTCCAGGTTGCTGGTAACCGGCTTCCAGCTGAGGGTCACCGCTGTGCGGTCCGGGTTCATGGCGGCGGCAAGGCCGGCCGGGGCCATCGGCGGCAGGTCCAGGAACACGCCGGTGGAGATGCCCACCGAATACACTGGGCCGGAATACTTTACCATCAGGTGATAGAAGTAAGTAGTATCCAGCGTAAGGCCGGAATCGTTCAGGGCGGCCGCCGCCTGCGTGGACCTTACGATAGACCCGTCGGCCAATACCTGCCCCGGGGCGAACTCCGCACCGTCGGGCATTTCCGCGGCTGTGGGACTGGTGCTGAGCGTTATTACCACGCCTTCCGGGGAAGGCGCCGACGGGTTCACCCAGGTGAGGGTGACGCCCCGCGACAAAGCATTGACCGCGGCGGCCAGGCCCGCCGCCGGCGCCACGCAGACGTTCGAGTAGGTGACCGTGGTGATAAGCGTGGTAAAATTCCTTTCGCCCTGCCAGTTGAGGCTGGCTACCCTGAAGTAATACCTGTTACAGGGGGAAAGCCCCGTTACCTGGAGGTTTACCTGCAGCCCGTCAGCCGTAGCGGCCGTAGTGATGGTGCCGCCGGGCGAGAGTATGCCGAAGCTGGTGGTAGAGGCGTCCGTGCTGTAGCCCGCGGCACCGCCCGGGGGAAGGAGCCAGCTTATTGTTACCCTGTCCGGAGAGACCGCGGAAAAGAACGGGGCTATGGGCAGGTCGGAAAGCGTGGCTTCGGCGCTTAAAGCGGAATCGCCGGCCATCACTTTCCCGGCGTCGCCCAGGTAGATGCGGGAGTAGTAAGTGGTATTCGGCTGCAAGCCCTCGAGCACCAGCCGCTGGGGCGAGCCCGGCGTCACCGAAGTGGAGAATTCCGTCCTGAATACAGTGGGCGCGAAAGCATGCGCCGGATCGCTGGAATAATCCAGGCGGTAGATGCCCTCGTTCACTGAACCCAGGAAACCATCCGCCCCCGGCGCCAGCCAGGCGAGTTCGAGAGAACCGGTGCTTTTGGTGGCCGCCGTTATGGAAACCACGCTGCCCGGCTGGGCCGCCAGCTTCATGTAGCCGGGGTTAACGGCAAACCCGCCGGCCGAGGCGCCCGCGTACGCCGCTTCGCCCACGGAGGTATTAAGGGAAAACCCCCCGCCCGCACTTACCTGCCCCTGCGCATTCCCCGCCCAGCGGGCCACCGCGACCTGGCCGTTATTCATTTCCCCCACGGCAGCGGCCCGCTGCGGGGCAGCGAGCAGCAACGCGGCAAAAATGAGAACGGATGCTTTCATACAGGCTGGGGCCCCCTGAACTCAAAACTGCGCCCTACAAGGTCTTTGACCATTTCCACGATGTCCTCCACGACAAAGGGTTTTGCCGCGTAGTTGTCCGCGCCCGATTCCAGCCCCGCCGCCCTGCCTTCCTCCTCGGTGGTGGAGCCGGTCAGGATTATGACCGGGATCCGTTTCAGGCGCGGATCGGCTTTGAGCCTGCTGCACAGGTCCAGGCCGCTGCCGTCAGGCAGATTTACATCCAGCAGCAGGATATCCGGCCGTTCCTGCAGGCAGAGCTGCAACCCCTCTTCTATCGTATGCCCGGTCCGGACGCTGTAGTTCTCCGAAACGAAGATGCGCGAGAGGACTTCGCAGATCACGAATTCATCGTCTATTATCAGTACGTTGCGCATATCTCCCCCTGATCTATCCCGACTTTGGAGCTATCGAACACCAGGCCCTTATAGTGTATCTTCAGGAGGTAAGGGAAACCTCCGGCCGAGTTCAGATCTTCCTCAAATCTACGCGGGGACGGGCAGCTTATGGGGCCGGCGGAGGCTAACACTCTCCGCCGTCTTTAAGGTAAATACTGCCAAAGCGGTTGGCCATGTTCTTAAGGAATCTGTTCATTTCCCTGTTAATTTCCACTATCATCGCATAGCTGGCGATAGCCCGCCTTTCATTATTGGTTATAGCTATGCTCAAGGTCATAAGCGGGTATTCCCAGGCGACTCCGTCCCGGTCTTTTGAAACTATCCCGCCGCGCGCGCGATCGGTCTCATTGTAAAAGCCGGGGACAATGTCGTCGAACCGGGCGGCTATCGCCCGGGCTATGGCGTCAGCTTTGCAGGGCTTGGCCATCACCACAAAATCGTCGCCGCCCATATGCCCGACGAACATTTCCTCGGTCATGAAATCACTTTGGATGTCCCGCAGCAGGCCGGCTATGCACTTTATGGCGTTATCGCCGTTCAGCCGGCCGTATACGTCGTTATAGGCCTTGAAGTTGTCGATATCGACGCAGAAGAACGCCGCCGGGACGCCGGTTTTCAGGCGCCGGGAGGCCTCTTCCTCTATCAGCGGCGCTCCGGGCAGGGAAGTAAGCTGGTTTGAGTCGGGAATGCGCCGGTCGTGCCGCGCCGCGTCTTCCACCCTGGCGACCAGGTCCGCAATGTCGAAAGGTTTGGAGATAAACCCGTCCGCGCCCGTCCCCGCTTCCGCGCCGGCCTGCCGCCGCGCGCTGTCCCCGCTTATAATGATGACCGGCAGCCCGGACAGCCGTGGATTGCCGCGTATATGCGCCAGCAGTTCCAGCCCCCCCATGCGCGGCATATGCAGGTCCATCAGCAGCACGTCCGGCGGCCGGTTGGAAATATGTTCCAGCGCCTTCACCCCGTCTTCCGCCGTTTCTACCAGCCAGTTCACGCCCTCGAAAATGCGGCGTACCACGCGCTGAAAAGTTTCATCGTCATCGGCCACCAGCAGAGTCTTGGTCATAACTTCTCCTTATCCCCGGCTATAGTTTAACGGGGAATGTTAATCGAAACCTCAGCCCGGGTTCAGATCTTGCTCAAATGTTGCGGGAAAGGAAACGGCAGACCGGCCGCGGCCGTGACGCTACGGCGCGGCAAAGCCCCGGAAGCGCTTTTCCGGGGCAAGGGGGCAGGGGATTATTTCTTCTGGCTCAGGAGGCGGGCTTTGATAGTGTCGCCCAGGATGTTGAGATTCACCGGCTTTGAGACGTAGTCGAACGCGCCGTGCTCCAGGCAGTCGCGCGCGACGTCCTCGTCGTCGTTGCCGGTTATCATCATAAAACCGGTGTCCGGCAGTTCGGGGGCTAGTTCCTTAAGCACCTCGAGCCCGTTCTTTCCCGGCATGAAGATATCCAGCAGGATGAGGTCGGGCTTGCGCTGGCGCGCCAGCTCTATGGCGGCGGGGCCGTCTTCGGCGCTGATCACGGTATAGCCCATGGAAGAAAGGAAGCGGGTCAGCAGCTTGCGCGTCTCCTCGTCGTCGTCGGCCACCAGCAGCAGGCCGGTGGAGCTGACGGGGGCGGCGTTTTTTTCGCCGGCGGGACGGGGCCGGCTCGCGGCCGGTTTCGGGGCGGGCTCTATCCCGAGCACCCGGTCTACCTCCGCCAGCACGTTAGACAGGCCGTCGCCCTTGGAAAGGAACGCCGCGGCGCCGCAGCGGAGATAGGCGGCCGCTTCCTGGGGCGCGTTAAAGCCCGTTAGGATGATCACCGGTACGTCCTTGGAGATCTCCCGGATCTTGTCGAAGACCACGGAGCCGGACATGATGGGCAGGTCCCTGTCCAGTATCACCAGGTCGGGTTTTGTGCTCCTGAAAACAAGCAGGCCGTTCCCGCCGTCCGGGGCCGTGGTCACGGTATGGCCGGAGCGCGTCAGGAACACGTTCAGCGCGTCGCGCACTATCCCGTCGTCGTCGATGATCAATATGCTGGCCATAGGTCCGCCTTCTCCAGGGGAATTATATCTTCCAAGCGCTTAATACAGGTCCGTCCGGCTCTTGCCTTAAATCTAGTATACAAAAGGGGCCTTATAAAAACTTCCTGCAAGGCTCAGATCTTCTTCAAATCCGCGGCCCCGGGCTTTGCCGGAAGGACCAGCAGGAATTCGCTGCCCGGACCCGCTCCGCTTTTTACCTCGACCCAGCCGTTGTGGTACGCGGCAATGCCATAAACCGCGGACAAACCCAGGCCGGCGCCCTTGGCATACTTCTTCGTGGTAAAAAAAGGTTCGAACAGCCTCTCCCGTACCTCCGCCGGCATGCCGGGGCCCGTATCTTCCACTGAAATTTTCACAAAGTCGCTGCCGGCCTCCGCGGGCCTGGGCGACTTTATCTCCCCGGGCGGCAGCCGCAGGGCTTCGGCGCGCAAAACGATGGTCCCGCCGCCGGGCATGGCTTCGCGGGCGTTTTGCAGCAGGTGCTGCAGCGCCTGCTCCAGCCCTGAAGCGTCGGCGCTGATCACGGGCAGGCCCGGCCGTATGTCCAGCTCCAGCTTTACGTCCTCCCGCTCCGCGGCAGCTTTTTGGCCCAGGCCGGCCAGCAGCGCCCCCACATCGCAGGCGGTTTTAGTGAAGCCGCTGCGCCCTGAAAAGACCAGGAACTTCTTCATAAGCCCCGCCGCTTTCGCCACGGCCTGCCGGATCTCTTCCATGTCCTCTTTCGCCGGGTCATCCGTCCTCATCGCACCGGAGACGAGCGTGGAATAGCCCTCTATGGCCCCGAGTATATTGTTCATATCATGGGCCAGCTTCCCGGAAAAACGCGCCAGCGCTTCCATCTTTTTAGCGTCAGGCGGGCAGGCCTGTTCGTTTTTAGTTCCCATAGTGGATATTCCAGCTTCGTTATTCGAATTTATAGCCGTGCCCGGTCACGCTGACCAGCCTGGCCCCAAGCTTCGGCCCTAGTTTTTTTCTGAGAGAGGACACATGCGTTTCTACCGTATGCGGATTGTCGTAGGTGGCCATGTCGTAGCCCCAGACCGTTTCCAGCAGGTACGGCACGCTGAGCACCCGCCCCTTTTTTTCCAGCATCAGCGTCAGCAGGTCGAATTCCTTGCGGGTCAGCGTCACCGGCTTTCCCCCCAGTTTTACGGTGCGGGCCGAGGGGTCCAGCTCCAGCCCCTGTTCTTTTATCTTGCGGGCCACGGCCCCGGTATTGGCCCCGTAGCGCCGCAGCACGGCGTTGATCTTGGCCGCCAGCACCGAAAAAGGGAAGGGCTTGGTCAGGTAATCGTCGGCGCCCTTGTCGTAGCCGGAAACGATATCGGTCTCCCCCGTTTTGCCGCCGGAAATTATTATCACCGGCACCGAGGCGGTCTCGGCCGAACATTTTATGGCTTTGCACAG
>MGUK01000091.1 GCA_001799995.1 Elusimicrobia bacterium GWF2_62_30
GACGGCGGGACAGGGCGCGTCGCAGGAATGCTCATGGTTGTGGGTGGTCTCCGCCAAAGCGGTGGCCATGAGGAACACCGCCACCAGTACCGGGAAGACCTTAAGCATTACCAATATTGTACACCAAACGCCCTGCCAACTCAAACCAGCGGGACCGCGCACCGCCGGTGTAAAAGAAAAACCGATGACCGGGACTGCTGGCCATCGGCGGGACTTCGCCGGAAACATCCCGCGCCGGGGATAAACCCGGCGCGGGAGAATCTTTTTTTTAGAACACTCCGCCGCCGATACCCCAACCCAGCTCCGGCGCGTTCGCTTCTTCGATTATTTCGAACTCTTTCATGTGTTTTTCTCCTCGCCTTGTTTTTCGGGTCTTTGCTGCGCCCGTCGCCAATACGAAGCATTTTCAATGCCACGCCCCGGGAGCCGGCCCGGGTTATTTCTTCATAGGAGAACCCGGCTATTACCGGCGCGAAAGGGTGAAATATATTCTCATTTGAAAATATTTCTTTTCAGATGAGAATATCTCCACAAATCAAGGGGTGCAGTTGGGGCCGGAACGCAAAACGCGCTCGGCCACACCGTGGCCATCGCTCATCCTCCTCCCTCGCCGCTACGCAAGGCTCGGTCGTCGGAAGGTTTTGCTAACCCGGCCCCAATTGCACCCCGGATGGCACTCAAGATAAGGCTATCGATGCCTAAGAAAAACCGATGACCCGTACTGCTTCATCGGTGACCGCACCAAAGAAAATCCCGCGCCGGGGATAAACCCGGCGCGGGAGAATCTTTTTTAGAACACTCCGCCGCCGATACCCCAGCCCAGCTCCGGCGCGTTAGCTTCTTCGATTATTTCAAACTCTTTCATGTGTTTTTCTCCTCGCCTTGATTTTAGGGCCTTTGCTGCGCCCGTCGCCAATACGAAGCATTTTCAATGCCACCCGCCCGCCATCCTGCCTTTATTTATCCTCATAGGAGGATCCGCCCCCCTCCGACGTAAAACCCACACCAATTATTTTCATTTGAAAACATTTCTTCTCATATGAAAAGGTTCGGGCCTGCCCGCCCGGGACCTCGCCAAACCCGGAAGAGGGAACCCTTACGTGGTTCCCCCCCGCCTTTGGGAAATTACGGCGGGGCCCCCCTTCTGCAACGGGTTTGCTGAGGTCCCGGGCGGGCAGGCCCTCCAAGGCTATTGTGTAAGCCCGCGGACGACGCGTGGACCGGGCCAGCAAAACCTTCCGGAGGCCGAGGCTTGCATAGCGCCGAGGCCGGAGGATGAGCGAGGCACGGTGTGCCGAGCGCGTTTTGTCGGCCCGGTCCACGCGGCGTCCGCCGGGATGTATGAATATTGAAGCCGCGCGCGGGGCGGCGGCTATTTTGAGGAAGGCTTAAGGTGCTTGGCCAGGAATTTTTCCATCGCCTCGTAGAACTCGAAGCGGTTCTCCACGTTGCGAAAGCCGTGGCCCTCGTTGTCCTTCACCAGGTACTCCACCGCCACGCCCCGCCTGCGCAGGTTCTCCACTATCTGGTCCGACTCGCTCTTCTTCACGCGCGGGTCCATAGCCCCCTGCGCCACCAGCAGCGGCGCCTTTATCTTCTCCGCGTGCAGCGCCGGCGAAACCGCCTCCAGGGCGGCCTTCTCCGTTTCCGGGTTCCCGATCATCTCCCGCACCTGGTCCATAATAGGCAGCCAGTACGGCGGCACATTATTCATAAAGGTGAGCAGGTTCGACACCCCGACGTAATCCACCGCACAGGCATACAGGTCCGGAGTAAAAGCCGCCCCGGCCAGCGCGGCGTAGCCGCCGTAACTGCCGCCGTAGATCGCCACGCGCTCCGGGTTCGCCGTCCCCTGCGCCACCGCGTAAGCCACGCCGTCTGAAATATCGTCCTGCATCTTTTTCCCCCACTGCTTGAACGACGCCTCCCAGAACTTCCGGCCGTAACCGGTGGAGCCGCGGTAGTTCACCTGCAGCACGGCATAGCCGCGGCTGGCCAGGAACTGCGCTTCCGGGTTGAAGCCCCACGTGTCGCGCACCCAGGGCCCGCCGTGCGGGTTGACCACCAGCGGCAGCCTTGCCCCGGCGGCGCCCTTCGGCACCGTAAGGTAGCCGTGGATGAGCAGCCCGTCCCGCGACCGGTACGAGACCGGCTTCATCTCCGCCAGCTCGTTCGCGTCAAGCCACGGGTAGATCTCGGCCAGCTTCGTCAGTTTTTTGGCCGGGGCCTCGTACAGGTAGTAGGCGCCCAGCGAGCGGTCGCTGTAAACGCGCACTATGTACGCCTCCTCGGCCTTGTCGCTGTCCTGCACCTCCACCGCGTAGCCGGGCAGGCGGCGTTCCAGCTCTTTTACCATGCGCCCATACTCCGGATCCAGGAATTCCGTGAACGCTTTCCAAGTGGCATAGCGGGCGCCCAAAAGCTTCTTCCCCTTGCGGGAGAACTCCAGCCAGGCCACGTCCACTTCCGGGTGCTCGTAGATCAGCGCCGTCTCCCGCTTCAGGACCGGGTCGAACTCCACCGCGGCGGTTTTGTCCCTGCCTATGTTCGAAAGCCCGTACAGCCGCTTATTGTCGAAAGTAAACAGCGCCGGCTTGAAGCTTTCCCGGAACGAAGTGGTAAGCACGGGCCTGAAAGCCGCAGCCTCGTCGTCCCGGTAGAGCAGCGTGGTGCTGGAGCCGTCCACGGCCAGCGCCGCGCGCAGCTTCCCGTCGTGATCTGTGAACCACCCGGTAATGTTGCCCGGGTTCTCCGCGGCCTGCCGCAGCTCCCCGGTGACCACGTCCAGCCGGAACACGTCGAACACGTCCTTCCTGCGCTTGTTAAGCCCGACCAGGATCTCCCGGTCGTTGTCCGGCAGCCGGTCCACCAGCTCGGCCCTTACGCCGGGGAAAGGCGTCAGGTCCCGCGGCGCCCCGCCGTCGAGCCCGGCCAGGACCACGTGGAAGTTCTCGTCGCCTTTAAAATCCTTCAGGTACACCAGGCGGCCGCTGCCTTTCCAGAAATAGCCGCCGGTGATGGGGCGCTCCGTCTCGGAGCTCACCCTCACGGCTTCGGCCGAACCCCGCTTCTGCACGAAAATGTTCAGGCGGTCCTTGTACGGCGCCAGGAAAGAGACGTAGGCGCCGTCCGGCGAGATGGCGAACACGGCTTTTTCCGGGTTGCGGAAGAAATCCCGCATGGGGATCTCTTTGGCGCCGGCGCGCAGGCAGAGCAGCGGCAGCAGGAGCAGCCAGGAAAAAAGCAGTATTATTATCTGTAAAAAACTCATCACAAGCCTCCCACCGCGCCCGGGTAATTTTCAGCTATGAACGAACCCACCTTTTCCTCCGGCAGGCGGAAGAAATACGAGAACCGCGGAACGGCATAGAGGAGCAGCGCCACCGCGCAGATGGCGCAGCCGCAGAGGGTGAGGGCCGCGGCCACCCCCCAACCCGTGATAACGGCGCCCATCGTCCAGACGCCGGCCGGGGCGGCCAGCAGCCGCAGGAAGGAATAGAAGGATTCCACCCTGGACCTGTAAGCGTCGGGCACCGCCAGGGCCCGCCGGGCCTGCACGGGGATGTTGCCGGCCATCAGCCCGAAACCGCCGGCCAGGAAGGCCGCGCAGAGCGCCAGCGGATGCGCCAGGTGCGGCGAGACCGCCAGCGCCGCGCCGAGCAGCGCTATGCCGCCGAAAACCACGTGGTCGGGGAAGAACCTGCGGCACAGCTTGCCGGACAGCAGCGCCCCTACGAGCAGCCCGGCGCTCATGGCCGACTGCGCCGCGCCCAGCACCCAGGCCTGCATGCCGTTGGCCTCTTTCACCAGGTAAGGCAGCGCTATGCCCACGGGCATATAGAAAAAATTAAGCGCGCCGGCTATCACCGCCGTCCACAGCAGCACCGGCACCTTCACGACGATGCGCACGCCGTCGGCCACGTCGGCCGCCCAGGCGGCCAGGCCGGGAGCCGCGGCGCCCCGCGCCGGGGTCGTGTCGGCTTTAATAAGGTAAGTAGCCAGGCCAGCCGCGAAGAAAGAGGCGGCGTCCACGCACAACGCCCCGGTCACGCCGGCCGCGGCCACCACGGCCCCGCCCAGCAGGCTGCCCACGATAGTGCCGGCCACCGAAATGGCCTGCCCCTGCCGCACGGCCTCGGGCACCAGCGCCGGCGGCACCAGCTGCGGCACTATGCTTGCGGACACCGACATGAAAAGCGCGGAGCCCACCGAGGAGAAAACGTAGAGCACGGCCACGCCGCCGACGCTGAAATGCCCGCTCCAGGCGGCGGCGGCCAGCACCAGGGTCACCAGGCCGCACCACAGGTCGCCCGCCACGGCCAGGTCCCTGCGCCTGAACCTGTCGCCCAGCGGCCCCAGCAGCGGCAGCAGCACTACCTTGACCGTAAGCGCCGGCACCATCACCGCTGCCATCTGTCCCGCCGAGCCGGTCTGCTCCAAGATCCACCAGGGCAAAGCTATGGCCGAGAACGCGTCCCCCAGCAGCGAGATGAACTGCCCCGCCCTGAACAGGAGGAAATCCCGGCCCAGCTTCATACGGGCTCCGCCACCCGCGGCGCCATCATGAACTTGGTGCAGTAGAAGCACCTGTCCTTGCGGGAGCCGAACGGGGCGCGCGCCTTCAGCTCTTCTTTGAGCTGCGCGTACCTTTTCTGCAGGAAGTCGTGCTGCGCCGCCATCGTGGGCAGGGCCGCTCCGGACAGGGGCTTTACGCTGCCGTCCACGAACGAATCGTTGCAGTGGATCAGGTCGAACCGCGCGTTGTAATAGAGCGCGTTGGAGCCGTTCTCGATGGTCGCGCACGGGCCGGTGACCCGCTCGTCGTAGCAGTCGCCGCCGCAGGTCCCGGTGGGCGTGTAGGCCGGGCCCAGGTCCAGGAACAGTTCCTTGCCGCCGGCCGTGAACTTGAGGCGCAGGTGTTTGTTCGGATCTTTTTTCACCGCTGCGAAAAGCTGCCCTTTCGCGGCGGAAAGGAAACCGTGCCGCACCAGCACTTCCTCTATATCGGCGCAGGTGCGCTCCAGGTTGGCCTTGTCGTAGATGGTATCCACCGTGACCACGTCCTGCCTGGGCAGCAGCTTTTCGAGCATATGCGAGAAGCGCTCGACCAGGTCGCGGCCGGAGCGCTGGTAGGCGTTGATGCCCAGGCGCACCTTCAGCTCGTCCTGGTTATATTTCGCGGCCAGCCTGTCGAAAAGACCGTCCAGGTAAGGGTTGGCGGAAAAGCCGGAAGTCTTTACATAGACGGCCGCGCCCGGCACTTTGGCCTTGGCGAGGGCGACGATGTCGGCCAGGTTCCTGGCGCCGGCGGCGGTATTCTCGCGGTACAGGAAGGCCTCCCCGCCGGTGAAGACCAGGCTGGGCTTCAGGCCGCGGGTGGCGCTGAACTCGCGGGCTTCGTCCAGTTTCCCGGCCAGAACGTCGAAGTTCATCACCGCGCCCTTGCTCATGCTGTCGTTGCAGCAGAGCGGGCAGCGCTTGTCGCAGAGCGTGGTCACCTCGAAGACGAACCAGTGGTTCATAGCGCCCCCGCCGTCTGCGCCGCGGCCTGCGTCCGTCTCTCGGGGCATCTTGAAGGCACGCCGTCGAGCTTGCCGTCGTAGAACAGGGCGTCGCCGCGGCAGCCGCCGTGACAGCTGCCTTTCCTGGAGCAGGAGGCGCACTTTTCCACCGTGGAGAGCGGCAGGGCCTTTACCCGGCGCAGCTCGCGGATGGCGTCCGAATTCTGCCACAGCGCGGGGATCCCGGTTTCGATCACGTTGCCCATATTGAAGGAGCGCAGCATATTGCAGGGGAAGAAATTCCCGAGGTAGTCGATATACCCGAAGTGGTCGCCCGCCGGGCAGTCCATCAGCTTGCCGCTGCAGGGCCGCTCCTTGGACGGGTCGCCGAAGATGGCCAGCTCGGTGAACATGAAGCCGATATCGCTGTACTTCTTCTCGAGGTAGTTCAGCTTCGCCGGCAGCTCCGCTTCCTGCGCGGCGGTGAGGCGGGTGTTGTCGTACACCTCTTTGTTGCCGAAGGGCTTGAGGTCCTGCAGGGTTATGTAGAAGACCCCGTTGTCGCGCAGCAGCTTCACCGTGTCCTCCAGGAGCGTGAAGTTATGCCGCGTCACCGTGATTATGCTGGAAGTCCTGACGCCGGCGGCGGCCAGGCGCTGGATGGTGCCCAGGGTCTTGGCGAAGGCGTCCGGCCCGCGCGTGATGCGGTTGCAGCCCTCGTCGGGCGCGTCCAGGCTGACGGCTATAAGGAGGCTGGTCTTCTTTATTTTTTCGATGAACTCGTCGGGCATGTATACGCCGTTGGTGATGACGGAGACCATCACGCCGTTGTCCTCGAGCTTTTTGACGATGTCCCAGAAGTCGGGGCGGAGCATGGCTTCGCCGCCGGTCAGGGTGACCTTGAAAAGTTCCGCTTCTATGATGCGGTCGGCCACCTTGCCCAGCGAGGCCGCGTCCAGGTCGGGCTTGCGGCCTTCCGTGCGCTTGGACTTCATATCGGGAAAGCAGTACAGGCAGGTAAGCGTGCACTTGGTGGTGAGCTCCCAGAACACGTGGAACGGGGACTTGGCGCTCCGCAGGCCCAGAAAGCCGGTCCGCTTGATGCGGCCGGTAGAGACGGGGTCGCCGCCGCCGTTCTCCGTGCCCGCCAGCATTTCCATGCCGCGCAGCTTGGCAAGGAAGTCGTCGGGCAGGAACTCTTCCTGGCCGGCGGTCATTTTTTCGTACAGCGCGGTTGAAATTTTCAGGAGGCCGCCGTTGGCGGCATGATGCAGGTAATAACTCTCGCCTTCTTTCCTGGCCTTCACGTGCTTGTTAAGCTTCATAGTTGCTCCTTGCCTTGTTTTTGGGCCTTAACTGCGCCCGTCACAGAGAACAGTGCAATTATTATGCCAACCGTGGCCCAGTATGGGACCGGCGCGCCTCCTCTTATAGGTATAGTATCCCTCTATCTCCGGGCCGGGCCGGCCGCGGTATTTTCGTTTGAGAATAAAATATTTTCAAATGAAAATATAAACCCGCCGCCCGCGCCGGGCAGCCCGGCTATACCTGCGCCTGTCCATCAGGGACGAACCGGTTATCCGGGCACAAATCCTATTTGGCACAAAAGTTGCTCTATTAATAAAGCCGGGAGATAAAATGCCCGGGTGGTAAGGGCGAAAACAATTTAAACTGCGGTAAATTACGGGAGCTAACACATATGGAATTTATCTGGAAGAACAGGAAGAACCTGCTGGCCGCTTCATTGTTCCTTGTACTGGCCGGCGTCTTCTTCACCCTGAAGATCCCCCTCGAACTCTACCCCAACGCCACGCAGCCCAGGATCTACGTGTACCTGCATTACGCGTCCCTTCCGCCCGAAGAGTTCAAAGCCAAATTTGGGGACGAGATAGAAAGCCGCCTGCTCTCCACGCCCGGCTTCGACAACGTGGCCTGCGTCTACCAGGCCGGGGCCGCCACCTGCAAGGCCCTGCTGCCCTACGGCAGCGACAAGCAGAAAAAGCTGGCCGAAACGGCCTCCCGGTTGGACCCGGTCTTCCTCTCTTTCCCGCGCGACTGGAAAAGGCCGGTGGTGAATTTCGGGGATTCCAACAACGGGGTCCTGATAATAGCCCTGTCTTCCAAGGAATATAAACCCGACTACATCTACGGCAAGCTGGCCGCCAAGATAGACGACTACGTTAAATCCAACAGCGCCATCAGCAAGGGCGAGCTTTCCAACTGCTTTGAGAAAAAAACGCGCATAGTCCTGGACGACGCGGGCCTCGAGAAACGCGGCCTCTCCCGGCTGGACGTGCTGGCGGCGGTGAAAGCCCGGACGGGCGCGGCGCAGGCGCTGGGGGCCGTGAACCTGGCCGGCGGCGAGCTGCTGGTGCAGACCGGCGCCGGTGCGGCAGACCTGGCCTCGCTCCTGTCCGCTGTGGTCGGCCACGCCGGGGGCGCGCCGGTAAGGCTGAAGGACGTAGCCAGCGCGCGGACGGTTCCGGTGGAGGCCAACGAGATGTTCAAGACCAACGGCGAATACTCCCTGGTGCTGTGGATCTCCCCCGATTCCGACGCGAACCTTAACGCCCTGACAAAGGACGTGATGGCCAGGCTCGATACTCTGCTCCTGGAATTCAACGGCAAGGTCACCGCCGAGATAGTCCTGGACCCGGCCGGCTTCATCCGCACCGCGGTCACCGACGTCTCCGTTTCCATCCTTATCGGCGTGCTGGTCTCCGCTTTCCTGGTGTTCTTCTTCGTAAAGGACATCAAGCAGGTTGGCGTCATCGCCTGCTCCGTGCCTTTCTCCGTCTTCGCCACCGTCGCCATCATGTACCTGCTGCGGCTCAACATCAACATCATCTCGCTGGGGGCCCTGTCCATAGCGCTGGGGCTGGTGATAGACTCCGCCATAGTGGTGGCGGAGAACATCCACAAAAAAGGCCTCAGCGCCGCCTCGGTGGCCGAGGTGGGGCCGTCGCTGGTGGCTTCGGCCCTGTGCACGGTCTGCGTTTTCCTGCCGATGGGCTTTTCCCGCGACATGATAGCCGCGGTGTTCCGCGACGTGGCGGTAGTGATGATGATCAACCTGGCGCTGTCCTTGTTCTTCGCCGTCTGCGTCGTGCCCGCGGCCCTGCTGACGCTGGGCGGCGCGCAAGGGCGGCCCGGCGCCGCGCCGGACGCGGCTGGCGGCTTCGAAAGGCTCACCGGGGCCGTGCGGAAGTTCGTCCTTTACAAGTACGCGGGGGCCGCCTTCCTGGTGCTGTGCGCGGCGGGCCTGGCCGGCTCGGTGTATTTGGTGAAGTACCGCGTCAACCGCAACTTCATCACCAACCAGCAGTCGCAGATCATCGTGCTGCAGCGCGACAGCGTGAACGTCCCGGACAGCAACGAGGGCCAGGAGGCGGACTTCAGGCAGACCGAGGACGAGGCGCGGCTGCTCGCGGCCCCCTACATCGACTTTGAAATGACCATAGTACAGCGGGCGCGCTCGCTGATGCTGCTCAGGCTCAGGGACGTCAAGGATTCGGCCGCGCTCAAGCGCCTGCTGTCCGAAAAATACAAAAGCGGCCCGGCCTACAAATACGCGGTGGTGGACTGGATCCCCACCCAGTTCGAGATCCCCAACCCGCCGAACCTCACTGTCACCCTCAAGAGCGGCACCGGGGACGCGGCCGCAAGGCAGGCCGTGGAAGCGGCGGTTTCCAAGCTGGACGGCTTCGAGAAGCTGCTCTGGTACCCCGCGCCTTTCAAGACCAAGCGGCTGGTGATCACCCCAGACGGGGAAAAGATTTCGAAGCTCTGCGGGGCGGCCTGCGAAGGCCTGGGCGCGGCCCTCAAACCCCTCTTCGAGGACTTCTACGCCGGCGAGCTTGCCGACGGCGGGCGCGCCCGGCCCACCTTCCTGGGCGGAGCCCCCCTGCGCGACCTGGAAGCGCTTAAAAAGAAGACCTTCCGCGCCGGCGGCCGCACTTTCCGGCTGGGCGAAGTGGCGGCGGTGGAGTTCAAAGAGTTCGACGGCCAGCTCTACAGCGAAGACGGCGCGAGGACGACTAAGGTGGCGGCGTATTTCAAGGACCCGGCCCGGGCGGACTACGGCGCGCTCTCTAAAAAGCTCAAGGACGAATTCGGCGACCGCATAACCGTGGCCGACACCTACGGCCCGGTCCGGAAGAATATCAGCTCGCTCCTCGCAAGCTCCGCGGTGTCGCTGCTGCTGATAATCCTCATAACGCTGGCCTTCTTCAGGTCGGCCGGCTACTGCGCGCTGACCCTCGCCATCATCCCGCTTAACTTCGTGGTGGCTATACTCGCCCTGTACGCCTTCGGCTCCGACCTGGGCATCAACGCTATCCTGGGCATCATCGTGCTGACCGGCATCAGCGTGAACACCACCATCCTGTTCATAGACCATTACCGGAAGAACCGGACGGAGGATCGGCTGGCCTCGGTGACGGCCTCCCTTCAGAACCGGCTGCGCCCGATAGCCATGACCACGCTGTGTTCCGTGGCCTGCCTGCTGCCCGTGGCGCTCAACGTGCTGCCGGCGGCCAAGCCGCTGCAGCCGCTGGCCATAGTGATCTGCTCGGGCCTCGCGGTCTCCATGCTGGTGAAGGTCTTCATGCTCCCCTGGTTCCTGTACCGCATGAAGTAAACCCGGGGACAGGCCCGGCACAAAAGAAGAACCCGGCGCGCTTTGCCGGGTTCTTTTCTGGCCGTTGAAGCTTTTCGCTATTTGCCGCGGCGGGCGGCTATGGCCTTTACCACGTGCGGCGGCACCAGCTTGGAGACGTCGCCCCTGAAATGCGCTATATCGCGCACTACGCTGGAAGAAAGGTAGGTATAGCGCTGGCGCGGCATGAAGAACACGGTCTCGATGGCCGGGTAAAGGGTGCGGTTCACGGCGGCTATCTGGAACTCGTATTCCAGGTCGGAAATGGCGCGCAGGCCCCTTATCACCACGGTGGTCTTTTTCTTCTTCACGTAATCCACCAGCAGCCCCTCGAAGCATTCCACCGTCACTTTCTTTTTCCCCTTCAGCGCGGTCTTGAGCATGGCCACGCGCTCTTCCACGGTGAACATGTTCTTTTTGGTGCTGTGCACGAAAACGCTTACGATAATGCGGTCGAAGATCTTGGAAGCGCGCTCTATGATGTCCAGGTGGCCGAAAGTGACGGGGTCGAAACTGCCGGGATAGACCGCTATTCTCATTTTCATATTACCTGAATTATACAAATTTCTCCCGGGTGCCCCGCCCGCCGCAAATGTGGTATTATTTTCCTATATGAAAAGCCTCTTCCTGACGCTCCTGCTCGCCTGCTGCGCCCCCGCCCTGGGCCAGGAGCTTATCCCCTACGCCAACGGCCAGGCCTGGGGCTTCGCCGAGCCCGGCGGCAAGGTGGTCATCAAGCCCGTTTACAGCTACGCCGAGGCCTTCAGCGAAGGGCTGGCGCTGGTGCGCACCGGCGTTTTCTACAGTTTCATCGACAAGGCCGGCAAACGCTCCGAGGCCGGGAAATACCTGGACGCCGGCTCGTTCAGCGAGGGCTGCGCCCCGGCCAAGCAGAAGGGCTCCTGGGGCTGCGTGGATAAGACCGGCAAAGCGGTCATCCCTTTCGAATACGAGCAGCTGATGCCTTTTAAGGAAGGGGCGGCCCCGGCCAAAAAAGACGGCCGCTGGGGCCTGGTTTCCCGCGCCACCGGCGAATTCAAGGGCGCCGGCTTCGACGAGGTTTATACCGTCAGCGAGGGCGCGGCGCGCACGCGCCTCAACGGCAAGTACGGCTACATCGACCTGGCCGGCCGGGAGATCCTGCCGCCCGTGTACCCGCAAGCTTTCCCGTTCAGCGGCGGCTTCGCCTCCGCCAGGCTCGGCGAGAAATACGGCTTCATCGAGCGCAAGACGCTGGGCTTCAAGGAAAAGCCCTACCTGATGATAGGCCCCTACAGCGACGGGCTCGCGCACGCGCAGTCGCTGGCCGCCGAGGGCCGCTGCGGCTATATCGACGCGGAGGGCAAGGAAGTGCTCCCGTTCAGGTTCGCCATGTGCGCCTCTTTCGACGAGGGCCTGGCGCCCGTCCTGAAGACCCTTAACGGGGGCTGGG
>MGUK01000092.1 GCA_001799995.1 Elusimicrobia bacterium GWF2_62_30
AGCGGGCGGCCTGGTGCGCAAGCTGGACGTGACCGCGGCCGACGGCGGCTACAAGGTGTGGGACGGCAAGAACGCCTCGGGCTCCAAGGCGGCCAGCGGTATTTACCTGGCGCATATCAAATCCGGCAGCAAGATCAAGATATTGAAGATAGCGATAGAAAGATGAAAAAGAACGCGCGGATAATCTTAAGCCTGTTCTTGTGCGCGACAGCGAGCACGGGGCTTTGCGCCGACAAGACCGGCACTGGCGCGGCCGCTTTCCTGAAGCTGCCGGTGGACGCGCGCAGCGCCGCCATGGGCGAAGCCGTGTGCGCCGGGGCGCGCGGGGGGATGTCCCTGTTCCAGAACCCTGCGGGCCTCGCTTCAAATGACGCAAAAACGGTTTCCTTCAGCCATTCCTTGCAGGTGCAGGATATTTCTTACGACGTGCTGGGCACGGCCATCCCGTTGAAGAAGCTGGGCGTGCTGGGCGTGGGCGTGCAGTATTTGCAGTACGGCACCATAGATTCGCTGGACAATACCGGCGCCGACGCGGGCAGCCTGTCGCCCAGGGACAGCGCCTTTGTGGCGGGCCTGGGCCGCAAGCTGGGCCCCGACGTAAATATTGGCGTGGCGGTGAAATACATAGATTCCAAGATCTCGGGTTCCGCTTCTACGGGCGCTATGGACTTTGGCCTGCAGGCCAACGGCGAAGACCTTACGGCCGCTTTTGCCATCCAGAACATCGGCGGCAAGCTTAAATTCAATGATGAAGCCGCGCCGCTTCCGACCAACGTGAAGCTGGGCGTGAATATCCCCTACCAGGAAAAATGGCAATGGGCGGTGGACCTGAACTTCCCTAACGACGGCGGCGCCTGGCTGGCCGCGGGCGCGGAATACGCCTTTGAATTCACCGGCGACTGGAAGGCCTTCGGCCGCGCCGGCTACAATACGGCCGCCACCGACACCAAGGGCGTGAACGGCATTTCCGCCGGCCTCGGCCTAGCCAAAAAGAGCTTTGCCTTCGACTACGCTTTCCGCACCATGGGCCTCTTGGGCATGACCCACCACCTCGCCGTCAACTACCGCTGGGGCGGCAAGTAACCAACCGTTAATAATTAACCCTTGAAATCCCGGGGGTTAGGATGTACACTCTAGGTGTACTTTCAGGTGTCGGGGTGTAAATTTAAAAACAGTTTTGGGCAGAGTGCAATATCGTGGTAAACTCGCGATCTTTCCGTGTCCTCCCCTTGGCCGCCTTCCTGGCGGTTTTTGTTGCCGTTAATTCCTTCGCAGGGACAATAAGCACTGCGCCGTTCACCGGGGTGGGAACAAGCACCCTTACGGTTAACTGGGGAACCAGTTACAGCACGGGTACCGTCTATTATGTGTCCTTATCAAGCGTAGGGGCACCTCAGGCGGCAGTGCAAACCGCTGTTACAACAACCACTTGGGCTGAATTCTTCGGGTTGGTCCCTAGCACCACCTATTACGGTTACGTATCCACAACCAGCGGTTCAGGCTATGTGGAGGTAGGTTCCGGCGCAACTTCTTCGGCTCCGCCTGTAGATCTCTCCCCGCCGACCATAGCCATACTGCAGCCTGCGAATGGTTCGTCCGTGAGTTCCTTGGCTCTCATAACCGGTACGGCGGCGGACAATGTTGCGGTTTCCAACGTGCAGATCACCATCAAGCGGCTGTCCGACAACTATTACTGGTGGGGCAGCACGGCGGTTTTTGTGGACTCACCGGCCTGGCTGGACGCGGATTTCGCGGACGATACCTGGGCTTATCCCACCCTGCCGACCTGGGTAGCGGACTCTTCCTACACGATAGTGGCCCGCGCCCGGGACAGCTCCGGCAACTGGTCCGCGGTTTATTCCACCAGCACCTTCACCTTCCTGGAAGCTCCCGGGGGGTACGCGGCTTGCGAACCGGCTGAGACCCGCGAGGTCGCAAAATCCGGCTATCCATATACCGGCATCCAGGCGGCGGTCAATTCGCTTACCGCCGAAATGTACGGCAACGCCTGCGTGATCATAAAGGATACTGGCACCTATATCGAAGCGGTTACCGTGCAGGGGTTCAATAATAACGGCCACCGCCTCACTATTTCCGGCGACCCGGACCTGGTCGGAGGCTGGCCGTTGATAGCGCCGGCCGGAGCGGCGCCTGCGGTTTTCGAGATCAAGAACGACAGCGTGGCCGTCTCCAACCTGTACGTGGCGCCTTCTACCTTTATGGCGTACGGCATACACGCCTCTTCCGCTGCGCTGCTGGTCTCAGGAGTCACTATAACCGGCGGCGCGAATATATATATGGCCGGTATATCCGCCGTTGACCGGAGCTACATCCAGGAGAGCACCGTTAACGTCCAGAACGCCATAGCCCTGCGCCTCGACGGTCCCGATAACTTTGTCAGCCATGTGTCGGCTTACAGCCGCAGCCAGGCCGCTTACTACCTGTATGCTTCGTCGAACAATTACGCGCAATTCTCCCTGTTCCGCAGCTCTACCGGGTACGGCGCGCAGCTGCTGGGAGGGGCGGGGTTCAATACCATCACCTACAGCACCATGTCCCTGAATTACACCAGCATTGCGCTGAACATAGATAATTCCTCCCACAACTCCGTCACGAATTCCGATATTAGCAACCCGTCGGGCTACGCGGCCTTCATCGGGTTCGGCGCCACCGGCAATACCATCAGCTCCTGCACTATCGCTACGGACGCCACGGCGTATTTTGCGGTCAAGCTGCAGAGCGCGTCTTCTAATACGGTGACCGGCAGCTTCCTTTCCAACCCGGCCGGCGTGGCTTATACCAGCGTATTCGGTAACGGCAATACGCTCAGCGCCAGCACCGTCACCAGCAGCGCCTGGGCCTACAACGCCGTGTTCATCGACGCTTCTGATAGCGATACGGTGAGCAATTCTTATGTGCGTGGCGCCAACGCTCTGTACGTGCGGGATTCCACCGGCACGGTTATTTCCTACAGCGTTATCACGGGCACTAACGCCGCAGGCACGGGCCTGCGCTTTGATACCAGCAGGAACCTGTTGGCGATTTACAATACTGTTAGTGCCCCGGATGTCGGGATACATCTTAATACCGGGAATTCCGGTACCATCACGCTGGGTTCGAGCACTGTCAGCGCCGCCCATTACTGCCTGAACATGGATTCCCAGGCAGCCGGGGCTGTCCCCGCCATCTCCGCCATCAACTTCAATGCCTTGTCGGCCAATACTACGGCCATTTATTTCCAGGACGGGACGCATGTGGCAACTTTTACAGCGATGGGCTTCAATTCCGCGGGTCTAGGTTATAACGTTTACGCCACGCAGCTCGGCGGCGGTTCCCGCGTTACGATGCGCGACGCCACCGGTGTTAAATATGGTTCTGCCTACGAGAGGGACCCTTTCGCCTACGTTGACTGGGTGCCGGACGCGGGGGCGCAGTCGGTGGTTATTACACCTTTTGACATGGCCCCGGAGGATCCGCTCCCCGTGGCTAAAACAAGCAACGGGCTGACAAAAGTGTCTTTCTACCCGGGTGACGGGCTGATAGAAGCCAGCCCCGCGCCGGTGCCGATGCTGCGCCTTACGATGCAGCTGGTGCCGGTGTCTACCTCCGTGGCGCAGCTGAGTTCCATCCTTGTAACAAGTTCCGGTACGCTGCCGGCCTCCGACGTGGCCTGGATAGGTCTGTACCTGGACAGTTCGACGCAGGGGCAGCTTGGTTTGTTCGACGGCGAAACGACGCTTGGCGGTCAGCCTGTGGATATTTTCATCTCCAGCGGCGCTTACGATCCCGGTGCCAGCGGCTGGAGATTCGAGAATCTGAACATTAAGGCCCCTGCAGCCGTGCAGCTGTCCTTTACCTCGCGCAATTACTTTGTAGCGGTGCGCATTTCCTCGGCTGCCGCCACTCCCCGGTCTTTCGGCCTGGTCCTGCAGGACCCGAACTACGTTACGCTCGTCACCGCTCCCACAAGTGTGTCCGGTAACAATTTCCCGATAAATACGGCCACCTCGCCGGTGCGTGCCGCTGCGGATGTTGCTTCTCCGACGATAACAATACTCCAGCCTGTGAACGGCTCGTACTTGAACGCCTTGGCCGCGCTAACGGGGACGGCCACGGACGACGTGGCGGTGTCCAGCGTGCAGGTGAGCCTTAAGCGGCTGTCCGACAATTATTACTGGAACGGCGCCTCCTGGGGGATAGGACAGGCCTGGCCGGCCGCGGCTTACGGCGCCGGCAACTGGTCTTACGCCTCGCTGCCGTCATGGGTGAGCGGGTCCTCGTACACGGTCACGGCCCGCGCCTCGGATACCTCTAACAACTGGTCCGCGGTTTACGCTACCAGTACTTTCATCTTCGATAATACGGCCCCGTGGGCGCAAGTGTCGGACCCGGTCACGGGAACCGTTTCCACAGCGACATATTTGACCGGCATCGGGTACGACGCGGTGGGAGTATCCTACATACAGGTAAGCCTGCAGCGCAAGGCCGATCTCAAATACTGGTCCGGTTCTGCGTGGGCGTCCACCGCCGCTTGGAACACGGCGTCGGGAACCACGTACTGGCTGTACAACAACATAAGCACCGCGGCGCTTACCGACGGCGCTTCCTACCTGGCGCTGGTGCGGGCTTACGACCTGGCCGGGAATGTGTCTGACCAGGCTAACGGCTCCAGCACCTTCACTTATACCTCCGGCGGGCAGTCCACCGGCACGCTCAACGCCTTGGCATTCAGCGGGGTGGGGACCAGTTCCCTTACGGCGAATTGGGGTTCCACCTTCTCCGCGGGAACAGTTTACTACTCGCAGGTATCCACCGGCTCCTTCCCCAACGTTTATACCGGGAATGCAAGCTCTGCGACGCAGAACCTGTCCGCCCTGTTCACCGGGCTGTACGCGAATACCAGCTACTACGCGCGGGTTTCCACTTCGGCTGGCGGCCCATTCACAAGCCTGGGTTCTGCGCTCACTTTGATGGAAACTCCTACAAGTGTTTACTTCGACCATATTGCCACCACGACGATAGTGGCTTCGGCTTATGCGTCCGGCTCCGCGTTTAACGGCATGGAACGCGGCTTTTCCGGTGTGAACATAACTACGAGCGGCGTTTACGGCGTGTGGGGTTCGACCGGAAATTACTGGACCTCGAAAGCGGTGATGCCTACGGTACGCGGCCACGCGGGAGGCGGTGTGATAGGCGGCAAGTTGTATGTGGTGGGCGGGATGGATGCCGGTTTCCTGGACGCCAACGAGGAATACGATCCCGTGAGCAACAGCTGGTGTACAAAAGCCGCAATGCCAACGGTCCGTATAGATCTGGGAGTCGGAGTGATAGGCGGCAAGCTGTATGCCGTCGGCGGAAGTCCCGAAGCGGTAAGCTGTGTGACTGCCAACGAGGAATATGATCCCGTGTCCAACACCTGGGCTACAAAAGCGGCAATGCCCACGGCCCGGCATAGGTTAGCCGTGGGGGTAACAGGCGGCAAACTGTATGCCCTGGGTGGGAAAGATGGGACTGTCTTGGATACCAACGAGGCGTACGACCCTGAAAATAATACCTGGAGCACAAAAACCGTAATGCCGACTGCCCGTGATTGTTTCTCGGTAGGGGCTATGAACGGCAAGCTTTACGCCGTGGGCGGCTGGCTGAACAGCGGAAGTACCACTAACAACGAGGAGTATGACCCCGTAAATAATACGTGGAGCATAAAAGCCGCAATGCCCACGTCTCGCGGGTGTTTGTCGGTTGCGGTGATCGGCGGCAAGCTGTACGCGGTGGGTGGATATACGCTGGGTTCACCCATGCTCGGAATGAACCAGAACGAGATGTACGACCCTGCGAGCAATACGTGGGCTATAAGGGCGTTAATGCCTAAGGAGCGCGGCGTATTCGTGGCGGGGGTAATTAACGGCAAGCTGTATGCCGTGGGTGGATTGGACGGTTTCAATTTCCTCAATACAAACCAGGAGTTCAACCCCGGCGTGGCAGCTAAGTTTATTGCACTGACTCCCAACACGCAGTACACCTTCAAAGCCAAGGCCCGCAATCAGGCTGGAGCGGCGACTGGGGACTCCGTTAATGTTTCCACCTTCACGCTGGCCGTAGTGACACCTGCGTCCGGACCTGCGTTTACCGCTTCCAGCTCCGGCATTACCGTGAACTGGTCTTCCGGCACGGCGGCCGGCGGCTTTAATGGCGCCGGAGCTACCTATAAGGTGCAAGTTTCCTCTGCTTCTGACTTTTCCGCTGTTGCCTTCTCCGCGAACACCGTTGGCCTTGCGCTGTCTGCTACCGGTTTATCTGCCGACACGACTTATTATTCCCGCGTGCAGGTTTATAATACCATAGGGGTAACGGATTATTCCTGGCTATTGTTGGGCTCAACAAGAACTGCTATCGCTCCGTCATCCGGAGAGCTTAGCGCAGCGTCCTTCAGCGGGGTGGGGACCAGTTCCATGACCCTTAACTGGGGCTCCACGTACCCGGGAGGAACCCAGTATTATGTGCGTGTTTCCAGCGTAGGCAACCCGGCCATCGCGGCTTTCTCCGGCGCGACTTCCGCCTTGTCCTACAATTTCACCAGTCTCGGCGCGAACACCACTTATTACGGCTACGTTTCCACGTCGGCCGGCACCGGTTTCCTGCTGACCGATACGCGCTCCACGCTGGCTATAGCGCCGTCGTCTGCCGGGTTCATTACGGTCGCTTATTCCAGCGTCTCGCTGAGCTGGTACGGCGGGGCGAACCCTTACTGGACCGTTTACAATTATGACCTCTCGGTCTCCTCTACGTTCGGCAGCATAGCGGCCTTCGGCTCAACCACTTCTACCAGTGCCTGGGTGACGGGCCTGGCCGAGGGAGCCACCTATTACGGCCGGGTGAACGCCGTGAACGGCGGCGGCGTATACACTTCTTACGCCTACACTTCCACCCGCGCGGTGACGGCGGTCCAAGGCACAACACTGCCGGTAATTAATTCTTTAACGGCCTCCCCCGCAAGCATAGCGGTCAGTTCCACCACTATCTTAACCTGCGTGGCCACACCGCCGGCGGGGAACAGCTTGATCTATAGCTGGTATACATCCAGCGGAACGCTGCTCGGCACCGGCTCGCAAGTAACGTGGATCGCTCCGGCATCCACCGGGACGTATGCCCTCTTCTGTGAGGTCATGGCTGATATCACCGGCGGAGTCGCGCTTAGCAGCGTTCCTGTATATGTTGGAATCAATAGTCCTCCGACCGTTTCCGTAGTGCAGCCGCTGAATAATGCGGTCTTAAGCGCGCTGACCTCGATAAGCGGCACGGCGGCGGACGACGTGGCGGTGGCGGGCGTGCAGGTTTCCATAAAGAGGCTGGCTGATAATTATTACTGGTGGGGCAGCACGGCGGTATTCGCGTCGTCGCCGGCCTGGCTGGATGCGGATGTGGTGGCTAATAACTGGTCATACGTCACCCTTCCGACCTGGGTAGCTAATTCTTCTTACACCATAGTTGCCCGCGCTCGCGATAATTCCGGCAATTGGTCCGCTGTATATTCCACCAACACCTTCACTTCTGCCGCCCTGCCTGCGGGCTGCGCGCAGGTGTTCAATGTTAAACAGGACGGCACGCGCGACTATACCACCATCCAGGCCGCCGTGGACGCGCTGGAGCATAACCTTACCGGCGGTGACGCCTGCGTGGTGGTGGCGGATGCTCTGACCTATTCCGAGCAAGTGACGGCGCAGGGCTTCACTAATAACGGCTACCGGCTTAAGATAATGGCGGAGCCGGGGCTGCCCGCCACCGCGCCGTCGATCAACCCGCCGTTCGCTTCCGTTGCCTTCCGCATAATGAACGCCAGCGTGACCATTACCGGTTTTAATATCTCTCCCACCACCACGGTGCCTTACGGCATCCTGTCTTCTTCGGAGTCGGTGAATATTTCAAGCGTCAGCGTCTGGGACGCGGGCGGCAAGATAAACGCGGCCGGCATAGCTCTGGCGAGCCGCAACACCCTGTCTCATACCTATGTAGCGGTGTCCAACGCCTATGGCATCTGGCTGGATACCGGCGTAACCGGGGTTTCCATCTCCTACAGTTCCGCTTCCGCGGTCGGGGCGGCCCGGTATGCCTTCTATGTCCTCGGTTCTTCCAGCGGCACCTTTAACAGGAATTACATCTACAATTCCAGCGGGCACGCCGGCTATTTCCGGAATGCCGTCAATAATACCGTCACCAACAGCACCTATACCACCAACGGCCCCTTTGAAAGCTGGCCCTGCTATTCGGGCCTGATCCTGCAGGCCGGTTCCGCTAATAACACCATTACCGGCAACGTAATGAAGAACACCAACAGCGGCTCGGGGCTGGTGCTGCAGCCCGGTAGTTTCGGCAACCTGGTCAGTTCTTCCATAATCAACAATTCCAATGTTTCCTGCGCGGCTTTGGCTTTGGATGGCTCTTCCAACACCGTTACCCGGAGTTTCGTGGTCAGCACCGGCATAGACGGCGCCGGGATAGGCGGCGACCACAATGTGCTTGAGTACAGTACCATCACCGCCCAGACGCAGTCGGGCGTGAACGGCTACGGCTTGGTAATGGCCGGTTCATGGAATACTTTGCGTAACTCTTATGTGGCGCAACCGGTGGTACGGGCCTTTGAGTTAGGCGGCGAGAATAATACCGCCGATAATGTAAGGGTGTACAGCAACAACGGCACCTATGCCGCGTTCAAGGCGTGGGGTTATAATAATACTCTTACGAACAGCATTGTTACCAATCCCTCCGGGCCGGCCGGCGACTTCATCGATATTTCCAGCTATAACACGGTTTCCTACAGCACTTTCACCGGTCTCGGCATAGGCCTGCAGTTCACGCAGACCAGTTCGCATACTATCACTTCCTGTTTTGTGCGTGGCTCCACGGCGGTTTTTGTGCAGGGCTCCACGGGCACTGTAATTAGCGGCAGCGTTCTGAGGGCCAACAACGCGGTCGGTTTCGGCCTGACCATGTCGGGGGGGAGCCGCAACCTGTCCCTTTCTTCCAATGCCATCAACGGCGGCTCAGCAGGCGGCGGCATCTTCCTCGACGCGGGCATTGCCGGGGCTCTCAACTTCAGTTCCAATACCCTCACGGGCCGCGGGCTGAATGTTTCCGCGCCGGCGGCGGGCACTACCCTTACCGTTTCCAGCATGACCTTCAATTCGCTCGTTGCCGGCGCCACGGCCATTAACTTCCTGGGCGGCCAGTACGTCTCCACGTTCACGGCGGTGGTGTTCAGCAGCACCGGGATAGCGGTGAACGTGCAGGGCGGCGCCCTGTTCGCCGGTTCCCGCATAACCATGCGCGACGCCGCCGGCTCAAAGGCTGGCTCCGCCTACGAGAACGATCCGGCCAGCTACGTGGACTGGGTGCCTGATCCGTCGCCTTCCGGTAGTTTAGGTGCCGCGGCTTTCAGCGGTATAAGCACCTCCGCGCTTACGGTCAACTGGAGCAGCACCTACCCCGGCGGCACCGTCTATTACTTACGTATCTCCACCGTGGCCTCGGCGGCAGCTTATCTTTACAGCGCCAACAGCACAGCTTCGTACCATACAGCCTCTGGACTTATTCCCAACAAGGAATATTACGGGTATGTGTCCACCAGCGCGGCTACCGGCTTTATCCTGACCGATAGCGCGTATACGCTGGCGGCAGCGCCCACGGCGGCGGCTTTCCAGGCGGTGCTGTATTCCAGCGTTTCCCTGACCTGCTCCGGCGGGGAGAACAGCGATATAACCAGCTACCAGTACCAGGTCTCGCTGTCGTCTTCTTTCGGGGTGATAGCCGCCAGCAATACCGTGGTAAGCACCACGGCCTGGCTGAACGGGCTTGCCGAAAACACCACCTATTACGGTCGCGTGCGCGCTGTCAACGGCGATGGGGAATATACCGCTTACGCGGACGCCGCGGGTTCCGTGTTCACGCTGGTGCATCCGGCCTCCGGGACGGTCTCTAATATCTCGGGCCTGCTGCTTGGCTCCACCTCCGTCTACTGGAGCTGGGATGCCGGATCGGTAACTTCCGCCGCCGGCTACGGGATATTCTCCGCCGGGGACGTGTTGATAGCCACCGTCGCGTTCGGCAGCCCGTCGTATACACAGACGGGGCTTGCGGTAAATATGCCGGTCTCGATAAAAATAGGCGCCTATTCCGCCGGCGGCTATGGCACTATAAGCCAGTCGGCCACTTACTATACATACGCGGCCGTGCCCGGCCCGCTGTCGGTTACGGCGAGGTCTTCCATCTCGGTAAGCGTGGCCTGGTCCGACGGGGGGAACCCGGCGGGAACCGTATTCGCGCTGCTGCGCGCCGACAACGCAGCGTTCACCTCGTACGTACTCTCTACCGGTACGGCGGTATCTTATACCTCGTACGGCCTGTCCGCCGCCACTACGTATTACTTCAAAACTCTGGCTGTGAACGGTGATGGCGTATGGAGCGTCTACAATAGCGCAGTTTCCACCATGACCCTGCCTGCCCTGGCGCCCGCGCCGCAGGCCCCCGTGGGAACGGCCCTGGGCATATCTTCCATAACCTGGAGTTGGAATGCCGTCGCGTCGGCTGCCAGCTATAACGTTTACCGCGCCACCGGCAGCCAGCTGGGCTACACGTCGGCGCTCGTCTATGCGCAGACGGGGCTGCAGCCCAACACTACCTACAGCATCAAGGTGTCCGCCGTGAACGATACCGGCGAAGGCGCTGTATCCGCCGCGGGAACGCCGGTGACTACGCTGGCCAACCCACCCTCCGGCGTGTCGGCGTCCGCGGTCTATGCCACCAGCGCTACGGTTACGTGGGACTTGAATAGCAACCCTATCGGCACCACCGCTAAGATGCTGCGGCGTATAACGGGTTCCGGCAGCGGCGCCACCTTTACCACCAATACCACCGCGTATACGGATACCGGCCTGCTGGGCTGCACCACTTATGATTTCCTCATCTATAACGTGAACCGCGCCGGCGTGAACACCAGTTACGCCAGCCTCCTGTCCGTGCTGACCGCCAGCCCCGTGCCGTTGCCGCCGGGCAACTTCACGGCGCAGTCTTTGTCCGGCTACCGCATAGCGCTGGCCTGGGAGCCGCCGCCTTACGAAGGCATAA
>MGUK01000093.1 GCA_001799995.1 Elusimicrobia bacterium GWF2_62_30
GTCCTGTCGCGGCGCGCGGCCGCCTCGAAGACTTTTTTCTTGCCGGGGCCGGCGGCCAGCAGCACGATGGTCCGCGCCCGGTTCAGCGCTTTAAGGGTAAGGGTGACGCGCCGGGCCGGCTTCACCCCGGCTGGCGCGCTTGCCGCCATCACCAGCCTTTTCTTTTCCGTCAGCGCCGGGGACCCGGGGAAGAGGGAGGCGGTGTGGCCGTCCTCGCCGAGGCCCAGGAAAACCAGGTCCAGCCCGCCCGGCTTGCCGGTTTCTTTCAACAGGTCTTTTTCATAGGCGGCCGCGGCGCGCGGCCCCGGCTTTACCGGGCGAAGGCCGCCCGCCGGCAGGTTTAGCTTAGAAAAGAGCGCCCTGTACGCGGCGCCGAAATTGCTCTGCTCCGACGAGCGGGGAACGAGGCGTTCGTCCGCCAGGAAAAATACCGCCCGCTCCCAGGGCAGCGGCAGGGCGGCCAGCCGCCTGAACAGCCGCGCCGGGGTCTTCCCGCCCGAAACCGCCGCCAGGAAGCGGCCGCGTTTCTTCAGCAGCGCGGCCCTGAAAATTTCCGCGGCGTACGCCGCCATCGCGGCCCCGGTCCTGAATCTTTTCACCTTCGGTTTCACAGCCAGCTCCTGCCGTCTATATTGGGCAGCTCCGCGGCCCGCGCCGGGCCCGGCGAGCCGTCGGCATAGGAATAGAGCGGGTTTTCTCCGGGGGCTTCTTTCCAGGCGGCGAGAAAGGGCGCCAGGAACTCCCACATGAACTTCACCTCGAACGCGCTGAGGAATAAAGTCTGATCTCCGGCCATGGCCTCTATCAGCAGGCGCTCGTAATCGGTCGGAAAACCCGTGGCCTCTTCGGCTTCGGTGCGGTAGTCCACGGCCATGCTGCGCGGGGTGAAGCACAGCTTGGGCCCCGGGTGCTTGGAGATCAGCGAGAAGGATATCTTCTCGTCTGGCTGGATGTTGAAGGAAAAAACGTTCGGATAACCTATGTCCACATCTTTAAAGATACCGCGGTCCGGTTTTTTGTAGACCAGTTTTATGCAGGTGCGCTTTTCGCCCGTCTTCTTTCCGGCCCTGACGTAGAACGGCACGCCGCGCCAACGGTCGTTGTCCACGTAAAAGCTGAAAGCGAGGAAGGTTTCCACGGCGGAGCCGGGGGCGACGCCGGGTTCGGAGGCGTAGCTTTCATACCGGGCCCGGACGGACCGCTCCGTCACGGCTTCGCGGGTCAGCGGGCGGATGCTTTCGAAAAAGCGCTTCTTTTCGGCTTTGAAGTCGTCGGCCTTGAAGCTGGCCGGGAGGTCCATGGCCGCTATCGCGGCCAGCTGCAGGATGTGGCTCATCATGTCGCGCGCCAGGCCCATGTGCTCGAAGAAACCGGCGCGGCCTTCCAGCCCCAGCTCCTCGAAGACGGTCAGCTGCACGTGGTCGATGAATTTGTTGTTCCAGGTGGCGTCGAATACCCGGTTGGCTGCGCGCAGGGCCATCACGTTCTGCACGGTTTCCTTACCCGTGAAATGGTCGATGCGGTACACCTGCGACTCCGTGGCGGGGGTCTCCAGCCCGGCGTCCAGCGCGGCGGCGCTCTCCGGGCTGGAACCGTACGGCTTCTCGATTATCAGCCTGGACCAGCAGGAGCAGTCGGCCGGGTCCGAAAGCAGGCCGCAGGCCTTTAGTTTGCCGGCGATAGGCCCGAAGGCCGCCGGAGGCGTGGCCAGGTAAAAAAGGTGTTTCTTTTTTGCCCCGGCCCCGGCGTCCAGCGCGGCCAGGCGGGCGGCGAGGCCGCGGTAAAAATCTTCGCTGTCATAGTCGGCCCGCAGATATTCCGTGCGGGCGATAAAGGCGCTGAAGCTTTCCGGCGACGGGGTAAAGCCGGCTTTTGTCACGCAGTCCCAGAGGCGGCTTTCGAAAGCGCCGCGGTCCAGCGGGGTGCGCGCGGCCATGACGATATAGAACTTTTCGGGAGCGAGTTTCTTTTCGCAGAGCCCGAACAGGGCCGGTATTATTTTCCTGCCGGCCAGGTCCCCGGTGGCGCCGAAAAGAACGAAGCCGCAGCTTTCCGCCCGCGTTTCCTGGCAGAAACCTATAGTTTCGGTCATAGAGATCTCCCGCAGCCTGTTACTTCGTCTTTACCTCGTGCCCGCCGAACTCGCCGCGCAGCGCGGCCGAAAGGCGGTCCCCGAAATTATTCTTGTCCCGGGACGTAAAGCGCTTGAACAGCGCCGCGGTGATCGCCGGCAGCGGCACGCCCAGGCGCACGGCCTCTTCCACGGCCCAGCGGCCCTCGCCCGAGTCGGCCACCGCGCCGGAAACCTTTTCCAGCTTCGGGTCCTTGTCGAAAGCGTTCTGCGCCAGCTCCAGCAGCCAGGAGCGGATCACGCTGCCGCGGTTCCACATGGCGGCCACCGCGGCCATGTCCATCGTCCCGAAAGGAGAGGCTTTGAGCAGTTCGAAGCCTTCGCCGTAGGCTTCCATCATGGCGTATTCGATGCCGTTGTGCGTCATCTTGGCGAAGTGGCCCGCGCCCGGCTTGCCGCAATGCAGATAGCCGCCGTCCTGGCAGAGGGCCTTAATGAAGGGCTCGGCCTTGGCGAAGGCCGCCGCTTCCCCGCCGGCCATCACGCAGTAGCCGTTGGCCAGCCCCCAGATCCCGCCGGACACGCCGGCGTCCACAAAATCTATTCCGGCGGCCGCGGCTTTTTGGGCGCGCCGCGGCGCGTCGTGCCAGTTGCCGTTGGCGCCGTCTATGATCAGGTCGCCTTTGGCGAGCAGCGTGAGCAGGCCCAGGAAGAGCGTTTCGGTGGCTTCGCCGGCCGGGAGCATCATCCAGACGGTGCGGGGCGGCTGCATCTTGGCGACCATCTCCGTCAGGGTGCCCGCCGTCAAGGCGCCGGCGGCTTCAAGCGGCCGGAGTTTCTCGGCAGTGCGGTTCCAGACCACCGGTTTAATGCCCTTGGCCAGCAGGCGGCGGGCCATATTGCCGCCCATCCGTCCCGCACCCGCTATAGCTATTGAATGCATATATCCTCCGGAATTATCGTCACAGCGAGAACAATTCGTAGTGGACCCTGTCCCGGCTTACCCCGAGGCCGGCCAGGGCGGTCTTCAGGGCCTCTATCATCGGCGGCGGCCCGCAGAGAAAGGCGTCGCGCCCGGCCAGGTCCGGCACCAGGCGCTTGAGCGCCGCGGCGTCCACCAGGCCCTGCTCGCCTGCCCAGCCGGGGTCCTCGCTCAGCACGTTGACCACTTTGAAACTCCCATTTCCCGCGAGCTCGTCCAGCTCGGCGGCGAAAGCTATATCTTTGCGCGTCCTGTTGGAGAACAGCAGCACGGTGTCCGTACCGGCCGCCGAAAGCTTTTCGGCGAGCGCGCGCAGCGGGGTGATGCCTATGCCGCCGGCGATCAGCAGCACCTTGTCCGCCCTCAGCTTCGCGGCGGTGAAGACGCCGTGCGGCCCGTCGATGAGCACCGGCGTGCCGGCTTTAAGCCCGGCCTGCAGCGCGGCCGTGAAATCCCCGGACTTCTTGATGCTGAAGCGGAGTTCCCGGCCGTCCGCCGGTTTCGAGAACGAGAACGGGTGGGCCTGCAGTTTAAAGCCGGGCGCCCAGAAGCGCAGCAGGGCGAACTGCCCCGGCTCCACCGCGAAAGCCGCGAGGTCCCGCCCCGTAAGGTAAACGGACATCACGTCGCCGGTTTCCATTACCGTGCGGTCGACGGTAAAGGCGTGCCTTTTATAAAGCCACAGGGGTTTCAAAAAGCGGTACCAGGCCAGGTTAAGCCCGGCGAAGGCCAACAGCGCGAACCAGGCCCGGGAGAAAAGGACGGAGGCGGCGAGGTCGCCGCCGAGGTTTATCTGGTGCCCGAGGGTCAGCGCCAGGCCCAGGTAGGCGCCCAGGTGCGCGGTGTGCCAGCGTTCATAGCTCAGCCGGCGGCGCGCGAAAGGCAGGGAAAGGAAGACCGCGGCCAGGAGCAGCGCCCCGCCGGCCGCCGCGGCCGGGACGTAGTCCCACTTGAGCATGGCCAGGTACTGGGAGAGGAAAGCGCTGTCGGTCAGCTCGGCGTGGTACAAGACTATCAGCGGCGGGTGCGCCAGCAGCGCCAGCGGGATGACCAGGCCGCACAGGTGGTGATACCTGGTGAGGCGGTCCAGGCCGAACAGCGGTTCCACCCATTTGGCGCGCGAAACCAGGAGCAGTTGGGCCATCACGCCCAGCCCGCCGGCTATTCCGGCCAGCCGGCCGAAAGCCAGGAGCAGCCCTGCCCGGTCGGCGAACAGGCTGCCCATGGCCGAATTAAGCGAATTATAAGCCCAGAGGCCTGCCAGGAGCAGCGCGCCGGAGGGGAAGACGGCCAACAGGAGCTTTTTCATAAAGGTAAAACCTGCGCTTAAATTGTACAAATTGCCGCCTGCCTTGAGCAGTACGCAGAACTACGCGCGGCAGCGGGTATTTTGCCCGGGCCCCAAGCCATCGACCGGGCCGAAAAAGCCTATAAGGAGATGCTTGTACTTTAGCTTCGCTTCGGGCTGCTCCCGCGCAGGACGGCTATGCACCCGCCGGGCTCGAAGCGCAGCGCGTCGCCGCGGGCTCATGCGCAGGCGGGTCAGGTACCCGCGGCCAGGAGGCGCTCGGCTTCGGCGGTGAGCGAGTTCAATACGTTCTCGAGTTCCTCGGCCTTGGCCTGCACGTCGTCGGTCTCCGCGACGAAGAGGGGTTCTCCGTAGACGGCCTGCATCCTGCCGAACGGCAGCGGGAACTGGTACTTGTCCCAGCTGTTGAATATTTTTTTCCTGGACATGGCGCAGGCGGCGGGCACTATCGGCACGCCGGCCGTCCGGGCCAGGTAGATGCTGCCGGGCTGCACCTTGCACATGGGCCCGCGCGGGCCGTCGGGGGTTATGGCTATGGAATAGCCGCCGCGCGCGGCTTTGATCAACGCGCGCAGCGACATGAACCCGCCGGAGGTGGTGGAGCCGCGGATGACGGAAAAGCCGAAGCGCCGCAGGATGCGGGCCATGTATTCTCCGTCTTTGCTCTTGCTCACCAGGCCGCAGACGTTGCGCCCCTGGTTGAGGTAGATCATCCAGACTTCCTGGCGGTGCCAGACGGAGTAGACCGCCGCGCCGGGATAGCACGCGTTGCCCTTAATTGAGATTTTTGTGGTAAGCCCCAGCAGCTGGATGTAAGCCCAGGCCAGCCAGGGGAGTATGAAGTGAGGGACGGACCTTTCGTAGAACGACTCGTTCATTTGAAAGAATCTTCGCTTTCGGCGCCGAAAACGGTGATGCCGGTTTTTTTGGCCGCGGCCAGGAACTCTTCCATGCCGAGTATCAGCGTCTTGCCGGCCTGCAGCACCAGGATCTCCGCGCCGGCCTCTTTCATATTGTAGAGCGTGGGCGCGCCGGCCACCGGCAGGTCGAAGCGCATATCCTGGTCGGGGCGGGCCACTTTAACCACCATCAGGCCGGAGCCCTTGGAGCCGCGTTCGCGCATCTGGCGCAGGACGTCGCCCGCGCGCTTGATGCAGGCGTCGGTGCCTTCCTGCGCCTCGGCCGCCACCACCACGCGCTCGCGCAGCACCACGGTAAGGCCGATATCGAGGGCGGCCAGCGTCTTGGCCGCCTTCCAGCCGAACGCGGCGCAGCGCAGCTCGTCGCCGGAAAGTTTTTTACCGGCCAGCAGGCCCGGCTTCAACAGCAGGTGCTCCAGCATCGTGGCCGAGCTGACCAGCTCTATCCCGTCGGAGGCCAGTTCGTCGGCCACGGCCCCGAGGAGCGCGTTGGCTTTCTTGTCCTTAAGGCGGAACATCAGCTTGGCGGCGCGCAGGTCGGGCATGATCCCGCCGAAGATGGAGACGTGCGGCACCGAGCCGGCCATCAGGATCTTATTCACGCCGCGCTCTTTGAGGAACTCGATGGGGGCGCTGACCTGCCCGAGGCGGAAATAGCGCGTCTCGGCGGCGTACTGCTCGATCTCTTTAGGGGTGATATCTTTAAGGCCCACGACAAAAACTTCGCGGCCGGCTTTTTTCGCTTCGGCCGCGAAAAGGAGCGGGAAGCTGCCCGCTCCGGCGATGAGACCAATTTTCTCAGTCATTGACGGCCGCTTCCAGGTCGCGCGCGTTGCGGCGCGGGCGGGCCACCCCGCGCTTGGAGGCTTCCACGAAGTCCAGGATCAGCGCGGCTTCCTGCGGCAGGTTCTCCGCGCGCAGGCGGGCGATGGCGTCCTTGAGCAGCAGCCCTTTGAAGAACAGCGTCTTGAAAACGTGCTTGATGGCCTTGATCTGGTCGGGCTTGAAGCCGTTGCGGCGCAGGCCGACGATATTGAGCGTCACCGGGCGGGCGCGGTCGCCCTGCGCTATCACGTAGGGGATGATGTCCTGGTTGACCATGCCGCCGCCGGAGACCATGGCGTACTGGCCGATGCGGGTGAACTGGTGGATGCCCGAGAGCCCGGAGATGGTGGCGCGGTCGCCGATCTGCACGTGGCCGGCGGGAGCGGCCGAGTTGACCAGGATGACGTTGTTGCCCACGCGGCAGTCGTGGCCCAGGTGGGAGTTGGCCATCAGCATGCAGTTGGAACCCATCGAGGTAAGGTTGGTGGCGTGGGAGCCGCGGTGCAGCGTGACGTTCTCGCGGATGACGTTATTGTCGCCCATGGTGAAGCGGGTGTGCTCGCCGTGGTAGGACCAGTCCTGCGGCGGCATGCCCACGTAGGCCGCGCCGGTGAACAGGTTGTTCTTGCCGATGGTGGAAAATTCGATTATGCAGTGGGGGCCGACCTTGGTGCCGGCGCCGATCTGCACGTCCTCGCCTATCACGTTGAACGGGCCTATCTCCACGTTCTCGTCCAGCTGCGCTTTAGGGTCTACTACCGCCGTGGGATGTATCTTGGTTGCCATAGCTTCCTCCGAAAATATTTACAGCTATCCTATCGCGAAAGTCAGTTCGGCTTCGGCCGCGGACTCGTCGCCCACCCAGGCTTCGGCCCGGATCTTGCCGAGGCGGCTCTTGAGGCGGACTATCTCCACGTGCATTTTGAGCACGTCGCCGGGCACTACCTGGCGGCGGAACTTGGCGCGGCTGATGCCGGCGAAAAAGCCCAGGCGCCCCTTGGTCTCGGGGAGGTCCATCATCATGGCCGCCGCGGTCTGGGCCATGCCTTCCAGCATGAGCACGCCCGGCATTATGGGTTTCTCCGGGAAGTGGCCGTGGAAATAAAGCTCGTTGGCGCTGACGCATTTGACGCCGACGCAGTACTTGCCTTCCTCCACCACTTCGACGCGGTCCACCATCATGAAAGGGTAGCGGTGCGGGATGATCTTGAGGATCTCCTCGCAGGGGATGGTACGCACGGGCTTGTAGCTGCGGGGCTTGTTTTCCGTCATTGTTTTTGTGCCTTTTCCGATAATAGTTTAGCAAAATTGACATTGCCGGCGTGGCCGGAGCGCTCGGCCTCTACTCTCAGCCCGCGCAGCGGGAGGCCGGCGAGCGCCAGGTCGCCTACCAGGTCCAGCAGCTTGTGCCGGACGAATTCGTCGGGAAAGCGCAGGCCGTCCTTGGCCAGGATCTCCGTTTCGTTGATGACGATGGCGTTATCGAGGGAGCCGCCCAGGGCCAGCCCCGCCGCCTTGAGCGCTTCCAGTTCGTGGCTGAAGCCGAAGGTGCGCGCCGGGGCCACTTCCCTCAGGTAGACTTCCGGCGACAGCTCCAGGTCTATCTCCTGCCGGCCCACCAGCTTGTGCGGGTAATCGTAGACGAGCTTTACCGAGAGGGGGCCCGGGCGCGGCTCCACGCGGTAGCGGGTTTCGCCTTTTACAAATTCGAACGCGGGAATGACGGCCGCGGCGGGGCGCTCCTGACCGGGCTTGCCGGTTATGCCCGCCTTCAGCAGGGCCTCGGCGAAAGGCAGGGCCGAACCGTCCGCGGCCGGCGGTTCCTCTCCCGAGATCTCCATGTCCAGGTCGTCGATGCCGAGCCCGGCGGCGGCGCTCAGCAGGTGCTCCACGGTGTAAAGGATGGTGCCGCCCAGGTCGATATTGGTGCCGCGGGCCGTGCCCGCCACGGACTGCAGGCGCGCGGGCACCGGGACGCCGCCCGGGGCGGTAAAGCGCAGCCCGGTAGGCCCGGCGGCGGGCAGGAAGACCACGCGGGAAGGCCTTCCTTTATGAAGGCCGATCCCCTCGAGTACCGCCCGGGCTCTTATCGTTGTTCGGAACATTTGTTACGGCCTTAACGCCGCTGGGTCAGCGCTTCTCCAGGCCGAGGTGTTTGAGCACCCTGCGCAGCGCCTTGTGCATCTCCGGCAGCTTGCCGAGCAGCGCCTCTATCTTCATGGCTTCCAGGCGCGGCCGCGCCAGGTGGCCGAAAACTATCTGGTTCGGGCCCAGGCTGCTCATTACGCCCGTTTTGCCCATCACCACGGTATTGTCGCCGATGGTTATGTGGTCGGAGAGGGCGGCCTGCCCGGCTATGATCACGTTGTCGCCGATAACGGTGGAGCCCGCTATGCCGGCCTGCGCCATGATGAGGCAGCGCTTGCCGATCTTGACGTTGTGGGCTACGTGCACCAGGTTGTCTATCTTTGTCCCGCCGCCTATCACCGTGGTGTCCAGCGCGGCGCGGTCTATGGTGCAGTTGGCCCCGATCTCCACCTCGTCCTCGACGATGACCCGGCCCAGCTGCGGGATCTTCTCGTGCCGGCCTTTGGGCGAGATGTAGCCGTAGCCGTCCGCGCCTATCACGACCCCGGCGTGCAGTATCGCGTCGGCGCCCACCTCGCAGCCGTCCATGATCTTCACCCCGGGATAAAGGCGCGAGCGCGCGCCCACTTTTGCGTTGCGGCCCACGTAGCACTGCGCGCCGATGACGGCGCCGCTGCCTATGGCCGCCCCGGCCTCTACCACCGCGAACGGGCCGACAGAGGCGTCCTGGCCGACGGAGGCCGTGCTTGCCACTTCGGAGGAAGGGTGCCGGCCGGGTTCGGGCAGCGGGCGCAGCTCTTTTTCCGCGAAGCGCAGCGCCAGCATGAAGGCGTACTTCGGGTTCTTCGTAAAGATGACGGTGCCGGGAAAACTTTTAAGCAGTTCGGCCGAATCTTCCGGGGCCAGCAGGCAGCCGGTCTTAGAGGCCGCGGCCTCGGGGGCGCGGGCGGCGTCGGCCAGGAAAGAGAAATCGGCCGGCCCGGCCGTTTCGAGGGGAGCGGCGCCGGAGAGGCGCAGCTCGGGATTGCCGCGCAGTTCGCCCTGGGCCAGCTTGGCCAGGTCGGAGGCTTTCATGTTCATAGCGCGTTCTCCTCCAGCTTCTCGAGAAGCTTGCCGGTGAGGTCCACCGCGTTCTGGCCGTAGAGGATGTTGCGCTTGTCCACCACCACGCTGACGGATTCCTTCTGGGCCAGCTCTTTGAGCGCGACGTAAATGCGGCCCAGCAGGATCTCGTTCTTGTGGCTTTCGTATTCGAGCAGTTCGCGTTCGGCCTGCCGCTGGAAGGCGCGCAATTCTTCCTCTTTGGCCTTGAGCTCCCCTTCTTTTTTCTTCAGGGCGGCGTCTATTTCCGGCACGGAGGTGGAAACGGAGAACTTGAAATGGCTGAGGGGGATCTTTCCCACGCCGGGCATCTCGATGCCGGCCATGCCGGGCAGCTGTGAAACGGCGGGGGCCGGCGCGGCGGGCGGGGGCTCGACGGGAGCGACGGGGGCGGCGGGGGGCTGCTGGCCGTCCGCGGCCGGGGTGGAGGCTTCCACCTGCGCCGGAGTGGAGGTGGAAACCGTGACCGGCGCGGGGGGCGGCGGCTCCGTCATGCTGCGCTTCGTTTCCATCAGCGAGGGGAGGGTGAGGGCGAATTCCCGCTCCTGGCGCAGCTTGGCCATTTCCGCTTTTATGGTGAAAAGACCGGTCTTCTTGGCGTTTATGGCGTCCTCTTTCTTTTTTATCTCGGCCAGGAACTCTTCGCGCGCGCCCGAGGTGCCGGAATATTCCTTGAAGACCCTGTCTATGTCGACGTAGCCGATGGTGCCCGACTCGCCTTTATTCGATTCGAGCAGCAGCTCGATCGCCGCGGCTCCCGGGGGCAGGGCCGCCGGCGCCAGCAGCAGAAGGGGAAGAAATAGCTTTTTCATGGATCCTCCGTCGCTTTAGAACAGGTTGCCCAGCGTGAAGTAGATATCCGAGCGCTGTTCGCCGGACTTATGGTTGAACCCGTAGCCCCAGTCGAGGCGTATCGGGAAGGCCGGCGTGGTGAACCTTATGCCGAAGCCGGCGCCGGTCTTCAGGTCCGAGGTGCGCGACCCGATGCGGGCCGAGACGGTGTCGAAGTGCTTCCACGAGTTGCCGATGTCGAAGAAGAAGGCCCACTGCACGATGGTCCTGCGCCGCTCGCGCGCCAGCGGGATCTTTAGCTCTACGTTGAGCACGTCGTAGACCGTGCCGCCGCTCAGGGGCCCCACCTGCCCGTTGTTGGAGTAGCCGCGCACGGTCTCCGCGCCGCCCAGGAAGTAGCGCTCGTAGACCGGGACCCGCTTGGTGTCGCCGAAGTGGCTGACGAAGCCCAGCCGGTTGCCTACGGCCAGCACGATGGGGTAGTCGTCTATGCTGAAGAGCTTCAGGTTGTAGCTGTGCGAGAACGTGGGTTTGTAGAAATTAACGTCGCCCAGCAGCGGCCCGCCGGTGAACTCCACGCCCAGCGAGGTGCGGCAGCCGCGGGTCGGGTCCCAGACGTTGTCGCGCGTGTCGCGCGCGAACTCCGCGTAGATGGACGAGGTCACGCTGGTGCCGGGGCTCAGCTCGCCGGCGTAGACCTGGTCTATCTCGTAGATGCGGATCTTCTCGTAGGTGTAGGACGTGGTCAGGTGGTACTTGTCGTCGGAAAAGCGCGGCGCCACGGTGATCTTGCCGCCCGCGCGGCGCTCGGTGTAGGCCGACAGCGTGCTGCGGTACGGCTTGTAATGGCGGGTGTTGAAGATATCGCCGCCCAGCGTGGTGGGGTGGTTGCCTATCCACGGCGTGGACCAGCTCAGGTAATAGTCCTGCACCTTCTTGCCGAAGTTCCAGGACAGGGAGAGCTTGTGCGCCCGGCCGAACATGTTCATGTGCGACAGGGAGACCGTGCCGACGAGGCCGTCCGTGGAGGAGATGCCGGCGCCCGCGGTGAGCATGCCGGGCTTGCCCTCGCTCACGTCGAACACCAGGTCCACCTTGTCGGGATCGGACGTGGGGGTGATGACGGGCGCCACGTCGTCGATGAAGCCCAGGTTGAAGATCTTCTCCTGGCTGCGGCGCACCTTGGAGGAGCTGAAGACCTCGCCCTCTTTCTGCGTTATTTCGCGGCGCAGCACGTAGTTCTTGGTGGCCTTGTTGCCTTCCACGTCCACGTGGTCCACGAAGATCTGGGTGTTCTCCGTGATTATGAAGGTGATGTCGGTCTGCCGCGTCTTCTCGTTGAGGACCTTCTCGGGGACGATGGAGGCCTTGAGGTAGCCCTTGTCGGCGTAGCGGTCCTGGATGGAGCGCAGCGTGTCGTCGAAGGTCTCCTGCTTGTAGAGCTTGCCGCGGCGGTAGGCTATGTCGGGGGCGAACTCGCTGGGCAGGTAGACGGTGTTGCCCGAGAAGAACGTGGCGCCGAAGCGCTGGATGACACCTTCGGAAATGGTCACGCGCAGCGTCACGCTGGAGCGGTCCTCGTTAAAGGACACGGAGGAGCCGGTCACCTTGAAATCGGCGTAGCCGTTGTTGGTGTAATACGTCTCCAGGGCCTTCAGGTCGGAGTCCAGCTCCTTGGGGGCGTAGATCTTCTTGGGGGCGTTCTTCATCTCGCCGGTGAGCTTTTTCTTCTTGAAAGCCTTCAGGCCGTCGAACTCCACGGCGTAGATCTTGGCTTTTTTGCCCTCGGTCACGTTGATGGTGATATGGCAGAGCGAGGCGGCCGTATCGTAGCGCACCTCGTAATCGGCCTTCGCGTCGATGAAGCCCTTCTCGTTGTACTTGTCGGTGATCTTCACCAGGTCCTCGCGGATCTTCAGCTCGTCGAAGAAATCCTTTTCCTTCAGCGACATCTCGTCTTTGACGCCGTTCTTGGAAATGCCCTTGGCGCCTTTTACCGTTATCGTTTTGACGGCGGGCTTTTCCGTTATCAGGTAGGTGACGCGCACCGGCCGCGTGGAGCTGACGACCGCCGCGAGCTTCTTCGAGACCGCTTTCCCGTCCAGCTCCTCGATGTCCACGGAAACTTTTTCGAGGCTGCCCAGGCCCATGATGGCCTCGATGTCCTGGCTTACGAAGCTGTCCATGTAGACGCTGCCTTTCTTCGCTTTGCCGGTCTTCAGTATCACCTTGGGCTTGATGTTGACGCTGCCTTTTACGGCGGTCTCCGCCACTTCCCACGGGCCCCGGGAGGTTTCGCGGACCGCCGCTTCCGGAGTCATGCCGGGCAGCGACAGGATGGCGGAGGCGGGTTGGGCCCCGGCGGGAGCGGCGGAGGGGGCGGCCGTGTCCGCGGGCGCCGGGTCCTGGACCGCGGCCGCAGCCGCGGTGGAGGTTTGCGCCGCGGCCGGCAGCGACAGGGCCAAGCAGAGAAAAAGAGGGGCGGCAAAGCTGAGAAGGGTTTTCATTCGCGTCCTTAAATAAAACAATAATACAGATATACGGGTATATTCTACCAATTTTGACGGGCCGGGCAGATATCCGCGGAGCTTTATGCTAAAATAGCCGTGCGTGAAAATACCGCGCGCAGCGGCAGTATGGGAGGAAAAACATGAAGAAAATATACATCCTGGACACCAACGTTCTTATACACGACCCGCTTTCCTTCACTAAATTCGAAGACAATACCGTCATCATCCCCATCTCGGTGATAGAGGAGCTGGACACTTTCAAGAACGCCGGCGACGAGCGCGGCCGCAGCGCCCGCATCGTTTCGCGCAAGCTCGACTCCTACCGCACCAACGGCAAGCTGAACACCGGGGTGAAGACCGATAAGGGCGGCACCCTTATCGTGGAGCTGGACCGCGAGCAGGTGCTGCCCAAGGAATTCAAGCTGGTGGAGATGGATAACCGCATCCTCAACAACGCTTTCTGGCACGTGCAGAAGAAACAGAACACCGTGCTGGTCACCAAGGACATCAACCTGCGCATCAAGGCCGAGGCGGTCGGCCTGGTGGCGGAGGACTACGAGGCCGGCAAGGTCAATGTCGACGAGCTTTATTCCGGCATGGTCACCGAGACGGTAAGCTCCGAGACCATCGACAAGTTCTACAAGGACCACGTGATCACCAGCCCCGCCAAGGACCTGTCCCCCAACGAGTTCGTGGTGCTGCGCTCCGAGGACGACCCCAAGAAATCCGCTATCGGCCGGGTGGACCCGTCCGACGCGACGAAGATCCGCGCCCTCAACCCCGAGCCCGCTCCCTGGGGCATACGGCCGCTCAATAAAGAGCAGCGCTGCGCGATGGACCTGCTGATGGACGACAACGTGAAGCTCGTCACGCTGCTGGGCGCGGCCGGCACCGGCAAGACCCTGATCACCCTGGTCTGCGGCCTGCAGAAGTCCGTGGAAGAGAACACCTACCGCAAGCTGATCATCTGCCGCCCGATAGTCCCCGTCGGCAAGGACATCGGCTTCATCCCCGGCACCAAGGAAGAGAAGCTTTCCACCTGGATGGGCGCCATCTACGACAATTTAGAGTTCATCATGGACAAGCGCCACCAGGAAAGCGCGATGGAGAAGTTCGAATACCTGCTGCAGAACGAGAAGATAGAGATAGCCTCGGTGACCCATATCCGCGGCCGCTCGCTCCCGAAGCAGTACATGATCGTGGACGACGCGCAGAACCTGACGCCGCACGAGATAAAGACCATCCTGTCGCGCGCCGGCGAGGGCACCAAGGTGGTGGTGACGGGCGACCCGTACCAGATAGACAACCCGTACCTGGACATCGCCTCCAACGGCCTCACTTACATAGTGGACCGGATGCGCGGCGAGAAGATCTACGGGCACATTTCGTTCACCAAGACCGAGCGCAGCCAGCTGGCGGCGCTGGTGGCCGAAAAGATGTAGAGCCTTTCCCGGCGCGGAGCTAGGATGCAAAAGAATCTGGTTTACGCCGTCGCGATGGCCGGCCTGGGAACGAGGTTTTCCCGGGCCGGCTACACGCAGCCCAAATACATGATCCGCGCCGCCGGCGCGACGCTGTTCGCGCACTCCCTGCGCAGCCTGCCGCTGGAGCCGGCCCGCAAACTTATCTTCATCGCGCTGAAAGACCACCAGGAGCGTTACGGCCTGGAGGATTTCATAACCGCCGAACTGGACGCCGTCTGCGGGGGCTCGGCCTTCAGCCCCGAGCTGGAGATAATCCTGCTCGAAGCCCCCACCCGCGGCCAGGCGGAGACCGTGCTGAAGGCGAAGGACGCGGTGCCGCCGGACTCGGAGCTGGCTATCTACAACATCGATACGAAGTTCTCGTCGGACACCCTCCTGGAAAAACTCGTTTCCAAAGAAAAAAAAGACGGCGTGCTGGGCTCGTTCAGGCTTTGCGCGAAGGACCCCAAATGGAGCTTCGCCCGCACCGGCCCCGGCGGCCTCGTCGAAGAAGTGGCGGAGAAGGTGCAGATCTCGGAGAACGCCCTTACCGGGCTCTACCATTACACGCGGGCTTCCGATTTCTTCTCCATCGCTTCGGACGCCGTCTCCTCCGGCGCGGCCGGGGAGCTTTACGTGGCGCCGCTTTACAACAAGCTCATAGCCGCGGGGCGCAAATTCGTCCTGGACGAGGCGCGCTCCATAACCCCGCTCGGCACCCCGGAAGACGTGGAAAGGCTGGCTTCAAATGACGCGGGAGACTGACGGCGGCGTTTTCTGTTCGCTGGTGATCCCCTGCTATAACGAGGCGGGCAACCTGGCCGCTTTGCTCGAAGAATTCGCCGCCGCCCGCCCGGCCGCGGACTTCGAGCTTATCCTGGTGGACAACGGCTCCTCCGACGGTACGGCGGAGCAGCTCCGCCGGCTCCTGCCGCGGTTCCCCTTCGCGCGTGCGGTCACGGTGCCGGTAAACCAGGGCTACGGCTACGGCATAAGCCGCGGGCTGGAGGCCGCGCGCGGCCTTTACGCGGGCTGGGCGCACGGGGACCTGCAGTATATCCCGGCGGAAATACTTGCGGCTGTCGAAAGCCTGCGCTCCGCCGGCGGGGGGCGCTTGTTCCTGAAAGGGCTGCGCAGCTCAAGGACTTTTGCGGACACTTTTTTTACGGCGGGGATGTCGCTCTACGAGTCGCTGCTCTTCGGCACCGGGCTGCGCGATATAAACGCCCAGCCCACTCTTTTTCACCGCTCGCTGCTGGAGCACTGGGCCGCGGCGCCGCGCGATTTCCTGCTGGACCTTTACGCCTGCGTCGCGGCCGCAAGGTCCGGGTTCAGGGTCCTGCGCGTGCCTATGCGGCTGCGCGAAAGGGCCCGGGGGGCCTCCAGCTGGAACCGCGGGTTGTCCTCGCGTCTGGGACTCGCGCTGCGCAGTATCAAGGGAAGCGTTGCGCTGAGGCGTGCCATGGGCGCGGACCCCGGGCGCTATTTCTGCTAGAATGGTTGCATGAGTTTTTCCAGGCAAAGAAAAACCGAGGCCGCGGGCGGCCCTCCCCGGGTGCTGCTCATCGGGATCTCGCGCTACCTCTACAGCAACCCGCGCGCTCTCTCGCTGGCCGTAGGCTATCTCAAGAACTACGCCGACGCCGAACTGCGCGGAAAATGCGAGATACGGACGCTCAACCTCCTTAGTTTCAACGCCGGGCTGGCCCTTAAGTTCGCGGCCGCCTGGCGGCCGGACATCGTGGCTTTTTCCTGCTACCTGTGGAACTCGCGCAAAGTGGAGGAGTTGTGCCGCCGCCTTAAAGCTAAATATCCCCGCACGCGTATAATCCTGGGCGGCCCCGAGGCGACCGGGCGCAAAGCCGATCTGCTGGAAAAGTGCGGCGCCGACGCGCTGGTCTCCGGTGAAGGGGAAGCGGCCTTCACCGACCTGCTCGCCCGCTACGCGTCCGGGCGGGACTGGAAAGGCACGCCCGGGGTCATGGTGCGTTCCGGAAAAAGAGTGCATGAAGGCCCGGCCAGGCCGGTCATGCCCGCTCTTGACGCCATCCCTTCGCCGTTCAGGGATGCGGCCGTTTCGCTGGGCGTTCGCGCCGGGAGCAAGCGGTTCTACCCCTACGAGACCATGCGCGGCTGCCCCAACAAGTGCACCTACTGCGTGTGGACGGAGCTGGGCGCCAAGCGGCTGCGCTACTTCTCGTACAAGCGGATCGAGTCGGACCTGCGGAGCATCGTTAAAAATACGCCGTCCTCCTTTATCTTCGTGGCGGATTCCGACACGTTCCTCAATCACGGGCGGGCGATGAAGCTGGCCCCGCTCTTCCATGCCGCCGCGGGCCCGGGCGGCTGCTATATCATCTTCCAGACCAACCTGAACCACTGGCGCGAGGAGCTGATGCGCGCCTGGAATAACGCGAATTTCGAGATGAACGTCGGCGTCAACAGCATTATCCCCGCCGTGCAGAAGATACTCGGCCGCAGCTACCCGAAAAGCCTGGTGGAAGAAAAACTGGCCCTGATGCACCGCGTCGCGCCGAAGACCAGGATAACGATGCAGCTCATGCACGCGGCGCCCGGGGAGACGTTCCGGGATTTCTGCGAGACCTTCGACTGGGCCTGGCGGCAGCCGGTAGCCTACAGGCTCTTCTTCCACACCCAGCCGCTTTACGGCACGCAGATGCGCGAGAACGCCGCGGAGCTGGGGATAAAATGCAGGCGGACCCCGCCATATAACATCGTTTCCACCAGGGAATGCACGGCCGGGGAAATAAAAAAAGAATCCCTGATGATACTTTTCTCCACGGTCTGGATGTCCACCGCGCGGTCGCGCAGGATGTACCGGGCCGTCGCCGCGGCTTCCTGCGGCGGTTCGCTGTCCGGGGCGTTCCTGAAGATCTGGGACGGCATGGCGCCCGAAGCGCGCGCGTTCGGCCTCAGGACGCTCAAGCGCTTTACCGGCGGCAGCGACTGGTTCCTGGACGATTTCGAACTGGACATGATGCGCAGCTATGTAACCCCCGGCGCGGGGCCGTTCATTCGGGCCGCGCACGCCGCGCTGCTGGCCGCGTACGGCGGGCGGGGCACAAAAAATTGCACGGCGGGACGCAGGGAGGCGGGATGGCGAGACCAAAGCCGGTAACCGGCAAAAAGCGCGGGGCCGCCGGCCGCGGGACCCTGAAAGAGAAGGGGGCTGCCGCCGTTACCGTGCGGGGGGCCGGCGCGCTCCGCCCGGGCTCCGGCGCCGAAGAGGAGCTCTTCAGGACCGTTGTAAGGAAAATGTCCGCGGAATTCATAAAGAAGTACCACCCCGGGGCGATAGCCGGCGGCACGCCGCGCCAAAGGCTCAAGAACGCCCTGATCGCGGTAGGGAAGTTTTCCCGGAAGACGAGGAAGTTGTCTCAGCCGCAGCTGGCGGGAGGGGGGCCGGGGAAGAACGCCCTGGCCCGGTTCTCGGACGTGAATTTTACCGAGTACGTAAAGGTGGTGGCGCTGCTGGCCGCGGAGTGCCGCCCCGCCAGCTCGGTCAGGCGGCATTCCATCCCGTTCATGGTGGACGCGCTCCTCTCCGTTATGGTCTTCCCCCTGGTGATGCGCGAAACCCTGGCGGGAACGGCCCTGGAACTGGACTCGGTGGAGGAAGAGACCTTCTCGGACGCGGGCATAGAGGACAGGGCGGAAATAGCCGTCAGGGGGATCGGGCTGTAAGACGCCCGCGGGCCGCAACGGCCGGCCTTTTTGAGCGGCGGGGCGATGGCGCCCGATATAGTAAAGGAGATCTATGAAACTGCTATTTCTTGACCCTCTCCATAAAAGCTGGGAATTCTTCAGGGGCCTGACGGCCTCCCCGGCCCTCGTCTACCTCGCCGCCGTGGCGCGCAAAGAATTCGACGTGCAGGTCTTCGACGCGTCCATGGAGCCTAAAGACCCGTGGGACAGCACGGCGATATACCTGGAAAAAGAGCGACCCGACGTGGTGGCGATAACGGGCGCGATAACGATGTTCTGGCCCGACACTATCAACGCTTCGAAGCTGGTCCGGGAAATACTGCCGGACGCCGCGGTGATAACCGGCGGCTATATCGCTTCGGTCTACTGGGAAGACGCGCTGAAGAACGGGGTCGCGGATTTCGTGGTGGTGGGAGAGGGCGAACTTACGATGATGGAGCTTCTGAGGGCCCTGAAAGAGAAGAAAACCGACTTCTCGAAAATACTCGGCCTGGCCTGGATGAAGGACGGCAAGCCGGTGAAGAACGCCCCCCGGCCGTTCATGACGGACCTTGACGAGCTGCCCCCGCCCGCGTTCGACCTGTTCCCGATGGAACGTTATTCGCTGGCTTCGCTGGGCAACCACGTGGGGTACGCGGTAACCTTCGCGAGGGGCTGCGTGGGCAGCTGCCGGTTCTGCTCCGAGGCGGTGCAGTGGCAGCACCGCTGGCGCGGTCACGGCGCGAAGTACATGGTGGACACCCTCGAAGTCCTCAGTAAAAAATACGGCAAAAAGATCCTGTACATAGGCGACGACGACTTCCTGCAGGACCCGGAAAGGACGAAGGCGTTCATCGCGCTGATGAAGAAAAGGCGTCCCGAGGTCAGGATGTGGATACAGACCACCTGCGCCAACTTCATCAAGAACGAGGCGCTTCTCAAGGACCTCAAGGACGTCGGGGTCTACCAGGTGATGCTGGGGATAGAATCATTCGAGCCCGGAGTGCTCAAGCACCTCAACAAGCCGCAGACGCAGGAGACGGTGAAAAAGGCGGTGGCGCTCGCCAAATCCCATAACCTGATACTGATGGGCATGGTGATGTGGGGCGCGCCGTGGGACACGAAGGCCGGCCTGCACAAGACGGTGGATTTTATAGTGAAGAACTGCGATATCATGGGGCCGAACGCCGTCTCCCCGTGGCCGGGCACGCCGTATTACGAGGAATGCGAGAAGCTCGGCGCCATAGAGGTGCGCGACCTGGCGCATTACAACATGCTGGACTGCGTGACCCGCACCGCCGAGTTTTCGGCCGCCGAGGCAGACGTTTATTACAAGAACGTGGTGGGCAAGGCGCTGATCTTCAACATGAAGGCGCTGGGCAACTTCTTTTTTTCCAGCAAGTTCCACTTCCGGACCTACTACAAGATGTTCCTCAAGATGGGCTGGAACTTCGTGACGCACCGGCCGTGGGTGCAGCGGAACTACCAGCCCTTCGAGGACTTCTGGGAAAAGCGGCACGGCGTCAAAGCCGGGACGCGCGCGCCTGCCGCGAAGAAGCGGTAGCGCCGGGAGCGAGCGAGGACCGATGAAATTATCCGTGGCCGCCAACTGGGACAAGGCGCTGCTGGCCAACCTGAAAGGCCTGCCGGTGCACAGCGTCTTCGCCAAGCTGGGCAGCGACGTCCTGGGCGGCGGCAGGGCCTCCTACCTGCTGCCGGAGCCTACCCGAGAGGAAGTCCGGGCCTACGTCCGCGAGGCCCGCAGGCGGAAAATAAAGTTCAACTACCTGCTAAATCCCGTCTGCACCGGGAACAGGGAATACGTCGCCTCCTCCCGCCGGGAGATAGACAAGTACCTGGAATGGGTCGCCGGCCTGGGCGTGGACTACGTGACGGTGGCGGCCCCGTGGCTGCTGCAGGCGCTGAAGCGCAATTACCCCGGGCTCAAGGTCGTAGTTTCCGCGCTGGCCAACGTCAACAACCTGCAGATCGCCAGGTTTTACGAGGACCTCGGGGCCGACTCCATCGTCCTCCCGGAGCATGTCAACCGCGACTTCAAATTCCTGGGGGCGCTGCGCAAAAGCGTCAAATGCGACATACAGCTCATCGCCAATATGACCTGTCTCTACGGCTGCCCTTTCCAGCTGTACCACGCCAATGTGATAAGTCACAGCTCGTGTTCCGGGGAGGGGGCGGAAAAGTTCCATCTCGACTACTGCGTTATGAACTGCACCCGGGCCAGGCTCCTGCGCGCCGAGGAGATAATCAAATCGCGGTGGATACGCCCGGAGGACCTGCACGTGTACGAGGAACTGGGGCTGGACCACTTCAAACTGATAGAAAGGTACGATACGACCGCCACCCTGACGAAGACGGCCCGCGCCTACGCCGCGCGAAAATACTCCGGGAACCTGCTGGACATCCTCAACGCCAAGACCGATCCCGGCCGGCAATTCCCGGTGCATCTGAAATGCCTGCGCGGCATGAATTACGCGCAGGCGCTCAAGCTGTGGGAGCTGCGGGGCGCCCTTTACCTCAAGGAACAATACCTGGATAACGGGGCGCTGGACGGGTTCCTGGATTTTTTCAGGCGCACCGACTGCCGCGTTACCGACTGCGGAAAATGCGGCTACTGCAAAAAGACGGCAAAGAGAGCCTTCAGGCTGGACCCGGCGGCCGCGAAAAGGAATTTAAGCAAGCTGGACGGAAAGCTGGACGACTTTATCGCCGGCGGGAAGCCGGCGCGCCGGGCCGCGAAACCCGGGCGGGCGGGGGGGCGGCCATGAGGCTTTCCGTAGCGTCCAACTGGGATAAA
>MGUK01000094.1 GCA_001799995.1 Elusimicrobia bacterium GWF2_62_30
AATGTCTCCGACGTGCGCGACGAGCATAGCATGCGCTCCCTGATACAGGGGCAGGACTTCCTGTTTAACCTGGCGGGGCAGACCAGCCATATGGATTCCATGCAGGACCCCGAAACCGACCTGGAGATTAACTGCCGCGCGCAGCTTGCCATTTTGGAATCCTGCCGCAAATATAACCCGGGGATCAAGATAGTTTTTGCAAGTACCCGGCAGATCTACGGAAAACCGGATTACCTGCCGGTAGACGAAAAACACCTGCTGCGGCCTACCGATGTTAACGGCATTAATAAAATGGCGGGGGAGTGGTATCACATCCTTTACAACAATGTTTACGGCATCAGGGCTTGCGCCCTCAGGTTGACCAACACCTATGGCCCGTGCATGCGGATAAAAGACGCCCGGCAGACTTTTCTGGGGATCTGGGTTAAACTCCTGCTGGAGGGGAAACCTTTTGAAGTGTGGGGCGGGGCGCAACTGCGGGACTTTACTTATATAGATGACGCGGTAGACGCTTTTTTGCTGGCTGGTGCTAAAGACGAAGCAAATGGTAAAGTTTTTAACCTGGGCGGTTGCGAAGTGGTAAGCCTGCGTGATCTTGCTAACCAATTAGTGGCGGTTAATGGCGGCGGCGCGTTCCAGGAGCGCGAATTCCCCGCCGAGCGCAAGCGTATAGATATCGGCGACTATTACGCCGATGACCATTTGATCCGTGCCGAGTTGGGCTGGGCCCCCAAGGTAGACCTTAAGAAGGGGTTGGCAGCTACACTGGGCTACTATCGCGTCCAGCTCAAAAACTACTTATGAAGAGATCCCATCCGCATCTAGTGAAACAGAGCAATCCCAAAGCCGGCTACCTGTCCCATAAGTCTGAAATTAAGGCGGCGATCCAGCGTGTGCTTGAAAGCGGCTGGTATATTCTTGGGCATGAAGTGGACGCGTTTGAGAAAGCTTTTGCCGCTTATGTAGGCGTTAAGCACGCCATTGGCGTAGCTAACGGTACCGACGCCTTAGAACTGGCCTTGCGCGCTTGCGGCGTGGGGCCGGGGGACTTGGTATTTACCGTCTCCCACACCGCAGTAGCTACCATTGCCGCTATCGAGCTGGCAGGGGCAACCCCGGTGTTCATAGATATCGACCCCGCAACGTACACCATGGACCCGGATAGCCTGGCCAGGGCGCTAGCCAGGCCCCTTAAAGGGCGGCCCAAGGCGGTAATCCCGGTTCATTTATATGGTCAGCCGGCTGATATGCCCGCAATTCTGAAGGTAGCCCGCCGCTATGGTTTAAAAGTTGTAGAGGACTGCGCCCAGGCGCACGGCGCCAGGCTGCAAGGGCGCATGGCCGGCACCTGGGGGGATATGGCGGCTTTCAGCTTTTACCCCACCAAGAATTTAGGCGCTTTAGGCGATGGCGGCATGGTCGTTACCAATAATGCGGCGCTTGCTGAAAAAGTGCGGCTGCTGCAACAATACGGCTGGCGCCAGCGCTATATCAGCGCCGTTCCTGGCTGTAATTCACGCCTGGACGAGATACAGGCTGCGGTCCTGCGTGTTAAGCTGCAAAGCCTGGATAAGGAAAATACAAAGCGCGGCAAATTGGCCGGGCTCTACGCCAGTAGGATTGCGGGGCATTCACTTACCTTGCCTGCTATTATGCCCGGCGCGGAACACGTCTTTCATCAATTTGTAGTGCGCACCTCTCGCCGGGACGACTTGCGGGCTTACCTTGAACAGCTCGGCATAAAAACCCTTATCCATTACCCGGTGCCGGTGCATCTCCAGCCCGCCTATAAGGGCAGGGTTAAGCTCGTAACCCCGCTGATAAACACTGAAAAGGCCGCCCGCCAGATTTTGAGCCTTCCTATTTATCCGGAGCTGTCGGAAAAGGACGTCCGTTTGGTAGCGAAAATGATAATTAAGTGGGAAGGCGGACTGTAAGCCTGACCATGCATTACCTTTGCACCTATTTCGATTCCAACTACATGGCAAAAGGGCTTGCCCTTTACCAGTCTTTAGCCAGGCAGTCCGAACCTTTTAAGCTATGGGTGCTGTGCCTGGACGAGGAATGTTTTAATGCGCTGAAAAAACTCGGCCTGCCCAATATTGTTCCCATCCCTCTCGGGGAATTTGAAGCGGGCGATGCGCAACTGCTGCAGGCCAAGGCAAACCGCTCCAAGATAGAGTATTTTTTCACCTCTACGCCTTCCCTTATGCTTTATGTGCTAAAGCAGGCGCCGGCTGCGGACAGGGTTGCTTACCTGGATTCGGACCTGTATTTCTATGCGGGCCTGGCCCCTCTTTCCAAAGCCTTTGAATCTCATTCCATACTTATTATCGAACACCGGTTCTCCCGGTACCAGAAATATTCCGAACGGCACGGTAAATTCAATGTGGGCTATGTTTGTGTAAGACGCGATGAAAATGGAATGGCCTGTCTTAAGTGGTGGCGGGAGCGCTGCAATGACTGGTGTTACGACAGGGTTGAACACGACAGGTTTGCCGACCAGAAGTATCTTGACCGGTGGCCTGCATTGTTTAAGGGCGTATTGATCCTGGCCCATAAGGGCGCTAATCTCGCGCCGTGGAACCTTTCAAATTACCAAATCGCCGCTGAAAACGATAAGGTGTCTGTTGACGGGGAACCATTGCTATTTTTCCATTTCCAGGGCCTGAAGAAGCTGAATACGAACACGTATGACACCAGCCTGCGGGATTATGGGGTAGAGCTAACACCGATAATCCGGAACTGCATCTATTTGCCCTACATCCAGGAACTTGAGAAGCTAACCGGGGAGCTTGCCTCCTCCGGGTTTGCTCCGGCTATCTCTACCAGGTATGCTTCCACCCTCAGAAGGATCCTTAATCTTAAGACTAAAGTCCCTATAGTTTCTTATCTTGTTTTGAACCCGGGCACCGTATGGCATTTGCTTAAACTTGTCTTTAAGCCGGCTTCCAGCGGCTATATTTCATTTACGGATAATCTTAACCTTTGTGTCGTTCCCTTGCCGCCGCCCATAACCGGGGCCAGTATAGCCTCAAAAGCTGTGGTGGACCTCCTGCATAGCGATCAAGTCGTGAACATTATAGAGTACCAGCGGGGGAACTTAATAAGCGGCCGGTTCTCTTTAAGGCAGACCTTGAATATCATTAAGAACGGGCTGAAGATAGTAAGATTCCGGCTGCAGGGAGTTAACTTTAACAGCGTGTATATGGTCGCGTCGTGCACTTTCTGGGGCCATATGCGCGACATTTTCCTGCTGATGATCCTTGGCCGGGAGCTTAGGCGCAAAACGGTACTGCACCTGCAGTCCGCGAATAAAGAAAGGGACATTTCAGTAATCCCGCCCAGGTTTATTAAATACTTCGCGCAAAAGATGTTTGCCGATATCCATAAGGGCATAATTCTTGGTAAAGCCTGGCAGAACATGTACGGCGATTACCTCGATAAAACTAAAGTTGTCGAGATAAATAACTTCTTCTCTCCCGATTTGCTTATCCCGGAAGATAAACTGGCTGCCAAATATAGGGCTCCGGGCAAGATCAGTGTTTTATATCTTAGCAACATGATGACGCAGAAAGGCTATAGCTACCTCCTGGATGCTTTCCTGGCGCTGCCGCTGGAACTGCGCGATCGCGCGGAGCTGCATTTTGCCGGCCATTTCGATTCGGCTGCGGAAAAGGAAAGCTTTCAGGCTAAGATCGGGAAAAGCGGGAATATTGTTTATCACGGGGCGGTATCCGGTGAGGCGAAAAGAGATCTTTTCTGGAAAACGCATATCTTCTGCCTCCCTACCTTCTACGCTTATGAGGCACAGCCCATATCTATCCTGGAGGCGTATGCCGCCGGGTGCGTGGTAGTTACGACCGAAAATGGCGGGATCTGTGATGTGTTTTCCGAAGGCATGAACGGCGTCTCTATCCGGGATTTCAGGAACCAGGAATTACTATTGCAAAATATAGGCGCGGCGCTGAAACAGACGATCCCTGATTTCGCCGGGTGTGAAAGGATAGCCTTAAGAAATAGGAAAGAAGCGGTGGAGAAATACTCGCTGGATATTTTTAAATTTAAAATTAAAAACGCCTTGTTCGAATGTTATGAAAATCCTGCTCGTTGATCCGCCTTTCTACCAGTTCATCGGTTTTTACAACCGATATTTCCCGCTTGGACTGGCGTATCTGGCTGCGGCCCTGCGCGAGCGCGGGCATGAAGTGCGTATCTATGATGCCGATGCCAATATCAACCCCGATAAAATGAATTTTACTGCCCTGGAGGAAAGCTACCCCGCATATCTGCGGTCGGTTGCTGATGACGCGCCCCCGGTATTTGACGGCCTGAAACGGACGCTGGCCGAGTTTAAACCGGACCTGGTAGGGGTATCGGCCTGGACCACTTATGTGGCCTCCTCGATGAAAACCGCCGAGATCTGCAAAAAGTGGAATGCCGGTGTGCCGGTGGTAATGGGCGGGCCGCATGTTTCTATAAAAGGCGAAGAACTGCTGCGGATCTGCCCTGCCGTTGATGTGCTGGTGAAGGGAGAGGGAGAACAGACCCTGCCGGAGCTGGCGGCTTTATTGCAGACGAAAGGTTTCACCCCCGGGGAACTTGAAAAGATCAAAGGCATAGCGTTCCGCACACCTTCCAACATACAATCTACCCCTGACCGGGAATTCGCGCAGGACCTGGACGCTATACCCTTCCCCGCAAGGGACCTGCTTATCCATAAGGATACGTATGATTCCGAGGACATGGGGCTTTTAATGACCACCCGGGGCTGCCCCTTTGCCTGTACCTATTGCGCCACCAGTATCTGGGGCCGGAAGGTGCGCAGCCGCTCTATAGGGAACATCATTGAAGAGGTGAAAAGCGTTTTAGCGCGTTACGGCACAAAGCAATTCGCTTTCAAGGACGATTCCTTTACCATTAACCGTGCGCGCACGCTGGCTTTCTGTGAAGCGCTGATAAACGAAGGGCTTAAGATAAATTGGGAATGTAATGCCAGGGTGGACTCCCTGGACGCGGAGCTGCTTGGTAAAATGCGCAAGGCAGGCTGCAACAGCATTAAAGTAGGAATAGAAACCGGCAGCGAGCGCATACAGAAGCTGATAAGCAAGAATATCACCCATGAGCAATGCCGCAAGGCGGCAAAAGCTTTGCGGGAGTCCGGCATACATTGGACCGCGTATTTTATGATGGGCATCCCTTCCGAAACGCGAGAGGAGATGTACGAAACTTTGCGCTTTATGAAGGAGTTAAAACCAGACTTCGCGTCTTTAAGCGTTTATGAACCCTTCCCGGGAACCAAGCTTTACGATATGGGAATAGAGCGCGGCCTTGTGGCGCCGGAACGCAACCGGGAAGATTATTTCAGCATCTCGCCGAAGTATTACTACGTTAAGGATATAAAGCGCCGCATCGATACCATGACCGAAGAGGAATTCGCCGGGATAGAGTTTGAGATAAAACGGGAATTCTACCGGTATAACATGTCGTTCCCGCGATTGGCCCGCAGGGCTTTATCCCGTACCGGCGTATATATTAACCGCCCGTCGATACTGTTCAGCGACTTGAAAAAGTTCCTTGCTTATGCGCGATAATTACTTTGATGATGAAAATTACTGTTATCACCGCCTGTTATAATTCCGGCGCCACCGTGGCCGACGCGATACGGTCCGTGGCCGCGCAGGACTATGGTGGGGTGGAGCATCTCGTTATAGACGGCGGGTCGAAGGACGGCACGCAGGATATAGTAAAGACCCTCGGGTTAAAGGTGGCGCGGTTCACCAGCGAGCCCGATCACGGCATTTACGACGCGCTGAATAAAGGGATAAGAGCCGCTACCGGGGATGTTGTCGGGATAATGCATTCGGATGACCTTTACGCCAATGCTTCCGTGCTCAGCCATGTGGCGCAGTTCATGGCGGAAAAGGGGGTGGACAGCTGTTACGGGGACCTGGTCTACGTAGAGCGCGCTGCGCCTGACAAGGTGGTGCGCACCTGGCGTTCCGGTGACTATGACCGTGAGAACTTTCGGCGGGGATGGATGCCGCCGCATCCCGCCTTTTTCCTGAAACGCTCTGTTTACGAAAAATACGGCCTGTACAGCCTGGATTTCCCTTTAGCTTCCGACTATGAGCTTATGTTGCGTATGCTTTACCGCCATGGGGTAACCACGGCCTATCTGCCGGAGGTGCTGGTAAAAATGCGCTGCGGGGGGACAAGCCGCGCGGGAGTTGTAAACACCAGCAAGATGCTGATGGAGAATTACCGGTCGTGGACCAGCAATGACCTGCCGGTCAGCCCGTTTACCATCTTGATGAAGCCGCTTTCCAAACTGGGTCAGTTCCGCGGCTGGTTCGGCCGCTAGCGCCCACGGTTGTTCCCGCAACTGTAACAATAGTCAATTATCTAACTCAGTGATAAATGGTAAAATAACCGGTAATGAGGGCTGGGATATACCGTCTATTATTGGTTTTTGGAGACATAATAATATTTTATGTTTCTCTAGGGCTTGCCCTGCATGTGCGGCGACATGACGTATTCTCCCAAGACTATTATTTATTCCATGCTTCGTTCTTTTTAATTATTCTGCCGGTCGTCCTTGCTATTAATTCCATATTGGGACTTTACGACTTCCGCCAGTTGCGCGAACTGCCGGACATCATAAGCGAAAGCTTGGCTGCGTTCGCTTATAGTTTTATTGCTTCTGTTGGTATTTTCTACGCTTTTGGCAACACCCTCCCTACACCAAAAACGCACCTGGCGTTGATGCTGGGGTTCTCGCTTATTTTAGGGATAATGTGGCGCCGGCTGTGGATGTCGATGAGCTCTTCGCGCGTGTTTGCCACAAAAACGCTGTTCCTGGGGGATAACCCGGTTATCTCCCGGCTGGTGGCGGACCTGCAAAGCCATAAATATAACCGTTTCCGCCTTACCACCCCCGAGGCGCTTGGCCGCTGGAAGAAGAAATCCGTGGTGGCGCAGGCCCTTGCCGGCGGGGACACCCCTAAACTTAGTGATATTATCGACCTGCTGGTGGTTGACGCCGAGCCGGTGCTGCTTAATAAAGAACACCAGGAGATAATTGCCGCGGCCATGGACGAGGCTATCCCCATCTGGACGCATGTGGACTTTTACGAGGACCTTTACAAGAAAGTGCCGCTTTATGTGGTGCGCAACCCCAACTGGCTGTTCACGCATGTGCTGCACCGCCGCAACGAGGCGTACGTGTTCTTTAAGCGTATTCTTGACCTTGGTGGAGCGGGAGCGCTTACGCTCGTAATGCTGCCCTTCCTGCCCTTTGTGGCCCTGGCCATAAAGCTTACCGACAGCGGGCCGGTGTTTTATGCGCAGGAGCGCTTTGGCTATTTAAGCAAGAATTTTTGTATGTGGAAGTTCCGCACCATGCGTGTTGACGCCGACAAGCAGGGCTATGTGTGGAACGCCGGCAAGGCGGACCCGCGCATTACCGCTATCGGCAGGCTGCTGCGCAAGTTCCGCATAGACGAGTTCCCTCAGCTGTGGAATATCCTTAAAGGCGAGATGTCGCTGGTGGGGCCGCGGCCTACTTGGGTGGGGGAGAAGCAGATAAACGATATCCCGGAATACCACATGCGCCGCATGGTGACGCCGGGGCTTACCGGCTGGGCGCAGATAAACTCTTCGGCCACGGACAACGAGGACGACACCAAGGAAAAGCTTTCCTACGATCTGTACTACGTTAAGAACCTTTCCTTCGCGCTGGATATCTCCATTCTGCTTAAAACCGTGCGCCGCGTGCTGGAAAGTGACCACGCCATCCGCCAGAAGCGCCGCGCCGCTGCCAAAGCCGTTGACTGCCAGCCCCTGGAGACGCTGCAGGATAACTAGCGCGCCGCAGCCCATGGAAGAGCCCGGGCCCTAAACGGGCCCTTTTTATTGGCTGTCTGGCATGGGAAACACTGAAATTGATATGCTAGACAAAGGTTATGATGGGGACGAATAAAAAAGAGACCATTCTTGTTACCGGCGGGGCCGGTTATATAGGTTCGCACACCTGCGTGGAGCTGCTGCGGGCGGGGTATGCCGTGCGGCTGGTGGATAACCTGGCGAACAGTAAAGAAGAAGCCGTGCGCCGGGTGGGGGAACTGGGAGGCGGGGCGCCGATATTTATCAAGGCGGACGTTGGCGACGAGGCTGCGCTTGAGGCCGCCTTTGCCGGGGGGCCGGTGGACGCCGTCATTCACTTTGCCGGGTTCAAGGCGGTGGGGGAATCCGTAGAAAAGCCGCTGGACTATTACCGCAACAATCTGGGCGCTACCATTTCCCTGCTTTCCTGCATGCGCCGGCACGGCGTAAAGCGCCTCGTTTTCAGCTCTTCGGCCACGGTTTACGGCGTACCGGAGAACAAGCCTCTTGCGGAAGAGGCGCCGCGCGGGTGCACCAATCCTTACGGCTGGACCAAGTATATGGGCGAGCAGATCCTCCGCGACTTTGCCGCCGCCGACCAGGGCTTTTCCGCCGTGCTGCTGCGCTATTTCAACCCCATCGGTGCCCATGCCAGCGGCCGCCTGGGGGAAGACCCCAGGGGCATCCCCAACAACCTTGTGCCGTATATAGCGCAGGTGGCTACGGGCAGGCGGGAAAGCTTGAGCGTGTTCGGCGGCGACTACCCTACCCCCGACGGCACCTGCGTGAGGGATTATGTGCATGTGACGGACCTGGCCAAAGGGCATCTGGCCGCGCTGGACTACAGCCGCGCTCACGCGGGGGCTGAGGCCGTTAACCTGGGCACCGGCCGCGGCTACAGCGTGCTGGAGGTTCTCCGCGCCTACGAGAAGGCCTCCGGGGTAAAGATCCCGTACAAGATGGCTCCGCGCCGGCCCGGCGATATAGCCGTAAGTTTTGCGGACGCGGCCAAGGCCCTTAAGCTGCTGGGCTGGCGCGCTGAAAAAGACCTGGACGAGATGTGCCGCTCTTCCCATAACTGGCAAAAACAGAACCCGGAAGGTTATTAACAGCGGCGTTAGAATATAACCAATAAAAACTTACTTGTCTGCAACACTCCGCTTGAGTCTCCTTGCTAAAAACTGTTCCCGGTTGAAATCACCGATGTCCCCGGCCGTAATCTCGGTATCATTTCGCGAGTCTGATATGTTCAGAACGCAATAAACTAGGCTTATGAAAGTACTGGTAGTTACCCAATATTTCTGGCCTGAGAATTTTAGAATTAATGACGTGGCAGAGGGGCTTGTCGCTGCCGGACATGATGTTACTATCTGCACAGGCATTCCTAATTATCCTAAAGGGGAATTCTTTGCGGGTTATGGCTGGTTCACAAACTTGCGTCAGGAAAAGAATGGTTATAGAATTATTCGTATTCCTTTGCTCTCGCGCGGCAGTGCGGGGCAGATACGGCTTGTTGTAAATTATCTTTCGTTTGCTTTTTTTGCATGCATCCTAGCCCCTATTAAGCTGCGAGGGGATTTCGATGTTGTGCTCTGTTACCAGCTTTCCCCGGTAACGGTGGGTTTACCCGCCATAGTAATGAAGTTGTTTAAAAAAGCGCCTTTACTGCTCTGGGTGCAGGACTTATGGCCGGAAAGCCTTTCTGCAACTGGCGCCATTAAATCACGCATGGCACTGTCGATTGTGGCAAAACTGGTGCGTTTTATCTATTCGTACTGCGATTTGATCCTTGTGCAATCACAAGCCTTTCTTTCTCCGGTTGAAGCTATGTGCGTGCCGTCATATAAAATAGTCTATATGCCGAACACCGCCGAAGCATTTTACCAGCCTTTAGTGTTGCGCGCTGACGCGCAGGAAAAGAAACTAATGCCCGAGGGTTTTATAGTGATGTTCGCCGGCAACATCGGCGCGGCCCAGGATTTTGAAAGCATAATCGACGCGGCCTGTTTGTTGCGGGAAGAAACAGATATTAAATTCGTTGTTCTGGGTGATGGACGTGCCCTTCAAAGAGCTGAAGCGAAAGTGGAAGAACTTGGACTTGATGGAAAAGTTGTGTTTCTCGGGAGATACCCAACTGAGATGATGCCCGCTTTTCTTGCCGCGGCCGATGTAATGCTTGTTGCGTTACGTAACGACCCGGCATTTTCATACACGATCCCGTCAAAAGTGCAGTCATATCTGGCTTGTGCCCGGCCGATAATTGCCGCTCTGGGTGGTGAAGGTGCGCGAATTGTCGAGGAATCTGGCGCGGGATTTGCAGTTCCCCCAGGTGTGCCCGCTGCGCTTGCTGTGGCGATAAAAAAAGTGCGGGATCTGCCCTTAGCTAAACGTGAAGAGATGGGGAGTAATGGGCGTAAGTATTTTGAAACAAACTTTTCTCGGGAAAGATTAATTGAAAAACTTACCGAACAGTTCATTAGGGCCAAACGCAAATGAGTAAACGACTATTCGATGTTGTTAATTCCATACTAGTGGGAGCATTATTGGCGCCACTACTAACTTTTATCGCATTTCTCGTTAAGATTGATTCGCCGGGGCCTGTGTTTTACTGGTCTGACCGGGTCGGCAGGAATAATAAAGTATTCAAGATGGTTAAATTCAGAACTATGCGCATTAATACCCCTGTAGTGGCCACACATCTGCTTGTGAACCCATCTGTCCATGTCACGAGTCTGGGTAAAGTGCTGCGAAGGATAAGTTTGGATGAATTACCACAGCTGTGGAATATATTATTAGGCAATATGAGCTTTGTGGGGCCTCGCCCAGCCTTATACAACCAGAATGATTTAACTTCTTCGCGCACCGCGAGAGGGGTGCACAATATTCCTCCCGGGCTTACCGGTTGGGCACAGGTGAACGGGCGGGATGATTTGCCTATACCTGTTAAAGTTGAGTTCGATGCGTACTATCTGGCACATCGTTCTTTTCTCTTTGATTTAAAAATAATACTGATGACGGCGCAGCAGGCGGTTCTGGGGAAAGGGGTAAGCCACTAATTCTCTAAGGATGTGGTCTGGAATTTGGTTCCCGGAATTAGTATCCTTAAATCGTACGGGGACAGTATTAATGAAAACAACACTTTTGGCTATTGCGGCACTGATGTTAATTACACCGGGCTGCGCCCGCCGGGGCAGCCGCGCCACCTACACCCAGAAAACCTTTGTGCTCAGCGTGCCGGCCGTGTTCCGCACCTACGGGGAGCCCGATAAAACGCAGGCCAAGGCCCTGGCGGACGAGATCTTTGCCGAGTGGAACCGCATTTCCGACGAGCTCAGCTATAGCTCCCCGTACAGCCTTACCACGGTGGTAAATAAAAAAGCCGTTACCGAATGGGTGCCCGTTACCGACGAATTCATGCGCCTGCTGCTGCTGGCGCTGGATTATCACAAGCTTACGGGCGGCGCCTTTGATATAACCTTTGCCCCGCTTTGGCCGCTGTGGAAAGAGGCCGCCAGTAGCCGCCGCCTGCCGCATAAAGACGATATCCAGAAAGCCCTTGAGGGCATAGGTTCCCAGTATATACAGGTGGACGTGGTTAAGCGGCAGGTGCGTCTTACCAAGCAGGTGCAGGTGAATATGGGCGGCCTGCTGCGCGGCTACTGTTTTGAGCGCGCCTACAAGATACTGAAAGAGCGTAAGCCGGCCTTCCCCGTGCAGCTGCGCCTGGGCGGCAATATGCTGGTTTACGGCCAGCGCGACTGGCAGTACCGCGTGCCGCACCCCACCGACCGCATGACCATACTGGGCCGCTATATGTTCAAGGACGGCATGGTAATGTCCAGCGCGGGGCGGGATATTTTTGTGGAGATAGAGGGCAAGCTGTATTCCCATATCCTGGACCTGCGCACCGGCTACCCGGTGCAGGATTTCTCAAGCCTTACGGTTTATTTCCCCGGCGTGGAGAACAGCGACTTTCTGTCTTCGGCCGCGCTGAGCGTGCTGGGGCGGGACAAGGCCTTTGCGCTGCTGGGCAAGATGAAGGGCGCGGCGGCCGTGTGGGTGGACGGCGCGGGCAAGGCGCATTACCTGACCAACCCCGACAGCCCGGCCAAATGGGACGAACCCAAAAACGACTTTTTAGGCGGTATGCTGGGCAATTAGGGTAAGGGGTGTACTTTACAAATAGTCGGCTATTGTGTAAAGTATGGTTATGATTCACAGGCCTTATTGGGAAAATCGCATAAAGTCCGCATGGGGAAAAGCGCCTATTGTTTGGTTGTCCGGGGTGCGCAGGTGCGGCAAGACCACTCTTGCCAAGATGCTTTTTGCCCAGGACTCGCTTTATCTTAACTGCGACCTTCCTTCGGTGGGGGAGATGACGGCGGACCCGGAGTTGTTTTTTAGCAACTGCGAGAAACCGGTGGTGGTATTTGATGAAATACACCAGCTTAAAGATCCCAGCCGGCTGCTTAAGATAGGGGCGGATATGTTCCCGGAGCTTAAGATATTGGCTACCGGTTCCTCTACGCTGGCCGCGGGCAAGAAGTTCCGCGATACGCTCACCGGCAGAAAAAGGCAGGTACATCTTTCCCCTGTTCTTTATTCCGAACTGCCCCTTTTTAATAAAGCGTCTCTTTCCAGGCGGTTGCTGCATGGCGGGCTGCCCCCGGCGCTGCTGGCGGCGGAAAAGGACCCCTCTTTCTACCGGGAATGGTCCGACTCTTTCTTTTCGCGGGATATCCAGAAGCTGTTTGGTTTCAGGGATGCTGAGAAATTCAACCTGTTGTTCGAGTATCTTATGCGGCAAAGCGGCGGCGCTTTTGACTGCTCCAAGACCGCTTCCGCGCTGGGGATAAGCCGTCCCACTATAGACTCCCACCTGGCCGCCATGGAAATTACCGGGGCGCTTAGGATAGTGCGCCCGTTCTTTGGCGGCGGGCGTAAAGAGATGGTCAAGATCCCCAAGATCTTCGGGTTCGACACCGGCTTTGTCAGTTTCTTCCGCGGCTGGAATTCACTGCGCCCTTCGGATAACGGCACCTTATGGGAGCACCTGGCGCTGGATTGGCTGGCGGCGGAAAATCCGGAGAGTAATATCCTTTACTGGCGGGATAAGGCCGGCCGCGAACTGGATTTTATTATTGCCGGCGAGCGCGACGAGGTGGATGTTTTTGAATGTAAGTGGAGCCCGGCTGAATTTTGCCCCGACGCGCTTAAAGTTTTCCGGGAGGCTTACCCCAAGGGTAAAAATTACCTCATCTGCCCCGTGCCCGGTCCGTTTAAAAAGCGCGAGGGTGGTTTTGAGCTTAATGTAAGGCCGCCGGTGCGGGAATCATAGGCAGGCTGCGCAAAGGGGAGGGGGCATGAAAAAGAAAGACAGCGGGTACGATCCGGTTGTAGAGCTGGCCAAGGGGGCCAAGGTGGAGGTGGCGTCTTTTGACAAGACGCAGAAGATAGTGGTGCTGGCTGGGAAGGTGACCGTGGGCGGCACGCCCGGCGAGATAGAGATAAACGGCCTGGCTACCGGCCGCACCGACAGCAGCATAAACGGCTGCCTGGGCCTGTGGCTGGCCATCTTCCGCTATATGCGCCCCGACGGCACCATAGACCATGTTGCCGGCTGGAACATAATGCTGCCGCTCAGCCCCGGCCAGGCGCCTGAGGCCAGCGCCAAGGCCTTTGCCGACATTATAAACGGCGGGCCGCGGCCTTACAGGGCTGAGGCGGTGAAGGGGAAGGTTAAAATTTACTTTAAGAAACTGTAACCATGCGGAATGGGGTTAAAGGAAAGGGGTCAGGTTTAAACCTGACCCCTTCTTTCGGACCTCTTGCCCCGCAAGAAGATTGAGCTGAACATGGCCGCCATGAACGCCATTTTGGCGGGCAAGACGGTGCTTATTACGGGCGCGGGCGGCACCATAGGCGCCGAGCTTTGCCGCCAGGTGCTTAATTACGGCCCCAAGCGGCTGGTGATGATAGACAACCACAATACCGCTTTGTTCTACATTGAAAAGGAACTGGTGGCGGCCGGCCATACCGCCAAGATCACGGCGGTGGTGGGCGACGTAAAAGACGAAGTAATGCTGGAGAACGTTTTTAAGACTTACGCCCCGCAGGTGGTGTTCCACGCGGCGGCGCATAAGCATGTGCCGCTTATGGAGACCAACCCGCAGGAGGCCGTAAAGAACAATACCCTGGGCACCTATGCCCTGGCCGACGCGGCCACCCGGCACAATGCCGAGCGGTTCCTGTATATCTCTACCGACAAGGCCGTGCGCCCCAGCAGCGTGATGGGGGCCAGCAAGCGCCTTGGCGAGATGGTGGTGCGGGCCTTTGCCGAGGTTAACGGCACCAAGTGCATGTCGGTGCGGTTCGGCAACGTGCTGGGCAGCTCCGGCAGCGCTGTGCGCATCTTCCAGGAGCAGATACAGGCCGGGGGGCCGGTTACGGTGACGCACCCGGACGTTACGCGCTATTTCATGACGGTGGAAGAGGCTATACAACTTATACTGCAGGCTACGGCCATGGGCCGCGGCGGGGAGATCTTTGTGCTTAACATGGGCACGCCCATAAAGGTGGCGGAGCTGGCCCATAACCTTATTGTTTTGAACGGGCTGCAGCCTGGCAAGGATATTGAGGTTAAGTACGTGGGCATGCGCCCCGGCGAGAAGATGTACGAAGAGCTGTTCCGCGACGAGGACGTGCGCAAGGATACGGGCCATTCCGACATTTTTGTGGCTGTGCCCGAAGAGGGCGACATGGCCCTCTTGAAAGAGCAGATGAGCAACCTCAGCCTGCTGGCCGAGCTCCCGGACCCCGGTCCCATCATAGACGGCATCCGCAAGCTGATCCCCACCTACACCGGCGACCCCTACGGCTCCCGCGCCGCCGCAGGTGACACTGGGGTCAGACCCTAGGGTCAGACCCTGGGGTCAGACCCTGGGGTCAGACCCCAGCCCTCCCAAGGCCCCTCCCGGGGCCTTTTTTATTGGGGTCAGACCCTTGACATACTTACAAACTGTAAGTAGACTATTGTTATGATAGCAGACTTGCTAGGGCATAAGGATTATATCCGCGTTCTGCAGGCTTTACGCAGCGGGGGGAGGCTGCGTTTTGGCCGGCTGGAAACCCTTTTGGGTTTAAACCCGGTGCAGGTGGACCGGGCGCTTAAGTTCCTGCGCGAGGGCGCCTATATAAACGCGCAAGCGAGGCCGTCAGAGAGGCGAAAGGGACAATTTGAATATAGTCTTGCCAGGCGCGGCGAGGCCTTCCTGGAGGCTTTCCAGGCCTTTGCGGGCGAGCTCTACCAAAAGCGGGGGGAGCTTGGCCCGTCCGCGGTGGCGGAGTTCCGTGCTCTCTATCAGCCGGAGGCGCCCGGCGCCCCCCGGCCAGGAGCGGTCATAGACCGCGTAATAAAAATACGGCCCTTGGAGGAAAATGAGCCGGCAGCGGCGGAGAATTACCGCGCGGCCTGCCTGAGGTTGTCGCCGAAAGAACGCATTGCTCGGATGCGGGCGCATTCCCGGCGCATGATCCTGCTGAACCCGGCTAACCCGCGGTCTCCCCATATCGACCGCTCGGCTATAAGGATAATCCATGACGCCTTCTAATGCCGAACCTTTGGACGATTACGAAGAGCTTGTGGCCCTGTTGAACGCCCATAAGGTGGAATACGTGATAGTGGGCGCCTATGCGGTAGGCTATCACGGCTACATCAGGGCCACTACGGATATGGATATCCTTGTGGGCTGCCAGCCGGTTAACGCTGTGCGGCTTGCGGCTGCGCTTCTGGATTTTGCCGGAGTAGCTGTGGACCCTGGCCAGATCAGGGAGAAAACGCTTATCGAGCTTGGCCGGGAGCCCAACAGCGTGCATATCATCACTACCATTACGGGCGTTGCCTGGAAGAGCGCCTGGTCGACGCGGGTTAAAGGCGAAATAGGCGCCCAGCCGGCGCCGTTCCTTTCACGGGAATGCCTGATAAAAAATAAACGCGCGATAGGCCGTGATAAGGACTACCTGGACCTGAAATCCCTGGGTGCCCCGCCGCCGGTAAAAAGGCCTCCACGACCGGAAAAATAGGCATGTTTCTTTTGGGGTCAGACCCGGGGTCTGACCCCACTTTATTTCCCACAAACCCGACACGCCTCTGTCGGGTTCATCTGCTATGCTATTTGCATGAAACCTTGAAAAACAGCGGATTTAGATGTAATATATATTAGACAACTGTCTATATAATATGACACATTCAATTATTGAAAATATCTTCGCCGGGAAAGCGCGCTTTGGGATCATGCGTTGTCTCTACGGGGCAACCCAGGCGCTGACCGGCCGGGAAATTGCCAGGCGCGCCGGCTTAAGCCCCCAACAAGCCCATAATGTCCTTAAAGGGCTGGTTTCATTCGGCGTTGTTGAGCTGAAAATTGCGGCCCCATCACACCTGTTCAGTCTTAACAGGAGGCACTGGATAGTTGCGGACGTGGCACGCGCTATTTTCGACGGCGAGAAAAATTGGCTGGATAATATGCTGCGCGAATTATGCCGCACCCTGCCGGCTTCCGTTAAATCTCTTGTGCTCTTCGGAAGCGCGGCACGCGGTCAGCTGCGCGGCGCAAGCGATATAGACATTTTGGCGTTAATTGAAAACGATAAATACAGGGACGAAGCGTTTTCATATTTTACCGGGCGCAGCGCCTGGGCGCTGGCGCACTGTCATTATCCTCTTGCCCCGGTGGTGCTTACCCTTGGTGAATTCCGCGCTAAATACCGGCAGAAGGACGATTTTGTCCGCACAGTCCTGAAAACGGGAAGGGTAGTAGCCGGTAAATTGATGACCGAGGTTTTATAGTTCTTTGGGGGGGATATGACGCCAAAAGAAATTTACTTGAAAAAGGTTTCGCGCGAGCGGTACGCCATTTACTGGGACAAAGCGATGGAATTCTTTGAGTCCATGGTGGACGCCGCGCTGAAACATAACTGGAACGCCGCCGGCCTGGCCGGCGTCCACTGTTGTATCTCGGCAACAGACGCGCTATTGGTAAAACACGCGGGTGTCCGTTCCTCCTCTGATTCCCACCAGGACGTGGTAGGGCTTTTACAGTCCACTATCCGGGATGAAGCTGTGTCAAAACAAGCTAAGCGGCTGGGGGAGATCCTGGCACAGAAAAACCTTATCGAGTACATAGACAAGTCATACACGGAAAAAGACGCGGTGGCTTTAAAAGTCAGCGTGGAACGCTATATAGAATGGGCTCGCAGGGTTCTGTAGGGTAAAGACCAGTAAGTTAATTCCCCCGAATTCGAGGGAATTAACGCCGCGCCGGTTTGAACAGTTATGTTCTTTCCGGAATAACCGGGGGTCAGACCCCAACAATTCAGCCGGTGACAAATTGTCACCAACTGAAACTTGAGGCGGCGGACGTTAAAAGACACCTTACCGATGTAGCTTCTCGGAGACCCAAAGTGGATGAGTTGTTTTGGGATAATTAACGTATGCGTACTCTCTCAAAGGCCGAAACGCGGCATCTCGCTGTTATAAGAGCTCTTTCCCCGGCCGCCCGCTTTGGGTTGGCTATAGAGCTCTCTCAAACGCTGATGGATCTTAATCGGTTTAAGAACGATGGAACCACAAAAAGTCATAAAAGACCTGGCGGCAAAATTCCAGGCCGACGGCATTGACCGGTAACTTATTGGGGTCAGGCTATTTGTGTAATATAGATTGAAATTTAGTTGGAACTAAAATATAATACATATTATGTATAGTCAATTACAGTTGCGGGAGATCTTCCACCTGGAGTTCCTGCGCAATTTTGTGGCGGACATGCCGGCCGGGCTGTGGGCTCTTAAGGGCGGGGTGAACCTGCGTTTATTCTTTAAAAGCATACGCTATTCCGAGGATATGGGCCTTGATGTCGACGGGCTGCCGGTGGAGTCCGTTAAGAAACGCGTAATGCGCATTCTGCTGTCCCCTTCTTTCAGGGAGAACCTTAAGACTTACGGTATTGCCGATATTAAGCCGCCCGACCTGCTTAAAGCCAAGCAGACCGGTACTACGCAGCGCTTTAAAGTGCATCTTGTTACCGCCGGCGGCGAGGATTACTTTACCAAGGTGGAGTTCTCCCGGCGCGGCTTTAGCGGTGCGCCCGTGGCGGAGGCGGTGCCTGCCGCCTTGCTGCGGCCTTACGGCATGGCCCCGCTTATTATCCCGCATTATCCGGCGGCGCAGGCCGCGGCGCAGAAGATAGCGGCGGTGCTGTCGCGTTCGGTGCTGCAGGCCAGGGATATCTTTGATCTTTACCTGCTCAGCACCCAGGTGCGCCCCGGCACGGCTCTGGCGGGACTGCCCGGTAAAGAACAACTGGCCCGGGCCAGGGCCGCCATTCTGGAACCGTCCTTTGAAATGTTCCGCGACGTTGTGGCCGGGTATCTTGCCGCGCAGGACCAGGCGGTTTATGCCGTGCCCGCCATGTGGGACGAGATCAAACTTAAGGCCGCGGATTTTGTGACCGAACTGGAAAAGAGCAATGGTTAAAAAAACGCTTATCTCTTATATAACCGGGCTGGGGCAGCCGGTGTTCAGCGCCAGGGAACTGGCCGCGGTGTCCGGCAGGTCCCCGTCGGTGGTTTCGCAGGGGCTGGCCTACCTTGCCGGGCAGGGGCTTGTGGTTAAGGTGGCCCACGGGGTGTGGGCTGCCGGCGCGCAGGCGCCCAGTCCTTACGCGGTGATCGGGCATATTCTGCCCCGGCAGAGAGCCTATGTGTCCTTTACCAGCGCGCTGCACCTGCACGGGATCATAGAGCAGATCCCGCAGGTGGTCACGCTGGCTTCAGTGGCGCACGGCGGGGAGATAAAGACCGCCGCGGGGCGGTTTGCGGTGCATCATCTGGCGTCGTCGTTCTTTAGCGGCTTTGACTGGAGCGGGGGCGGCGCCGGGTTTCTGCTGGCGGAACCTGAAAAAGCTTTGGTCGATTGCCTTTATGTCTCGGCGTTCCGTAAGCGGCAGTTCTCGCATTTTCCCGAGCTGCGGTTTTCCAAAGCTTTCCGCTTTAAAAAAGCCTGCGCCTGGATAGACGCCATACCAAGCCGCAAAGCCGCCGTGTACGCGCGCCGCCGGCTTGAGCTTATAGAGAACCTTGTAGGGTCAGACCCCGGGGTCTGACCCCGGGTTGCCCGGGTTGCATAGGGCGGGGAAAAATTGTATTTTTAGTGTAGTGGACGAAGGGGAACGCAGCTATGAAAAAAAACATCCTGGGGCTTTTGGCGGCGGCCGCGCTTTGCGCCGGCTGCGGCGCTAAAGAAGACCCTCACTATTCCCAGAAAACCTTTATCATGAACGTGCCGGCGCAGGTGAAGGTGTACGGCGCCGGGCCCGAAGAGGGGCGCAAGATAGCCGACGCCATTTTTGCCGAGTGGAACCGCGTCTCCGGCGAGTTCAGCTACAGCGACCCCTACAGCATGACCTCGCTGGTGAACAAGAAGGCCTACGGCGAATGGGTGAAGGTGGACGACGAGTTCCTGAAGCTTTTGATGCTCAGCATGGATTATTACCGCCTGACGGACGGGGCCTTCGACATTACCTTTGCCCCGCTGTGGCCGCTGTGGCAGACGGCGGCTTCCACCAAGAAGATGCCGGCCAAAGAGGACATCCAGAAGGCGCTGCGCGATATAGGTTCCAACTACATACAGGTGGACGCGCCCAGGAAGCTGGTGCGCTTTACGCGGCCGATACAGATCAATATGGGCGGGCTGCTGCGCGGCTACTGCTTTGACCGCACCTACCGGATGCTGAAACAGAACCCCGCGCGCTATCCGGTGGAGCTGCGCCTGGGCGGTAATATGATGGTGCTGGGCGACCGCATCTGGGAATACCGCGTGATGGACCCCTTCAAGGACAGCAAGGCGCTGGGGAAGTTCGTCTTCAACAGCGGGGTGGTGATGTCTTCGTCGGGCCGGGACCACTTTGTGCAGATAGAGGGGCGGCTGTATTCGCACATCCTGGACCTGAAGACCGGATACCCGATAGATAATTTTTCGAACCTGACGGTGTTCCTGCCCGACATGGAGAACGGGAACTTCCTGGCTTCGGCCGTGCTGGCCGTGATGGGCCAGGACAAGGCCTTTAAGCTGCTGGGCGCCATTAAGGGCTCGTCCGCCGTGTGGGTGGACGGCCAGGGCGCCCCCACCGTGTACACCAACCCCTCCGCCACCGTAAAATGGGAGAAAACCACCGGCTTGTTCTAAAGCTGGGGTCAGACCCTAGGGTCTGACCCCAGGGTCTGACCCCAGGGTCTGACCCCAAAGAAAAGGCCCCTTTCCGGGGCCTTTCTTTTTGGGCTGGACCAGCGCTACTTTATCTCTTCGAATTCGCCTTTTTTCTTGTTCTTGCGCACGTTGTGCCAGCTGAAGAAGCGGCCGTTCATGGCTATGTACACGTCGGGGGGGAGGGTCTGCGCGAAGGACAGCGCCGAGCCCAGGTTGAACATGCCGTCGGACGAGCCGAATTTGTAGGGCACCATGGCGCCGGTGATGATGACGGTCTTGCCGGTGAGGTTTTCGCCCAGGAGGCGCGCGGTTTCGGGCATGGTGTCGGTGCCGTGGGTGATAACTATGCGGTTTTCCCTGGAAGCTTTGCATTCGGCCAGGATGCGCTTGCGGTGCGCGGCCGTCATGTAAAGGCTGTCCATCATCATCAGGGTTTTGAGCTTGACCTTTACGCGGCTGCGGCCCAGCTTGAGCATTTCGCCCAGGTGCGTGCTGGTGAAGAAGAGGCTGCCGTTGAGCTCGTTGTATTCCTTGTCGAAGGTGCCGCCGGTGATGATAAGTTTTATGGTCATTGTAGTATGCCGTCCTGCCGCAGCGCCGGGCCTTTCTTTTCCGCGGCTTTTTTGGGCTGAAAGACCTGGAAGTTGTCCATGATAAGCTTGAAGTCGGGGAAGAACTGCCTGACGAACTTTTCGCGGGTGATGAATTTGAGGGTGTAGCAGTTGCCGTATTTGCGGAAGACCACCGCCATGTACGACTGGCCCGGGCAGCTTTCGGTGTCGGCTTCGGCGGCCGAGGTTACGGGGTTGTGGCGGTACATCACACCGGTGCTGCCGGCTATCTCGACGTAGCGCACCTGGGTGAACAGCTGCTTGTCGGGGTTCCAGCACAGCGTGTTGTCGTTGCTGATGACGGCGTACGCCCAGGGAAACGAATCGGTGGCGCATTCGCGGCCGGGCTTGTCCCAGTTGTAGTGGAATTCCGAGCGGATCAGGGTTTTGGTCAGCTCGCTGGTTTTCCAGTAGGCGGGGAAGACCACGCGCTCGTTCTTGAAGTCGTAGGTCTTCATCATCGTGCGCAGCTCTTCCAGCGTTTTGGGCTTTTCGGCCTCCGCCGCGGCGGGGGCTTTTTTCTTTACCGGCAGGGCGCCATGCGCGGCCGGCGCCCACGCCGTAAAGGCGAGCAGCGCCGGCAGCAGCACGAGGCTGGCGCGGGTCATTTGCCGCGGCCGTCCTTCATAAAGGCCAGGTAGCCCTTGTAGGCCATGTAGATGTCCAGCTTGCCGGCCAGTTCCATGGGGGCGTGCATGGAGAACAGCCCCACGCCGCAGTCCACCACTTTCATGCCGTAGCGGGCCATAAGATAGGCGATGGTGCCGCCGCCGCCCTGGTCCACTTTGCCCAGCTCGCCGGTCTGCCAGACCACGCCGGCTTTGTCGAAGATGCGGCGGATCTGCGCCATGAACTCGGCCGAGGCGTCGGACGAGCCGGATTTGCCGCGGCTGCCGGTGAACTTGGTGACGCAGACGCCGTGGTTCAAGAGCGCGGAGTTGCGCTTTTCGAAGGCGCCGGCGAACAGCGGGTCGAACAGGCCGTTAACGTCGGCGGACAGCATCCACGAGTTGTTGAGGCCGCGCTTGAGGGCCAGTTCGCTGTAGCTGGCGCTGGTGAGGTTGAGGAGCTCGGCGGCGGTGTTCTCGAAGAAGAACGAGGCCATGCCGGTGGCGCCCATGGAGCCGATCTCTTCTTTGTCGCACAGGAGCACCATGGAGGTGTATTCGGGGGTGCCTTCCAGGTCGAGCAGGGCCTTGAGCGCGGCGTAGGAGCACACGCGGTCGTCGTGGCCGTAGGCCAGGATCATGCTGCGGTCCAGGCCGGCTTCGCGCGGCATGCCGGCGGGCACCAGCTCCAGCTCGGCCGAGAGGAAGTCGTGCTCGTTGACGCCGTAGCGCTGGGCCAGCATCTTCAGCGCGTTATATTTGTATTTTTCCTTCTGGTCCTTGTCGGCCACGGGCATGGAGCTCAGGATCAGGTCAAGGCTGTCGCCGGGGACGGCCTCGCCCAGGGTCTTCTTGTACTGGTCGGCGGCCAGGTGGGGCAGCAGGTCGGTGATGCAGAACACGGGGTCGGCGGCGTCTTCGCCTATCTTGATGGTGATCTTCTTGCCGTCGGGCTTTACGAACACGCCGTGCAGCGCCAGGGGGATGGTGAGCCACTGGTATTTCTTGATGCCGCCGTAGTAATGGGTGTCGAGCATGGCCATCTCGGAATTTTCGAAGAGGGGGTTCTGCTTGATGTCGATGCGGGGGGCGTCGGTATGGCCGCCCACTATGTGCATGCCGGCTTCGAACGGTCTCCTGCCGATGACGCAGGCCATCAGGGTTTTGCCTTCGCAGGAGCGGTACACCTTGGCGCCGGGGTTCAGCTTCTGGCCGGTCTTCTCGTTAAGGGCCATGTCGGTGTAGCCCGCGGCTTCCAGCAGCTCGATGGCCTCGTCGTGGGCCTCGCGCTCGGTCTTGGCTTTGCCCAGGTACTGGATGTAAAGCTTGTTCATGTCCTCGCAGCGCTTGAGCTCGGCGGGGGAGATGCTTTCGTAGCCGTTCTTGGAATTGTAGGCGAGGCTGGCGGCTTTGGAGGCTTTTGCTTTGGCTTTTTTCATTTGAGGTCCTTTTGGGGGTGATTTTGCCCTGCTTTTACATATTAGCAATTTTTTGTTTTTGCTATCATTATCATCTGTGAACGATTCCTACTCTAGGAAAGTGCTGACGCTCATCTTCTGCATGAGCCTGTTCAATTATATAGACCGGCAGGTGCTGTTCGCGGTGTTCCCGCTCATCAAGACGGACCTGCGGCTTTCCGACGCGCAGCTGGGCTTTCTGGCGTCCTCGTTCATGATAGTTTACATGTGCTTCGCCCCTTTTGTGGGCTATTTCGGCGACCGGGTGCGGCGGCCGCTGATCATAGGCGTGAGCGCTATTTTCTGGAGCGTGGCTACGCTGGGCAGCGGGCTTATCCGCAATTACGGGCAGCTGATCTTTGCGCGGTCGGCGGTGGGCATAGGCGAGGCGGGCTACGGCACGGTGTCGCCGTCGTTCCTGGCGGAGTGGTTCCCGCTGGAAAAGCGGGCGCGCATCATGGCCCTTTACGCGCTGGCCATCCCGGCCGGCAGCGCCATAGGTTACCTGCTGGGCGGGGCGCTGGGGCAGCATTTCGGCTGGCGCAACGCGTTCTTCATCGTGGCCATCCCGGGCATGCTCCTGGGCGTGGTGGCGCTGTTCCTTAAGGAGACGCCGGAGAAGACGCAGCGCTCGGAGCATATCCCTTTGCGCGGCTACCTGGCGCTGTTTAAGAACCGCACCTTCCTGCTGGTGTGCCTGTCGCAGAGCATCGGCACGTTCTCGGTGGGCGGGCTGGCGGCGTGGATGCCTTCGTATTTTGTGCGCAATTTCGACCTGTCGGTGGGGCGGGCGGGGTTCCTGTTCGGGCTGGTTACGGTGCTGGCGGGGCTTTCCGGCAATTTTACGGGCGGCTGGGTGGCGGACTGGCTGCGCAAGCGCACGCGCCGGGCTTATTTCATCGTCGGCTACATGAGCTTTTTCCTGAGCATCCCGTTCGGCGTGGGGGCGGTGCTGGCGTCTTCGCTTAATATGGCGCTGGTCATGATGTTCTTCGCCGAGTTCTTCATTTTCGCTTATTCGGGCCCGTACCACGCGGCTATTGTGGAGACGGTGCCGGTCACCATGCGGTCCATGGCGTTCGCGCTGGATATCTTCATCATCCACGCCCTGGGCGACGCTATCTCCCCGTTCCTCCTTGGCGTGGTCTCCGACGCCGCCGGCCTCCACCTGGCCATCTTCCTTGCCATGCTTTATTTATTCTTCGGCGGCCTCACCTCCATCCTAGCCGGCGAAGCCTACAAACGAGACTTTAATTTGGGGTCAGACCCTGGGGTCAGACCCTAGGGTCTGACCCCAGGGTCTGACCCCAAGGGACTATTTATGCAACTTGAACTTATTCGGGAAACAGCTGATTATTTGGTGGTTAATAAGCCTTCGGGGCTGTTGACCATGCCGGCGCGGGGGTCCCTGGTGGGCAAACCGGACCTGGAGGGGCTGCTGCGTAAGCAGTTCGGGGAGATCTTTGTGGTGCACCGCCTGGATATGGACGCCAGCGGACTGATAATTTTTGCCAAGAACGCGGCGGCGCACCGGTATTTTTCGGGTTTGTTCGAGACGCGCGACGTGGAGAAGAAGTACCTGGTCGTGGTGGAAGGGTATATGCAGAAGGAGCGCGACGAGATAAACAAGCCCCTGACGCAGCGCGGTTCCGGGCGCATGTCGGTAGCTTTCGACGGGAAGGCCTCGCTTACGAAATATTCACTGTCGGAAAAGCTGAAGGGGGCCTCGCTCCTGGAGGTTTCCATCGTTACGGGGCGGCGCCACCAGATACGGGCGCACCTGTATTCCATCGGCCACCCCGTGCTGGGCGACAATACCTACGGCGAGGCCGCCGCTCAGCGCAAGTTCCCGCGCCTGATGCTCCATTCCTGGCGCCTGCGCTTCAAGGACCTGTCGGGCAAAACCGTCTCCTGCGAAGCCGACCCGCCGGCGGATTTTATGAGCGTGCTTAAAGTTCTGGGACATTGAAAGAACGGGTAAGGGGGGAAGTATGTTCGCTAAAAATGTGGGTACTACCGATAAAGTAATTCGCTGGATAGTGGGCCTGGCGCTGGCTTTCGTGGCTTACAGGTCTACCGGCACCTGGGCTATTGTCGCCGGCGTGGCCGCCGCCCTGGCCATCCTTACGGCCCTGCTCGGCCGCTGCGGCCTCTACGTCCTGCTGGGCATCACCACCTGCCCGCTGGACAAACCCGCCGCCCCACCGGAAAACAAACCTTAGCCATATTGGGGTCAGACCCTGGGGTCTGACCCTAGGGTCTGACCCCAGGGTCTGACCCCACTAATTCGCAAACCCGACAGTAGGTTGTCGGGTTCGTCTGCTATGCTATTTCCTAAATAGGAGGGATTATGGCCAGACCTTTAAGAATAGAATTCGATGGCGCTTTGTATCATGTAACGTCGCGTGGAAATAGACGTGAGTCTATCTTTTCCGACGATGTGGATAGAGGCTTCTTGCTGAAAATTCTTACATTCTGTAATAGTCTTTTTGGCAGCATATGCCACGCATACTGCCTGATGGGGAATCATTATCACTTCATAATGGAAACTCCAAAAGGAAATCTATCTGCCGTAATGAAACGGTTAAATGCGATATACAGCCAGACATATAACTTTCGACATCACAAAGTCGGAGCTCTTTTTCAGGGGCGGTATAAGGCAATACTTATAGACAGGGATTCTTACCTGCTTGAAGCTTGCAGATACATAGTTAATAACCCGGTTAAAGCCGGCTTGTGCGCAAGACCGGAAGATTGGTTATGGAGCAGTTACGGGGCTACAGCATTACTGGGGAATGCGCATCCGTGTTTACACATTGATTGGATTCTCAGCCAATTCGGGAGTGAACTTGGGCCGGCGGCTCAGAAATATCGTAAATTTGTTGCCGAGGGTTCTGATGGGAAAATATGGGATTATCTGACAGATGGTATAGTTCTGGGAGGAGAGGACTTCGCAGCCGCCTGTTTAACCAAATCTAAACTTGGGGTCAGACCCCAGGGTCTGACCCTGGGGTCTGACCCCATTCTATTTTGACGGATTATTTAAGTACTATCTCAATCGTTCTGGGTGATGGATCCAGGATTGTGAGGGGGACTTTGTCGCCGGGGGTGAGGAGTTTGAGGGCTTCGGAGTAGTCTTTGAGGCCGGTTATGGCGCGGCCGTTCAGTTCGGTTATTACGCTGCCGGGTTTTACGCCGGCTTGGTCGAGGGGGGAGCCGGGGGTGATGGCCTGGGCGCGGACGCCTTCGCCCTGGTAGGTGAAGTCGGGGACCAGGCCCGTGGTGACGCGGCGGGCGGGGCCCGCTGAAGACTTGGCGGGCGCGGCGCCGGAGGGCCGGGTGATGAAGGGGGCGTCCCCGGCGAGATAATCTATTATTTCTTTGGCGAACTCGGCCTGCTTGACCAGGCCGGCCAGGTCTATTTTGTCGGCCGTGTCGGTGATTTTGTGGTAGTCGGCGTTGGCGCCGCTGAAGAACTGCACCGCCGGCACGCCCTGTTCTATGAAGCTGGCCTGGTCGCTGGCGTCCAGGTCTTCCTTGACCAGCGCGTATTCCGCGCCTGTGACGAAGCCGGCGCCGCGGAAGATATGCACCCATTTGTCCGACGAGGAAGAGCCCAGCGCCAGGATCTTGCCGGCGCCCAGGCGGCCTACCGTGTCGAAATTGAGGGCCGCGTTGAGCTTCTGGCGCAGCCCGGGGCCCAGCCTTTCCACGAAAGCCTTTGAGCCTTTTCGGCCCTCTTCCTCGCCGTCGAAAGCGGCGAAGAGGATGGTGCGCTTCTGCGGGTGGGCGGCGTAATAGCGCGCCAGCTCCAAGAGCAGCGCCACGCCGGAGGCGTTGTCGTCCGCGCCGGGGAAGGAGAGGCCCTTTACCGGGGCGAGATGGTCGTAATGCGCGGCCAGCACCAGATATTCCTCAGGCTTGGCCGTGCCCTGCACCAGGCCGGTAAGGTTGGCCGGCTGGCCTTGCTGCGCCAGGAAATAGGAGCGCTTGCGCGATGCCTTGTCCTGGGGCGGCGGCGGGCCCGGCTGGAAAGGCTTAAGCCCGGCTTTTTCGAAGGCTTCCGTGATAAGCGCGGCGGCCTTTTTGAGGCCGGTAGAACCCGGGCCGCGGCCGCCGGGCAGCGCGGCCAGGGCCGTGACGTCGGCGCCCAGGCGCGCGCTGGAGAACAGCGAGGGAAGGGGCGCCAGGGGCGCGCGGGCGCCCGGCATACGCGCCGGGGAGACGCCGGGGACGAATTCCGCCGCCAGGGGCGAGCGGGCGGCCTGCCACAGGCCGGTGGCCACCGAGGTCATGGCGGCGTCGAAAACCAGCCAGGAGTACTTGCCGTAATGGGGCAGCTTTACCGTTAACAGCGACAGCGCGGCCGTGGAGCCCGAGACCACCAGCCCGGCCGGGCCGGAGCCGGCGTAAGCCGCCAGGACGAAGGTGTGGTCCGCGCGCGCGAATTCCCTGCCGCCCAGCGTGACCGAGGCGGAGGAGAACCTGGCGCCGTAGGTCTCCAGGCTTTTCTCTATGCCCGCGGCCAGCGGGTTTTCCGCGCCCAGCGCCCAGTAGGGTCCGGCGGGGGCCGCGGCGTCTTCGGTGACCAGCGGCGCGTTGTCTTTATCTTTGTTCCAGGCGGCGGCGAAGGCGGCCCAAGCGGGGCGCTCGGAGCCGGGCGGGAGCACGATGGCCGGCTTTTTGGCGCCCAAGAGCAGGGCCAGCGCGGGCGGCGATTCCAGCGGGTCCAGCCTGCGGAACAGGTCGAAGTCGGGGTCCACCTCAAGGCGCAATATCCGCGCGGGGACGGCATAGTGGAACACTTCTTCCCTGGTGGAAAGGTTCAGGACCTTGCGCCGGGGCTCGGCCACGCCGTCGAGATAGAGCAGGACCGGCACGGCGAGGTTGTAGAGCGGCCCTTCCTGCGTCTGCGCCAGGGTAAATACCAGGGTATATTCCTGGTCGGAGCGGTCGGTGCGGATATCTTTGAGCAGCAACTGCGGCGCGCCGGCGCGGTTCAGCCACTGGTCGAAAAAACCGGCCAGGCGGCCGCGGCCGGTCTGACGCTCGAAAGCGGCGCGGAGCTCGTCGAAGGAGGCGGCGCGAAAGCGGTTGCCGGCGTAAAAGGCGCGCAGGCCGGCCTTGAACTTTTCGTCGCCGAGCAGGTTGCGCAGCATATGGTAGAACATCAGGGACTTGCCGTAGCCCACGGCCTCGGAAGCGGACGAGCGGCGCGAGCGGAACTCCGTGAGCGGGAAATCTTTCTCTTCCCCGACGTAGGCGGCGTATTTGCGCAGCGTGGTCGCGCGGTATTCCGCGCCTTTGCCGCGGTTCTCGGCTATCAGGTAGTCGGCCAGGTAAGTGGTGAGCCCTTCGCACCAGTTGCCCTTGGCGTAATCCACGAACACGCCGTTGCCCCACCAGTTGTGCAGGATCTCGTGCGGGTAGGAAGTATTGAGGATGAACGGCAGCCGGATCACCGACGGGCCGAGCAGGGTGAACGACGGCATGCCGTAGCCGGTCTCCCAGAAATTCTCCACCAGCGCGAACTTGGGGTACGGGTAGGCGCCCAGCAGCTCGGAATAGAACCCGGTGTATTTGTCGGCGGCTTCCAGGTATTTCCGGGCCAGGTCTTCGTCGGGCTTAAGGAGGAAGGCGTAATACTGAGCATCGGGCCCGAGGCGGGAATATTCGGTATATTTGCCGCAGACCAGGTTTATTTCGTCCTGCGGCTCCCCGGCTTCCCAGGCGGAGGCGCTGCCGGCGCCGGAAACGGCGTGGCTGGCGCGCGCGCCGCCGGCTACGGACAGGTAGGGCGCGGGCAGGGATGTTTTAAGATCATAGGTGACCAGCGTATCTTTGAAGAGCGGGTACCAGCCGGAAGCGCCGGAGAGGTAGCAGCCTTTTTCCGAGATGAGCCCGGGCGTTTCGGAGAAGCTGCGGGCGTATTCTTCGGCCTGCTCGCCCAGCGGGTGGTTGATGACGCCGGAGTATTCCAGGGTAAAGCTTTTGGCGGGCTTGGCGGGCTTTACGCGGTAGGTGTCCAGCTGCAGGGCGTCCGACGAGAAATTGATGCCGTAAGAGGCCGCGGCCTGCGGAGGCAGCAGCTCCAGCACCACGCCGTCCTTAACCGCCGGGGCCAGGCCGGGGTGCAGGGAGAAGACGAATTCGGCCGCGGGTTCCTGGAAAGTGACGGTGTCGGTGACCGCCAGGGTGTTGGCGGCCGGAGCGAGCCGCGCTGCCAGGTCGTGATGCACGGCGCCGGCGTAGAGCCGGGGGGAAACCGCCAGTAGAAGAAGGAGTGTTTTTATCATTGTCCGGCCAGCCTAAGGTAAGATTTGAATATACTATAATTTAAAAGCGCCGGGGACAAACCGGCGCAAAGTGCGACAGGGGAGACGATGGCCGAAGACAGCGCTGCCGGCGCGCGAACTTTCCCGGCTCCGAAGGTGTTCTTCAATCTTTCAGTAAAAGCGCTGCTTTTCGCTTTGCCGCTTTTCCTGTTCCGGGAGAGCGTGCACTGGCTTTCCGGCTGGGTTTACTGGGGCATGTACGCGGCCTGGTCTTTTATAAACGCTTTGCTGTTGTACCGCCAGGACCCGGCGCTGCTCTTGAACCGGCTGATGCAGGCGCCCGAAGTGAAAGAGCCGGCCGACAAACTGTTCTCGCTGGCCAGCCCGGTGCTTTTCTTTATCGCGCTGGGCGTCTGCGCGCAGCGGCCCTGCTGGCCGGGCGGCGCCGCGTGGTTCACGCTGCGGCTGGCGGCTTTTGCTGTGATAGGGCTGGCCTACTGGCTTTCTTCTCTGGCGCTTTTGAGCAACAGCTTTGCGCTGAAGGCGGTGCTGCTCCAGCCGGGCCAGACGCCCGTCAGCGCCGGGCCTTACGCCGTGGTGCGCCACCCGCTGTACGCGGCGCTGGCCGCTTTCTATCTTTGCACGCCGGCGGCGCTGGGTTCCACGGCGGGCTTTATCCCGGCGGCGGCCGCGGCCCTGCTGGTGGTTGCGCGTACCGTATTTGAGGACAGGTTCCTGCACAAAGGCCTGCCCGGTTATGCCGACTATTCAGCCCGGGTCAGGTACCGCCTGTTCCCCGGTTTATGGTGAAATTAGCAGTTGGGGTCAGACCCTGGGGTCAGACCCTAGGGTCAGACCCCAGGGTCTGACCCCAGACCGAGAATTAAGGAGAACTTGTATGAAAAAGAGTCCTGTGGCGCTGCTGCTGGTTATTGACGCGGTGGGGTTGTCCACTTTGGAATACCTGCTTTCCAAGTATCCCGGCAAGGTTAAGCTGCCTAACCTGTCTAAACTCGGGCTGGGGGACATAGCGCTGGCCCCGTTCAGGGACCGTTTTGCGCCCGCCTCTACGGGCAAGGCTTACGCCGCGCGGGTAAACCAGGTTTCGGCCACCGCCGACAGCCTGGTGGGCCACCGCGAGATGATGGGCGTGCTGGACGACCGCACCTACGACCTTTTCCCCGACGGGTTCGACAAAAAATACCTGGCCGAGCTGGAAAAGCGCATCGGGCGCAAGACCTTCTTCAACAAGATGGCCGCCGGCATGGAGGCCATAGAGCTGAACGCCGCCGAGCACGAGCGCACGGGCCGCCCCATAGCTTACGCCAGCAAATGCGACCCGCTGATACAGCTGGCCATGAACGAGGCCGTGATCCCGGTGCCCGAGCAGCACAAGATAGCCGACGTCGCCTTTGCGCTGGCCATGGAGCTGGGCATCCCGATAACGCGCGCGATAGCGCGGTCCTACGTCAAGAACGCGCAGGGCGAGATCATCCGCACCTCCAACCGCCACGACGCGGTGCTGCCCATCGGGCAGAAGACGCTCGTGGACGTGCTCAACGAGAACGCCGTGTGGACGGTGGCCGTGGGCAAGACCAGCGACCTGGTGAACACCACCTACCGCGCCAAGATCAAGCTGAACCACGAGGTGTACCTGGACCCGGAGCTGGGGCTGCGCTTCGTGCACGCCAAGAAGAAGGACACCAACCCGTTCAGCATCCAGGGCACGGTGAACGCCCTGCGCGCCGCGCACACGGTGTACCGCCCGAAGGGCACGTTCATTTTCACCAACCTCGTGGATACCGACAGCGTGTACGGCCATACCCGCGACATTGAAGGGGCGTTGAAGTCCCTGGAGGAGATAGACCGCACGCTGCCGCTGCTCACGGGCGAGCTGGAGAAGGGGGACCTGCTGGCCATCACGGCGGACCACGGGATGCTGCACCGCGAGGACTACGGCTATCACAACAACGAGCCGCTGCCGTTTATCGCTTACCGGCAGGGCTTCGACAAGAAGCTGGGCGGGCTGAAGACCGGGGTCTGCCCCGGGCTTACCGATATCGGCAACGTGGTGGCGCAGCTCTTCGGGCTGGAGAAGCAGTACAAGGCGCTGATCAAAAAGCACTGAGCGGCGCGCGGTAAAAAGAAAAACCCCGGTTTTAACGCCGGGGTTTTCTTTTTGCGCGGGCCGCGGCTATTTGTATTCGGGATCGACGAAGGCGCGGTAGGACTGGGGGGTGAGGGCGGACCAGTTGTACTTGTTGGCCGGGTTCCACAGGATCCAGCCTTCCAGCAGGTTCAGCCGGGTGGCGATGAGCTGCGCGCGCACCTGGGGCGGCCCGTAATGCACGCCGAAGAGCGAGAAGTCCTGCAGGTAGGGCTGGAGCTTGGCGTAGTCGGTGCCCAGGCGCTTCATGGCGTCCTTGAGGCCGCGGTTGATCACCTTGAAGGGGCTGGCGTTGGGATGCTTGATGTTGTATTCGCCGGGGGCGTAATGCGACGGGTACATCATGGGATAGATATAATCGGCGCCGGCGGCCAGGGTCTTCATGTCCTGGCCGATGCCCATGTCGTCCTTGACCGAGGTGGTAAGGCCGAAAACGTCGACGGACATCTTTACGTTGTAGGGGGCCAGGCGCTTGCGCGCGTAAGCCAGGAACTCCTTAAGGTTGGCCACGGCCGCCCTGGGGGTATGGGGCTTGGCGTAGCGGCAGAGCTTGGTGTTGCCCTCGGAGGGAAAGCGGATGTAGTCGAACTGGATCTCGTCGAAGCCGAGCTTGGCGGCGCGCTCCGCCACGTCCAGGACGTACTCCCACACCTCGCGGTTGTAGGGGTCCACCCAGGCGGCGCCGTTGCGGCTGCGCCAGATGCCGCCGTCGGGCGTCTTTACCGCCAGTTCGGGGCGCGCTTTGGCCAGGACCTTGTCGTTGAAGACCACGATGCGCGCCATGGTGTAGAGTTTGGCGGCCTTGAAATCGGACAGCATGGCTTCCGGCTCGGGGATGGCGCCTACGTAGGCGCCGACCTTCACGGCTTTCTCCACGCCGGGGATATACACTTTCCCGTCGGTCTCTTTTACGGCTATCACGACGGTGTTGATAACGGTCCTGGAGATGTTCCGGAGCAGTTCCTGCCTGCTTTTTTTGGAGCCGGCGCCCCAGCAGGTGAGGTGGATGCCGCGGTTGCGGCGGGCGGCAAGCACCAGCGCGCGGATGGCGGCGGTGGAAATTTCGGGGGCTTTTACGGCTTCCGTCCCGGCGGAGACGGACACGGCGGGGGTGGCGACGGCTATGGCGGTTTCGGAAGCCATAACAGGGGTGACTGACAGGAGGAGCGCGGATATGACTATATTATGCATGTGTTAATATTTTACAATTTATAGATAACAGCACGGAATGGGGCAGCCAGGCGGCATGGGGCAACTATATGAAGACTATAAAACTTGTTCTCTTGGGAGTTATCTTTATGACAGGGACTCTTAACGCGGCGCAGACCGTTACCATACATTACAGCCGCCTGGGCGGCTACGACGGCTGGAAGCTGTGGGTCTGGAACGACTCGGACAAGAAGCCGGGCTTCGACCTGGCGGCGACCGGGAAGGACGCTTTTGGCGCCATTTACACGCTGGACCTGCAGGAGGCCAGGCTTTCCGGCAAGCGGACCGGGCTGCTGCCGCGCCGCGGCGAGTGGGCGGAGAAAGATTCCCCGGACAGGTTTTTGGAAGCGGCCGGCCCCGGCGAGATCTACCTGCTGGAGGGCGACGGCGCGGTCTATACGGCCCCGCCGGAAGTTTCCACGCGCATAACGGGGGCGTGGCTGGACGGGGCGGGAACGGTGCGCGCGGGCTTCAACAGGCCCGTGGACGCGGCTTTCCTGGCGGGCCAGGATTTTTACCTGGCATCCGGCGAGAAGATAACGCAGGCGACGCTGGGGCGCACCGCCAAGGACGCGCCTTACTCGCGCACCGGGCTGCTCTCGTTCAATATCCCCGACGGACGGTTGAACAGCGCCGAAGTCAACGCCGGGAAATGGGAGCTGCGCTCGAAAGACCTGCAGCCGACCGTGCTGCAGCTGGGCGACGCGCTGTACTCTAAAGAATTCCGGACGGCGCTGCCGCTGGGCGCGGTGACCGAGGCGGGCGCCACGGTGGTCCGCGTCTTCGCCCCAAAGGCCACCGCCGCCGAGGCGCTGATCTTCGACGCGCCCGATGCGAAACCGCAGGCCTACGCGATGACCGGCAAGGGCGCCGGCGTCTGGGAAAAGAATTTTGGCCAGTCCCTGGAAGGTAAATATTACCGCCTGCGCGTGCGGCAGGGCGGCACGGATTACGAGGGCAACGACCCTTACGCGGCCTGCGTGACCGGCGACAGCGGCCCGGCGCTGATCACGCGCAACGAGACCCCCGTCGAGCCGGGCCCGGCCTTCGACCTGTCGGAGACGGTGCTTTACGAAGTGCACCTGCGCGACCTGACCATGGACGAGTTCTCCGGCGTGAAATACAAAGGCAAGTATCTCGGCGCGGCACAGGCCGGCACTACGCACCCCAAGTACCCCGGGCTAAAGACCGGGCTGGACCATATCGCGGAGCTGGGCGTGAACGCGGTGCATATCCTGCCTTTCCAGGACTTCGAGAACGGCGACAGCACCACGGCGTACAACTGGGGCTATATGCCCGTCAACTTCAATTCGCCGGAGGGCTCGTACGCGACCAGCCCGGCGGACGGCTCGCGCGTGGCCGAGGTGAAAGAGATGGTGGACGCCTTCCACCGCAAGGGCCTCAAGGTGATAATGGACGTGGTGTACAACCACACGGCTGAGACGCGCAGCGGGGTGTATAACTTCAACGCGATGGCGATGGACTACTACTACCGCGTGAACCCCGACGGCACCTACTCCAACGGCTCCGGCTGCGGCAACGAGTTCAACACCGAGGCGCCCATGGCGCGCCGCTTTATGATAGACAGCCTGCTGTACTGGGTGCGGGAATACAAGGTGGACGGGTTCCGCTTCGACCTGATGGGGCTGATAGACCTGGGCGCCGTGGACGCGCTGGTCAAGGCGTTGAGGGCCGAAAAGCCCGATATCATCATTTACGGCGAGCCCTGGACCGCCGGCACCACGCCCACGCGGGGCGTCAGCAAGGGGGCGCAGCGCTCGAAGGGGTACTCGGTGTTCAACGACGGGCTGCGCGACGCGCTGAAGGGCAGCGTGTTCCATATAGAGGACCTGGGCTACGTGCAGGCGGCAAAGAACCGCGAGGCGGTGATGCGCGGCATACGCGGCGCGGTGGACGAGTTCACGGACGGGCCGCTGGAGACGCTGAACTACGTGTCGTGCCACGACAACAACACCCTCTGGGACAGGATCGACCTGTCGGTGAAGGACGAAAGCTACACCAACAAGGTGAAGATGGACAAGCTGGCCAACGCCGTGGTGTTCACCGCGCAGGGGATCCCTTTCCTGCACGCCGGCGAGGAGTTCCTGCGCACGAAGGGGGGCGAGGAGAATTCCTACAACCTGCCCGACTCGGTGAACAGGCTGGACTGGACGCGCAAGAAGGACAACTTCGAAGTCTTCGAGTTTTACCGGGACCTGATAGCCCTGCGCAAGGCGCACCCGGCTTTCCGCATGAAGACGGCGGCGGCGGTGCGGGAGAACCTGAAGTTCTACGACGAGCTGGGCGTTAAGATAGAGCCGCCGGCGATAGGTTACGTGCTTTACGGCGACAAGGCGGGGGACAGCTGGAGCCGGATAGCGGTGCTGATAAACCCGCTTAAAAAGTCCGCCAAGCTGGCGCTGCCCGAGGGCAAGTGGCAGGTGGTGTTCGACGGCAAGGGCCTGCGCCGGGAACCGGGCCGCAGAACCTCCGGCACCGTCTCCGTCCCCGGCCTGACCCTGCTGGTGCTTACGAAGTAAGTGCCGGAGACTCCACCGTGGGTGGCTGACGCGGGGACCGGAACGCAAACCGCGCTCGGCACACCGTGCCTCGCTCATCCTCCGGACAAGAAAGTGTCGCTTCGCTCCACGCGGCGCTATGCAAGCCTCGGCCTACGGAAGGGTTTGCTAACCCGGTCCCCGTGTCAGCCACCTGAGTCTCTCTTAAGGCAAAATAGCGAAAGCCCCAGCGTTAAGCGCTGGGGCTTTTTTTATTGATTCCGGGATTCCTTCCAGACTTATACGGCCAGCGGGCGGCGCGGGGACCGGAAAAGCAAAACCTTCCGACGACCGAGCCTTGCGTAAGCGGCGAGGGAGGAGGATGAGCGACGGGCACGGTGTGCCCTAGCGCGTTTTGCGTTCCGGTCCCCGTGGCGCCCGCCCGCTCCGAGCTCCTCAATATCCCAATTCTTCGTTTACGAGCACCACTTCTACGTCGGTGGAATGGGGCTTTTTGTAGAGCACGACCAGCGCGTTGCAGATGCGGTTGGGCGAAGAACAGTCCATGCACTTGCCGGTCTTCACGCAGGGGTTGTCCTTGTTGAGGCGGATGTTGTTGGCCAGCGCCGAAACGTTCTTCATGCGCCAGAGGGCCTGGTCCATGTCGCCCACCAGCTTGTTGACGCCCGCCACCAGGAAGACCTTGCCAGGGCCGTAAATGCAGGCCGCCACGCGGTTGCCGTTGCCGTCGAGCAGCACCAGCTCGCCCTTCATGGTAATAGCCTGCGGCGAGGCGAAGTAGAAATCCGCCGCCTGGGCCTTCAGCCAGGTCTTGATCTTGGTGTCGCGGTCCATGCCCGGGGTGTGGGTGATCACTTCGCCGCCGGCGGCTTTTATCCCGTCGGCCAGTTTCAGTTCGGCCAGGGTCATGCTGCCGCCGAAGCCCGCTTTTTTACCGGGTCCCACCAGTTTCTGCAGGTAAGCCGCCGCGGCGGCGGAGCTGGCGTGAACGGAACACGAAAAGTTGTTCTTTTTCAGTTCCGCGGCGGCCGCTTCCAGTCTCTTCTGTCCTGTCTGCTTAAGGTTCTCATCCATATCCTGATTCTACAATATCCGGCGGCCTGTAATTGGAGTAAATGTATCCAATGTAACAGCGCGGGCCCGTCCGAGGTGAAACCCCGCTTTATAAGCGCGCTGTATCAAAGATAACTTGGCGAATAAGCCGGAAATCTCTTATACTTATAAAGTAATATCAATGCTAAAAGCCATAATTGCGGTCTGGGTATCTTTTTCCTGTCTTGAGGGGGTATGGGCGGCTCCTCCCCAGGTAGTTAATTTTACCGCTATAACGAGCGTTACCGCGTCGATAGAATGGGGTATTTCGGGTTCGGCCGTGCCTGATATGCGCATTTCCACCAGCTCTGATTTTTCCACCTATCTCGGCGGCCTTGGCAGCCTGGGCCAGGGCGCCACCACGTATTACGGGCTGCTGTCCAACGTTACCTATTATTTCGAGGTGAAACATTCCACCGATTCCGTGTACTCCGCGGCCGTTTCCTCCGCCACGGACCCCGCCGTACCCGAAGACGGGGGCCTGGGAGTGACGGGGGAGGATGCCTTTTACCTGAGCTGGACGGAGCAGACCAACTTCCCCGGCACGCGCTACCTGGCCGAGGCGGGCGCGGACGAAGGTTTCATCGCCATTATCTCTTCTGAAACTGACGGCACCGGGGCGGAGATCGGCGGCTTGAATCCCGACACCACCTATTATGCCAGGGTGACGGCCCTTGGCGTGGCCGGCAAGAACAGCGACCCGCGGTATATCGGCAACGCCGTGACGCTGGCTTATCCGCCTTCTTCGGCGGTTTATGCGCTGGTCTCGTCCACGGGGCTTTCGGTATTCTGGAGCCGCAACGGCAACCCGGACTGGACGAAATTCTACCTGGAAGCCTCCAGCGATACTTTTGCCACGGTCAGCTTTTCTTCTATGGTCTACGCGGACTATTACGAGGCCGCCGGCCTCCTGCCGAATACCGGCTACCAGTTCAAGGCCAGGGCCGTGAACGGGAACTCGGTCAATTCGGTTTATTACAACTTCCCGTCCACCGTCACCGCGGCCGCGCTGCCGGCGGGGCCCGTTACCCTCACTCCCGGCGACAATTCCGTGAACGTGCTGTGGGACGGGAACAATAACCCGCTGGATACGGAATATTTAATACGCGCCAGCACCGCGGCTGATTTCTCCGGTAATATTTCCAACGCCGGGTGGGCGGCGCTGCCTGTGCGCGACTTCACGGGGCTTAACGCCGGCCTGACCTATTTCTTCCAGGCGAAGGCGCGCAACCGCGAGGGGCGGGAAACCGCCTATTACGCCCTGGGCAGCGCCCTGGTTAATTCCGGCACGGATATAATGCCGCCAGTTGTGGACGACGCGCAGGACGGCGACGATACCTGGCGCGGCTCCCCGAACGGCCTGTACCGGGTGCATTTCAGCGACCTGGGCTCGCGGCTGGCCCGCTTCCAGGTAAGCGTGGATACCGGCATCGGCTTTACCCCTACCGTCATCTCCACCTGGACCAACGTGATGACGAACATGAACCTGGAAGAGTACAACACCGACTGGGAGCTGCCGACCGCGGTGTTCGAGGCTATCCCCCAGGGCGTTACCAGCTATGTTTCGGTGAGGGTTTACGACAGCTCGGGCAACGTTACCGTGGCGCCGGATGTTTTCTACGTGCTGCGCGATACCACTACGCCCGACATAACCGGCAGCGTGACGTCGCCTGCGGCCTGGCTGGGGGCCGATCCGGGGACTTTCTCCGGGCTGACTTTCTCCGACGGGCTTTCCAGCCTGGCGCAGGTGCTCTACAGCGCCAGCAACCAGGCTGGCATGGGCAATGCCAACGTGCTGGGCTGGACCCCCATAGCCACGTTCGCTTCTTCGCCGACCTATTCAGAAGCCTGGGGCGTGAATTTTGCGGCGCTGGAAGACGGGGCCAGCAATTATATAAGCGTGCGCGCCGTGGACCGGGCCGGCAATCCCTACACGCGCAAGGACGTGCTGCGGCTGCTGAAGAACACCGTGGGGCCGAACGTGACGATAACCAGCCCCGCGGGGCTGTATGTCTCCACCATCACCGCCCTGGAAGGTACGGCCCTGCCGATGAACGACCAGTCCCCGCCGGCTTACGCGGAGATCTCGCTGCAGGACCTTACCGACCCGGCGTCCAACTATTACAACGGCGTCTCTTTCGGCTCCGCCTCGGAAGCCTGGCTGCGCGCGCAGGGCCAGACCTCCTGGAGCTTCGACGTGTCCACCATCGCTTTTGCACCCGCCTCGCAATACCGGGTGAGCGCCCGCGCCTGGGACGGCAGCGGCCGGGTCACCCGTACGCCTTTCCCCGGGGTCAGCTTCCGCTTCTCGCAGTCCGTGCCGACCATCGCCATGTCCACGCCCGTGGCGGGCTCTACCGTTTCGGCTTTTGCGGAGATCTCCGGCACCGCGGCGGACGGCGGGGGCGCGGGCCTTTCGGAGATAGAGGTGTTCATTAAACGTATTTCGGATTCGAAATGGTGGAACCCCGTGACGGGCGCGTGGGGGGAAACGCTGGTGGCCAGCGCCACGGCGGCTTCCGTGTCGTGGACCTTCGCGCCCGGGGCCCTGATGCGCGGCGCGCTGGCGCACGGGCAGGATTATTTCGTGACGGCGCGCGTCCGGGACGCCGCGGCGCCGGCCAACTATTCCGCTTTCGCCGTGCCGGGCGCCACGTTCACCTGCGTGGACACCTATGCCCCGCAGGCGGTTACGCAGTTCACGGCTTCGACGGGCACGCTGCCGGGCCGCATAAATATTTCCTGGACTTTCGCGGGTGACGACGGGCTGGGCCTGCCCATACCGTTCGGGGATTTTGTGGCGCAGTATTCCACTAACCCCGCGGCGGTGTTCAGCACGGGCGCGGCGCAGGTGCTTATCTCCACCGGGCTGGTGACGGCGGGCAGCGCGCAGTATTACACCGTGACGGGCCTGAACCCCGGCGTCACCTATTACCTGACCCTCTGGACCAAGGACGACGCCGGGCTCTGGTCGGGGCCCTCGCCGCTGCGCTATACCATAGCGGGGGAAAGCCTTAACGACCAGATCTCCGGCACGGTGAAGACCCCGTCGGGCGCCGGAGTTACCGCCGTGCTGGTGGAGGCGTTCGACGGCGACGGCCTGCTTACTTCCGAAGCTTATACGCAAGACGACGGGCAGGGGTCGTTCACGCTGCTGTACCTGCTGGACGGTTTTTACCGCGTGCAGGCCACCAGCGTGGAAGGCGGGTTCTCCAGTTCCATAGCCAAGGACCTGATCCCCATGGGCTACGCGGACACGGATTTCGTTCTTTCCACCGATTACGCACTGGCCTCGGTTTCGGGCACCATCCCGGCGGCGACGGTGGCCGGGTTAAGGCCGGCCTCGGTCACGGGCGGGGAAGTGCAGCTCTGGCGCGGCGGCAGGAAGCTGGCCGCGGCGCGCGCGGACGCCGCGGGCCGGTTCTCCATCGGCAACCTCATCCCCGGCGGTTATACGCTGAAAGTGAAGGACGGGGCGGGGACCTGGCGCAGCTTCGAGATAAGCCTGGCGGAAGGCCAGGCGCTGGAAGTGACCCCGCTGGGCACGCTGCTGCGCAAGGACGCGGTCTACGTTTATCCGAACCCGGCGGGCAGCTACGCCGTCTTCCATGTGGAGACCGGCATCTACCCGGCGCGCGCTGAGCTCTCCGTGTTCTCCGTAGACGGCACCCTGGTAAGGCATGCCGACGAAGCCGTGCCGCTCTCCAAGGTTTACGAGTACCGGTGGGAGTTCTCCGGCAGCCGGCCTGCCAGCGGGGTGTACTTCTACTCGGTGCGGGTAAAGAACGGGCTTACCGGCGAGGTGGAGACCACCACTAAAAAATTTGCGGTGATACGGTAAGGGAGCCAAACAGATGAGAAATATTTTTGCGGGCTTTATTCTTGCGGCGGGGCTGGCGGCCCCGGCGGGCGCGGCCACGCTTACGGCGGTGAGCGCCACCGTTAACGACGTGTCCGGCGCCATACGCGCCACTTTTTCCTCCGGCGAGAGCATTACGCTGCGCCAGGCGGTGACAGTAACCGGTACCGGGGTGGGGCAGGTCACCTTCAGGTTCGTCATAAAGAGCCCTGCCGGCGCGGCGGTATTCACCCACAACGGCAACGCGGCGCCCAGCACCCCCGGCGGCGCGCAGAGCCAGCTGGCCGGCATCCCGATCTCGGCCTTTTACAGCGTGCCGGGCCCGTACACTTATGTGCCTGAAGCGGCGCTCGACGGCACTACCATTTACCCCGCGCCTGTTACGTTCACCATCTCTTCGCCCAACATCACGCTGGTGTACCCGCCCAACGGCGCGCGCAACCTTTCCGACAGCCCGCTCACTTTCCGCTGGGCGGCCAGCGGCGCCACGCGCTACCGCGTGACGGTCTCGGACAATGCCGCGCTTTACAACCCGGCGCATGCCGGCGTTAATTCGGGCGAGAGCCTGTACGTTTACCCGGCTAATCCCTCCCAGGAGCGCGAGCAGCTGGTGGCGGAGCAGGTGTACTACTGGAAAGTGGAAGGCCTCGACGCCGCCAACAACGTTATCTCGCAGAGCAATATCTACAATTTCTCGCTGAAGGCGCAGGCCTCCTCCCAGTCGCGCAACCTGTCCATAGCGTCGCTGGCGCTGTCGGCGGCGGTGGCGGACTATTCCGCGCCCATGACCTTCAAAGCGGTGCTTTATAACAACGGCTCTTCGGCGGAGTCCAACGTGTCCGTGCGCCTGACGCTGGGCGGGCAGGCCGCCTCCGACTCTCCCAAGCCGGTGGCCTCCATAAGCGCCGGGGAGTCCCAGACCATCAACTTTACGGCTTTCATGCCAGTGGACCAGGAACAGAGCCTGGCCGTGGCCTGCGTGGACCTTTTCGACGATAATGTCCCCGACAACTGCAAGACCACCCTGATCTCGAAGAATACCGGCGTTCCCGCGACGTCCGGCGGCGGGACCGCGGCCGGGCTTTCCTACGAGGAGATGTTCAGGGCCATACTGGCGCGGCTCGGCCCGGACGCGGCCAACGCGCTGGAAGGCTACACTTTTGAATCGCTCAACTGCGCCAACTGCTCCCAGGGCGAACTGGCCGCCATCATAGCGGCCCTTATCAGCGGCGACGCCCAGCTGATCAGCGCCGCGGTGACGGATACGGGCGGGGGGGCGGCCGCCGCCGCGCAGGCTTCGGCTTCCGCCTCCACCGACGCGGGCGCCGACGACACTTCCGGCGAGGCGCCCATGTCGGAGGAATCGCTGGAGCTTACCGACCTGAAGAAGGCCAACCAGGAAGAATGGACGGGCTATACCGAGGCGCTGAAGACGCAGGAGCCCGCGGTGTACGTGCTGAAGAACCGCAAGGAATGGAAGCGGACCTGGAAGATGATCTCGGCGGAAGAAGAGCCCGACGTGGATTTTGACGCGAAGATGGTGGTGGGGATAATTTCCGGCGCCGGGGACAGGGCGGAGACCGTGCGCCTGCTGGGCAAGCGCAAGACCGACGAGGGCATAGCCTTCGACTATTACATCATAGAAGCGCCTGCCGGAGAGACGCCGCAGTTCTCGGCGTACGTGTTCAAGCTTTACGACAAGGACGAAGGCAAGGCCGGCTTCAAGCGGCTGGACGTAGGCAAGAAATAGCGGAGCGCGGGCAGGCTGGTAACTCAGGGATGAAATGGAGGAGCGTTTATGAACAAGAAACTTATTGCGGCGGCGGTAATGCTGCTGGCCGCGGCGGCGGCGGCGCCGGCGGCTTTCTGCGAGCAGAAAATAGCCGCGGTGGTGGTGTACATAGCGGGGGACGTCCAGGTAAAGCGCGTGGGGCAGAAATCTTTCGCCCCTATCGTGGTCAACGACATGCTCTACCCGGGGGACAACCTTAAGACCGCTGCCTCGAGCAGGGCCAGCCTGGTGACCAAGGGCGGGGCCGAAGTGCGGCTCAACGAGAACTCCACCTTCGAGATGTCGCCGGAAGGCAAGGTGCGCGAACTGCTCAAGCTGTCCGTGGGGCAGCTCTGGACCAGGATGCTGCACAAGATGGCTAAGCTTAACGTGCGCACCCCGTCGGCCGTCTGCGCCATCCGCGGCACCGAAGCCGACATCGAGCAGCGCAGCCTCCTGACCGTAAAGGTGTACGAGGGGCATGTGGACGTGCAGAACTCCCTGGGTAAGCAGTCCCTGAAGGCCGGCCAGATGACCACGGTGGCGGGGGCCAACGCCGCGCCCGAGGCCGCCAAGAAAATGACCGGCACCGAAGCCGGCAACTGGCAGGACGACGTTAAGGTGGGCGATTATGACAAGTTCATAAAGCTGCTCAAGGAAAGCGCCGACAGCGGCAAAGCCCTGAAGACCTCGGTGCGGATGCCGGACGGCTCCGTAAAGACCCTGGAAGGCGGGCTGAAGAAGAAGTAAGAGCGGGCAGAAGGCCGGGAGCCCGGCGGCGGGAAAAAGCGTGCCGCGCGGCGGACTGTGTCCGCAGCGCGGCGAAACGCTGCAGCAGGACAGCTGGAGGCGCGATGCGCTCGATATTACTGGCGGTAATTCTAACAACGCAGGCCGGGTGGCTTTACGCCGCCCGCAGCTCCTCTGCGCAATTTCTGAACCTGGGCTCCGGGGCCAGGGCACTCGGCATGGGCGAAGCCTTTACCGCCGTGGCCGACGACGTTTCAGGCGTTTACTATAACCCGGCGGGCCTGGCCGGTGCGGCTGCCGGGCGTGAATTTCTTTTCTCGCACGCCTGGCATGTGCAGGACACTTCGCTGTCGCAGCTTTCCTACATGGCCAGGCCGTACGTCTATTCGGTCACCTATTTCTCCGCCGGCAAAATGGAAGGGCGCAATCCCGACCAGACGCTTTCCGGCGACTTTACCGCGCAGGACCTGGCCCTGGGCGTGTCGCGCGGGTTCAGGCTGGGCCCGCTTATGGCCGGCATTACCGGCAAGGCGATAAGCCAGCGCATCAAGACCAGCGGCGCCACTTCCTTCGCCGCCGACCTGGGGCTGCTGTACCGCTTTGAAGGCTCGCCGTATTCCATAGGGGCTTCGCTGGCCAACTTCGGGACCAGGGTTAAGTTCAAGGACGAAAGTTTTCCTTTGCCGCTGAAACTGCGCGCGGGCGCGGCGGCCGCTTTCAAGCAGCAGAAGCTCCTGCTGGCGCTGGACGGGGAATTCCCCAACGACGCGCCCGCAGTGGCGCGGCTGGGGGCGGAATACACAGGGATAGAAAGCCTGGCCTTGCGCGCGGGCTACCGGACGGTCACGGGCCGCCAGGGCGACGCCCTGACCGGGAGCGGCTTCGGCGACGAGGCAGGCGGCGTCTCGTCCCTTTACGGCTTTTTCGCCGGGCTGGGTTTCAGCTACGGCAAGTTCACGCTGGATTACGCCCTGCTGCCCTACGGCGACCTGGGCAGCGCGCACAGATTTTCGCTGGCGGTAAAGTTTTAAGGACCGCCGGAGTTCCGGCGGAGCAGTGCGGTGCGGCCGACAAGCGCTTGTGCGGCGTTTGCGCCGTGAACGTCGGTAAGAACAGGGTATCTCTATGAAAAAACTACTGCTTTCCATCTTTTCAATGCTGCTGGCGGCCTCCGCGGCCGCGGCGGAGCCGGTGATGACCTACCAGGGCCGCCTGAAAGAGGGGAACCTGCCGGTAACCGATGTCAGGTATTTCACCTTCACCTTCTGCCTGAACGGGGATTCCGACTGCAACCCGGTTTCGCCTACCGCTTATCCCTTCAACGTCGAGAATGGTCTCTTCAAGTCCACCTTTACCGTGCCCGCCATAGACCTGTCGGCGGGGGAGTGGTTCCTTAAGGTGGGCGTGGGCCCCGACGCGGGTTCCGTGGTGGCGCTGTCTCCCGTGGAGCGGCTTACCTTCGTGCCGTATGCCGTCTACGCGGCCACGGCCGCCTATGTGGCGGGCGCGGTCAGGAAGACCGGGGACGTGATGAACGGCCAGCTTACGGTACTGTCCACTATCACGGTCGCGGGCAGCGAGTTCAGCGTGGGCGGGACCGCTTTCGTGGTGACTGCCGGGAAAGCGGGCGTGGGGACTTTGACGCCTGATACCCTGTTCACAGTTAAGGGCGGGTCCCTTACCATAGCGGGAACCGACGCCGCGCTGGTGCTGGAGGACGCTGCCCGCGTGATAACGCCCGATGCCAACGCGGCGACCGGTGCCGGGATAAGCGTTTCGACGAACGTGTACATCGTCGGCTTCAGCTCCGCCGCCAGGTACTACGGCGACGGGTCCCAGCTTTACGGCGTGAGCGCCAGCGGTTTCAGCGGCGTGCTGCCCATAGCCAGCGGCGGCACCAACGCGACCAGCAGCGACAACGCGCGCGCCAACCTGCAGGCGGTGTACAAGGGCGGGGACGTCATGTCGGGCCAGCTTACGATAGCGTCGACTCTTTCGATAGTCGCGCCTGTTACCGAAGCGTCCGCGCTCCGGGTTTCAACCTCGGAAGATGTTCCTTTGCTTTATGTTTCCACCGGCGGGTTCGTGGGACTGGGGACCAGCGCTCCCAGCATGGAGCTGAATCTGTACGGAAATACCCCGGGAATAAGGTTCGCCACGCCTTCTACTCAAAATCAGATATCCGACGGTTTCGTGGTCGGGATCAGCAATTCAAACGGCGACGCCTACCTGTGGAATAACGAGGGTTCACCTATAAATTTTGGTACCTCCGATACGCGCAGAGCGTATATCGCGCAGAACGGGAACGTGTCTATCGGCGATGATACCACTCCCGACGCTAACCTTGAAGTGATAGGGACCCTGATGCTCAGCGGGTCCGCCGGGGGCGACGGAGACAGGCTGGTGGTGGACGCCTCCGGTAAAGTCGGCGTAGGGACGGCCGCGCCGGTCACGAAGTTCGAAGTGGCCAACGGATCGATTACGGTGAGCGGCACCGGCGCCGCGCTTATCCTGTCCGACGACACGCGCACTATCGCCCCGAATTTTACCGTTGAGACCGGCGCCGGTATTTCGGTTTCCACCAATGTGTACATAGTGGGATTTAGTTCCGCGTCGAGGTATTTCGGCGACGGCTCAGCCTTAACCAACGTTTCCGCCAACGGCTTATTCCCCGGCGCTTACGCCATCGATATCACAGGCAACGCCGCCACGGCGACCGCGCTGGCCGCCAACGGTGCCAACTGCGCCGCCCTGAGCTTCCCTTTGGGCGTGAACGCCTCCGGCGGAGTCGAAGGCTGCTCCACCAGCATAAGCGGCAATGCCGGCACGGCTACGACCGCGACCAATGTAACCGGTATTGTCGCTGTAGCCAACGGCGGCACAAATTCCGCCGCGGCCCTTTCCGGTAACACTATCATGATCACCGACGGGACTTCCATTATCCAGGGCTCGGCCGGCACCACCAGTACGGTGCTGCACGGCAACGCGGCCGGGGCTCCCACCTACTCCGCGGTGGCGCTTACTTCGGATGTCAGCGGCATCCTGCCGGCCGCCAACGGCGGCACCGAGAGCGCCTATGTGAAGTTCGACGGCCCCGGCAGCTCCGAGAAAACCTTTACGCTGCCCGACCTCAACGCCGGCATACTGACCGATGTCGTGACCGTAACGGTCCCGCAGGGCGGCACCGGTGCCGCCACTTTCACTTCGAACGGCGTCGTGTACGGGAACGCCGCCGGCGCTTTGCAGGTTACGGCGGCTGGTACCGCGGGTTATGTGCTGACCGCCGCGAACGCCGCTGCCCCTACCTGGACCCAGGCCACCAACGCCAACACGCCCAACACCATAGTGCAGCGCGACGCCTCCGGTAATTTCTCCGCCGGCACCATAACGGCCACCAACTTCACCGGCGCGTTGACCGGCAACGCCGACACGGCTACCACCGCTACCACCGCAGGCGGGGCGCCCCCTACCGGTGCGGCCGGCGGAGCCCTGTCAGGGACATATCCTAACCCCGCTCTCGCGGACAATGCGTCATACCCGGTAGCTACAGGCGTCGGCAACGGGCTGAAATTCTGGAGCGGCAGCGATACCTACAAGATCTCCATGGGTAATACTTCGGAGTATCAGTACGGAACGGTTACCGATTATTCCATAAAAACAGCCATGGGCGGAGCTGCGGGCAGGGGGTTTACGTGGGGGCAGACCGGCAGCGCCCCCGTAGCGTCACTTAACGTCAACGATGGCGTTTTTCAAACGTCCGGCACGGTAATTGCGCCCAGGTTCAGCGGCACGCTGGAAGTGTATTCCGGCGTGGTCGTCTCGTCCGAGGCCAACGTCGGCGTACGCGTGTCCTCCAATGTCTATATCGTGGGCTACAGCTCCGCCGCCATGTATTACGGCGACGGGTCCGGCCTGGCCGGCGTCATAACGTCTACCGCAGCTATCTTGGTCTCTACCGGAGCGATAGACGCCGATCTGCAGGCATATAAAGCTACGGTGCAGGCCTCGACCGCGGCGCTGGACAGTTCCGTGGTTCACATGTCCGGGACGGAGAGCGTAGGCGGTATAAAGTCTTTCGCCAGCGCGATGGTAGCCGGAGATGCTTTTTCTGTAGGCGGCAGCACTTTTGTGGTGCAGAACGGCCTGGTAGGCATAGGCGGGAGCTCCCCGGAAGCCATGCTGCAGATAGCACCCCCGGTTTCCCAGCGGAAGATCCTGGTCCTGAAGAACTTCGACGACCTGGATAACACCTACATTGAATTCCGCGACGGCAGCGATGACGTTCTCGGGAGTTTTAGCAGCAACTACGGCTACTCGGTGGGCGCGGGGCTGGGATACGGGGCGGGGAACAACAGCCTGAGCCATTCGGGTAACACCTCTATCGACCAGCTTACCGTTGACGCCAGCGCGGCGCTTACCGCCAACCTTATCCGCGCGAAGGTGAACACTGCCGATAAGTTCACAGTGGACAAAAATGGCGATATCCCGACCGTCCGCAATATCACGCAGAGCGGCGTGTTCGTCTCTAACGGCATAGGGGCCAGCTCTTTCGCCAGTTCCGTTACCGTGGGCGGCTACGGCATCTTCAACAGCACCGTGCAGATGACCGAGGGCAACCTGAAGTACGGCGCGGGAACCCCGGGCCAGGTGATGAAGAGCGCCGGGGACGGTTATGTTTATTGGGGCATGGACAACTCGGGGGCCGTGGGCCTGCTCGGCACCCCTTACCGCATCCGCATGGAGAATGATCTAGGGGATTCGCTGGTCGATTCCAAGCTGCTTCAGAATTCCGTCGGCACCAATATCACGCTTATCGACAACAGCTCCCTTACCGTTACCGGCGCTTTCAACGTTGCTGGTTCTACTTTAGTGGTGTACCAAGGGACCGTAGGCATAGGTACAGCCACGCCGCAGGCGGCGCTCGACGTGGTTTCTACCGGCACCAGCGTAAACGATTACGCCCAGGTCTGGCGCGATTCGCAGGGCGTGATCCGGGCCACGATGACGGCCAACGGCGTCCTTTACGCCGACGGTACGGGTATCCGCAACGTTTTGGCCGCGGACCCCGACAAGCTGCCCCTGGCGGGCGGCGTCCTGGGCGGCGCCCTGACCGTGAACGGTTCTTCCATTACTATCAACGCTGACGCCGGACTGGTGTATGCTTTTGCCACCAAAGGCGTGCTTATCTCTACTATGGGCGCTATCCAGACCACCGGCCCCGGTTCCGTCGGGGTAACAGGCGACCCACGCGGCGCCCTTGCGGTGGACCTGCAGGCTACCCGCTACAATACGGCGGAGGCGGCGACGGGGGACCACGCCGTTATAACCGGCGGCGGCGCGAATACCGGCGGCGGCTCCTATTCTTTTATCGGCGGCGGCAATGCCAATTCCAATTCCAACGGTTACACAGTGGTGGCGGGCGGCAACAATAACTCCGCCGGCGGTTATATCGCCACGGTAGGCGGCGGTTCAGGCAACTCGGCCAGCGGCGACGAGGCGACCATTTCCGGCGGTATGGGCAATACGGCCAGCGGCCAGTACGCATTTGTGGGCGGCGGCTACAATAACCTGGCCTCCCAGAACCATGGCGCTATAGCGGGCGGGTGGAACAATACGGCCACCGGCGGGGACGCGTTCGTAGGCGGCGGCGGCTACAACTCGGCTCCCGGTTCCTACTCCATGGTCCCCGGCGGGTCTACCAATACGGCGAAAGGCGACTTCTCCTTCGCGGCCGGACTTTATTCAAGTTCAACGGCCAACGGTTCTTTCACCTGGGCTGATTCGGAAGGCGTGGAGGTGGTTAACGGTTCCGTGGACCGCACGGTATTCAAGAACCGGGGCGGCTTCATGATCACCGACGCTACCGGCAACCTGCCGGATAACGCCGCCATGCTGGAAGTCATTTCCACCGGGACAACCTCCGCCTATTACGCCCAGATCTGGCGCAATTCCACCGGTGTTGCCATGGCCACAATGACGGCTGAAGGCCGGTTGTACGCCGCGGTTTCCGGCGACGGCCTGGGCAACCACGTGGCTACCACCACGCTGCTGATGCAGAATTTCCCCATAACCGGCGCCACCTCTATAAACGCCAAATCCCTGGCCATCGGCGACGGGGTCGCCCAGGGGGAGTCCGTCTCAATGCTGGTAAGGCCGCTGGCCGCCAGCTACGAGTACGTGCTGTTCGTTACCACCGGGTATCATCCCAACGACCCGACCATGGTGGTTTCGAGCGCGGGCTTTACCGGCCTCGGCACGAAGAACCCCGCCGCGCGGCTGGACGTGGTCTCCACCGGGACCACTATCAACGAGTACGCCCAGATCTGGCGCAGTTCGGAAGGCACGATCCAGGCCTCCATGACCGCCACCGGCAGGCTTTACGCCGCGGTGACCGGGGATAACCTGGGCAACCATAACGCCACACAGAACCTTCAGATGAACTGGCACGATATTCAGACCGTGAGCAACATAGCCTCCACGGGCACTATTTCCGCGGCCCGGGTCAATGTGCTTGAAACGGACTATGACGGGTACTCCTATGCCCTGCGGGTAGCTACCGCCGCCGACACGTACGCCATGGTGGTGACCACTAACGGCTATGTCGGGCTCGGGACGGGTGCGCCGCTGGGCCAGCTCCACCTGCAGGCTTCTTCGATGACGGCCCAGCTTATACTGATCAACAACGGCAGCGACACGAACGCTTACCAGATAAACGGCGGCAAGAGCCGCGGGGATGCCGGTGTGGTCCAGACGGGGGATGAACTTCTGTCGATAGGTTTTTACGGCAGGGACAATAACGCAGATCTTCAGACCGGCGGCTACAGCCAGGGCGCCGTTATCAGGGGCCTTGTGGACGGCGCTGTCAGCGCCGGCAAGATGCCCGGGCGGCTTGAATTCATGACCACGCCTTCGGAAGGCAACAGGGCCCTGACCCGCCTGACCATAGACAGCGCCGGCAGGATAGGCATCGGGACCACCACGCCCGGCGACTTCTTAACTGTGCTGTCGACAAGCAGCAATGACGGGATGGATTCCTTTACGCTGAGAATGATCAGCAGCGCGGACGCCGACGACGCGATGTCCGTGAACGGGATCCGCTCCCGCGGAACCAGGGAAAGCCAGCAGAACGTAGGGAATGGCGACACGCTGTTCAGCCTTGGCGCAGGCGGGCGTAACAACCTCAGTTCGGATATTCATCCGGCGGCCGCCATTATTGCTTTCAAGGTCGACGGCACTCCGGCCCAATCGGCCAATGATATGCCGGGCAGGATAGAGTTCATGACCACCGCGGACAACGGGATAGAGCCCGTTACCAGGCTGGTCATCAAGAACGACGGCGCGGTGGGTATTTCCACCAATATACCGCAAGCCATGCTGGACATAGTTTCCACCGCCGCCTACTCCCAGATCTGGCGTAACTCCTCCGGCGTTATCGTGGCCAGCATGACCGCCGAAGGGCAGCTTACCGCTTCCGTGCGTACTTCCACGGTTTCGGCTTACGCGCTGAATATTTCCACCGGCTTCGGCCCCATCCTGACAGTTTCCAGTTCCGGCGTGATAGTGGGCGGCCTTGAGCACTCCACCGCCAGCTTCATGACGGTCAATTCCATAGCGAGGAACGAGAACAGCGGCCTGGAGGATATAACCGTGGGACTGCAGAGCTATATCTCGGCTTCCGGCACCGACAACAAGGACACCGCGGTGGCCGGCAATTTCGAGGCCGAGCTGGACGGGACCTCTCAGATAGCGACGCTAGGCGGCCTGCGCGTTGCGGTCAAGTCGGACGGAACTTCCTCAGTTTCCGAAGCGGCCGGCCTTTACGTGGACGCATTCCAGCTGGAAGGAGCGGTGGACAATATTTATGGTTTGTATATCGGCACGCTCACTTCCGCGGCCCACGACGAGGCCTATGCCATTTTCTCCCAGGACCCGGGCGCTATGAGTTACTTCGCCGGGCCGATAGCCATCGGTACCGACAACGTGAAAGGGATGCTCACGGTCCTTTCCACTAATACCTCCAATGACGTGGCGATGGAAATAATCCAGATAGGCGGCGACGGGGCCGCGGGCCTGGAGGCCATCAAGGCCAAGGGCACTCCGTCCGCTCCGCAGGCGGTGGGGCTCAACGACAATATCTTCTCCCTGGTGGCGTCCGGGTACAACGGCACCGAGCCCAAGCCCGCCACCGGCATAGACAGCCTGGTGGACGGTACGCCCGGCACGTACATGCCTGGCAGGCTGGAGTTCAGGACCAACGACGGGCAGCAGGATGAACCTGTTGCCAGGATGGTCATAAAGAGCGACGGCAAGGTAGGTATTTCCACCGGCCTGCCGCAGGCCATGCTCGATATCGTTTCCACCGGCACCTACGCGCAGATCTGGCGCAACGCCCAGGGCGTGGCCGTGGCCACCATGACGGCGGCCGGCGAGCTTTTCGCCTCGGTCAATACTTCCAGCATAACCGCCTATGCGCTGACCGTTTCCACCGGCTCCGGCTATATCCTGGCCGTCACTACCAACGGCGTGGCTATCGGCGACATTTACTACTCTACCGGTTCTCTCCTGCGCGTGTACGGGTACGCCCGCAACGCCAATGCCGCTATCGAGGATATAAACCTCGGCGTGGACAGCGTTATCCGCAGCAAGAACACGGGGCCTGAGGATATCCTTGCGTCCGGCGACTTCCAGACCGAGATCGATAATTCCGGCCAGGCAAAACTGGCCGTCGGCGTCCACTCCGGCGTGCGCCTTAATTCCGCCGCCGTCGTGGACCAGGTCATAGGCCTGATGCTGAGCTCATTCGAGAACTCCGGCACGATAGGCGAGACTTACGGCATTTACATCGATACCCTGACTCACGGGACGCAGACGCAGGCGCCTTACGCCCTGTATTCCAGGGACCCGTACGCCCGCACGTTCTTTGCCGGGGGCGTGGGCATAGCGACGAGTACGCCGCGCGCGGCCCTGGACGTCAGGAGCTCCACCGCAACGGCGGGCTCTCCCGTGCAGATCTGGCGCGATTCCACCGGGCTCGCGGTGGCTACCATGACCGTGGAAGGCTCCATGCTGGCCAACGCTGCCCGCTTTAAGGGTTCGCTGACAGATCCAAGGGAGTTTCTCATCTCCACCTGGGGCGCCGCCGGCATCGGCGACTTCACCGACGTGAACGTCGACACTGTCGCGGTGCTTACCCTCTCAGCCAAACTCGCCGCCGTCAATATGTCGGGCGATAAAGGAGGGGTAGTAGCGCTGTACGCGCAGGCCGCTTCGCGAAAGAATGCCGCCTATACGGGCGGGATGGTCCTGGGGGCCAACTTCGAGGCCTCGCTCCACGACCAGGACAATATCGCGGACCTTGTCGCCATCCGCGCGCAGCTGCGCAAAGAGGGAACTATCAGCGGCGCCGTCGCCACCAGGGCCGTGGGCCTCCTGATCGACGATATGTACGCGTATTCCGGCGGCGGGACCCTAACCGATACTTACGGCATCTACATCGCCAAGCAGTCCAGTTCGCCCGTAGTGCAGACCAACGCGCCGTACGCGCTGTATTCCGACGACCCGGCCGCGCGCACCTATTTCGCCGGCAATGTCGGTATAGGGACTGCAGCTCCGGCGGCGCAGCTTGACATTGTAGCCGCAGGCTCTTACGCCCAGATCTGGCGCAATGCGGCCGGAGTGCCGGTGGCCACCATGACCGCGGCCGGCGTGCTGGAATCGTCAAATTCACTGACCGTAGGCGGCGAGCACGGCGGCGGCCGCATTTTCTGGGTGGACCCGACCGGGGCGCAGGCGCTGGTCATGGCTCCCACTGATCTGTCCGGGGCCTGGGCGCCTTCCGCCACAGAGGCCATCGGGGCCGTGAAAACCGGGAAATTCGCCGGCAGCGCCAATACCATCATCATAAGCACCACCTATGGCCCGGGCACTTACGCCGCCAGGCGCTGCGAAGATCACTATGTGACCGGCGTTGATGGCGCTTATTACGATGACTGGTACCTGCCCTCCAAAGAGGAACTGCAGCAATTGCACAGCGTCAAAGGCATAGTGCCGGGGGCCCCCGCTACAGGCAGTTACTGGAGTTCTAATGAATCGAACGCCAGTTGGGCCTATTACGTGGATTTTACGGGCGGCGGTGCTACTCAGGTCGCCAAGGGGAACTCGTATAATGTGCGCTGCGTGCGGGCCGCCCCGGCGGCGCCCGCGGGCCGCTCCCGCCACGCGGACTACGTGCGGGACGGCGCCTATCTGGCCAGCACGCAGACCTTCACGGGGAGCAATACTTTCGCCGCTCTCGACGTGAGGGGGCCCGCCAAGGTGCGCCGGCACCTGGCCGAGGCCAACGGCGCCACGCGCAACATCACCGGCGACGACCTGGGCAAGACCATTGTCTTCAACAGCGGTTCCCCGGCTACCTTTACCCTGATAGCCGGCACGGCCCAGGATCTTGGCGCCACTATAACCTTCGTAAAGCTGGGTACCGGCAAGCTCACCATCCAGGCCTCCGGCGGTGAATATATCGGCGCGTCGACTTCGGGCGGCACCATTTACAACGACGCCGTTTCCCCGGCCGACGCCTCGGTCACGCTGCAGCTGGTCGAGACCGGCAAGTGGGTGATAATCTCGGGGCAAGGAGTGTGGATAGCTACGTAAGCCTTGTACACTATGATTAAGAGATCAACGGGCCTGGCCCTTCTGTGCATCTTGTCCGCCTTCTGCGCCGGCAGCGTCGGCGCGGTGGCGGTTTCCACTTATACTTCCTCCGCCTGCGGCTTCAAAGATACCGGGCTGAGGGCGTGTTACGATGCTACCGCTATTCTGGGTTCCTGTCCCGGCCTCGGTCAGTCTTTGTATGGGCAGGACGGCAACTTCGCTTCTACGGCGAAGGACGCTTCCTATACCATACGCAATCCGGTGGCGGTCTCCTCGGTGACGGTGGACAACCGCACCGGCCTGACCTGGGTAACCAACCCGGTGGACGCCGAAATCGACGGGACATATTTATGGGATACAGCCCTGGGCGTCTGCGAAGGCCTTACCTATGCCGGCTACGACGACTGGCGCCTGCCCAAGATCAGGGAATTGCTGAGTATAGTGGACTTCACGGCCGGGGCGGCGCCGCTGATAAATACCGACTTTTTCCTTAATAACGCTTCCGGGATGTATTGGTCGTCCACGTCGAACGCGGTAGGCAGCGGCTACCCGGTAAATGCCTGGTACGTGGATTTCAGCGGGGGAAGCACGCTGGCGCGGGCGAACATGCCGAAAGCCAGCACCAGTAATTATATCCGGTGCGTGCGCGGGGGGCCCTGAGCCCGGGTATATGTATATGAAGAACATTGTTTTTGCCGCGATAATTTCCTGCGCTCTGCCGGCCGCCGCCGCAGCCGCCGACCTGGCTACATATTCATTCGGGTCGGGCGCCAACTGTCACGGCGTCTGGAAGCTGCCGGATTCTTCCACCGGGACGATAAGCTTTACCGGCACTTTCGGAGAGGACGCGGACTACAACCCCGCCGCCACCCATCCAAGCTATACGGTGATGTATATCTCCGGGTCTTCGGTTACCGTGGATAACGTTACCGGGCTGATGTGGCTTACGGATCCTACGCTGGAAGGGCTCACGACCTACACCTGGGAAAACGCCCTTGCCGCCTGCGCTGTTTCCATTAACATGGTAAACGTCGCCGGTTACAATAACTGGCGGCTGCCTACGGTCAGGGAAATGGCGACCATCGTAGATTATGGCAAGAACGTGTCCGACGCGGTGAATACGGCGGCGTTCTACAATACGGGGGGCGCCAATGTCTGGACGTCCACAACGTACGCCGGCGATCCGACCACGGCCTGGCTGGTAGCTTTATATGACGGTTACGTCGGGAAAGCGGCAAAGACCCTGTCATACCGCGTCCGCTGCGTGCGCGGGCCGTAGAGAGCAGGCGGCGGTTAATTTTGATGAAAACATTGCGTGTTGCGGCCGTTGCGGTGCTGTGCCTGCTCCTCGCGCAGGCGGCGGCGGCTGACGAAAAAAATGGAGCGGGGGGACTTACCGTGCTGGGCGACGGCATGGAGTTCTCTGCCGCCTCGCTGGGCCTGACGGACGGCGCCGCTACGCCTCAGATCATAGACGGGGCCATTGCCGGCGTGGCTTACAGTTCCTCCTCCGCAGGCGCCGCTCAACTGGAATCCGGTTTCTATTCGAAGATGGTCTCGCTGCCCGGCACTTTCGATTATTCCGGCGCCTCCGCCAGCAGCTTTACGCTCAACTGGACCGCCGCGAACCCGCTTGGTACCAGCTACGACGTTATCTCTTCTTCCTGGAACAACGTCGAGCCTTACATGGTTTTCTATTCCACTACCGGCACGGAGGCGCCGATACAGGACCTTTATCCCAATACCAGCTATTATAATTTCATACTGGCCAACTACATGGACGGCGATTATGCCGGCTATAGCTCAAACATCGGAGTTACGCAGGCGGCGGCGGTCTCTTCCGGTACTTTCCGCTTCGAAGACTCGGGACATAACGCCCTGAACATGTCCTTTACGGCTTTCGCCAACCCGGCGCCCGTGGAGGGGGAGCCCTGGACCCAGCCGCTGTCCCTGCCGGCCACCAGCTACGGCCTGGCCACGGTCATCTACGGCTCCCACGTCTTCGTCTCCGGCGGCTACACCGGCATCTACGCTTCCAGCGCGGTGTACAGGGCTGAGATCACGGACTCCGGGCCGGGCGCCTGGCAGCCGGCGGGTTTCATGCCGGAGGGCCTGTACGGGCACCAGCTGGTGACGGCGCGCGGCCGGCTTTACGTCGTGGGCGGCCACAGCCAGGGCGCGATACGCGCCAAGGTCTGGTCGGCGGACATCTCCTCCACAGGCGTGCTGGCGGCCTGGGAGTCGGAACGGGACCTGAACATGCCCGTATACTTCCACGCGGCCGCGGTGACCGGAGACTGGCTGCAGGTCTCCGGCGGCTATACAACCGGGTTGCCGGCCTGGACCATACAGTCCGCCCAGTTCGACGGAGTCGGGAGTCTCGGGCCCTGGGATTCCGCCACAAATCATCTGCCGGAACCGCGTTATGCGCACAGCATGACCCTGGTCGGAGGCCGCCTTTACGTGGCCGGGGGCCGCGACAGCGTGGCGGCCCGGAGCAATGTCTGGGTGTTCGAACTGGAGCCGGACGGGGAGCTCTCCGGGGCGAATTATACCTATACCCCGCTGCCGGCCCCGCGTTACGGCCACACGGCGATAGCCGCGGCCAATTCGCTCTATATCATCGGCGGCAACAACGGCTCCGCTGCGCAGAGCTCCGTTTTTGTCAGTACTGTTTCCGCGGCTGTTACGGCCAATGCCCCGTGGGCGGGTTACCCGCCCTCCGGCCTTGCGGCTACCCAGTTCGCGTCGGGCGTTTCCCTGGGCGGCTCGCTTTTCGTGCTGGGCGGTTCCAACGGGACTTCCGCGCGGAGCGCCATCTATACTTCCCGGCCCGGAGGGACGGGCTATTTCGTGCAGGTCTCTTCCGACCCGGCTTTCGCGGTGGACGTGCATTCTTCGGGCTGGATAAGGGATTACAGGTGGAATTTCTCGGGCCTTGCCCCGGCCGTGCTCTATTACGCGCGCGCCAGGTCCGCCAACCGGCTGGGGCTGGCGACCGCGTTCTCGGAATCGGCTTCGGCCGTGACCTACGCGGCTATCCCCGGCACCGCGGCCTGGACAAACATCTACGTTACCACCGCCACGGCCCACTGGCTGCAGGCCGGCAACCCGGACGGGACGCTGTATGAAGTGCAATGCTCCACGGCCGCGGACTATTCGGGGACCGTGCCATCCGCCAGCGGCGTGACCGGGTTCCAGGCGGAGGTCTATCCCCTGCTGCCCAATTCCACTTATTATGCCCGGGTCAGGGTACAGGATTCAGCCTCGGGTGCCTCCCGCTACATAGACCTGCCGCAGTTCAAGACCGGCTTCGACGCGGCGCTGGATTCGACCGACCCGGCCATCCGCGACGAGATGGAACCTAACGCCGACCCGGTCTGGCGCAGCACGAACGTGCCGGTGTACAAGTACCGGTTCGACGACGCGCAGGCCAACGATTCCGGCGTCTCCTATTTCGAGGTGATGGCTGCTACCGATACCGGGGGGCTTACCGGGATAGTACACGCCTGGACGCAGGTGGCCGGCGGCATAAACCAGGCCCATTACGAACAGGACTGGGCCCTGCCCTGGGGCGTCTGGGACAGCCTGAAGGAGGGGGCCTCCAATTATATTTCCGTCAGGGTAACGGACAACGCCGGCCGCGGCGCCATTTCCATCGACGCCTTCTCGGTGCTTAAGGATACCACGCCGCCGCAGCTCGAAGTGTCTTACAGCACGCCGGCGGCCTGGTACATAACCTACCCGGGCGATATCGACGGGCTGCACTTCACGGACGGCCCTTCGGGCCTGTTCCGCCTGCAGTACAGCGTCAGCGACAAGAGCAACCTGGCCGCCGCCGACGTGATAGGCTGGACCGAGATCTCGACGCAGACCATGACGGCGAACGCGACCTTCTACGACCCGGTCATTGTCTATAACTTCGACCAGCTCGCCAACGGCGTTTCCAATTATTTCAGCCTGCGCGCCTGCGACGTGGCGGGCTCCACCTATACGCGCGTCGCCGCCTTCGCGATAGCCAAGAACGTGGCCGGGCCGGTGGTGTCCATCAGCACGCCGGGTTACACCCCGGCGTATCTCTCGACGTTCACCTATGTTTCGGGCAACAGCCAGCCCACCAACAATAATGACGTGCTGGGCACCGAGGTGTCGATCAGGGACCTGACCGGCGGTAATTACTACGACGGGACCGGCTTCCTGGCGGGAACGCGCGTCTGGTTCGACGCGCAGGACGCCGCCAGCACGTTCACGTATGCTTTCGCCGGGATAGGGCTGGTGAGCGGCCGGCAGTACCAGCTGGCGGCCCGTTCTTCGGATACGGCCGGCGATTATTCGCAGGCCTTCGCCACCTATACTTTCCGCTTCGACACGGACGCGCCCGTGGCGCAGATCACCTCTCCTCTCGACGGGGAAACCTTCTCCGGCTCTTCCATCTCCGGCACGGCGGACGACGTTTCCGGCATAGGTTCCGTGGAGATAGCCCTGAAGCGGCTCTCGGATGCGGCCTGGTGGAACGGCAGCTCGTGGGCCGCCTCCACCACCGCGGTGACCGCCGGCAATTCCGGCACGTGGGGCTGGAGCTTCCCGCCTTACCTGCGCGACACCCTCGCGCACGGCGGCCAGTATTACGCCACGGCCCGCGCCGCGGACAGGACCGCCCCGGCCAATACCGGGAACTTCTTCGTTTACGGCGCGACGTTCACCTATGCCGACATAACCGTCCCGCCGCAGACCCTGGCGCTGACGGCTTCGGACGGCGGCCGGGTGGGCACGGTGCGGCTCACCTGGCTGGCTTCGGGCGATAACGGTTATACGTCCGGCTACCTGGTAGCCGGCACGTTCAAGATAGCCTACTCGACGTACAGCGGGGCGGACCTGTCCACCGCTTCCGCCCAGGTGACCATTACCACCACCGTCGTCACCGCCGGGACCACTCAGCACTATATAGTGGACGGCCTCGTGCCCGGGGCCTCCTATTATTTCAGGCTCTGGACGGCCGACGACGTGCCGAACTGGTCCGCGGCCTCGCCGGAAGGCGTCGGCGAGGCCAGCCTGCTCAATTCCGGCGCGCTGACCGGCAGCGTGTACGACGCTTCCACCCAGCCCGTCACGGGCGTGCTGGTGGAGGCGCTGGGGCTCACGGGCGCGGTGGAGGGGAGCGACTTTACCGACGTGTTCGGCGCCTATTCCCTGTCCGCGCTGGAGTCCCCGGTGCTGACGGTAAGGGCGGTCTGGGCCGCGCAGGACATTGAGAGTTCCGTTTCCAAGGACGAGGTCCCCAACGGCGCCGGGGGAGTGGATTTCAGGCTGAGCGTAACCTACCAGCTGGCCGCCATTTCCGGCGTGATCCCGGCGGGCTACCTGCCCCGCGGCCTGTCGTTCGGGGCCGGGCGCAGTTACAGCACCCGGGCCGTGCGCCCGGAAGCTGCTTCCCGGCCTTTCGCCGAGATCTACCGCAGGGGCCGGTGCATAGGCGTGGCCTATACGGACGCCGCCGGCTCTTTCGAAGTGCCCAACCTGCTGCCGGGCACCTATTCTATCCGGGTCTACAACGGCTCCGATTACAGCCTGATGCGGACGGTGACGCTGCGCCCCGGCGAGCGGCTGATCTTTACCCCCGAGTGGGAACTGCTCAACAAGGACAAGGTGTACGCCTATCCGAACCCGGCCGGGGCGGTGGTGCATTTCCACTTCGAGACCCTCCCGGCTAACGCCGAGGCGCAGGTGGAGGTGTTCGACATAACCGGCAGGCTGATAAAGACGCTGCGGGACATTACGCCCGACGCGCCCGGCCGCAAGCTGACCTGGAATATTTCCCGCGACAGCGTGGCTTCGGGCGTGTATCTCTATATCCTGCGCGTCAGGTCCGGCAGCGCGGTCAAGAGCGTGGTGAAGAAATTCGCGGTGATAAGGTAGGACTGGTAGAGGCGGCAAGCCAAAAATACATATAATTGGAACTCATCTTGAATATGCGAGCACGACTACTTCTTTGCGCCTTCCTCTTTTGCACGGGCTTCGTCCTGCCGGCCGCGGCCGAAGATTCCGCCGGGCTGCAGTTCTCCGTGGCGGCCCCGGATCCCGTGATGGCGGGCGAAGAGGTGAAGCTGCAGACGCTGGTGGTCAATACGGGCTCCTCCCAGTGGGCGAAGGGCACTTATTACTGGTCGGCCGAGATCTACACGCTGGAAGGGGAGGAACGGAAATTCCTCGCGCAGACGGAGACGACAACCCCGGCGGAGGACGTGCCCGCCGGCACGGCGCACGGCGTGCAGATCCCTTTCACGGTGCCGGACAACATGCAGGGGCGCCGGCTCCTGTACCGGGTGTTCCTCATCAAGGACGGCAAGCGCATCCTTGAGACCGACTACAAAGGTTTCCAGGTGATCGAGAAGGAGCTGCGGCCGCCCCCGCCGCAGGATTTCAAGATGGGCGGCGACATAACTTTCAGCTACAAGAACTCGAGCCCGGGCGGCTGGGATAACCACCAGGGCGTGACCTCGGCCAATATCGTCGGCAAGGTGAAGCAGTCCTCCTTCCTTTTCAACACCTATATCGTGCATTCCTACCACAAGCCCATCACCCCGTCCATAGTGCTGCTGAACTATTACGCCCCGTGGGGGACGCTGAGCATCGGGGATATCTCCCCGTCGCTGACGCCGCTGTCCATGGACTCGCAGGGCATGCGCGGCGTCTCTTACGACCGGACCTCGGGCCGGCTCAGCCTTACGGCGCTGATAGGCCGCATAGTGGCCCCGCTGGAGCCGGGGACGTACACCTCCGGGCGTTTCGCGCGGTTCACCGGCGGTTTCAAGGCCAACTGGCAGTTTACCCCGGCGTTAAGGGTAACGGCCGACGCGGTGATGAGCCGCGACGACCAGTATTCGATAAACCTTTCCACGCCGACCAGCACGCTTACGCCGAAAAAGAACGTGGTCTACGGCCTCAACGCCGAATGGAAGTTCAAGCGCTTCTTCACTTTTAACAGCGATTACCAGTTGAGCGCCTACGACGACGACATCAACTCCTCCACCGGCGTGATAAAGGGGGCGGCCTGGAAGCAGGAGCTGAAATACAAGGGGGGGCTGTTCACCGGGCGCGCCGCGGTTTCCCGGATAGCGTCCGATTTCTATTCGCTGGCCAGCCCCGGGGTGATAGCCGACCGGCTGACGACGGACGGGGAAGTGGGCTTTTTCCCGGCGGACTGGGAAACTTTCACGCTGGGCTATACCGGGTATACGGACAACCTGGACGCCGACGCCGCCAAGACCACGACGAAGCAGGCCCAGACCAGCGTGACCAATACGGTGCGCATCAAGGGGAAGACCACCGTGTCGGCCTCTTACATCACCAACGCCACCAAGGGCGAGCCCGCCACGGTGCAGGACAACAAGACCACCACGATGGGCTTTTCGGTGACGCAGCCGTGGGCCGCGCACACGGTGAACCTGGGCTACCAGCTTACCGGCTTCAAGGACAACACCGGCCTCTCCAGCGACCTGGACACGGCGCTTATCTCCTTTAACGGCTCCTTCAGGCTCAGCCCGCGGCTGATGGCCTCGGCGGGTATGGTGAATTCCACCACGAAGAACAAGGCGGATTCCACCACCGGCAAGAACAACACCATAACCGGCAACTTCTCCTATTCGATCCCGCGCAAGGCGATGGCGTACCAGTTCTGGACCACGCTCTCCACCGGCAAGAACGATTCCCTGGCGACCCCCCAGGATACCAGCTCCCTGTCCATGAACCTGGAGACGGTCTGGCTTAAGAGCCAGTCGTCGCGGTTCACCTTCGGCGTGGGGATGATCTCGAGGACCAATAACCTCGACTCCGCCGGGGATTCGACGGATTACAACTGCCTTACCAGGTATAATTATTCTTTCTGAGCGACCGCCGGCTGAGCCCGGCGGTTATCTGCGGCCGCGTTTCTTGGCGGGGGCCGCTTCTTTGGTCTTTTCGGCCGGGGCGGCCTTGCCCAGGGCGGCAAGGTATTCTTTAAGCTGTTCGTCTTCGGGGGCCAGGGCGGCCGCCTGCTGCCAGGCCTTGCGGGCCTTGCGGTAATCCTTCATCTGCAGGTATACGGAACCGATGCGCTTGAGCGCCACTACGTCCTTGGGCTCGAGGCGGAGCACGTCTTCCAGCACTTTGGCCGCCATATAGAACTTTGAATCGTAGATCTGGTGCAGCGACATGTTCTTCTTGTGTTCAAGGATGCCGGAATTGGCGGGCTTGGTGTCGTTGAGCTTTAACTGCGGGGCTTCTTCCTCGAGCAGGGCGACCAGCCTGGGAAAGGCTTTTTCGGCCGGAGCCAGTTCTGTGGCATAACGCAGCGCGTCGTAGGCGAAAGGGAGGTCCTCTTTCTCGCTGATCCAGGCGGAAAGCCCTTCGGCCGCCGCGGTCCAGCCTTTGGAGGCGGCGCCTCTCCTGGAGACCACCGCCGAAATGCGGCGCAGCCTGGTCTGCAGTTTCTGGTAGGCCGGGTTGGTCGGGTCGGCGGCCAGCATGCTCTCGAGCTTGACCAGCGCGTCGGCGTAGCGGCCCCGCTCCACCAGGCCGTAGAACTCGCCGCGGAGATTTACCGACGAGCCCGCCATCTTCTGGCGCGCTTCCTCTATCATGTTCTTGGCCGTGATCTGCTTGGGGTCCGCGCGCAGGATCATGTTCCAGTATTCGATGGCCTTGGGATAGTCCGCGGACATGTAAAAAGCGAAAGCCTTGTCGTAATATTCCCGCAGGTCCGCGGACTGGGGCGCGGCGGTCTGCGCCGCGGCGCCGCCCGCAAGGAGCAGCAGGCAAAGGGTGATCAGGTGTCTGCGCATGGTCTTATTATACCTTTTTGTCTTCCTGGCGCATTATTATGACCTCTATGCGCCGGTTCCTGGCGCGGTTGAGCTCGGTATCGTTGGGGGCGGCCGGCCGGAACTCGCCGTAGCCGAAGGCCGTTATCTTTTCCGGCGGCACGCCGTGCTTCAGGAGATAGTCTATCACCGAGAAAGCGCGCATCAGGGAAAGCTCCCGGTTGGAGGCGAACTTCTTGCCGAGCATCCGCGAGGCGTCGGTGTGGCCTTCCACGATGATGTTGTTGTTCATCTTCAGGATGCTCTGGGTGACCGGCGCCAGCACGTCCATGGCGGAGCCCTTGAGCCTGGCGGAGCCGGAATCGAAAAGGATGGGGGCGGCGAAGGTGATCTTGATCCTGGAGGTGGTGACCTCGACGCCCAGGGAGCCCTCGGCGATCTGTTTCTTCAGGTCGTCCTCCACCTGCTTGGTGGCTTCCATTTCTTTGATCTTGTTCTCGGCGCCTTTCACGCCCATTTCCTTCTGCAGCAGGGCCATGGCGGTCTCGTAATCGGATTTCTTCATATTGAAGGAGAACCCGTACAGGGCCAGGAAAAGGATGACGAGGCAGGTCATGAGGTCCGCGTAGGGCACCATCCAGAGCTGCGAGGTTTTGTCTCCGTGAGCGCTTGTCATTTGCGTGAAATTATAACTTCGATGCGGCGGTTGCGGGCGCGGCCCTGGGCGGTGTCGTTGGGCGCCACCGGGCGGTATTCGCCGTAAGCGGCCGCTATCATCCGCTCCTGCGGGATGGCGTGCTTTACGGCCAGCAGTTCCACCACCGCGTCGGCGCGCGCGGCCGACAGCTCCCAGTTGGTGCTGTAATCTCCGGAACGTATCGGGACGTTGTCCGTGTGTCCTTCGACGATAATATCGTTGGGCAGGCGCGAAAGCACATGGGCCACGGGGCCCAGGATCTCGGCGGAGCCGGCGCTGAGGGCGGCCTTGCCCGACGCGAATAGCACGGGGGCGGCGATGTTGATCTTTATTTGTTTCTCGGTCATCTGCACTTCCGCCATGTCCTGCATGCCGTTCTTCGCCATTTCCTCTTTCAGCTTCCTGGCCACGTCCTCTTCTTCGTACTTCTGCATGACGTCCAGGGCCTTCTTCTCTTTCTCCTTCTGCACGTGCTCCTTGTCGAAACCGCTTTCGAAAGCCGCCTTCACCACCGCCTGGTCCTGCAGGCTGAAGACGTAAAGTATCAGGAAGAACAGCATCAGGTTGGTCATGATGTCGGACAAAACGACCAGGTAGAGGGGGTTATCCTCCATCTTGCTGCTGTAGCGGCTAATGAAAAATTTCATCTGGCCGCGGCTTTAGCCTTGCGCCTGAGCGCCAGCGAGAGGTAGCCTTCCAGTTTCTTGGCCACCAGCCAGGGCACGTCGCCCTCGTAGATGGCGAGCACGCCCTTGGCTATCACTTCCCGGCTCAGGATATCCTCGTCGGAGTGGTAGTTGAGCTTGCTGGCTATGGGCAGGAAAAGGAAGTTGGCCGAGAAGATGCCGTAGAACGACGCGGTCATGGCGATGGCCATGGAGGAGCCCATCATGGCCGGGTTGGAGATGTTCCGGAGCACCTGCACGACGCCGATGAGCGTGCCCAGCAGCCCGAAGATGGGGGCGAAGGTGCCGGCGGAGGTGAAGATGTTGGTCTGCTGCTGGTGGCGCAGGCGGGTGGTGTTGATGTCGTGTTCCATGCGCTCGCGGAGGATGTGCATGTCCACGCCGTCGACTATCATCTGGCAGGCGTCCGCCATGAACGGGTGCGGGAGCTTGGAGATCTCGCCGGAGATGGACTCGATGCCGTTCTTCTTGGCCACTTCGGCCAGGCTTACCAGGGAGCGGATCAGCCCGGCGATGGGCGGGCGTTTAGGGGGGAAGACCACCATCTTTACCGAGGAATAGACCCATTTAAGCGAGTCCCACGGGTAGGCGATCATCACCGAGCCCAGCGTGCCGCCGAAGATCAAGATTATAGCTTCCCAGTTGAGCAGGAACCTGAGCATGCCGCCGGACGACAGGACGAAGAAAATAACCCCGAGTCCTATCGCGCCGCCCATTACTGTCATTAAATCCATGTTTGTTTACCTCTCCTGGTGAGAATTGTCAGTGTTTCGGGGCCGGCGCCGGGCCGGGGGGCGGAGGCGCCGATGCTCCCGCCTTGGGCGCGGCCGGGGCCGGGGTCAGCGGGGCCGCCGGCACGGGGGGCTTGACGCCCGGGGGCAGGCCGGGAAGCGGCGCCGGGCCGCCGGGCCTGGGCGCGGCACCCGGTATCGCGGGATGGGCGCCGTGCGGGGCCGGCGCGCCGCCGGGGGTCTGGAAATAGGCGGGGAGGGGCTTCTTATTGCCCAGCGCGGCCGGCGCGGCGGCGGAAGTCCCGGACTTGGTGATGAAGCCTTCGGCCATCATCTGGCGCAGGGCCGCGACTACCTGGGCCCGGTCCGCCTTGTAGGCGGAGGCGGGCATTACGCGGGTGAGGTCCAGTTCCTGCCGGATCCGCTCCTGCATACCGCTGGCGAGCTTGCCTACGAAGACCTCCACGTAGGTGGTGGTCTTCAGGGCGGAGGCCAGCACCCGTATCGGGATGCGGCGGGCCAGGGCCTGCGCGTGCGCCGGCTCCAGGTTCTGCACGTCGGAGAGCTTCACCACGGAGGCGCCGAGCTTCTTGGACATGGCCGGGTCGATGCTGGTGAAGGCGGTAAGGGCCTTCTCCTGCAGGGATTCGTCGAGATTGTTCAATATGTTAAGGGCCTTGTCCTCTCCGCCCACGACGTAATCCAAAGCGGTCTGCAGCTCCGCTTCCAGCTGGCGTACGCGGGCTTCCGGCACCAGCTTTATCGTGGGGAGGGCGGCCAGGGCTTCCACGCTGCGCGGGTAAAGCGCTTCGGCCAGCTTGGAAGCCAGGTCGCCGGGGGCGTAGCTGAGCAGGATCGTGATGTCCTCTACCGCGTGGGACTGCATGATGAACGCGAGGTTCGCCGGGTTGGCCGCGGACAGGAACCAGAAAGGGGGCTTGCGGCCGTCGGAGGCGGCGGTCTGCTGGACCGCGGCCGCGTCGGCCTTGGCCTGTTCCCGGGCCGTTTTATCCTGCGCTTCGGCCGCCCTTTCCTGGCGGGCAGTGTCGTCGGCGGGGGCCGCGTTCTTGGCGTTGAACGCCTCCACGAAAGCCCCGGCGGTCCTGGTGAGGGGGGCCAGGAAAACGAAGACGACGGCCAGGATCAGCGCCGCCACCAGCAGGATCCAGGCGGCGTTCCAGATGTTCGGGGGGGCCAGCAGGTCGGCTACGGAGAGGGGGCGCGCTTTGCGGAAATTCATCTTCTCGACGCTGATCAGGTCCTGCCTTTCCGGGGGCAGGCCCAGCAGGCCGGCGGCCAGCTTCACCGCCAGCTTGGTGTCCTCCTCCGATACGGATTTATCGAGGATGAGGTTGGCGGAAAGTTTCTTTACCATGGTAAGGGAGCTGGAGAGGGACATTTCCCCGACCTTGCCTTTCTCAGGTATCCCGGGCATTATCTCGAACGCCGCTTTCTTGTCCTGCTCCTGCATTTCGGCGGAAATTATTATGATGATGTCCTCGGTGCCCAGCGCCTCGGAAAGGACCAGGCGCAGGCGCTTCTCGAGGGAGTTCTCGAGGGCCAGCTTGGCTTCCAGCGGCGAGCTGGCGGCGGCCTGGGCGTACAGCGGCTTGCCGGGGGCGCATTGGAGCGCAAGGGCGGTCAACAGGAGTAGTATGGACTTTTTCATTTTTTTAGCTCCCCAAACATATGTCGGTAATAAAATAGATTATATTATTAATCCAAAGATATCCGCAATATCCCGTCCGCCGCGGGCCGGCGCGGCGCTTTCCCGCGTGGGTCTTTGGACCTGTTGACAGTCTAGGTCCTTTTTAACTAACATTTGAGTGAAATCAAACCGCAGCAGGAGGATTGAATGAAACAGTTGTTAGCCGCAGTGATCTGCCTGTCCCTGTCCGCCGGAGCTTTCGCCCTCGAGGGCAAAGTTTCTTTCGACCAGAAAGGCAGCGTTTCCGGCATTGTCACCCAGCTGAGCTCCCAGAATAATGCGAACATAATCCCGCTTCCCGGTAACCCGAAAGCGGCCAAGAAATGGACCGTAATGGTTTTTGTCAACGCCAAGAACAATCTCGAATCGTTCGGCCTCAAGGACGTCAACGAGATGGAAATGGTGGGTTCCGACGATAACATCAATATCGTCGCGGAACTGGGCCGCATCAACGGCTATGCCACCAACGAAGGCGACTGGAAAGGATCGCGCCGCTACCTCGTGCAGAAGGATTCCAACATCAACGCGATAACCTCGCCTATTGTCATGGAGATCCCCAAGTCCGACATGGGCAGCTGGAAGTATATGGTGGAGTTCGTCAACTGGGCCAAGGCTAATTACCCGGCGCAGAAGTACGTGCTCGTCATCTGGAACCACGGCGCCGGCTGGAACAAGGACCTTTCCAGGTTCGAGAACCGCGGCATCTCTTATGACGACGAGACCGGCCACCACATGACCACTCCCGAAATGCGCCTGGCGCTCAACGCCATCGGCGGCGTGGACATCCTGTCGATGGACGCCTGCCTGATGCAGATGATCGAAGTGGCTTACGAAGTGAAAGGCCTGACCGAACAGATCGTGGCCTCGGAAGAGACCGAGCCCGGCGACGGCTACACTTACGACACCTTCCTCGGCCCGCTGGCGAAGAAACCCTCCATGGGTTCCGCCGAGCTTGCCAAGGTCATGGTGGACGCCTATACCGATCATTACCAGTCCATCAACCAGGGCGCCACCCAGTCCGCCATCAATATGGCCGCGATGGAAGGCTTCCCCGCCGTGGTCGACGCGTTCACGGACGCGCTGATCGCCGCCAACGACCTGGCAGTGGCCAAGGCCGCCAAGGCCAAGACCCAGGCGTTCTACTACTCCAGCAACAAGGACATGTACCACTTCGCCAAGCTTGTGAGCGAGACTTCCGCCAACGCGGACGTCGTCGCCAAGGCCAAAGCGCTGATGAGCTACATGAAGAACTCGCTGATAACCCATAACAGGGCTACCGGCTCCAAGTACGCCAACTCCTTCGGGCTGGCCGCCTATATGCCGACTTCGTACACCTCGGCTTACGACGGCCTCCTGTGGGCCGCGGACTCCAAGTGGGACGATTTCACGAAGTGGCTGAAATAATCCCTCCCGTACGCTGAAAAAAGGGCGCCCCCGCGGGGGCGCCCTTTTTCTTTCCCGTAACATTTTAGCCATTGAAATAAAGCGCGTGTAATGTATACTATTTTATCGGCGGGCGGAGTTTGCGCCCGTGTTCTTGCGCGCCGCTGCCCCGGTCGAGGGGGGGCGCGCAGGCGATGCCAGCTTATGAGGAACCGCGCGTTAACCTTCTTCTTCGCGGCGGCGCTTGTCGCCGCGGCCCCGGCTTGCCGTCTGTCGGCCGGCGGCGCCGGCACGACCGCCTCCAATTTCCTTAAGATCCCGGTGGCGTCCCTGCCGGCGGGCATGTCCGAAGCGTACACCGCGATGGTGGGGCCGGATTCCATCCTGTATAATCCGGCGGGGCTCGGCCTGCTCAGCTACTCCTCGGTCTCCGGCTCCCATAACCAGTATCTCTCCGGCATAACCCAGGATTACGTGGCCGTCACCTACCGCGCCCCGTTCGGCACGATCGGCGCGGCCTATTCGTCCCTTTCCAGCGGCGATATCGAGGCTTTTGACGCCAACGACATGCCCATCGGCAACACCGGCACTTCGCACAAAGTCTACCAGCTCTCCTTTTCCCAGTCCTGGCCGCATTTCAGGCAGGACAAAGGCCGGCTCGACCCGATGCTGATCACCCCGAACTGGACCAAGGTGGAGCCGGTCACCGACTACCGTCCCCGGTCCTACCGCCTCTCCCTCGGGGCCAGCGTAAAGCAGATAACCGAAGAGCTGGACGTGGAGAAGGCTTCCGGGTACGCTTTCGACGCCGGACTGGTAGTGCTGCTGCCGCGCCACGTTCATCTCGGCCTGTCCGCCCTGAATCTCGGCGCCAGGCAGAAAATGGTCAATGAGTCGTATGCGCTGCCGTCCTCGGTGCGCGCCGGCCTCGCCAAGGACTTCCACACGGTCGGCGACCTGATGGTCTTCACCCTCGCCTCGGACATGGTCAAGTACCGGGACCGCGACGCCTTCAACGTCACCGGGGTAGAGGTGGACGTGATGAAGATGTTCCAGTTCCGCTTCGGCTACAATACCCAGAAGGACGAGGGCAAGCGCCTGAGCGGCGGCTTCGGCATGAATTTCGACCGCCTCGCCGACAAGGACAGCCTTATCCACGGCGTGCGCGGCGACTACGCCTACCTCGACTACGGCGACCTGGGCGTCACGCACCGCTTCGGGGTGCAGCTTATCTGGTAGCCGGTATATCTCCGCGTTTTTGTATAATTCATAACTAATGCTTATCGATGTCTACATAGCGGCCAGGGCTTCCGCGGTGCGCAAAGCCCTCCCCGGGTTAGTAACCGGGCTGCGGGCCAGGCCCCGCCTGGCGCAGGCCATGAAATATTCCCTTTCCGCCGGCGGCAAGCGCCTGCGTCCCGCTCTCATGTGCGCCTCCTACGAAGTGTTCGGCGGCCGCCCCGGGGAGATCCTCCCGGCGGCCTGCGCTATCGAGATGGTGCACACCTATTCCCTGATCCACGACGACCTGCCGGTGATGGACGACGCCTCGCTCCGGCGCGGGCGGCCGGCCAGCCACAAGGTTTACGGCGAAGCCGCGGCCCTGCTGGCGGGGGACGCGCTGCTCACCGACGCTTTTACCGTGCTCCTGTCTTCGAAGTACCCGCCGCGGGTAAAGCCGGCCCGGCTGCTGCGCGCGGCCGCCATCCTGGCCCGGCGCGCCGGGTCCGGCGGCATGGTTTCCGGGCAGGCCGCCGACCTGGAGGCCGAAGGCTTCCTGGACCGGGCCCCGGCCGGGCGCAAGGCGGGGCTCAGCCTGCTGGCCTACATACACCGGCACAAGACGGCCGATCTTATCTCCGCGGCCGTGGAAATGGGGGCGGCCCTGGCCGGCGCCCCGGAAAAGGAGCTGCGGGCGCTTTCGGCCTTCGGCCGCGACCTGGGCCTCTGCTTCCAGGCGGCGGACGATATCCTGGACGTGGCGGGCGACCGGAAGAAGCTGGGCAAGAACGCGAGCGACGCGCGCAACCGCAAGCTGACCTACGCCGCCCTGCTCGGCGTGGAAGAAGCCCGCCGGCGCGCCGAAGCGCTGCGGCGGTCGGCCCTGCGGAACCTGGCCGGCGTTAAAGGCCGCGCCGGGGCGAAGGCCCTGCTGGCGGAGATGGCGGGGTTCGTGCTGAGACGGGAAAACTAAGATCATGCTGTCCGAGATCAAAAGCCCGAAGGATATAAAGAAACTGCCGGTCTCCGCCCTGCCGGAGCTGGCCGCCGAAGTGCGCCGCCTGATAATAGACGGCGTGAGCCGCACCGGCGGGCACCTCGCCTCCAGCCTCGGGGCCGCCGACCTTATCCTGTCCCTGCATTACGTCTTTGATACGCCCCGCGACAGGATAGTTTTCGATACCGGGCACCAGGCCTACGCGCACAAGATCCTCACCGGCCGCGCCGAAAAATTCCATACCATCCGCACGCGCGCCGGCCTGTCCGGCTTTCTCAAGCGCTACGAATCCGACTACGACGCCTTCGGCGCCGGGCACGCGTCCACGGCCCTTTCCGCCGCGGCCGGGATGGCCGCGGCCCGCGACCTGGCCGGGGGGGACCACAGCGTGATCTGCGTGACGGCGGACGGCGCGATGACCGGCGGCATGTCCTGGGAGGCCATGCAGAACATCGGCCAGCTGCATACCAACCTCCTCGTGATCCTCAACGACAACCAGATGTTCATCTCGCAGCGGGTGGGCCGCCTTGGCAGCATCCTTACCAAGATGCTCACGATGGGGCCGGTGCAGCGGACGGTGCGCCGCACGGAGATCTTCCTGGGCCGTTTCCCGATCTGGGGCCGGGTGATCCGCCGGGTCATCAAGCGCGCCCGCGTGTTCTTTTTTCCCGGCATGGTCTTCGAAGAAATGGGGTTCGCCTATTTCGGCCCGGTGGACGGCCACAACATCCCCGAGCTGGTGGACGTGCTGGGCTATGTAAAAACGGTGCGGGGGCCCGTGATGCTGCACGTGGTCACCAAGAAGGGCCGGGGCTACGAGCCGGCGGAGGACGCGCCCACGGAATTCCACGGCACGCCCAAGTTCGACGTGGAGACCGGCGAGGCCAGGATCTCCGCGGCGCCGGGACAGGCGCCGTCCTTCACTTCCGTTTTCGGCCGCACGCTGGTGGAGCTGGCCCGCAAAGACCCTAAGATCTGCGCGATAACGGCCGCCATGCCCGAAGGCACCGGCCTCGACCTTTTCCGCGACGCGTTCCCGGCCCGCTACTATGACGTGGGTATAGCCGAGGAACACGCGGTAACGTTCGCCGCCGGGCTGGCCGCCGAAGGCATGAAGCCGGTGGTGGCGGTCTATTCCTCTTTCATGCAGCGTTCCTTCGACCAGGTCATGCACGACGTGGCGCTGCAGAAGCTGCCCGTAGTGATAGCCATGGACCGCGCCGGCATAGTGGGGGAGGACGGGCCCACCCACCACGGCGTATTCGATATTTCTCTTTTCCGCATGCTGCCGGACGTCGTGGTGATGGCGCCCGCCGACGAGAACGAGCTGCGGCATATGCTGGCTACCGCGCTGGCCTGCGGCCGGCCCGCGCTGCTGCGCTACCCGCGCGGCAGGGCTTTCGGCGTAGCCCTGGACCCCGTCCCGGCGGCGCTGCCGCTGGGCAAAGGCCGCGTGCTCCTGCCCGGGCGGGACCTTAATTTCCTCGCCGCCGGCAACCGGGTGCACCCGGCGCTCCGGGCCGCCGCCCTGCTCAAAGCCCGCGGCATAGACGCCGGCGTGGCTGATATCCGCTTTATAAAGCCGCTGGATACCGAACTGATCGGTGCCCTGGCCTGCGCCGCCCCGCTGGTGACCGTTGAGGACAACGCGCTGGCCGGCGGGTTCGGGTCCGCGGTGCTGGAATATCTCAACGCCGCCGGCATCGAGGCCAGGCTGCTGCGGCTCGGGATCCCCGACGCCTGGGTGGAGCACGGCCGGCCGGAAGAACTTTACGACGAACTTGGCCTTACTTCGGAGAAGATCGCGGGCTCTGCCGCCGCGTGGCTTGAGAAGAAATGCCTTACAAACAGGAGCACAAAGTGAAAAAACAACCCAAGATAAGCAAGGAAGTGATGGCGCTGCGCAGGGCGAAGTCTTACCGCAGGGCGTATACCGACGCCGAGTTCATGAGCCGCCCCGAGCTGCGCCCGGTGCGCCTGCAGCTCGAACTTCTCAAGCCGGAGATGATCCTGGCCGAGCACAACGTGAAGGCCACCGTGGTCGTGTTCGGCAGCGCCCGCACCCGCAGCCTCGAGCAGTCCGCCGCGCGCGTGGCCGAGCTTGAGACGCAGCTTAAGAAAGACCGCGGCAACGCGGAGCTCAAGAGCCACCTGGCCGCGGCCAAGCGCCTGGCTAATTCCGCCAAGTACTACGAAGTCGCCCGCGAGTTCGGCAAACTGGTTTCCCTTAAAGACTGCGTCCCCGGGCAGCGCCTGGTGGTGGTGACCGGCGGCGGCCCCGGCATAATGGAGGCCTCCAACCGCGGCGCCCACGACGCCAAGGCCAAGAGCGTGGGGCTCAATATCACGCTGGACATGGAACAGGGGCCGAACCCGTACGTCTCGCCGGAATTCTGCTTCCGCTTCCATTACTTCGCCATCCGCAAGATGCACTTCGTAATGCGCGCGCGCGCGCTGGTAGTGTGTCCCGGCGGTTTCGGCACGATGGACGAGCTCTTCGAGGTCCTCACCCTGGTGCAGACCGGCAAGAAGCGCAGACTGCCGATAATCCTGGTGGGCAAGCAGTACTGGACCGACGTGATGAATTTCTCGAACATGGCCAAGTGGGGCTATATCGCGAAAGAGGACCTGAAGCTTTTCCGCTACGCGGAAACGGCGGAGCAGATCCTGGCGCATATCACGGCCTTCTACAAGAAGAACAAGTTCAACGGCGGCAGCGGGAAGTAAACGGTGAACGGCAAAGCGCGCACGGCGGCTACGGCGGGCCTGCTCGCGGCGGTAACCGCCTGCGCGCTGGCCGCTTGCGCGCTTGTCGCCCTCTACCCGCCGCCGGGCACCTTCGCCGGGCTGTATCCTCCCGCCAACGACGGGATACGCCCGGCGCTGTTCGCCCAGCCCGTCTGCAACGGCGTGCAGTGCCGGCTCTGTCCCTACAACTGTTTCCTGCCGGAGGGCGCCCGCGGCCGCTGCCGCGTGCGCGCCAACTACGGCGGGAAAATGAAGACGCTCGCCTACGGCAGGCCCGCGGCCGTGCACCTCGACCCCATCGAAAAGAAGCCGGTCTACCATATGTATCCCGGCAGCCTCATCTACTCCGTGGCCGCGCCGGGCTGCAACCTGGCCTGCCGCGGCTGCCAGAACTGGGAGATCTCCCAGATCTACCCGGAACAGGCGCCCGCCTCCACGCTGGTCCCGCAGGCCCTCGAAATAAAGAGAGCCCCGGACGGGCGCGTTTACGGCGAGCTGAAACAGGGGGAGGTGACCGGCCTTTCGCCGGAGGATATCGTGAAGTACGCGCTGGCCACGCGCTCGAAGTCCATAGCTTACACCTATTCGGAGCCCACGGTCTTCTACGAATACATGTACGACACGGCCGTACTGGCCCGCAAGGCCGGGCTCAAGAACGTGATGGTCAGCGCCGGCTATATCAACCCGGTGCCGCTGGCCCTGCTGCTCCCCCTGATGGACGTGGTCAAGATAGACCTGAAGGGCTACGACGAGAAATTCTACCGCTCCTATACCGGCGGCAGCCTGGAGCCCGTTAAGAATACCCTGGTGCAGTTGAAAAAGAGCGGGGCGCTCTTCGAGGTGGTCAACCTGGTGGCGCCGGGCCTCAACGATTCCCCGCGCGACCTGGAGGCGCTGTCCGGCTGGGTGATGGACGAGCTGGGGCCCGGTACCCCGCTGTTCTTCTCGCGGTTCACGCCGAACTACCTGGTGAGCGATATCCCGCCCACCCCGACGGAAACGCTGGCCCGCGCCCGCGCCATCGCCATGAAGAAAGGCCTTAAGTACGTATACGTCGGGAACCTGCCCGGCAACGAGGGCGAGAACACGTATTGTCCGAAATGCGGCCAACCGCTGATCCGGCGCTACGGCTTCGCCATACTGGAAGACCGCCTTACGCCCGCGGGCGGGCGCTGTCCGTACGACGGGACCAGGATCCCGGGGATCTGGTGAACTTATGAAAATATTCTTAGCCTTGGCGCTCTGCCTCGCCGCGGCCGGCGCGCAGGCGCGGGAGCCCGAGGTGGCCGGCAAATTCTACCCGGCCGGGGGCCTGGAGCTTTCCGCGTTCGTGGACGCCGCGCTGGCCGCCGCGGACGTTAAAAAGCCCGAGGGAAAAGTTATCGCCGTGGTGGCGCCCCACGCCGGCTACGAGTACTCGGGCAAAGTAGCCGGGTACGCGTACAAGGTCATCGCCGACGCCTACGACACCGTGGTGATACTCGCCGCGGGGCACCGCACGGGCGTTAAGGGGGCGGCCCTGCTGGCTTCCGGTTATTACGCCACGCCGTTCGGCCGCGTGCCCATAGACGAAGAACTTTCCCGGGCGCTGATCAAGGCCAACCCGCTCTTCGAGGACAACCCCGCCGCTCATGCCGGCGAGCACGCGGTGGAAGTGCAGCTCCCTTTCCTGCAGCGCAGGCTTAAAAAGCCTTTCAAGCTGGTGGCCGCCACCCTTAACACCGACGACCTTAAAGATCTGAAGCTGATGGGCTCCGTCCTGGCCGCGGCCCTCAAGGGCAAAAAAGCGCTGATAGTGGTCTCCGCGGACTTTTCCCACTACCCGTCGCACGAGGTGGCGGGGCTGTCGGACCGGACGGTGGCGCTCGCCATGGAGAGCATGGACCCCGCGTTCGTCCTGACCGCGGAACGCGTCCTTATGTCCAAGCGCCTGCCCGGCCTGGAAACCTGCGCCTGCGGTTCCGCGGCGATAATCACCGCGATGGAAGCCGCCCGCCTGCTGGGCGCGAAAAACTTCAAGACCCTTAAATACGCCGATTCCTACGACGCCGATCCTTCGGGTGGCGACGCTTCACGCGTGGTGGGGTACGTTGCGGGGATGTTCGCCGCCGGCGCGGCCGCGCCGCCCGCCCCGGCGAGCGCCGCCCAGAAAGAACTGATGCTCAAAGAAGCCCGCGCCGTTATCGGGCGCGCGTTCGACGAAAAGGATCAGCCGGCGGGACTGGAGGCCGACCCGTGGCTGAACCTGCCGGCCGCGGCGTTCGTCACCCTCACGAAGAACGGCGCGCTGCGCGGCTGCATCGGAACGGTGGAACCCGTGATGACGGCCATGGACGCGGTCCGCTACGGGGCGATCAACGCGGCTTTCCGCGACCACCGTTTCCCGGCCCTGGAGGCGGAGGAGCTGCCCGGGATCAAAATAGAGGTTTCGCTGCTGTCCCGCCTTGCCCCGATAAAAGCGGCCGACATAAAACCCTGGAAGCACGGCGTAGTAGTGACCAGGGACGGGAAGTCCGGCCTGTTCCTGCCGCAGGTGTGGGAGCAGCTGCCGGGCAAGGAAGCTTTCCTGGGCGAGCTGTGCGAGCAGAAGGCCGGTCTGCCCCGCGACTGCTGGAAAGACCCCAAGACCGGGCTCTTCGCCTTCACGGTGGACGCGTTCAGGGAATGACCTTCGGGAAATGAAATGTTTTTTGTAATATAGCTAAGCGAACAGTTCAGGGGGGTAAAATGACAGAACGAAAAGCCGTGCACGCGGATCTGAAGGCGCTTTCACAGGCGTTCAGCGTACTTACGTCGGACATAGAGGAGACGATGGGAGGGCTCGCCGTTTGCGCCTTTGAGCCCGGGGACGTGATCCTCAAGGAAGGGGAGGCCGGGACCAGCGCCTATGTGGCGCTCAAAGGGAAATTTTCCGTGCGCAAGTCGCAGTGGCTTGTCCTGTCCAAAGAGGTGGCGCAGTTGGGGCCCGGCGACCTCTTCGGCGAGATAGGCTTTATCCTGCCGACCACGCGCTCGGCTACCATAGTCGCGCTGGAGAAGTGCGAGGCCGCCCGCATCGTGCTGGATGATCTCAAGAAGCTGCTGGACCGGCACCCGGAGCTCCGTGCCCGGATAGAGGAAATGGCCCGCCGGCGCTTGTATTCTTTGTCCGCAGCCAGCCAGGCGTAGAAGAGCGTTACGGCGTGGACCGCGCCCTGGTCCAGCCGGCCAGGGCGGCCAGGGCGGAGAGGGCGGCGCAATAGAGCGCGCCCTTTATGCCCAGCACCGGGGCCGCGAAGGCCGCCGTGATGAAGCCGCCCGCCGCGCCGCCGAGGATGTCCCAACCGTAGATCTCGCCGCCGGCGCTGCCCGCGGCCGAGGCGAAGAAAGCCCCTGTGAGCGCGCCGCCGGCCGCCATAAGCCCCCATACCGCCATTCCGCCGGAAGCGAAGATCGCCGCCGCCTTGAAAGCGCAGGTGAGCGCCAGCGCCGCCGCGGCCGCTTCTAAAAGCAGGAGCCGGCCCCGGCCTTTCCCGGCGGGGATTAACGCTCCAAGCGCGGCCGCCGCCATGAAGACGGCGAACAGGCCGCCCAGCTCCGGGTTGAGCCGGCCGGTCCTGGCCTGGAACGCCAGCAGCAGGGCCGTCTCGAACGCCATTCCCCAGAATCCCATGAAGAAAGCTTCCCCGGTGCGCTTCTCCGTAGTAAAGGAAAGGCGTCCGGCCAGCGCCAGCCCGGCGCAGAGCGCGCCCAGCGCCAGCGCCGCCAGCCCGAGCAGCGCGCCGGGAGAGACCACCATGGAAAGCCAGGCCCGCCAGTACTGGAAATAGGCGAGCGGCGCCAGGTCGGAATTCACGGGCGGGGCTTTTATTTTGCCAACCTCGTGCCTGGCCCATTGCATGCGGTACGGGTCCAGGAGGAAAGGAAAAGCGGAGGGGACCACGGTCCTGGTCCTGAGCCGCCGCCTCTCATAGGCCGCGGCGAGACGCGCCGGGGCCAGGTCCGGCGCCTTGGCGCCCGCCAGCACCGTGAGCCTTTCGCCGGGGATAAGGGTGAGCGAGGGGAAGTACTTCCCGGCCGCCGCCAGAACGGAAGCCGCGGTGTAAGCTTTCCCGGGCGGGACGTAGTTGGCCGCAAAAGGCAGTTGGAAGACCAGCAGCCCGCCGGGCTTGAGCAGGGGGGCGGCCGCTGCGAAGAACTCGGCGGTGAAATCCCTGTTGAGCGCCGCGTTGTCCGGGGAAGGCGTGGTCTGGAAAATAAGGTCGTACGGCTGCGTGCCCGGCGGCAGGCCGCGCAGGTCCGAGACCAGCGTTTTAACCTTAGCGGCGCCGGCTCCTGTTTCCCCGGCGAGGAAAGCGGCTTTGAACCGGTCGGGTTCGGCTATTTCCACCGTCTTAGGTTTGTGTTTTAAGATCTCCGGGACAAGGAAGAAGGCGGCGCCGCCGGTGAGCAGTATCCTTTCCGGCTTCTTCACTGCCAGCAGCGGCAGATGCGCTTCTTCAAGGGCGGGGTCTTCTGGCGCGGACAGCAGGCGCCCGTCCTCGTAGTAGGTTTTTTTGCCGGTGCCCGCGGCGAACAGCCGCGCGCCTTCCGTTTCTATTACGAGGGAGGGTTCTGGCGCGGGGGGCCGCAGCCGCCAGGCCGCAGGTTCGGCGTGATACAGGGCCGCCAGCCCGGCCGCGCAGAGCGCGAAAGCGGCCGCGCCTTTCCGGGAGAATGGCTTGCCCAGGCAGAGCAGCCCGGCCAGCGGCAGGGCCGCCGCGCCCAGCACCGCCAGCATGCTCACGCCGGGGAAATAGCGGAAATAGAGAACGGTGAATAGGCCGGCCGCCGCGGCGCCGGCGGCTTCGGCCGCGTAGAAGCCGGCCGGCCGCCGCGCCAGCCCGAAGCCGATGGCCAGGCCGTTGACCAGCCCGGCGGGCAGCGTGAGCAGCGCCGGGCCCGTCAGCATGAGAAAAAGGCCGGGCTGAAGGCCGGGGGAAAAAGCGCCGGGGGCCAGCCTGGCCGCCAGTATGGCCGCGGGGATGATCAGCGTAGCCGCTAAACTGGCGCCGGCGAACCAGGAACGGCCCACGCGGCCTTTCTGCGTGAAATATCTGCCGCACAGGAAGAGGCCGGCGGCGGTCCAGAAAAGCCAGGCCGCCAGCGCCCCGGCCAGCGCCAGTTCATGCGCGCCGAAAACCCGCGCCGTTTCGCGCAGCAGCAGGGTTTGGGAAAGCAGCGAGTAGAAGCCGTAGATGAAGAATATCATTGTGCGATTTGATATTATTATAGTAAATGACGCCGCTTGCCGCTGAAAAGGGAAAAACGCTTTCTTCCGGTTTTTTCGCCCTGCTGGTCTTTGTGCCGGTAATGGCGTTCGCCGGCCTGGTCTCCGGGCGCGAGATCGGCCGCATTTACGCCCTGCCCTGGGCGCTGTTCGCGGCGGGCACGGCTTTCGGCATCGCCTATACCGGCCGCGTCTCTTTCTTCCGGCGCCTCTTCTTCGGCGTTTCGGCGCTGGCCTTCCTGGTGCATTTCAAATTCAGCCTTTTTTCCGATACCTTCGAAGCCTCCTGCTTTACCGCCGCGCCCTTCTGCCATATAGCCATAGCGCCGTCCTTTTTAAATTACCTCTACCAGCAGTACCTGGCCTTCATGAGCGGGGGGTGGAAGCTGTGGGGGCCGCTGACGCTGGGGGCCGCCTGGCTCTTTATCACCCTGGCCATCGGCCGCGCCTGGTGCTCCTGGGCCTGTTTCTACGGCGGGATCGACGACGCGCTTTGTGCCCGGCCCGGCAAGCCGCTGCTCAAGACCGCCCGCTTCTCCGCCTTCCGCGACCTGCCGGCCGCGCTGCTGGTGTTCATGCTGCTGGCTTCGCTGGCCTATATGCTGCCGGTGTACTGCCTGTGGCTGTGCCCTTTCAAGCTCAGCGGCGTATTCATGGACGGCGACGCCGCCGTGCGCAGGCTGCAGTACGGCCTTATGGCTTTCGCGCTGGCGGCGCTGGTGGCCGGGCCCCTGCTCACGAAAAAACGCGTATTCTGCTCCTACCTCTGCCCTTTCGCCGCCTGGCAGGCCTTCTGGGGGCGGCTTAATCCCTTTCGCGTGACGCTCGCCGCGGACAAATGCGCCGGCTGCCTGGCCTGCGTTTCATCCTGCCCGATGTCGGCCATAAAGTGCCTGCCCGGGGGGAAGGCGGAGATACTGGCCTACTGCAACATGTGCGGGCAATGCCTGGACGCCTGCCCTGGCGGCGGCTTTGCCTATACCGTTTTCGGGCATGAGCTGCCGGAGCGGCTTTCTCCTTTCGGGCGGCTGTTCTCCGTCAAATTCTTTTTTGTTTTCTCGGCGCTGACGCTGGGGGCGGTGTTCTCTTCTCTGTGGGCGCCCGCGGCTTTACACGATCTGGTAAAAATACTGGGAGGGACGGGGCTATGAAAGACGGAAAATGGCTTGAGCCGCGCTATACTAACAAGGAGATCTTCGAGAAGGACTACGCCAAGCTGGACCTGCTGGGGATGGACGTTAACTGCCCCGGGTGCAAAGCCGGGCTTAAACTGAATCGCAAGAACAACGCCGCCAAATCCGCGGGCTGGTGCAAGACCTGCAACAGGGCGGTAAATATCTGACCGGCCCGCGCCGGAAGAGTTGAGCATGCCCGCCTTGTTCTCAGAGGGCTTCCTGCTGGGCCTCTCCACCGGCTTCTATTGCCTTTCCTCCTGCCTGCCGCTGCTGGCCCCTTATCTGATGGCGGAGGGAAAGACCGCCTGGAAATTCAATTTCTTCATCTTCCTGCAGTTCACCGGCGGCCGCTTCGCCGCCTATATGCTCTTCGCCCTGCTGGCCTCGCTGGCGGGCAAAGCCGGGCAGTATACGCTGCCCGCCTGGCTGCTGCCGGCCTGCCTGCTGGCGTGCGGCCTGGGGATGGTAGTGTTCGCGGCGTTCCGGGTCTCCAGCCGAGCCCTGTGCCTGCTCAACCGGGACTTCAACCCTTTCTTCAAGCGGCTGCCCCTGGCGCTGGGCTTTATCACCGGCATAAATATCTGCCCGCCCTTCGCCGCCGGCTTCCTGCGCCTGCTGGGCCTGGCCGATATCCTGAAGGGTTTTGCCTATTTTGGCGGCTTTTTCGCCGCTACTACCCTTTTTATAGCGCCAATGCTGCTGGGAACGCCCTGGATAGGCCGCCGGGCCAACGAAATAGGCCGTTTAACCCTGCTTATCGCCGGTATCTGGTACGCGGGGCTGGGCGCCGCGGGCCTCCTCCGTTTATAAAATAAAGTATAGGTCCAAAGACCTATATATATCTGGGCCCTTTGGTCTTGATTGGATTGGACTTTTACAGCATAATTTATATATAGTTGACGTATATCAATAGCGTGACCTAAGGAACGCAACATGAAAAAGATACTCCTCTCGCTTATTTTCCTCGGCTCTTCTGGCGGCAACCTGAAAGCCGCAGACGCTTCATTCGACCAGCTCCTTAAACAGATCTCGCCCGACGTCAAAGTGCAGGCGCCCGCGCCTTCGCTGGAGAAGGTCTCCATGAGCGGCATCGCCGACGACGGCCGCTACTGGGTGACCGCCGTAGCTTCCGACAAACAGGCCCGCACCCGCCTGATGGAAGCCGGCATGGACATAGTGGAGATCCACGGCAGCAAAGTTTCCGGCCTGGCGCACGCCAACACTTTAAAGGCCCTGTCCGCCGAGAAGTCCATGGTGATAGAGAGCGCGATAACCGTGGAAGCGCTGCACGCGGCTCTCAGCTCGCAGAAGGATTTCCCGACGGCCGACGCCGCCTATCATAACTACGCCGAGACCACCGACCTGCTCAAACAGATGGCCTCCAAGAATTCCGACATCGCCTCCCTGTTCTCCATCGGAAAGTCCGTAGAAGGGCGCGATATCTGGTGCCTGCGCATTAATTCAAACGCCAAGGGCACGGCCAAGAGCTCCAAGCCCGGCGCTTTCTTCCTGGGCAACATGCACGCCCGCGAGCACCTCGCCAACGAAGTGCCGTTGCTGTTCGCCGCCTGGCTTATGGACCACCGCAATGACGCGGACGTGAAGAAATATATTTCGACGCTCGATATCTACATCGTGCCCATGAACAACCCCGACGGCGTGGAATTCGATATCAAGACCGGCAAGTACCAGATGTACCGCAAGAACATGAGCAAGAATTCCGACGGCTCCAGGGGCGTGGACCTCAACCGCAATTATGATTCCTGGTGGTGCCAGCAGGGCGCGTCCCACTCCACCTGGGCCGATACCTATTGCGGGCCCAGGGCCTTCTCGGAGCCCGAGACCCAGGCCATCAAGAAGTTCGTGGAAGAGCGCCCGAACCTCAGGACGCACATCAGCTACCACACCTATGGCGGCGAGATCCTTTACCCGTGGGGCGGCAGCGACGACGACGTGCCGGACCAGAAGGACAGGGCGGCTTTCATAAAGCTGGCCGGCGAGATGGGCAAGCTGACCGGCTACGTGGCGCGCAAATCCAGCGACATGTACGTGGCCACCGGCGACAGCTGCGACTGGACCTACGAGGCGGGCAAGATCCTGTCCTTCACGTTCGAACTGGAAGGCAGCGGTTTCTACCCCGGCGCGGCCATCATAACGCGGACCGTGAACAGCAACGTTAAAGCCGCGGTCTACCTGCTGAGCGTTACGGATAACCCGTACAAATAAGCGGCCGACCGCCAGGCAAAAGAGCCCGGTTCTGCCGGGCTCTTTTATTTGCGGCTTGCTTCTATTTAAGGGTCAACATGAAGGACTTCACTTTCTGGCAGGGGTAATAGGATTCCTTGGTTTTTATCAGCCCGGGCTTTTGCAGGTCGCTTTCCTTATTAATAAGGGCGTACTGCGGCGGGAGGCGTTTGGCCAGTTCGTTATCCAGGAACTGGTAAAGGCCTTTCACGTCGTCCAGGGCTTTCTCGAAATTCAGCACGAAGGTGTCCGCGTTGAGTCTGGAGCCGAAGGCGAAGCCCGCGGGCTCGCCGTCGATGACCGCCAGCACGCCCTGCATCTGCAGGGCCTCGAAATTCTTAAGCGAGTTGATTATGGCTTTGCGCTCGCAGTCGAGCATTTCCATCTGGGCCCCTGTCTCTTCCGGGGAATGGGGCCAGCGGTCCAGCAGGTTGAGGCAGTTGCAGGCGACCGCGGAGGTTATGGGGCGCACTTCCACTTTCCTGACGGCCGCGGTCTGCTTGTTGAACTGCGCGATAAGGTTGCGCTTTTTAGCATACTTGCTCCCGGCCAGGTCGGCCAGGGCGCGGGTGCTGTAAATATAATCCATGAAGCCGGGCTGTTCCGCAATAGTGAAAAGCGCTTCCAGCTCCGCCCGGCGCGGCTGCACGTAAGTTTCCGGGATATAGTAGTAGCGGTCGCCCCGGTTGCGGCATGCGATCTCGGCCAGTTCGGCCGGGGGGAGGTCGCGGAAGGGGCAAGGCAGCGGCATTAGCAGCCGGCGGGAGGCAGGGGGGTGGAGCTCCGTCTCCGCCAAGAGCAGCAGGTCGCCGTCCAGTTTCCAGGAAACCTCGTACAGGCAGCGGTTCCAGACTATGATGGAGGTCAGGGAATATTCGCACAGCGGGTAGCGGTGGCCCTCGAAGAATTTGGCCAGGGCCGGGTGGTCGGCGGGGGTAAGGCGGTTAAACATGGCTGCCCTTCGAAAGCATGGGCCTGGCCTGCTCCAGCGGGCTGAAGCCGAGGCGGGCATAGAACGGGTGGGAATTGTCCTGCGCTATGAGGCCTATCCACTTTATGCCGGATGCTTTAAGGTGTTTTACCAGGGCTTTGATCAGCGCGGACCCGGCGCCGGAGCCGCGCTCTTCCTTTAAGACGGCCACGTCCTGGATATACGCGTCGCTGACGCCGTCGCTGATGGCCCTGCCCATGCCTATCAGCCGCCCGTCCCTTTCGGCCAGGAGGAAGCACTGGCTGCCCTTTATCAGCCTGGCGAGCTTGCGCGGGGTGTCGGAGCGGTCCCACCAGCCCTGCGCCCGGTAAAGTGTTATAATCCGTTTAAGGCCGGCGGCATCCGCTTTCTTTATAAAACGCAGTTTTAGGCGGGTAGGCATAGCCTTATCATAACAATCTTGCCGCCGCCCGTAAAAGCCTTATGGAGGGCCCATGTTCACCGAAGAAAAGAATGGTCTTAAACTTTTGAGGTTCGACGCTTTCAAGGCGGAGCCGGGCCTGCAATGCGCGGTCTCTACGCGCCAGGGCGGGTTCAGCGTAGGGCCCTTCGGCGGCCTGAACCTGGGCGCCGGCCCCCGCGACGACAAAAAAACCCTGGCCAGGAACCTGGCGCTTTTCTGCGAAGCTTTCGGCGCGGACCCGTCCGCCGTGGCCACCATGCGCCAGCGCCATACCGCCAATGTGGCCGTAGTGGAGGAGGGGGGCGGGGAACCTGCGGAGAATACCGACGCGATCGTGACCGCTAAACCGTTCGTGCCGCTCATCACCCGCTCGGCCGACTGCGCCCTGACGGCTTTTTACGATAAGGAGCACCGGGCGCTGGCCGTGATGCACAGCGGCTGGCGCGGCGCGCTGATGAACATCTACGCCTCGGTGCTGAACGTGATGCGCATGCGTTTCGGCACGGAGCCCGGGGACCTGACGGCCTGCGTCTCGCCGATGATCTCTTCGGCCCATTACCCGGTGCGGGAGGATTTCCTGGGCAAGCTGAAGGCCTTCTACCCGGAGCGGGAGCACCTGCGTTTCCTTACCGTCCGCGACGGCTTGCACTTCTTCAGCCTGAGGGAGCTGCTGCGCTACCAGCTGGACGCGCTGGGCATAGCCAAGCACGAATTCATGCACCTGTGCACCTACGAGCACAAGGAACTCTTCTATTCCTGGCGCCGCGACGGCGCCGCCACCGGACACTTCGCCATGATGGCGATGTTAAAGTAGTTGGGGTCAGACCCTAGGGTCTGACCCCAATATTATTTAAGCAGGTCCCAGGCGACTTTGAGGAGGAGGGAGGCGCAGATGACGGCCAGCATGGGGCGGATCACCCAGGCGCCTTTCTTCAGCGCCAGGTGGGAGCCGGCGTAGTTGCCGGCCATGCCCGCCAGCCCCATGGCCAAGCCCAGCTCCACGTTCACCCGGCCCAGGTAAAGAAAGGCCGCCAGCGCGGCCACGTTCGACGTCAGGTTCAGGAGCTTCGCCAGCGCGGTGGAGCGCAGCAGGTCGAAGCCGCACAGGCGCGTGTACGCCAGCGCCAGGAAGGTTCCGGTGCCCGGCCCAAGCAGCCCGTCGTAAAAGCTTACCGAAAAAGAAATGCCCGAAGAGCGCGCCAAAAGCGCGTTCGGCGAATGCTGCCTGCTGGTGTCCACAAGCCCGAACCTGCGGCGCCACAGCAGGAAGATGGCTATCGGCGGCAGGGTCGCTATGAGCAGGTAGCGGATCATCTCCGGCGACACCAGGGAGATGGCGCGCGCGCCCAGGAAGGCCCCCACGGCGGCGACAAATATAAGGATAAAAAGGAAGTCCGCTTTGAACCGCGTCTCTTTCAGGAACTTGGCGGCAGCCACCAGCGTGCCCATCGACGAAGAGAGCTTGTTCGTGCCCAGCACCAGGGCCGGCGGGACCCCGAAGGCCAGGTAGGCCGGCAGCGTTATCAGCCCGCCGCCGCCCGCGATGGAATCCACGAAGCCGGCCACAAAGACGAAGAACGTCAGCGGCAGATAGGGCAGCGAGGCGTTGAACATATCCATCGCCAAATTATAACACTTCGGTGTCAGGCGCTACTTAACATAATAAAGAGGGGGGGCGCTTTGATACGCGCCCCGTAATATGTAAAATTAGATACTTTATAAAGGCGGTGCGATATTATGGAAATGGAAGCCAACCTCCAGAAACTGAAGAATACCATAGAGATCTCCGGCGGCGCCAAGCGCGTGGACCTGCTGCTTAAGAACGCGCGCGTCATAAACACTTTCTCCGGCGACATCCACCGCTCGCACGTGGCCATACACGGCGGCAAAGTGGTGGGCTTCGGCGACTACAAAGCCAAGCAGACCATAGACCTGAAAGGCGCCTACCTCGCCCCCGGCTTCATCGACGGCCACGTGCATATCGAGAGCTCGATGGTGAAGATCCCCGAGTTCGCCCGCACCGTGCTGCCCTGCGGCACCACCTCCGTGGTTATCGACCCGCACGAGATCGCCAACGTGCTGGGCCTCGACGGCATCAAGTACATGCTTTCTTCCAGCCTTAACTCCGTGCTGGGCGTTTACATCATGCTCCCGTCCTGCGTGCCGGCCACGCATTTGGAGACAGCCGGCGCCGAACTGGACGCGCACGACCTGTCGCTATTGCTCAACGACGAGCGCGTGCTGGGCATAGGCGAGATGATGAACTACCCCGGCGTGATCAACCGCGACAGGGGCACGCTGGAAAAGATCCTGATAGCCAAGAACAAGGTGATAGACGGCCACGCGCCGATGCTCAAGGGCAAGCAGCTCTACGCCTACGTTTCGGCCGGCATCAAGTCCGATCACGAGTGCACCGACGTGGACGAGGCCGCCGAGAAACTGCGCGCCGGCATGTACATCATGATCCGCGAGGGCACCGCCGCCAAGAACCTCAAGAACCTGCTGCCTCTCGTCAACTCCGAGAATTCCCGCAAGTTCATCCTGGTCACCGACGACAGGCACCTGGAGGACATAGAGAACCAGGGGCACATCGACTACCTGGTGCGCACCGCTATAAAGCTGGGCGTGGACCCCATCCGCGCCATCCAGATGGCCACCATCAATACCGCCGAATACTTCGGCCTCAAGAACCTGGGCGCCATAGCCCCCGGCTACCAGGCCGACCTCGTCGTGCTCAGCGACCTGAAGAATATGAAGGTGACCAGGGTGATAAAGCAGGGCAGGCTGGTGGCCTCCGACCGCAAGATAATGCCCGGCGTAATAAGGGAATACGAGGGCAAGGTGCGCGGCACCGTGAACGTAAAGTGGATAGAGCACGAGGACTTCGCGCTGAAGGCGGAGGGTTCCCACGCCAGGGTGATAAACGTCATCCCCGACCAGATCGTGACCAAGATGAGCATCGAAAAGGTCAAGCAGGACGGCGGCTACGTTTCTTCCGATACCGACCACGACGTGCTCAAGATAGCGGTTATCGAGCGGCACATGGCCAGCGGGCGTATAGCGCGCGGCCTGGTGAAAGGGTTCAATCTGAAAAAAGGCGCCATCGCCTCTTCCGTCTCCCACGATTCCCATAATATCGTGGTGATCGGCACGCACGACGGGGACATGTACACCGCGGCCGTGCAGGTGGTCAAGATGCAGGGCGGCATAGTGGCCGCGCTCAACGGCCAGGTACTGGAGGCCCTGCCCCTGCCGGTGGCCGGCCTGATGTCGGACCGCAGTTCCGAGTTCGTGCGCGAGAAGCTCAGGCGCCTGACCGAGGCGGCCAGGATGCTGGGCTCGAAGCTTTCGGACCCGTTCATGGCTATGGCGTTCCTCACGCTGCCGCCTATCCCGGAGCTGCGCATCACCGACCGGGGCGTCATCGACGCCATCAAGTTCAAAGTAGTCCCGCTGTTCTGCGGGCCGTCGGGGAAATGAAGAAAGCCCTGCTGACCATAATCCTGCTGGCCGCCTGCGCTCCCGCGCGGGCCGCCCTGCTGGAGCGCGGCCCGTACCTGGAGAACATGACCTCCAAGATGGTGACGGTGCGCTACCGGGTGGACGTGGCCTCGCCCTCCTGGCTTACCTTCGGCGCGGCGCCGGACTGCGAAAGGTTCCAGACCATAGCGCCGGCCGGGAAAGAAGTTAAGCTGCCGCTTTTCGGGCTGACCCCCGACACTACGCATTGTTACCGGCTCTACCTCCCGGCCGACCAGAGCACCGGCGTGTACAAGGCTTTCGAGGGGACTTTCTCCACTTTCAGGGAGGAGGATAAGCCGTATTTTTCGTTCCTTGCCTTAGGCGATTCCGGCTCGGGCACGGAAGAGCAGCTGCAGGTGGCGGAAAAGATGGCCGCGTATAAGCCGGATTTTGTGCTGCACCTGGGGGATATGATCGAGTCCGGCCTGGACACCGACGCCGATGAGGAATATTTCAAGCCTTACGCCCCGCTGCTGTCCCGCGCGCCGTTCTTCCTTACGCTGGGCAACCATGACTACGGCAGGGATTATAAGAAAGAGGAAGGCAAAGGCTTCCTGAAGACCAACTTCGCCCCGTTCCACAGCGTGCCGCTCACCGGCATGCCGCCGCATTATTATTTCTTCGATGTGGGCGACGCGCGTTTCTTCGTGCTGGACGCCAACGCTTTCTACGGCGCCAAGTTCGCTCCCGCGCTTACCCCGGGGTCCAAGCAGTATAAATGGCTGGAACATTTCCTTTCGAAGACTACCAGGGCCTGGAAGTTCGTGGCGGTCCACGAGCCGCTGTATTCCACCGGCGCGCACGGCGTGATAGAAGCGCAATTGACCGCCCTGGAGCCGCTCTTCCTCAAATACAAAGTGGACCTGGTCTTCCACGGGCACAACCACAATTACGAGCGCACCAAGCCGGTAAGCGGCGGGCTGCCCGACGAGGAAAAAGGGATAATCTACCTGACGTTCGGCGGCGGCGGTTCGCCGCTCTACATCCAGCGCCGCAACGAGGACTGGTCAGACAAATTCCTGCCGGTCTACAATTTTGGTTATTTCGAGGTTAACGGCAAGAACCTCAAGCTGACCGTCTACGATAAGGACGGCCAGCCCATAGACACGCTGGAGATCCAGAAATAGCCCGGCGCATAAGCGCCTCACTGCCCCGGTCTCACCAATTCCTTCTTTTGCGCCCGGGTACCCGTCATATATGAGCGAAGTTAAAGCTAGGACCGAAGCTTATCCTGAAAACGAACCACGACCACTTCAGGCCGCGACGAGCCGAATTCTTTTCAACCGCAATGAACTCTCAGGGGCCTTCGGCGACATAGGGACGGACCTACCGCTGATAATAGGCATGATCGCCGCCTGCGGTCTGGACCCTGCCGGCAGCTTCCTGATGTTCGGGCTGATGCAGATCATGACCGGGATCCTGTACGGCATCCCGATGCCGGTGCAGCCGCTTAAAGCGATGGCCGTGCTGATGATCTCGCAGAAACTCTCCGGCGGACTGCTTTACGGCGCCGGGCTTTCTATCGGCATAACCATGGCCGTGCTGACGTTTACCGGGGCGCTGGACTATATCGTACGGGCCATCCCAAAAAGCGTGGTGAGGGGGATACAATTCGGGCTTGGCCTGAGCCTGGCTTCGCTGGCCGTCAAAACGTATGTGCTCGCCGGCGGCGCGCAGGGGTATCTGCTCGCGGCTCTCGGTTTTATCCTTACCGTGGTCTTTATCGGTAATAAAAAATACCCGCCCGCTCTCTTCGTGGTACTGCTCGGGATAATCTACGCCTGCTTCTTCTCCGTGAACTTCGGCGTTCTGGCGGCCGGCGCCGGGTTGGTCCTGCCTTCGGTTAATATCCCCAGGCCCGCGGATATCGTAAACGGCTTCCTTGTCCTGGCCATCCCGCAGATCGCGCTGTCTATCTCCAACTCCGTGATAGCCACCAAACGTACGGTGGACGACCTGTTCCCGGAAAAGGCGTTGACCGTCAGAAAGATCGGGTGGACCTACACGGCCATGAACCTGATAAACCCGTTCTTCAGCGGTATCCCCACTTGTCATGGGGCCGGAGGTATAGCCGGGCATTATGGCTTTGGCGGGAGAACTGGCGGCTCTGTTATCATCTACGGGGCGCTTTTTGCCGTGATCGGCCTTTTCTTTTCCAGGGGTTTTTCCGAGTTCGTGAAATTCTTCCCGATGCCGGTACTCGGCGTGATCCTGCTTTTCGAGTCGCTTTCGCTGATGTCGTTCATCGGCGACGTAGCCCGATCAAAGAAGTGCCTGTTCGTCTCGCTGGTGGTCGGCATTATGGCTTTCGCCCTGCCTTATGGTTACGCCATCGGCCTCGTCTCGGGGCTGCTGCTGGACCACTTCGTCAACAAGGATAAGATCCTGGCCCATTACTGAACCCTGTCAACTTGCTGGTACAATGCCGCGTTGACTTGTTCCGCCGACGCCGTTCTTCGCGCCTGTTCTCGGGCGGGGTGACGGCGCTTGCCGGGATGGTGGCATTTGCTAAAATATCCGCAAGTGAGATACGGGGCCTTTACAATATTCCTGCCGCGGCAGGCACTCCATTTTAAAATACTGGTCTTAGCCTGTATTATGGCCTTGCCGGCCTATGCTTTTGCCGCGCCAGATCGTTCCGCGGAAATAGCGAAAATATTCGAGAACAAAGACGGGGTTGATATTACGGTGGACGGTAAATACGGCCTGAAAAATGCAGGCTATTCTTACTATGTTTCGAGCGGCGTCCTATATGAAGTCAGCTCGTCTACTTATGCGGTCGCACTGAAAGATATAGATCCGCCCAGGGCGACGACCGGGAAAGAGACTGTGGAGACCTTAAGCGGCACCGGGAAACCCGCATATTATCTGATAATAAGACTTCTCGACGGCAGGAAGGTGTATCTGGTCGGGGAGCACGGGCCGCCGGTGCCGGCCAGGGACGTTATGATCTTGTTTTTTAAGAGCAAGGCTATGGCGGATCAGGCCTTAGTGTATTTAAAACGGATTGTGAAAGAGGCCAAAACAGGAAGCGCCGGCGGCGAAGCTTCCAAGGAAGAAAAGGCAAGCGGGACCAAATGAAACTTCAGACGGACATCACGATAAATAACCGTATCTATGCCAAGGGCGCCGAAGTCTCCTGGTGGAATATCTATCCTCTCTTCCTGGTCCACATGCTGCTGTTCGGCCTTTCCGGGTTCGTGATGGCTTACAGCCCGTGGCACCCGCCGCTGTACTTTATCTTTCTGCACGGCGGCCTTGCTGTAGCGGTCTACACGCTGTTCTACCGCATGTTCTTCGGCGTGGACGAGGTCAGGTGGATGTTCATCAATGCCGGCCTGGGCCTGCTCGGCATCTATACCCAGGTCGGCTGGTTGTTGTCGCGCTTCGGCAAGAAGATGGTTGACTACCCGTTCCACCTGCATGTCCTGCCGTTCCTGTATTACATCCTCTACACCTTCCTGCTCCGGCAGGCCTTGCTGGACCTGGCGGGGGCGAGGGAGAACGAACAGAAGCGCAATACCGTCGAAAATATTTACGTGGGCTGTTCCGTGGCGGTCAGTATCGTATTCTATTACCTCGGGGGGCGCTGACAATATGAAATTAAATAAGGCTCTGGTCCTGTTCTTTCTCCTGGTATCGCCGTCCAGCGCCTTCCCGGCGCAGGACTATACCGCGGAAATAAAAAAGATGTTCGCTAACAAGGACGATGTTGATATCTCGGTCAGCGAATTGGATTTTAAGGTTGAAATTTGTTACTTTCTTTCGGACGGCACGCTCTACGAAAACGTGTATGGAGCGAGTTATGAAGCCGCCGTGAGGGATATCGACTTCGCGAATTCTAAGACCGGAAAAAATACGCTCAAACTGTACGGCACTGGGGGAGCAGTTTTTGATCTAAACCTGAAATTTCAGGCCGGAAAAAGCTGGTATCACGTATTAAAGAATGGCGCTCTTGAGCCGCAGATAGGGGAAATGACCCTGCATTTCCCCTACCGGGAGATGGCGGAGCAGGCGCTGGTATACTTAAAGCGGGTCGCGGAAAGCAGCGAAACGCCCGTGGCCGCGGCAGCGCCTGCCGTTCTTTCCCCGGCCAAGACCGGCGCGGTCAGCGCCGCCTATAAGGAAGTTAAAATCGGCAAGCAGACCTGGATGGCCGCTAACCTGGAGGTGGCCGTGTTCGCCAACGGGGAGGCTATCCCGGAAGCGAACACTAAAGCGGCCTGGGATAAAGCCACTAAGGAAAAGACGCCGGCCTGGTGTTACTATGACAACGATCCCGCGAACGGAAAAAAATACGGGAAGCTTTATAATTGGTACGCGGTGCATGACCCCCGCGGCCTGGCGCCTAAAGGCTGGCATGTGCCGAGTAAAGAGGAATTTGAACGGCTGACGGGGATGGCGTTTACCAACGGCAAAGAGCTGAAAAGCGACAACGATTGGCAACTAGCCGGGAATGGCGATAATAGCCGGGGTTTTGACGGCCGTCCGGGCGGCTATTGCTCGGACGGAGTTTCCAGGTACAGGCACTCAAGAGGCAACTGGTGGAGTTCTTCTACGGACGATATTGCCAGTTACGCGCAATACCTGGTCCTGGAGCATAACATCGATCTGGCGATGGTGCTGGGGCTGGGGGCCAAACATCTTGGCATGTCGGTGCGCTGCATAAAAGATCAAGAAGCCGCGCAGGCCACGGACATCCCAAGCGGCGCCGGCGCCGCCGCGGCTGTTCCCGTCTCGCCCGGGGCAGGCAAGGTAACGCCCGTTGCCGCGGCCGTCCTTCCCTCGCCCAAGAAAAGCGCGGTCGGCTCAACTTCTAAGGAAGTAGTAATAGGCCGGCAGACCTGGATGGCTAAAAACCTTGACGTCGCGGTGTTCGCCAACGGGGAGGCGATCCCGGAGGCGAATACGGCGGCGGCGTGGAAAAAAGCTTCGGAGGAACAAACGCCGGCCTGGTGTTATTACGACTACGACCCGGCTAACGGCGAAAAATACGGCAAACTCTACAATTGGTACGCGGTCAGCGATAAGCGCGGCCTGGCCCCCAAAGGCTGGCATATCCCTGCGGAATCTGAATTCGACCTGTTAACGGGTAAGGGCGTTTCCAACGGCAAAAAGCTGAAAAGCAATTCCGGCTGGACGGAATACGAGGAACTTGAGGATGACTGGGCGCAGGAGCCGACCGGTAATGTCTACGGGAATGGCGATAACAGCAGCGGTTTTGACGGCCGCCCGGGCGGCTATTGCCGGGAGTCGGGGCTTTTCGAGCATCTGCAAAAAAGCGGTAACTGGTGGAGTTCTTCCACAAAATTAACCACTTACGCGCTCTACCTGGTCCTGGAGAACAGCCATGATATGGCGTCGGTGTACTTCCATGATCAAGGTTACGGCGCGTCGGTGCGCTGCGTAAAGGATTAATTCCGCCGCCCTAAGGCCGCTGGCGGATACAGAAGTCTTTAGCCGAACTATCTTTCCTGTCCCCGGCGGCGCCGTCGTCTTAAGCGGATCCTGCGCGGCCTGGAGATAATCCACCTTCATGTACCTGTCATACTGTCCGCTGATTTTATTAAAGCCTGCAAGCAATACCGATCAGAACAGAAGGTTCAGCGCCAGCGTTACCATGGAGCCGCTGGCTTCATAGCTTTTGTCCAGCGCGTTCGCGTCTTTCGAGGCCAGGCTTTCCCGCCAAACGTAGCGGTAGGTCCCATCCAGCGACAGAGATTTATTTAACATGATCTCAAGGCCGGCGCCCGCATGCAGGCCGAACCGGGAAGTGGTGTTGCTGTACCCGGCCGGGCCGTCCACCTGGGTATAATACCAGCCTACGCCGCCGAGCAGGAACGGGCTGACGACGCTGCCGGGAATAATATAGCCCAGCAAGCTCGCCTGGACCGGGTAGGTTTTGATGGTCGTGAGCGGACCAAAATCATTCTTGAGGTAATCGATGGAGGCTTCCAAGCCCACGGCGGAAGACAAATGCAGCCGGGCTTGCGCGCCGGGAGACCACTGCCCTTTATCCGCGTCTCTCGGGGTGTAGTAGCTAGCCCTGGCCCCGAGCGAAAGCACTTTTTCGCCTACTCCTTCCCCTGCAAATGCGGCCGTCTGCAGCCCCAGCAATAGAACCGACATCGCTATGCACTTCATGGCGCTCCTGTTCCTGTTATTCGTTTTCATTATCAAACTCCTTTTAGACCGCCGGAACTGTTCCCGCCTCCCGGGCTTGAGAGAAGTATAGTCCTTCACCGGTTTGCGCGGCTATCAGGAATTTTGCCCGGCCCGCCGGGTAGTATTACGGTCGACGCCGGGGCCGGGTGGGGCGGGAAGCTTACGCATAGCTTCGCGTATAATTCCTGATACCATTCTGAGGCGGGTAAAGGGTATGTTATACCTGGTAAGCGGTAAAGGAGAACAATATGCTCGGAACGATCGCGGTAGTACTGGTCATCCTGTGGCTGCTGGGTTTAGTAAGCAGCTATACGATGGGCGGGTTTATCCATGTGCTGCTGGTAATCGCCATTATTGTGGTGCTGCTCAGGGTTATCAAGGGGCGTAAGGTCCTATAACACGACACTGAGTTCCGCGCATCCGCGCGGCTGCGGACTATAGGAACAAGGAGCATGCTCATGCTGAATAAATGGGTTATAGCGCTAGCCTTTACGGCGTGCGCCCTGACGGCGGGTACCGTCAACGCGCAGAGAACGGTAAATAATAAAGGAGAAACCATGCTGCAAACGGCACAAGCTTATAAAGCGGCGGAGTATCCGCGTCTTTCCAAGCTGCCCGGTTTCAGCGCCCAGCTTATAGCCAACCACATGAAGCTCTACCAGGGCTATGTGACCAACACAAATACCCTGTCGGAGAAGCTGACGGCCTTGCTTGCCGACGGTAAGGAGAAGACTCCCGAATACGCGGAGCTCAAACGGCGCTTCGGCTGGGAATTCAACGGAATGCGCATGCACGAGCTCTATTTCGGGAACATGGGCTCCGACGGGACGCCGCAGCAGAGCACCCAGGTCTACAAAACGATAGTGGAAGACTTCGGCAGCTTCGAAAACTGGAAAAAAGACTTCGCGGCCACCGGGGCCATGCGGGGTATCGGCTGGGTGGTCCTGTACCAGGACAATGTTTCCGGCAGGCTGTTCAACACCTGGATAAACGAGCATGACGGCGGCCATCTGGCCGGCTGTACGCCGCTGCTGGTCCTGGATGTGTTCGAACACGCCTATATCACCGACTACCAGCTGGAGCGCGCCAAATATATAGAGGCGTTCTTTAACGTGGTCGACTGGGACGCGGTCGCTAAACGCGGCGCTAAATAATTCAATAGCGTTAAGCCCCGCACTTTACCGGTTTTTAGAAAAGTGGAGCATGTCGGATCGTAAGGGTATCCTATGCCATATATTAATGTCGGCGAAACAGACTCTGGCAGCATCGATCTCTATTATGAGGATCTGGGCTCGGGGAATCCTGTAGTGCTCATCCACGGGTGGCCGCTTAGCGGCGCCTCCTGGGAGAAGCAGGTGACGGTCTTGCTGGGTGCGGGATATCGTGTGATCACTTATGACCGCAGGGGGTTCGGGCAGTCCGGCAGGCCTGTGACGGGCTACGACTATGACACCTTCTCCCTTGACCTGCACAAACTCATTACAAAGCTTGACCTGCGCAACGCCGCGCTGGTGGGTTTCTCCATGGGCGGCGGCGAGGTGGCCCGCTATCTGGGCCGCTACGGGTCGGAGCGCGTGAGCAAGGCTGTGTTCATCTCTTCGGTGCCGCCTTTCCTTCTGAAGACGGCTGACAACCCGGAGGGGGTGGATATCAGCGTGTTCGAGGGAATAAAGAAAGCTCTCGCTGCGGACCGGCCGGCGTTTCTCTCCGCCTTTCTCGCGGATTTCTATAATGTCAACCTCCTTGGCGGGAAGCTTATAAGTACCCAGGTGGTCCAGTACAACTGGAATGTCGCAGCAGGCGCTTCACCCAAGGGAACCTTCGATTGTGTTTCGGAGTGGGGAACCGATTTCCGCAAGGACCTTGCGCGTATCGATGTTCCTACGCTGGTAATACATGGAGATGCCGACCGGATACTTCCTATCGCCGCCACGGGAATCCGCACTCAGAAAGCCGTTAAAGGAGCCCGCCTGGTGGTGGTAAAGGACGGGCCGCACGGCCTGACGTGGACCCATGCCGGGAAAGTCAACCATGAGCTTGTGGAGTTCCTTGGGCTAGCTGGCGCGGAAGCCTGCCGCAATCCCCAGGGAGGGGCAGCTTGCTTTGCGGACATTCCATAGGAGCGCAGCGCTATGTTAACCGCGGAGATCACGGTCGCCGGGTACCTGTTAAAACGGCTCAAAGAGATAGGGGTGGAGCACCTCTTCGGCGTGCCGGGTGATTTTGCCATGGGTTTCTTCAATCAGGTGCTTAAGAGCGGCGTGAAATATGTCCGCACCTGTAATGAACTCAACGCGGCCTATGCCGCCGACGGCTACGCTCGTATCCGCGGGATAGGCGCATTCGCCTCTACGTATGGCGTCGGAGAACTTAGCGCCTGATGTCCGCACGGAAGGAGAACTTGAAGAAGCGCTGGGCACGGCCGCCGCGGCGGACGGCCTTGTCTTTATCGAAATTCACACCGGGCGGCTGGACTGTCCGGAGTCCCTGCGCAGCGCGGGCCGGTCTATGGCAAAAGCAAATCAGCTTACTTAACGTGTGGCGGAGCTGGCGTTATGAAGAGTATAACACGCGGTATTGTACGGTATCTCCCTGCGCTCTTTGCGGCGCTCGCGTTCGTGATCGTCCTGAAAGAACTGGTCGTTCCCCGGCTGGTGCGGCGCAAAATTATTTCTGCGGTTCACACTAACTGCGGCACCTGCGCGCTGTCGCTCGGCCGGGTCCGCGTTTTACTGCTGCCGCCGGCCTTGAGCGCCAGCCGGGCGCACTTCACCGGCGGTGAGACTAATGCGACAGTGGTCGATGTGGAAGCGGAACGCGTTTACATCCCATTCTCGCTGCTCCCGCTTTTAAAGGGCCGTCTGCGTGCCGGCAGGATCGAGATAGAACAGCCGTCGATCACCGTT
>MGUK01000095.1 GCA_001799995.1 Elusimicrobia bacterium GWF2_62_30
GGCCTGGTTCAGCGAACCGGCCCGGAAATAGTAAGTGGTATTGGAATCCAGGGTGGTAAGGGTAAGGCTGTTATGCGCGGTATCGTAAGTGGAGGAGGAAAGCGCCGCTCCCCAGCTGGTGCTGGAAACGGAGGCTTCCAGCCTGTAGCCGCTGGCGGAGGGCAAGGCCGTCCAGCCGAAAGTGGCGGCTCCCGCCGTCCAGTCTGACCAGTCGCCGGCGGAGGTCGCCTTCTGGAACCCGGCCAGCGGCGCGGCCAGCGTGGTAAAGGAACGCGTATTGGACAGGTTGGCCGTCCCGATCCAGTTCAGCGCGCCCGCGGTGTAATAGTACGTGGTGTTGGCGGTAAGCCCGGAAAGCGTGGCGGAGGAAGCAGCGGACAAGGGGGAATTCCACGGCGCGAAGGGGGCGGCCATGGATTCGGACAGAGAATACAAAAGACGGTAGCCTTCCGAGCTCTGCGCCTGTACGCCGTCCGAGACCGGCACCCAGGAGACCGTGACGCTGCTTTCATGCACGTCTTCGCCCAGGATGGAAAGCCGCATGGCCAGCGTGGAGGAAGAAACCGTGGCCGTATAGGCGGTATAGTCTCCGCCGAAAGCGCGGGCCCTCGCCTTGAAATAGTAGGTGGTATTGGCGTTCAGGCCGCCGATAGAGACCGGCGGGATCTGGTAGTTGCCGGTCCGGGCCCCGGTGAAGCCGCTATTGTCGGCGTACGCCACCTCGTAAGTGGTCCAGTCCGGATTGCCGGAGGTGCCCCAGCCCAGCCCCGCCACGGCCGTAAAGGAGGAGGGGGCGGAGAACCGGTAAGACTCGAAATAGGCCGGGTCCCCGGGCGCGGCGACGGTAGTGGAGACCGCTACCTGGTTGGCGGGGTAGGCTCCGTCGTCTTCCGCGCGTATCTTCACGCGGAAAGTGTAGGAAAAGGTGGTGCCGGCGGTAAGGCCGGCATAGGTTCTGGTGTTTCCCGTGACCGTGCCGCTGGCGATCACGGTGGCAAAGCCGTCGGTGGAAAGGGCCGCCGTCAGCGGCACCGGGGTGTTGTTGATATAAACGGTAGTGTCCCAGGACAGGGTGATAGTGCTTATGTCGCCCCCGGAGACATAGGGGTGCAGGTCGGTATACGCGCCCGCAGGCCGGCCCGCGCCAAGCAGCAGCGCGGCAAGCAGGAGGCCCTTTGTCATCCTGGAGAGCATGCTATAGTCTATCAGAAACCCTCGTAAAAGCAATGTCATTTATATTACAAAGTATAGATTTGCATCGTGCGCGCTTTCTATTATATTATAATCCGGAACACTAAGCCTGAACACAAGTCCCGTTTCTATAATAAAAAGGCCGGCCCTCCCGCGATGAAGATGAAACTATCAATACCCTTCCTGTCCCTGCTGGTCGCGGCGGCCGTTCCTGTCTTCGCGCAGCAGGAAGTTGCCTTGCCCGCCTTCGAGCTCTCGAGCGGCACCCCGCTGCTGGTCCAGGCCGGTTCCAGCGGGTCCGTGGTAGGCCAGGGCGGGAATTATGCCGCGGCCTTGCCGGACGGCGGAGTATTCTGGCTGCTGAATAATTTGTGGGTAGGGGAAAGCCGCGAGGACGGGCAGAGCGCGGTCTGGGGTATAGTGGACGGGGCGGTAGCCCTGTCGCGCAGCACCGGGCCCGTAGCGCGGGGCGCAACGCTCGACTACGTTTCGGACGAGAACGGCTGGCCGCTCTCGCTACTTTCCGGGAACCCCGGGGAATACAGCCAGGCGCGCAAGTTCAGGCCCAGGGCCGGCGTGGCGGCCGGGGGCAAATATTACGTTTTCTATTCCGTGCTCAATAACTTCGGCCCCGAATTTTACGATTATTTCCGGGTCGGGCAGGGCCTGGCCTGGTCGGAAAATCCGGCCGGGCCGTACCAGAAGGCGCCGGGCCCCGGCGGCCAACCCCTGTGGAACGACATCGAGCCCGCGTTCGGGTCCGCCCTGTGGCCCGATGAGGACGGCTGGCTCTACGTCTACGGCCGGGTAATGACCGAGCCGGGCAGGTACGGCGCGGCGCTGGCCCGGGTAAAGCCGGAGGACCTGCCGCTCAGGGAAAAGTATTCCTATTACAGCGTCGAGGCCGCCAGCGGCGCCTGGACGGACGACGTTTCCGAAGCCTCCGTGGCGCTGGAGGACGCGCCCGAAGAGTTCTCCGTGTCGTACAATGACTTCCTGAAGAGCTACCTGGCGGTCAGCCTCGACCAGGCCACCGGCCGGGTACTGGCCAGGCAGGCTCCGGAGCCCTGGGGCCCCTGGAGCGCGGGCGCGGCGCTGCTCGCCTGTAAAGAGGCCGACTACTGCGAGGGAGCCAAGGAGCAGGCCGTTTTTGCGGCCGACGGCGGCCGGAAGATCTTCTTAACGCTGGAAAAAAAGAACGTGCCGTACCTTTATTCCGTAACTTTCAAGCAGCCCTAAAAGGACCATTTAATGACCGAATACAACATCCTTGTCATAAACCCCGGCTCCACCTCCGACGAGGTCAGTTATTTTCACGGCGAGAAAGAGGTCTTCCACAAGACGGTGCGCTACAGCCCGGTGGACCTTAAGCCCTATGAACGCGAGAAGATAACGGCGCAGTTCGACCTGCGTAAAAAAATGGCGCTCGAGGCGCTCAAGGAGCACGGCGTGGACCTGAAGGAACTGCACGCGGTGATAGGCCGCGGCGGCCTGGTGAAGCCCATAGAGGGCGGCGTGTACGCGGTGGACGACGCGCTGCTGGCGGACCTCAGGGAAGGCGTGCTCGGCGACCATTCCTCCAACCTCGGCGGCATCATCGCCCACGACATCGCGGCCCCGCTGGGCATCAAGTCCTTCATCGCGGACCCCGTGGTGGTCGACGAGATGCTCCCGCTGGCCCGCTACTCCGGCATGCCGGAAAATCCCCGCATTTCCATCTTCCACGCGCTCAACCAGAAGCGCGTAGGCCGCCACGCGGCGCGCCAGCTGGGCAAGCCGTACGAGGAATGCCGGCTGATCATCATGCACGGCGGCGGCGGCATCTCCGTGGGCGCGCATATGGGCGGCCGCGTGATCGACGTGAACAACGCTTTGAACGGCGACGGGCCGTTCACCCCGCAGCGCTCCGGCGGCGTGCCCGCCGGCGGCCTGGTGAAGATGTGCTTCAGCGGCAAGTACACCCAGCAGGATATGATGCTCAAGCTTAAAGGCCAGGGCGGCCTGGTGGCCTACACCGGCACGTCGGACTGCATCGCGCTGGAAAAATATATCCTGACCGGGGAGATCAAGCCCGGCTGCGGCCTGGACCCCGACAAGATGACCCGCGACGAGGCCCGCGAAGCCGTGGACGCGATGGGCTACCAGATCTGCAAGGAGATAGGCGCGATGGCGACGGTGCTGGAAGGCAAGGTGGACGCGATAGTGCTCACCGGCGGGCTCGCCTACGACAAAGTGCTGGTGCCGGAGATAAAGCGCCGCGTCGGCTGGATAGCGCAGATCCTCTCCTACCCCGGCGGCGACGAGATGACGGCGCTGCGCACGGCCGCCGAGATAGCGCTGCGGCGGCCCGCGAAGATAAAGAAATACTGATTTTCGGTCGCTCGGTAAACGCTATAGGAGGCATATGAACTTCAAGAACTTTGACGAACTGCTCGGCCTGGTGAAAGGCAAGACCAACCGCATAGTGGTGCCCGGCGCCAACAACGACGAGGTGCTTACCGCCTGCAAGATGGGCGTGGACCACAAGATCATCTCCGGCGGCATCCTCATCGGCCCGAAGGCGCAGGTAGAAGAGATGGCGAAAAAGGTGGGCCTGAACCTCGCTATCTTCGAGATCATAGACATGACCGACCTGCAGGAGATCTGCAACCGGGCCGTGGACCTGATCAGGGAAGGCAAAGGCGATTTCCTGGTGAAGGGCCTGGTGGACACCAAGTTCTATATGAAGGCCATCCTGCGCAAGGAAGTGGCCGCCGTGCCCGAAGGCCGGGTGCTCAGCCACTTCGTGCTGTTCGAACTGGCCAACTACCACAAACTTTTTTCCGTTACCGACGCGGCCATCCTTATCAGCCCGACCCTGGAGCAGAAGGTGAAGATAACCGAGAACGCCGTGGAGATCATGCGCGCGCTCGGCGTGGAAAAGCCGAACGTCGCCGTGGTCTGTCCCGTGGAAAAGGTCAACGAAAAGATCCCCAGCACGCTGGACGCGGCCGCGCTGGCGGGCATGAACAGGGAAGGAAAGATAAAGAACTGCGTGGTGGAAGGCCCCTACGACGTGTACATCTCCTTCTCCAAGGAGCTCGCCGCCGAGAAGGGCATCAAGGGCGCCGTGGTGCCGGGCAATACCGACATCGCGCTGTTCCCGGACCTCGACAGCGCGAACCCGGTCTACAAGTGCCTGTCTTTCTTCGGCGCCGGCATGAAGTCGGCCACGCTGCTGGCCGGTTCGAACATCCCGGTGATCCTGCCGTCGCGCACGGACTCGCCGATGACCAAGCTGCATTCCATCGCGCTGGCCTGCTATCTCAAGGACGCCGCCAAGGTGGCGGCGAAATAACCAAGGCGGCATATCTTCAAGGAGGAACTACTTATGGCATGGGATTTTTTAAAGAAACTGGTAGGGAACAGGGAGGAAGCGGCCAAGGCCGCGGCGTCGGCTCCGGCCGCGCCCAAGCCGGCCCCGGTCCCGCCCGTGAAAACGACGGAGAAGGCGAAGCCTGCCGCTGCCGCGGCGAAACCCGCGGCGCCGGCAAGGGAAAAGTCGCCGGAGGAAAAGACCGACGACGAGCTGGCGGCCGAGCTGGACAAGATCTCGCCGCAGATACTGGCGCAGGCCAAGGCTCCCCAGCAGCGGAGCCTGATAATAAGCATTTACCGCAAGATGCTTATCGCCAAGGTGGATATCAACGACGATAAAGAAGTGAAGAAGTGGATGCAGAAACATCCCGAGGTGCTCCAGGGCGGCGACGTCGTGAAAGTGGAGACCGTGCGCCGGGAAGAGCCTAAAATAGGCCGCAACGACCCGTGCTCCTGCGGCTCGGGGAAGAAATACAAGAAGTGCTGCGGCGCCGGCAAGTAACGGCCTTCGTCCCTGGAAATAAAAAACCCCCGGCTGACCGGGGGTTTTTTTATCGGCGCTGCTCCTTTTAGTTCCAGGACATCGCGGGGGCCTCGGCGGCCTTGAGAGGGGGGATGGCCTTGGTCAGTTCCTTCTGCTCGGCGGTGAGGTCCCGGAACTTGCCGTTGGCGTCGGCGGAGTAGGTCCAGACCCCGGCCTTGGTGCTCAGCACGTTGGAGACGGACCATTTAAGGTCGGACTGCAGCATGGCCACCGGGTTCTGCGTGGTGCCGATGTTCATCGGGTTGGACATCACGGCGTCCAGGTTGAAGTGCCAGCCCCATTTCACGTCCACGCTTACGGCTTTGACCGTGAAGTTGGTCAGGTATTTCCCGGTCACGGCGCCGGCGGGGCGGTTCTCCGTGCCTTCAGTGGCGCCGTAGAAGAAGGAGATCTTGTACTTCACCTTGATGACGTCGATGTTGTAGAGATTGGTCACCGTGTAGCTGTAGATGTATTCTTTCGGGCCCTGCCAGCCGGCCACGCTGCTCCAGTTAAGGTAGATGGAAGGGGGAAGGGCGCTGGCGTAAGCCGCGCTGGCCGCCCCGGAAGGAGCGCCGCCGCTTACCACGTTCCAGGCGGCTATGCCCGTGTTTATCAGGGCGGTGGCCGTCGCCACCTGCTTGCCTGTCCGCGGCAGGCCCTGGGGCCTTTCCAGGATGACTTCCTTGCCGGAGCCTGCTTCGGTGACCGAGACCGACTCGCTCTTGATACCGTAATAATCAGAGGCGCTGCCGGCGAAGGCCGGGAGCTGGAAAACGGGGGAGACCGCCAGAAGTACCGCCGCCGCCCGGATCAGATTCGTTTTCATGTGTCCTCCTGAAAGCTGTCTCTTCATTACTACATTCATAGTTTATACCCGGGAGCCATTATCCGCAAGGGAGCAAAGGCCCAGGCCCGCGGGCCAATGTACCCAGCTTATCCGGCACGGACCGCTGGGCCCTTGACAAATATCAAATCGCCCTCTATGCTATTATTTACAAAATTAAGTCAGGCTCATAGTTAAATTGATATGCGGAAAGAAATCTCCACCTTCTTGCTTGCCCTTGCCATTACGGCCGTGGGCCCTTTTGCCGCGCTTTCGGCGGAGGATGAGCCCGGGGCGGGGACTACGGGCAGCCCGGTGCTGGTGAACGCGGACGCCAATGACCCCGGCCAGAAGCCTTTTTTTGACGGCGGCGAAAGCGATCTTGATGTTTTCCGCAATAACGCGTCGGACCACCCGGAAGTTTCGGCCGCCGCCCTGGTGCGGCTGCTGGCCGGCATGCCCGAGAACGAACAGGCCACTTTCCGGCGCCAGAACTGCGGCAAGATAGTGGAGATGCTGGCCGCCCTGGACAAAGACGTAAAGGGCGGGCGCGTTACCGCCGGGGATTATACCGAGATCGCCGGCCAGCTGGCCCCGTTCCGGATACACACCCTGGCTTTCTTCGAGGCCCCGGACAATGGCGCCGGCAGCCGTGGCTTTAACCGCAACGGGCCGGGTAACAGGCCCGACGCGGGCGGACCGGGCGGCGACAAGCCGGGGGTGACCGCCGCCGATACCGGTACGGAAGACGGTACGGATTCCAACCCGGTGGACGCCCTGGTGCAGACGCGCATGGTGATCAATTCCGGCGACCCGGAACAAACTGCCGCGGCGATAGACAAGGTGCGCTCCGAATTCCCGGACAACCCCTCGGTGCAGGTAGCGGCGGCCACGTATTACAACGAGACCGGGGATTCGAAGAACGCCGAGAAAACCGCCACCTTCGCCATCTCGCTGGATTCTAAAAACCCCGACGCCTACAAGACCCGGGCGCTGGCGCGCGCCACCATGGACGACCGCAACGGCGCCATCGAGGACATACGCAAGGCCATGTCGATAAACCCGCAGGACGAGTCGGCCCGCGTCCTGTCGGTCCTGCTTGAGAGTAAAAAATCGGCGCGCACGCTGAAGACGGTTTCCTCCCTGCAGGAGATGAAGCGCGCGCTGGGCATGAGGGAAGACACCGTGGACGCCGTGAAGATGGGTTCCGGCGGCACCGTGCCGGCCTCGATAGAGGGCCAGGAAAGCGCTTCTTCCCCCGACTTCGCGAGGTCCAAAGCGTACCTCAAGACCGCCCTGGCCAAGAACCGCCTGGGAGATTATGAGAGCGCCGCGGGCTACGCTTCGCTGTCCATAGAAAAGGACCCGGCCAACTTGGAAGCCTACCTGGAGCGGGCCAACGCTTATAACTTCATGGGGCGCTATGACGACGTCATCCGCGACACCGGGCATGTGATAGGCAAGGACCCGCGCAACCTGCAGGCCTTCAACATGCGCGCCTGGGCGCTGAACCGCAAGGGCAAGGCGGCGGACGCGGAGACCGACGCCAGCCGCGCGATAGGCATCAACCCTAATTTTGCCGACGCCTGGTTCAACCGTGCCCTTTCCTATGAGAAGCAGGGCGATTACAAGAAGATGCTGGAGGATTTCAGGCAGGCCGCGGCGCTGAGCGGGGATTATTCCAGCCGCTACCAGGACGCCGTGGCGCAGTACGGCCCGCGCGTGCCCGGCTTTAACGCCGCCGCCCGCCCGGCCCCCGCGTCCTACGGGCCCGACGGCGAGGTCAAAGAGGAGAAGGGCCGCAACCCGCTCAGGCGGTTCATCCTGCTGATGATCTTCACGCTTACCGGCGGGGGCCTGGTCGCGATGGGGCTCATCCATATAACCAGCGGGCGCGAGGAAAAGGGCAAGATCTCCGGGCGCAGGACCCATCCCGACGTGCTGTCCCCTTCCATCTTCTACGAGGGCGTGGCCACCGGCAAATACAAGATCGAGAAAAAAGTGGGCGAGGGCGGCATGGGGCAGGTCTACCTGGCCGTGGACCAGTCCCTGGGCAGGAAGGTGGCCATCAAGAAGATGAACGAGGAGATCAAGGTGAACGAGCGCGAGAAGCAGCGCTTCCTCGACGAGGCGCGCACGGTAGCGCTGCTGCACCACCCCAACGTCGTGGAGATCTACACCATCTTCGAGGAAGAGGACGATATCTACCTGGTGTTCGAGTACGTGGCCGGGCGCACCCTGGACAGGGTGCTGGATTCGGAGGCGCGCATCCCGTTCGAGAGGGCCCGCACCCTGCTGGACCACGCGGCCAAGGCGCTGGCCTACGCGCATTCAAAGGGCGTGGTGCACCGCGACCTGAAGCTTTCCAATATCATGATCTCCGACGAGGGCGAGGTGAAGGTGATGGACTTCGGCCTGGCGCGCAGGGCCATGGAATCCATGGCGCGCTTCTCCTCCAATAAAGAGGTGGTGGGTTCGCCGGCCTACATGGCCCCCGAGCAGGAGCTGGGCGTGTCCTCCGTGGAGTCCGACATCTATTCGCTGGGGGTCTGCCTGTACGAGTCGGTGAGCGGCGTGCTGCCTTTCCAGGGCCCGGACTTCCATACCCAGAAAACGCACAAGGCGTACCAGAAGCTTTCCGATGTCGTCCTGGGGCTGCCCAGGGAGATCGACGCGGTGGTGGACCTGTGCCTTTCCCCCGAGCCTGAGAACCGCTTCCGCACCGTCGAGGACTTCCGCCGCGCCCTGAACCTTGTCCCGTAGGCTTTACCCGCTAAAATGAAACGGCCGGTCTTCAGACCGGCCGTTTTTTGTCTATTCGTATCTCATAGGGCTGCGCGTGCGTCGCGCTGGGGACGGGTTAGCAAACCGCGCGAAGACCTGTCGCTTCCCTCCATCCGGCGGCCGTCACGGGGACCGGAACGCAAAACGCGCTAGGGCACACCGTGCCCGTCGCTCATCCTCCTCCTTCGCCGCTTACGCAAGGCTCAGTCGTCGGAAGGTTTTGCTAATCCGGTCCCCGCGCCGTCCGCAGGCTTGCGCAAAAGCTTTGGAGGGACGGACGTGGGGGCCGGGTTAGCAAAACCGTCCGTAGGCCGAGGCTTGCATCGCGCCGAGGCCGGAGGAAGAGCGAGGCACGGTGTGCCGAGCGCGTTTTGCGTTCCGGCCCACATGGCCGTCCCGAACCCCGCAACAGGGCGCGCTTTCTGTGCTAATTAATTAGAGGAATTTCAGGCTGCGTCTTTGGGGGCGCACTTCAGGGGGGAAGCTACGTATTTAAGAGCCTTGCCGATGCTGTAGGTCTTCTGACCAGCGGGCAGGGTCTTCATCAGGATCTTGGTGTGGCTCAGGTCGTCGCCCAGCGTAACTATCGGCGGCTCTTTGTAGCCGCTGGGCCAGGTCTGCGGAAAGCCCGCCGTCGCGAGCAGGCCGTTGCACAGGCAGACGCGGCCCTTCGTGTGGGCCGCCTTGCCGCCCTTGCGCACGTATTCGGCCTCGTTCTCGGCCGGGCAGCGGAAAGCCAGATCGCCGTCTGGTTTAAGATAGGCGCTCTGGAGGAAGCCGATATCGCAGATGCGTTTGCGGACCGAGTAAACGGCCTCTTCTGAAAGCGTCCCCGGTATTTCGGCCACCTTGAAGGGGAAGCCGCTGGGCGAAGCCCTGCCGTCGGTGCGGATGTTCAGCTCGCCGCGCATAAGGAGTTCCAGCGCTTGCTCGCGCAGCTCCGCGGCCAGGCCCGACTGCCCAGAAAGCGCGGCCATCGTGCCGAACTGTATGCCGGTGGCGCCCAGCTCCAGCGCCTCTTTAAGTTTTTCAGGGCCGCCGTAAGCGCCGGCCAGCCAGAAGGGCAGGCCCAGGCCGGCTATGGCTTTTACGTCTATGGCGTCGGCGTCCGTGTAGATGACCAGGGGCTCCCCGCGGTTGTTGAAAGCTTTTTTGCCGGGCGGGGCGTTGTGGCCGCCGGCCACCGCGCCTTCGATGATGAACCCATACGGCCGGGCCTCCACGTTGGAGGCCAGGGCGTTGGCCAGCAGGAAAGACGAGACTATAGCGAGGAATTTGGGCTGCAGGAGCGGCGCGGAGCCGCGGGTGCCGAGAAAGCCGGGCCGCAGGCAGAGCGAAAAATCGCCGGAAGAAGAATCGGTGCCGAAAACCCGGATGGGCATTTCCGCGTCCTCGTGGCGGCACAGTTTGCGGATCATGCCCGGGATATCGGACGGGCTCCCGGCGCCTATGGCCACATAGTCCACGCCGGCCAGCATGGCCCCGTAGAGGCCCCAGGGAAGCGGCCGCTCCACCTTGCGCAGGTAGTTTATGGCGACGCTGCCCTTATGGCCTTCTTTCGCCAGCCAGACCTCGGCGAAGTTGGCGGCCAGCGTGAGCACCTGGAAATCCATGCCGGGTTCCCAGAAAGATTTTTTCCCGGTCGCGGCGTTGCGCACGCGGTCCAGTTTAGCCGTGGGGGTGGCTTTGTACTGCGCGCCCTGCGGTTTGCCGCCCTCTATAAAATATTCTTTCAGTATCCTGCCGACCGCGCCGGAAAGGCCGGGCTGGCGGCGGATGAGTTCGGCGAAGGCGCGCCTGACATGGCCGCCCGGGTCGCCGTCCTGGAGGATGCGGGCGTAAACTACGTCCAGCGCGGTGCCGGAAACCGTGCCTATGCCGCCCATCATGGAGACGATGCGCGACATTACCCAGCAGGAGATCCAGATCCCCATGCCGCCGGTGATTATCGCGGGATCGTTCTGCTCGGACATCAGCAGTTCCCCGCCTGAACGGTAAATACGATGGTGTAAATATTCGCCATTATATAGTCAATATACGATTATAGAAATTTTTTGCGGCGCGTGTCAGGTTTTTTCGCGGCGGGTTCAGTTTTTCAGCTTGAAAAGCCTGGAGTATTCCAGTGAAAAACCCGTGGTCAGGTTAGAGGCGTAGCCGTCCAGCTTCTTGCCGGACGCCAGCAGGTAGCTGACGAAAGGGTTTATCTTTATGTCGCCGTAGAGCCTGGTGCTGACCTTCAGGTTCAGCTCCAGGCGGTCCTTCAGGTCGTAGGCCGTGTCGAAGCGGCTGCGGGCGAAATTCCGGTAGTTGCCGTCGGCGTTCAGGGTCAGGGCCGTGCCCGGGATAGGCCAGTTCAGCCGGAAACCGGTCTCCGCCGCGTACTGGGTGCGCGCGGGGGAATAAGTGTAGATCTGTTCCGTGGTGAGGCCGGCGTATAATTCCTGCAGGTTGGTGCCCTCGAACAGCTTCAGGCCGGCCTTGCCGCGCAGGATCCTGCGCAGGGGCAGGGCGGGGGCTCTCGAAAACTCGGTATCGTAGGCCGCGGCGGCGAAGGGGCCCAGCACGATAGGGCCCAGGCCGCCGTTGTAACTCCTCAGCCTGTAGCGCACCTCGCCTTCGCCCACCAGCTGGTCCACGCTCTCGGCCGTGACGCGGGGCTGGCCCGAAGGGCGCAGCACCACCTTGCCGTAATCCGCCGAGACGCCGGAATCGAACCTGAACTTGCCGGAATAGTATTCGGAGACCAGCCGGCCGGAGCCCTGTATCCTGGTCTGGTCCACCGCGCTCAGGCGCGATTCGTTCACGCTGGCGAAGCCGGGCCCGCCGGTCACCCCGGTGTTGACCATCTGCAGCGCCAGGCTGCGCAGGTTTATGCGCCAGATATCGCGGCTTTCCGTGATGTTGAGGGCTTCCTTCTGAACGGCTTTCTCCCACGCTTCGCGGGAGGCCGCGGAAGTTTTCAGGGCGCGCAGGTCGTCTATCACCGCGCCGTGCAGCGTAGCGGCGGGGACCTTGACGCGCTGTACCTCGGGCTTCCCCTGCAGCAGGCTTGCCGGCAGCACCGTAAGGTAAAGTTCCGCGTCCCTGAGCGGCAGGCCCGCCACGCGGCCGGACTCGTCCAGGCCCGACAGCGCGTAGTATTCCCTGCCCAGGTAGGACCGGGCGGAATAATAGGCCGACAGGCTGGCCGAAGCCGGTGGGCGCTTCCTGAAGAAAGACCGTATCAGCGAGCCGGGGACCCAGGCCGTCTCGAGCGGCTCGTCGGGGCCGAGCCAGATCTTGACCAGCGAGGACGGGGTGTCTCCCAGCACGTTGTTGCCGCTGGGCGTCAGGCGCAGCACCGCGACCTCGGTCTTGAAGCGTTTGCGCAGCAGGGAGGCCGTCATGTTGAAAAAATCCGGTATGGCGTAGATAGGCTCCGGCTGCCTGCCGCGCAGCGAGAGGTGGCGGGGGTCCGGCAGCAGGGAATCGCCGGAGCCGAGTATGCGTTCGACCACGCGCTCTTTCAGCGCGGTCTTTTCCCGGTAGTAGAAAGGTTCGGTGCCGTCCTCCATGCCCGGCAGCGTCTCCACCGCGGCGAGCCTGCCCTGCCGGCCGAATTCCAGCGTTATCTTGCCGGAGCCGCTGGAGTCGGGGAAGACGGCTATGCCGTGGCCGCGCTGGCCCTCCTTCTGACGTTTAAGGAGTTCCACCCGCGTCTTCATCGCGGCCGAGCTTTCCCAGCTCTTGGGCCCTATTATGACGTCCAGGCCCTTTACGCTCATCAGCCAGCCGAAATCTTCCCGCCGGTAGAAGGAAACGGCCACTATGGCGACGGCTTTCTGCTTCTCCCTTAGCTCGGTTATCAGGGCGCCGAGCGCCTCTTCGTCCTTGGGGTTCCACAGCGCGAACGGCGAGCCGGAAAGTTCGGAAACGGACGCCGCGTTGTACGGGGCCAGGGCGATGAAGGCGGTCCTGACGCCGGCTATCCTGCGCACGGAATAGGGCTTTATCACCGCCGCCAGCCGCGGGTCCGAGATCCTGACGTTGGAGCAGACGAACTCTACCGGCCCGGAGGAAAGCGGCACGCCGGCCTGGGCCCAGCCCCGGAAATTCTTCAGGTCCTGGAGGTCGAGGGCGGCCACGTCCACGCCGGCGTCCGCCAGGTATTTGAACATGGGCGCCGGGTCGGCGTCGGGGAGTTCGCCGTCCAGGTGGCTGCCGGGGGCCAGGCTGAGCAGCAGGTTCGTGTCCTTGCGCGAGGCCTCCTCCACTACGCCGCTGCTCGGGCTGTTGAGCCCCATCGGCACGGCCAGGCTGACGAATTCGGCCTGAGCGCCGTCCAGGGAGAGGCGGTGCACCATTTTAAAGGTCGGCTCCCACAGGCGTTTTTCCTTCAGCGACGGTATGTACAGCACCTTGAACTTCAGGCCGGACGGGGAGAGCCCGGAAAGGATATCCGCGGGCAGGCGCTCCGCGGCCGGGTAGGAGGCTTCGCTGGTCTTTATGCTGTCGGCGAAGGCCTCCACCAGTCCGGGCGGAGGCAGCAGCAGGGAATTATCGGCCGCGAACACGTCCTGCCTGTGGTCCAGCGCGTAATCCGTGGTGCGCTCCAGTTCCTGCGCGGAGAGTTTGTCCGGCGCTTCCAGCACGAACCTGGCGCCGTTGGTCCGCGTGACGGCGTTGTAGACGTTCTCCAGTTTGACCGTGCCGGTGGAACCGGCGAACTCCTCCACCGCGGCGGACATGTCGAAATCCATGCGGTAGCCGTGGTCGAAATAGTGGATAGAGGCGGCGGCGGCTTCCGCCCGGCCGGGGGACAGCAGGAGCACCAGTGCCGCGGCGGCAAAAAAAGGCATGGAGGGTAGATTAGCATTTTTAGTATTTTTCGGTCTTCACGAAAGCTGTATAATAAATATGGAGCGGCCCGGCCGCTTTCCGTGTACCCGAATTTCCAGCGCAAGGAGACAACATGAAAGCTCTTGTCAAGAAAAAGGCCGAAAAGGGACTCTGGCTGGAGGACGTTCCCAAACCGCAGATAAAAGACAACGAGGTGCTGATAAAGATAAAGCAGACCGCCATCTGCGGCACCGACATTCATATCTACCAGTGGGACGACTGGGCGCAGAAAACCATTCCCGTGCCGATGCACGTCGGCCACGAATTCGTGGGCGAGATAGCCGAACTGGGCAAGAACGTGAAAGGCCATACCGTTGGCGAGCGCGTCTCCGGCGAGGGCCACATCGTCTGCGGCCACTGCCGCAACTGCAAGGCCGGCCACCGGCACCTGTGCGTGAACACCAAGGGCATCGGCGTCAACCTGCCGGGCTGCTTCGCCGAATACCTGGCCATCCCCGCCGAGAACGTGTTCCCGCTGCCGGCCGGGGTTTCGGATGACGAGGCGTCCATCCTCGACCCGCTCGGCAACGCGGTGCATACCGCCCTTTCGTTCGACCTGATCGGCGAGGACGTGCTGATCACGGGCGCGGGCCCGATAGGCATCATGGCCGGGGCCATCGCCAATCACGTGGGCGCGCGCCACACGGTGATCACCGACGTCAACGAATACCGCATGGACCTGGCCCGCAAGCTGGGGATAAAGAACGTGGTGGATTCCCGCCGGGAAAAGCTGCCCGACGTGATGCACAGCCTCGGCATGACGGAAGGCTTCGACGTGGGCCTGGAGATGAGCGGCAACGCGGTTGCCTTCAACGATATGATCGGCGCCGTCAAGATGGGCGCGAAGATAGCGCTGCTGGGCATCCTGCCGCCGAATACCACCATCCCGTGGAACCAGGTCATCTTCAAGGCGCTGTTCCTCAAGGGCATCTACGGCCGGGAGATGTTCGAGACCTGGTACAAGATGTGCGCGATGCTGACCAGCGGCCTGGACATAAAGCCGATCATCACGCACCGCTTCCCCGCGAAGGATTTTAAAGAGGGTTTCGAGATAATGTCCTCCGGCAGATCGGGCAAGATAATACTCGACTGGACCGGCATTAACTGACCCCAGGGACCGACAGGTTCGCAAGATGAAAAAAACTTCGATAGTCACCATTGTCTGCGTTTTCCTTCTTCTGACCGGCTGCGGCCTGTTCAAGCAGAAAGCGGCGGGCTACTACCTTGATAAAGCGCGCGCCGCCGCGCAGAAACAGAACCTTACGCCGGCCGAAGCCGACGCCGCGTTCGCGCAGATAGAAAAGTCCTGCTCCTACGCTCCCGGTTCCGCGCAGGCCGTGACCGTGCTGGAGGACCTGGCCGAGGCCGCCGTAAAGAGCGGCTACGCCAAAGCGCAGGAACTGGAACTGAACGCTTTGAAGAAGATGATCGCCGCCGACGCCCATTTCTGGCCGGCGCGCGAGGCGCTTATAAATTTCCTGGCGGCCCGGGGCGACGTCAGCGGCCTTGCCGACGAGGCCATCAACGCCGAGAGGATCGCCTCCGGGGCCGGCAAGGGCGAGCCCGGCGTGCGTTACTGCGCCCTGCTTGCGCAGCTGGCGGCAACGGCCTCCGCGGCGCCCTGGATAGCTTCCGAGGCCTCCCTTAACGTCAACAAGTCGCCTTCGGCCTTCTTCGAAAAGGCGGGGATCTATTCCTCCGCGGTCGCGAAGTCCTCCGACCTGCGCAAAGAGCTGGAGAAGCTGGCCGCCACCGACCCCACGCTCAAACAGGCGGCGCCGGCCGAACTGGTTTCCGCCGCCGAGGTGGCCGCCGCCGACGCGCTGAAGGACCCCGATGAGATAGACCGCGCGCAGGAGTTCAACGAGCGCGTGGAAGCCGAGCCGGCGTTCAAGCGGGCCGTGGACATGACCGTGCAGGGCAACACCGCGCTGGTAGCCAAAGATTACACGAAGGCCCGCGCTTTTTACCAGGGGGCCCTGGCCCAGTACCCGGGGCTGATGGACGCCAGGCGCCAGCTGGCGGAAGTGGATTTCCAGGAAGGGGTGCGGCTGGCGGCGGTCGGCGAATCCAAAAAGGAGGCCAACCTCCTCCTGGGCCGCGCCTACGCCGGGGTTAATTCCGTCATAAAGGACTCGGTCATCACCCCGAACTATATCCCTTTCCTGAAGCGCGACAAGTTCCTGGGCGAGACCTACGCGCTGAAGGCCGCCACGCTTTCGGCCATGCGCGCGGTGGAGGGCCCCAAGCTGAAGAAACCCACGCTGGCCAGGCTCGAGAAGGAATTCAAAGCCTCGCTGGATGAAGCCCTCAAGCTGAGTCCCGAAGGGCGCCTGGCCCGCGAACTGCTGGAACGCTACACCAAAGAAGGTTTCTGAGCCGGACTAATAGGTGAGAATATGAGGTCCCTGACCGGTAGTTCCCTCTTCGTTCTTATCCTTACTTTTTCCTGCTGCCCGCCCGCGCGCGCCGGCGAACCGGCCGGCTCCGCCGCTCCCGCGGAAACCGCGGTTTCCAGCGCCGCCGTCCCGGGCCCGGTCCCCGACAACGGCCGCCTTACGCTGAATATTTCCAAAAATTCCAACTACTCCCGCGTCGGGCTGGATTATTCGCTGAAATGGGATTTCTCCGACCTGGGTTCCTTCCGGCCGGGGCTTAAGACCATATCTTCAGGGCTCAGGGTGCTGTCTTCCTGGGATATCACGGAGAATACGAGGGTTAATTATTACGGCCTGAAGACCAATCCCTGGCGCATGATAATAGGCGTTTCCGATGCGGTAGGCGGGAACGCCCCGCCGGCGGCCGGCGGCAGCGCGGTGCTGTCTGATACCGCGCCGCGCAAAAGGCTGCGCCTTTCCATCTCGCCGCTGGTGGACGACGTCAAGCAGAGCATCGACGACGGGCTGCGGGATTTCCTGCTGAAAGAATCCATGAAAGGCGCTTCGCCCCAGTGGCAAAAGGTAAGCGCGGAGGGGAAGCGGGAATTCATGCGCGACGTGCTCTCCCTCGGGATCTGGGACACCGCGCTGCCGGCGATGCGGGAAGGCAAAGCGGGACTGGAATATTTAAGCGAAAAACCCGTCAGGTGAACGCGGCCGCCCCGCGGCCTTCCGAACCATCCACCCTTATATCCAGCGGCCTCTCGAACCTCAGGTGCCTGATGTGCGCCAGTTCTGTGAAAGGCTTCTCCGCCTTAAGGCGCTCCCACTTTATAAAAGAATCCGCCGCGGTCTGGTGTATGGTGAAATAGCCTATCCCCAGCGAGGTGACGTTGTGGAAGAAATGCGTCCCGTACGACGGGTCCACCACGAAATCCCCGTAGGCCGCCTCCACTATTATCCTCGAATGCGAAATGTGGTGCCACTTTACCGGGATGCCCAAGAGCGGGTCGCTTGAGCCCCAGCGGCCCGGGCCTATGATTATGTACGGACGCCCCTCGGCCCCCAGGCGCGCGTTCAGCTCGCCTATCTCCGCGGTTATGTCCATGGTCTTGAGCGGGTTGAAATTCTCGGGGATCACGTAGATCAGGTCGAAGATGTCCCGGTGCGCGCCGTTGCCCAGCGCCTGCGGGCACAGGCAGAACACGTTCTCCTGGTTGATATCCCTGAGGGTTACCTTCTTGACCGGGCTGCGCGAGACCATGGGCCGCATCTGCAGGATATTGAAGCCCGCCGCGCCCGTTTTGGGGTCGTAATCGCAGGCGAACTCCATCTCGATGTTGGTGCCCATCGCTTCCTTGCCCAGGGCGGCCAGGGTCTTTAGTATGTCGGCCAGCGGGAGCATCTCGTTCTTGAGGATGGGCGCGAAGGTAATCAGGCGCGGCCCCGGGTTGGCTATCCCGTCGTAAATGCGGTCGTCCTCGCTGGAATAGGTGGAGCCCAAGAGCTCCATGCTCCCGTCCTCCTCGGCCGCGGCGATGCCGGCGTGGGTCAGCGCCGGCTCTTCATCGTAGCGCGGCGGCGCCGAGGGCCCGGCGATATTGAGCGCTATGAATTTCTTCTGCGAGTTGGCCAGGAAGTCCGAGATCGTGGAGAACTGGTGCAGGTTGTGCGGGTAGGCGGGGGAGAAGCGCAGCGCGGTGGCCCCTTCCACTATGGTCTTGCCCAGCCCCAGCGCCACGTGCGCTATCGGGTCTTCGGCTCCCAGCGGCGGCACCGGGTAATAGTTATAGGACTGCATTACCCCGGCGAAGGCGGGGTAGAAGCGGCCGGAGGGATGCGGCCGGCCCACCACCTGCTGTATTATCACGGCCATCTTTTCCTCGTCGATAATAAGCGGGTTCAGTTTGCGGTAGGCGCGCGCCTCGCGGGAGAACACCGAGGCGTACACGAACTTCACGGCCTGCTCCAGCTCCGCCAGGCGCCGGGCGGGGTCGGGGTTGTTGTTGGGCAGCATGTAGGTCTTGTAAACGCCGGCAAAAGGCTGCGTCTTGGAGTCTTCCAGCAGGGAAGAAGAACGCACGGCCAGCGGGCCGCGCAGCTTGTCTATCACGGCCTCCAGGTCCCGGGTGACGTAATCGGGCAGGCGGGACTTCTCGAATATTTCCGCCACTTTCTCGTCGGAATGGTTCTCGTTCATCAGGGAATCGAGGTTGTTCTGCTCTATGAAGAAATCGAACACGTCGGTGGCCAGCACGATGGTGTTGGGCACCATCACCGTCACGCCGTCCCAGCGGGTTTCCAGGTCCCCGCTCTTGGAGAGCAGAAAATCCACGAAGGCGAGCCCGCGGGCCTTGCCGCCTATGGAGCCGGCGCCGATCTTTACGAACGGCGTGGTGTCGTCGAACATCCGGCGGTCGAACTTCAGCACGGTGCCCAGCTGCGTCTTGTAGATGAACTGGTGCAGCGTCTCTATGAGGTACTTGCGCAGGCCCTCGGGGTTGCCGAACTCGGAGATCCTCTTGGGGCGGATATTATAGGCCGTCTCGAACTCCGTGCGGGCGAACAGCCACTTAGAGAAATGGTTGCGCCCGGCGTGGTAGAGGATCGAGTCCAGCGGCACCATCTGCAGGAGCTTGAGCATGGTGTGCATATCGGACGCGCGGGCTATCTCGGAGCCGTTCTTGTCCGTGAAGATGAAATCGCCGAAGCCGAAATAGCGCAGGATGAAGCCGCGCAGCTGCTTGGACAGGTCCGGGGCGGCCTTGTACATGAAGGAGGCGCCCAGCGCGCCCGCCTGCACGGAAAACTTCGCGTTGGACGACTGCAGGAGCACCGGCATGTCCGGGTTCTCGGCCTTGATGCGGCGCGTCAGCTCCAGCCCGGCCTCCGGGCTGCAGACGCCGTTCATCGGGTATTCGATGTCGCTGATGACGCCCAGCAGGTTCTCTTTGTAGTTTGAATAAATGTGCCAGGCCTCGTCGTAGGTGCTGCAGAACAGCACCTTCGGGCGCGCGCGCAGGCGCAGCGTCTTCTTGGCGGGGTTCAGCTCCTCGGCCATCACGATATGGGTCTGCTTGAGCAGCTCGGTGTAGATGACCGGCAGGTAGGAGGAATAGAACTTGATGTTGTCCTCCACCAGCAGCACGGCCTGCACGCCCACCTCGGCGTCGTGCTCGAAATTGCGCTCGTCCTCTATCAGGTTGATGATCGCCGCGAAGATGCGCGTGTCGCCGTTCCAGAGGTAGACGCCGTCGGCGAGCTGACGCGCCCCCTCGGGGATGTTGTTGATGTCCTGGATGTTGAAGGAGAGCAGCACCACCGGCAGTTCCGGGCGCCCGGCCTTCAGCTTGCGGAAGAAATCGGTCATGTCGGTCTCGCCCACCTGGATCATGGCTATCACCAGGTCGAACGAGCCCCGCTCCAGCTTCTCCAGCGCCTGCTCCGAGCTGGCCACGCGGGTGATCTTGGGCGCGGCGCGGGGCCCGGAATCCAGCATCTCTCCGAAAAGGGCCTCGTTGAGGCGGTCGTCGTCGGCCAGCAGAAAGGAGTCGTAGAGCGAGGCCACCATCAGGACGTTCTTGATCCTGAAGGGCATCAGCTTTTCGAAACCGCCGAATTCCACTTCAAAGTCAGAGGCTTTTCGTTTGGAGTTCATAGCCGTAAATTTTACTAAATTAGACCCGCCGCCGTTTTTTGCTGCCGGGCGCGCATGCCGCCGGATGCGGCGGGCGCCCGGAAAAATATAGAATAGGTGAATGGCCGAGTACTTCTTGAAAAGCGAACGCATAGGGTTCAGCCGCTGGAGCGAAGCGGACCAGGACAGGATCTGGGAGGTCTTCGGCGACCCCGAGCTGACTAAATTCGTGGGCGGGCCGTTCACGCGCGAGCAGGTGCGCGCCGCGCTGGCGGCCCAGATAGCCGCGCAGACCGCCCGCGGCATACAATACTGGCCGCTGTTCCTGGTCTCCACCGGGGAGTTCATGGGCTGCTGCGGGCTCAAGCCCAGGCAGCAGCCGGAATACTTCGAGCTGGGCTGCTACCTTAAGAAGAGCTTCCAGCATAAAGGCTACGCGGCGGAAGCGGCCCGCGCGGTAATAGCTTACGGCTTCGATACGCTGAAGGCGCGGGCCCTGTTCGTCGGGCATCACCCGGAAAACCAGCCCTCCCGCACCCTGGCGGGGAAGCTGGGTTTCACGTATGTCCGCGACGAACTATATCCGCCGACGGGGTTGAAGCACCCGCTCTACAGGCTGAACGCGCGGCCCGCGGCGCTTGCCCCGCGCCAGCCCTGAGGCGCCCCGCGCCCTCGTTCCCTTCTGATTCCTTGCCAATTACAGCGGCATTTGCTAAAAAGTAGTGCGGCTCCATTTCTTACTAGATCGCAAAGGACGGTATGAGCAAAAACATCCTGGTCGTAGGTTCGGTGGCTCTCGATTCCGTTAGCACCATTCATGGCAGGACCAAAAGGGCCCTCGGCGGCTCGGCCGTACATTTTTCGCTTTCAGCCTCGCAGTTCGCTCCCGTTAAGCTGGTGGGCGTGGTAGGCGGGGATTTCCCGCCCTCTTTCCGCAAGCTGCTCTCCAAGCGCAATATAGACCTTAAAGGCATGCAGGTGATGCCGGGTCGCACCTTCCACTGGGAAGGCAGCTACGACAGGGATTTCAAGAACGCCCGCACCATCGCCACGCACCTCAACGTCTTCGAACATTTCAAGCCGGCGCTCAGCCCGGAGCACAAGACCTGCGGGGTGCTGTTCCTGGCCAATATAGACCCCGACCTGCAGCGCGACGTCCTGGGGCAGATGGCCAAGCCCCGCCTGGTGGCCTGCGACACCATGAATTACTGGATCTCGCTCAAAAAGAAGTCCCTGCGGAACCTGCTGGCGAAGGTTAACCTCCTTTTCATCAACGAAGAAGAAGCCCGGCAGCTTACTAAAGAGTATAACCTCATTACCGCCGCCAAGATGGTGCGGAAAATGGGGCCGCAGGCCGTGGTGATAAAGCGGGGGGACAGCGGTTCCATGCTCTTTTACGGCAACGACGTGCTGGCCATGCCCGCCCAGCCCGTTGAGAAGGTGGTGGACCCCACCGGCGCCGGGGATACCTTCGCCGGCGGCTTCATGGGCTACCTGGCCGCTTCGCCCGACTGGCGCGATGTCAATGTCCTGAAGCGCGCCATGGCTTACGGCACGGTCATGTCCTCTTTCAGCGTGGAAAATTTCAGCGTCAGGCGCACCCACAAGCTTTCGACGCGCGAAATCGACAGGCGCTTCCTTAAATATACGAAGTCCCTGCTGGTGGATTAATACTATTACCTCACAGGCTGCGCCTGATATCGCCCAAAAGGCCTATGCCGCCATGGGCCCTAAGGCCCGAACGGGTCTGGGCCCGCTGCCTATTGACATCCGTCAAAGCGAATTGTATAACATAGCACTGAAGCAACAAGACTAAGCAAGTTCCTGGAGGAGTTATGAAAAATCTGATGAAAGCGACCCTTAGCATAGCGGCCATAGTGGCGCTGCCCGTTCTTTCTTTTTCGGCGGGCAAGAGCATCTACGGTTCCGATGACCGCCTGAACTACTACGAAGCTTCTGCCGGCATGCAGACCCTGGCGGATTCCGTGGTCTCGTTCTGGAAATCCTACAAGGTGACCGAGAACGCGGCCACCGGCAAGATGGACCTGACCGTGAGGACGCTGGGCGACGCCAAGAACCTCTGTCCCGGCCAGAAGTTCCGCGACGAGAACGTGGGCGCCTTCTGCTCCGGCTCCCTCGTGGGCGAAGATATCGTTATGACGGCCGGCCACTGCGTAAAGACGGAAACCGACTGCGCCGCCACCAAGCTGGTGTTCGGCTTCAAGGTGGGCAAGGCCGGAGAGGCCGGCGCCTCCTCCGTAGCCAAGAGCGAGGTGTACAGCTGCTCGAGCATAGTGAAGCGCTACCTGGTGGGCGAACCCGGCTCCCCGGCTCCCGCGGGCCAGACCCTGGGCGCCGACTACGCGCTGATCAAGCTTGACCGCAAGGTGACCGGGCATAAAGTGGCGGCTGTCAACAGGAACCCGACCACCAAGAAAGGCGATAAGTTGTTCGTGATAGGCCACCCGTCCGGGCTGCCCCTCAAGGTAGCCGGCGGCGCCGTAGTGCGCGACGCCAGCAAGATCGGCTACTTCATAGCCGACCTGGACACCTTCGGCGGAAATTCCGGTTCCGCGGTGTTCAACGCCTCCAACAACAAGATAGAAGGAATCCTGGTGCGCGGCGACAACGACTATATCTCCACCCCGGCCGGCTGCAACTCTGTGGCGACTTTCGAACAGACCGGCGGCCGCGGCGAGGATGTCACCAAGATAGCGGTGGTTTCCCCCGACATCCCCAAGATGGAGAGCGAGAAGGACTCGACCGAGTACACCAACGTGGACTCTAAGGGGCTGACGCCCGTGAAGGCCGCGCCCAAGACGACGATAGGCTTCTGAAGCCTGTTTAACTAAAAGCGAGAAAGACCCCCCGGCAGCGGGGGGTCTTTTTTTTGCGCCGCCGGCGGCCAAAAGACTTTTGCGGCCTGGGTCTTTCGGCCTATAAAAAGCCGCCGCTGCGCGGGTAAACTATATACAGGTAAATTAAAAGGCACCACTGTCGCTAATTGGCTGATGAAGGCAAACAAAATATACAGTCCCGCTGAAAACCTGAAAAGGGCGTTCGCCGCTTTTCTCTTCGCTTCCGGCCTGCTGCTGGCGCCGCTGTCCGCGCTTTCCGCCGCCGGGGCCCTGGATTCGCTTTCGTCGCTGGCCGCCCCTTACGCCGTAGACGTCCCGGTCGTTTCCACCCCGGCCGTTTCTACCGGCACCGTAGTGACCGGGAAGGCGCTGAACGCCTATTTCCTGAGCGTGGGCCAGGGAGACGCCGAGTATATAGAACTGCCCAATGGCGGTAATGTTCTCATCGACGCGGGCCCCAATCCCACGGCGCCGCTCATCGAGTTCCTTACTGAGCACGGCATAACCAAGATCGACCACGTGGTGCTGACCCATCCGCATTCAGACCATTACAGCGGGCTCGGCTATATTTTCGACAATATCAGCGTGGCTAATTTCTACGACACCAGGATGGATAACACCGGCTCCGCCAGGATAAAAACACTGCGGGCCAAAGTCGGTGAACTTGGCATTAACGCCGTATACCCAGCCGCGGGCGACGAATTGAACTGGGACCCGGAAGTAAAAGTAAAGGTGTTAAATAGCTGCTCTGAACCCGGCGAAAGCGGCTCAGGCCACGTTCTCAACGATTGCTCGATAGTGCTGAAAGTGACCTACCAGAACAGTTCGATACTTTACATGGGCGACGCCGAGACCGATGTGGAGGAGAAGTTGATCGCCGCATACGGGGATGAACTGAAGGCCGATGTCCTGAAGGTCGGGCATCACGGCAGCGCCACCGCCTCCAGCCCGGCTTTCCTGGCCAAGGTCCGGCCCTGGCTGGCCTATATCGAGGTGGGCTACCTCAATACTTTCGATTTCCCGGCTCCCTCCACTTCTATCAACCTGGCCGCCATTGGCGCCACGCCGCGGCTTACCTACATAACGCGCAACGAGGTTTATACTATCCCGGCCGCGCCGCCGGGCCCCGGCGGCACGCCGCCGCTGCCGCCGCTGCCCCCCATTCCGCCGTCTCCCGTATTGCCGGCACGGTAGGGTTTTTGCTATAATGGATTTACAGCATTGGTCAGTCAGCAACGTAGTTTCCGTATCTTACAAGCTGCGCAGGTATCCTTAAACACCTAAGACTACCTCCCGCAGTGATGTCCTTCCCAGATAGTATTCGGAAGGCGCGTTAAGTTCCTCCCACCTACAATCGGAGCTTAACACAAAGTATCGGGAATATAATAGAAATTATATTCGGAGGCTTTGTGTTATGAAAAAGTACATACCTGTTATCTGTTTTGCTATTACCGCTTTGGCCGGTACCGTTTCCGCGCGTGCGGACGGCGGCGCCCTTGTGGCCGTTCTTTCCATGACGGACTCCGCGGCGCAGTCCCGGGCCGCCGGGCTGCCCGTACCATCCCTGGAGCGGGTCGGCCAGGCCCAGCTGAGGCTTATCGACATCACCGAGAAGTGCCTGCGCGACGGCGAGGTGGTCTCCGCCTTCCCCGCCATCTACACGCTGGTCCATAACGAGGAGAACGCGCGTGTTATAAAGGTTTTCAGTTTTGTGGACATGAAAGGGCTGGAGCGCCGGGTGGAGGTTTATTATACCGGCGGCGACTGGATGCAGTACGGCCTGGTTTACGTGGCCACCAACGCCGGCGGCGCCAGGGACAGGGCCAGAGCCTACTTCGTGCAGGAGCTCTCCACCACCGACAGGGAAGAGGGAGCCGTTGAACCCAGGGTGGATCCTTTCGATAACGCCGGGCTCATGAAGTTCCTGGCCGCGGAGTTCCTCGAGGCGTCCGGCGGCGTTAAGGCCGGGTTCGTCAGCTTAGCGGAGGCCCCGGCTTCCGCCGACTAAAACAGGGTAGCTACAAGGAGACTTATGAAAATATTAATCACCATGCTGCTGGTTTCTTTGCCCGCGGCGGCGCAGGCCGGCGGGATGTACGGCGGCGGCCACAAAGCCATGATGGGCATGCACTTCGCCACGCTCCTTTACGCGGTTATCGCGGCCCTGGGCTACTGGGTGCTGCAGCATTCGGCGAAAGAAACGGCGGCCTTCGTAAAGCGGACCGGGATCGGGCTGGGGATGTTCCTGGTCGTAGTCGGCATGCTGGGCGTGCTTTGCGGCGTGGGCAGCCATGTTAAGAAGCAGGCCCCGTGCTGTCCCGTCTCGGTGGAACAGGGCAGCGCGGCCGAGCTGCCCGCCATGATGGAGAAAGCCGCGGAGCCGGCGAAGAAAAAAGGCAAATAACTATTGGACCTTATGCGTATATTCATAATGCTTATGCTGGCCGCCGTTCCGGCCCGCGCGCAGTGGGGCGCCGCCGAAGGCCGCGCCCTGGCGGCGCGGCTCGACGCCCGCGCGGAAATTTCCGTCATAGGCAAAACGCCCCTGCTCGACATGCTGGCCGCGCGCCCGCAGGCCTGCCTGCCCGTAGTCATAAGCAGCGTCACTTTTCTCGCCACCATAGACCTGGACCTGAACTGGGACAGCTGGTTCGCCCTGAAGCCGGCGGACGGCGGCCTTGGCGCCGGGGCCTGGAAAGAAGCCGACCTGGCTTCCGGAGCGGTATATAAATACAAGGGCCTCGAGCTCCGCCTGAAAGAAACCGAAGGCGTGGTAAGCATTGAAACTGCCTCCGGTGAAAAAGCCGAAGTGTCCGTCAGCGCGCTTTTCGACAAACTTTATTCCTCCTCGCTCAAAGTCACTTTCGGCGGCGCGGTCACCTACGCGGTGTTCCGCAACCTGTCCCCGCTCAGCGAAGAAGAAGGCACAGCGGCGCTGCGCCTGGGTTCCGACGGGCTGTACTACTATTCCCTTACCCCGGACCGGCAGATAGCCGCCGCGCCGCGCTGGTTGCTGGCGGTTAACGGCGTGCTTTACGGCCTGAGCGTAAAAGATTCTTCCCTGCTTTTCGTCTCTAAACCCATCGAGATGAAATTGCCCGTCCTCCCCGAACGCGCTCATCCCTGAGCGGCCCCGCGGTTTGGCCGTCGGCATAGCCATTGGCTTGCGCGGCGGCGCGTCTACTGCTATCATACTCTCTGCGGCGCAGAACGGCGGGAACGCCGGGGAAGATAATTGTGGCTGACACCCTAAAAAGAAAAGCGGTATTCCTGGCGGCGCAGTTGGCGCTGCTGGCGGCCGCCTCCCTGCCCGCCCGCGCCTATTACGGCTTCCGCGACCCGCATGTCGACACCTCCTATTTCGTCAAGGCCAGGGTCCGCTACTGGTTCACCTCCTCGTCGGCCCTTACCCGCGCTTATTACCTGATGCCGGCGTCCGACTGGAGCCCTCCCACGAGCGATATCCAGATGGGGTGGACCAACGAGTACAAGCCGATGGACGCCTCCTTTCCACTGGTCTCGCTGGAGCTGCAGCCCATCAAAGGCCTTTCCGCCGGTTTCGAAGTTGGGGACAATTCCTTCACAGGCAAGTTCAGGCAGGACGAATGGCTGCACGCCAATAACCGCGTGCTTTACCTGCTCAACGGCGTGACCTGGTACAGCCCGCAGCACCGCTCCTACGCCATGGGACGCGGCAGGCTTACCGGCCGGGCCCGCCAATACGCGGCCGACGCCTACCTGCGCGTCTATAAGTCCAAGCGGACCCGTACGGACGATGATTTTCAGCTCAACCATGCCGCCGACATTTTCGCCGGCTATTCCTGGTACGAGACGAGCACCCGCATAGACGACTGGTACGCCGTATACTCCACGGATTTTTTCGTGCCCACGCACCCGGTGGGCCGGGTGGCCGGGATGGATTCCGTTTCCAGGCTGCGGGTTTACGGCTGGCGCGGCGGCTTCAGGGACCAGATAAGGATATCGGAAAAGCTGTACGCGGAAAGCAAACTGGGCTTCGCCCCGCGGGCCAAATTCACAGGGCAGGACCACTGGAACCTGCGCTCCGACCTTAAAGATCCCAGCCTCCGCCGCAAGGCCAACGGGAAGTTGTTCGACTTTTCCGTCTGCCTGTCATGGAAGTTCTGGAAGCAGTTCGAGCTCGAGGGCGGCTACCAGGTCTGGTCGTTCACCTCTACCCTGGGCAAGGAAATATACTACTACACCGACGGCTCTACGGCCGAATATAAAATGGACAAGATCAAGATCTTCCGCAAAGGCGCTTTCCTCAGCCTTTCCTGGAAATACTGATGCACGCAAAAGCTAAGACAGCCGACCTTTTCAGCCGCCTCCGGGCGGGCCAGGTCGCGCAGCTGCGCCGGCTCGACAGCCCGCGCAAGTTGCAGGATTTCCTGGACTACGATATAGCCTATAACGGGGGGGAGGATTCCACCTGCCTTTCGGTGTCGGAAGTGCTCAGGCAGCGCCGGGCCCACTGCATAGAGGGGGCCATGCTGGCCGCCGCGGCTTTCCTCCTGCAGGGCAGGAAGGCCCTGCTGCTCGACCTGCGGGCCAACCCGCGCGACGACGACCACGTGATAGCGCCCTTTACCGAGAACGGCCGCTGGGGCGCGGTGGCCAAATCCTGTTTCTGCGGCCTGCGCTACCGGGAGCCGGTGTACCGGTCTTTCGGGGAGCTGGCGCGCAGCTATTTCGAGTTCTATTATAACGACACAGGCGAGAAGACGCTGCGCGAATTCTCCGCCCCGTTCGAAGTTTCCCGGCTTAAGCCGGACTGGCTGTGCTCGGAAAAGAACGTGTTCTACGTAAGCCGGAAGCTGGACGCGCTCAGGCATACGCAGATGGTGCCTTACCAGCAGCAGCGCCGGCTGCGCCGCGCCGATTCCCTGCTGCGCCAGGCCGAAATAATAGGCTGTACCGGCGCCCCGCTGACAAAAAGCAGCCCCCGGCCATATAGAAAACGGCAGCCCCGGTAAAACCTCCCTTTCCCTGCCACCCCTGGAACCGTTCATAATTGCCGGAGTTAAGTATACTGTCCCTCTAATTACCTAGTTACCTTTTGGCGGGCGGGGGGTAGGTCTTTTTGCCCTTTTGGGGCGGGGCCGGGACTGATAAACTATATACATGCTAAAACAGATCTCCCGCCGCTGTTTGCTCCCGCTTTCCCTGCTTTTCCTGCCGCTGTTCTCTTCGGCCGCCGCGTTCGAAGAAATCTACAGCGCTTCCGGCTACAACTTCTCGGCCGGCCTCTCCGCCTTTGTAAGCCCGCCCGCGGCGCCGGTGTCCTTCCCGTCCGCGGTAATAGATAAAGCCGCGGCGTCCGGCCATTACTTAACGCCTTCTGAACTGGACCTCTCCGCGGTGCCCGCGGCGCCGGCCGACGGTTCCGCCGCCGATAAAAAAGACTTCGAGACGCTGCTGGCCTGGCAGGCCGGCCGCACCGGCGCGCAGTGCTCGCTGGCCCAGTCCGAGACGGAACATTCCTTCGAGGTGTTCTTCGGCAAGATCACCCCTTTCGCCGTTCCGCAGCCGGACGCCGTTAAGAAGTTCTTCAGCCACGTAGGGAAAGATTCCGTGGCGGCCCATACTTACCTCAAGGGTATTTATAAACGCGAGCGCCCGTTCGTGCGCGACGCCCGGATAAAGCCCTGCGTCATGCGGCCGCGCGGGCTGGCTTATCCCAGCGGCCACGCGACCATGTCCAGGCTCTTCGCCCTGATACTAGGCGACCTGGTGCCGTCGCGCAGGAAAGCGTTCATCGCCCGCGCCGACGAGGCCGCGCTCAACCGCGTAATAGCCGGCGTCCACCATCCCACCGACATAGAGGCCGGCCGCCTGCTGGCCAACGAGCTTTACCGCAACCTGCTTGAAGACGAGGCTTTCGTCTCCGACATGGAGAGCATGCGCGCCTACCTGCGCTAGCGCTGTTCCGGCCGTCTTTTGGGTCTAAAGTCCCAGGCCGCCTGGGTCCTTTGTGCCCATGCGGCAGGGGCGAATACGATTGTAGAATCTACTTACGCGTTATATAATGTTATACAGCTATCGTAAGACCGGGCTCAGAGAGGACTGAATGAAAAAAGCAAACTTTCTCGTGTTATCCCTCCTGTCATCCGTTTCCTCCGGGGCCTATGCCCTGGACCTGAACAATCCCCTTCCCAACTGGATAGACCCGGGCCGCGAAAAAGTGGTCAAAGCCGCGCCCGCGGAGACAGGCCTGCGCGCCGTCCCGCCGTCGGGTTTCCGCATGCCGGCCGAATACGAGCCCGTGGCCGGCGTGGTCATCGGCTGGGCCGGCTATACCGGCATGCTCGCTAAAATAGCGCAGGCCGCCGCCGGTCCCGGCAACGCCAAGATCTTCGGCGTAGCCGCTCCCGCCACTCTTTCCGGCGTTCCCGCTGATAAATACAAGAAGCTGGACCTCCCCATCGACACCGTCTGGGTGCGCGATTACGGCCCTTTCGGCATCACCAGCTCCGGCAAGCTCGGCATAGTGGATACGGTTTACCGCCATTACCAGTACCGCCAGGACGACGACACGCTGCCCGCCAACCTGGGCAAAGCCCTCGGCGCCAGCGTCTTCGGCACCAACATCATCCTGGACGGCGGCAACCTGATGGTGGACACGAAGGGCAACCTGTTCATGACCCGCCGCACCTATATGTGGAATTCCTCCATGTCCCAGGAGCAGGTGGATACCGCGCTCAAGGCGCAGTTCAAGGTGAACAATATCCATGTTTTCGACTACGCCGGCTACCCGGGCGAGCCTAAGGACGGCACCGGCCATATCGACATGTTCATGAAGCTGCTCAACGACCACACCGTGCTTATCACGGTGGCGGAAACCGAGCCGTTCAAGACCAATTCCGAAAAAGCGATGGCCTTCTTCAAGGGGCGCATGGCGCCGGACGGCCAGCCTTACAAGATCGTGACCGCCAAAGGCTGGGCGACTTACGGGGCCTGGTACACGTATACCAACTCGCTGATCGTAAACAATACCGTCATCATGCCCTCTTATTCCGGGCATGCCCAGGACGAGGCGCAGGCTATAGCGGCTTACAAGGCCGGGATGCCCAATGTCACGGTGGTGCCCGTTAATTCCGACGACAGCATCACCGCCGGCGGCTCCATACACTGCGTCACGCAGACCCTGCCGGTGCTCCCAAGCAAAGATATGAAGCTGGGGCCGTACATAGACGTGGCCCCGAACTTCGGGCCTTACAGCCTGTCCGGCCTGGGCGAGTTGCCCGCCCTCGGCCAGCTTACCGACGCCCTCGGCCGGTAAACTATCGTTACAATTCCGGGGCCCGCGTCCTGACAGGCGCGGGCCCCGGTGTTTTATGGCGGAACCGCGCCGCCTCTTATTATTTTTGTAGAATTCTATATATATGGCAAAGTCCGGCAGCGCAGGAGCCTTCTTCAGGGCACCAGGACGTAACAGGCCTGCCGGGGCTTTTGTAAAGTTCGCCGTTCCCGTCGCCATAGCGGGGCTGCTCGGCTGGGCCCTCTGGCTGAGGCCGGAGCAATTCCTCTGGATCTACCCCGCTTTCGGCTCCCTGTTCCTGTGGTTCTCCTGGTCAGGGGAGAAGGAAGTCAAATACATCGTCCTTTTTCTGGTCACGGTCGCGGGCTTCGTGCTGCCAAAGCTGGCCCCCGGCGGCGACTCGCTGGCCGTCATGGCTGCGACCATGGCCGAGCTGCTGTGCCTGTGGCTGATCTTCTTCTTCCTGGCCCGGCTCGAGAGCGCGCGGCAGTCCGCGGGCGAGAAGCTTGCGGCCCGCGAAGCCGAGGCCGCCCTGCGCATAAAGAACCTTAAAGACGAGTTGGCCCGCTACCGCCTGCACCGCGAAAGCACCCTGGCCAGCATCCGCGACAAGGGCGCGCTGGCCGCCTCGGTGCAGGATATGGGCGCCGCGTCCACCCCCGACGAGATAAAGGCGCGCCTGGAAAGCGTGCTCGAGAAATACTTCCCGGGCGCCGCCGTGGAACTGCATTCCGGCGCCCCGCGCGATTTTGCCGAGAAATGGGTGGCGGAACGGAAGATACCGCTGCTGGTGCGCAATTCGGAAGAGGACAGCCGTTTCGCGCGCGGCCTTTTCGGGCCCGGGGAGCGGTCGCTGATGGCGCTCCCGCTGCACCTGTTCGGTTCGCTGGTGGGCTTTATCCGGGCCTCGGCCCCGGAGCCGGACCGCTTCAAGGCCGGCGACCTGCGCGGCGCGGAGATCTTCTGCGCGCTGGCGGGCGTGAGCATGGAGAACATCTACCTTTACGAGAAAGTGCGGGAGCTGGCCATAAAGGACGGGCTTACGGGGCTTTACACCCACCGCGCCATGCAGGCACGCCTGGAGGAAGAGATCCTGCGCTCGGCCCGCACCAAGGTCCCGTTCTCGGTGATAATGGCCGATATAGACCATTTCAAGTCCTATAACGATACCTTCGGCCACCAGGCCGGGGACGCCGTCCTCAAGGCCGTGGCCGAAGTGTTCTCCGCCGGCGTGCGCGACATAGATTTCGTGGCCCGCTACGGCGGGGAAGAGATGGCCGTGATCCTTACCGGAGTGAGCAAAGGCGAGGCGCGGCTGGTGGCCGACCAGCTGCGGCGCTCCCTGGAGGCGAGGCAATTCGATTTTAACGGCGTCCGCTCGGGCGTCACGGCCAGCTTCGGCGTGGCGGAATTCCCCGCCGAGGGCGCCATAGCCAGCCAGCTGATACGCGCCGCCGACGAGCGGCTTTACCGCGCCAAGCAGGGCGGGCGCAACAAGGTGGTGCATGAATAGGCCCGAGCTCTGGCTGGCGGCCGCCGCAGCGGCCCCGCTTTTGTCCTACTTCCTGGGGCGGCTGCACCGCTGGGCCGGGCTGGCCGCCGGCATCGCGTTTTTCATCCTGGCCGCCGCCCTGCAGCCTCTGGTGCTTTCCTCCGGCCTGCCTTCCGCGGTGCTGTGCCTGTGGACAGCCGCCGCGCTGGCGCATTCCGTGGTCCTTAACGGCGCCGCCGGCGCAGCACCGGAAAGTTCCGGGCTCGAAAGGGCCCTGAAGACCGCGGCGGAAATGGAGGGCGAGCTCGCCCAGGCCCGGGAGGAGGCGCGCCTCACCGCCGCCGGGGAGAAAAGATCGCTGGCCGTCTATTCGGCGGTAAAACTGCTTTCCGAGACCGTAGACCCGGAAGCGGCGGCCCGGCAGCTGGGCAAATACCTGGCGGATTATTTCGAGACCGAGCGCGCCGCGCTTTACCTGGCCGGCAACTCGCCGGGAGAAATGGAGCTTTTCGCGGCCGGCGCCGCGGCGGCGTCCCTGCCGCCCCTCCAGGCCTTCTTTACCGCCGGGGCTTTTCCCGCCGCGCCGGAACTGAGGGACGGCGTAGCCGTGGCCCCGGTGCGGTCCTCGGCGCAGGAAGGCGAGGTGATGGGGCTTCTTGTTTTCGAGCCGGGCCGGGGCGGGGGGGAAGCCGCGCTGGAAGCGGCGGGGCGTTTCACCTCGGAGATCTCCTTCGCGCTCAGGCGCGTGCAGCTTTTCAGGCAGGTGGAATGGCTCTCGCTCACCGACGGGCTGACGGGCCTCTGGCGCCGCAACGCGCTGGACGAGAAGATAAAAGAGGAGATCCGCCGCTCTTCCGCTTTCAAGACCACGCTGGGCTTCATGATCGTGGATATCGACCATTTCAAGCGCCTCAACGACAATTACGGCCACCAGTTCGGCGACGCCGTGCTCAGGCGCGTGGCGCAGCTGCTCAAGGCCGGCGTCTACGAGACGGACTTCGTGGGCCGCTACGGCGGCGAGGAGTTCGGCATAGTGCTGCCGCGCGCGGACGCCGTGGGCGTGCTGCGCAAGGCCGAGGCGCTGCGGGCCCGCATAGAGTCCGAGGTTTTCTCGCAGGGGCTGGAAAGCGTGAAGCTTACGGTTTCCATCGGCATAGCCCATTTCCCGCGCGACGGGCGCACGCCCGCGGAGCTTATCCGCAAGGCGGATACGGCGCTTTACGCCGCCAAGGAAAGCGGACGCAACAGGGTAGTGGACGCGGCGGCGCAGGCCGCCTGAGGTTTTCGGTTCGCCGCGGCGCGGGCAAAGCCCGGGCCGTATGAGATCACGGAGGAACAATGGAAGAAAATAACAACAGCAACCCGGTGCCGGGCCCGCAGCCCGCTCCGGCCGTTTCGCCGGCGCCGGCGCAGCCCGCCGCCGGGCCGGGGCAGGCGGGGACAGGGCTCTGGCTCAAGGTAATAGCCGTGCTTTACGTGATCTCGCTCTTCGCGGCCACCACCGTGATCTACAAAGCCGAAGAGGCCAAGAAGAGCAAAGAGAAAAAGATGGACATGTCCAAATTCAGCTCCCTCGTAAAGAGCAAGAAGGACGCCGTCGCTGTGATCCCGCTTTACGGCGTCATCACGCAGGGCAACTCCTCCCGCTCCTGGGACAAGGGCAGCCAGCAGGTAGCCAGGCGGATAAAGCTGATGGCGGACAAAAAAGAGGTCAAGGCCATACTGCTGGACATAAATTCCCCCGGCGGTTCCGTGGGCGCGGTGCAGGAGATCTATACCGCCATCCTGCGCGCCAAGCGCGAGACCAAGAAGCCCTTCATCGCGCGGTTCGGGGAGGTCTCCGCCAGCGGCGGCTACTACGTGGCTTCCGCCTGCGACCTGATAGTAGCGCAGCCCGGCACCATCACGGGCTCTATCGGCGTTATCTTCAGCGTGAGCAATTTCGACGGCCTCATGAAGAAGGTAGGGATGAAGAACGAGGCCATCAAGTCGGGCAAGTTCAAGGATATAGGCTCGCCGATGCGCGATATGACTCCGGAGGAGCGCAAGCTGCTGCAGACGCTGATAGACGATTCCTACGCGCAGTTCGTGACGGCCGTTTCGGAAGGCCGGAAGATGCAGACGGATAAAGTGAAACTGCTGGCCGACGGCCGCATCTACACCGGCCGGCAGGCGCTGGAGAACGGCCTGATCGACAAGGTCGGCGACCTGCAGGACGCCCTGGACGCGGCCGGGGACCTGGGCAAGATAGGCCGCAACCCGCGCGTGATCTCCGAGAACGACCCGCTGGAGAACTTCATGTCGCTCATCGACAGCAAGCTCGGGCTGTTCGGCTCCGGCGCGATGCCCGAAGCCCTCGAACTGACGCCGCGCCTCGAATACCGCTGGTACGGACGCTAAAGGAGGGCAAATGGATTCTTTCCATGTTTTGACGGAAGTGCTGCAACGCCCGGCGCTGCTTGCCGGGCCGGAGCGGCTCACAGGCATCAACCGCACCGGCATCTTCGGGTATTTTACCGGAACGCTCGGCGCCTTCATGTTCATGCGGCTCTACTCCGCGATACCACCCGGCGTCATGTCCTTCATGATGGTGTTCGGCTTCGTGATAGCGCTGAACCTGCTGCTGGCCGCCGTAATACACCTGTTCATGGAAATGACGGACGCGCCGGGCAGCGCCCACAGGCTTTTTACCGCGTTCGGCTATTCCGACTACCTGCTGACCCTGCTGCTGCCGCTCGGCTTTATCGCCAAGCTCAACTATATCCCGCCCTTCGTCTGCATTTTCCTGTGCGCTGGGCTGGTGGTTTACGCCAGGGTGATGCTGATCAAGCGGGTCTACCCGGTCTCGGTGAACAAGGCCCTGCTGGCGATAGCGCTGCCGTACGCCGCGTTCATGACCGTGTGCTTCTTCGGGGCCATCTATTCCCTGGCCTGGTTCGTCTGGCTGCTGATCTGAGGTTATGTCTAAAATACCCCAGGTAAAAGAATTCGGCGGGCTGCCGGTGGTAACGTCGGAGAAGATGAAGTACCTCGACAGGAAGGCTTCGCTCGAGCACGGCATCCCGGCGCGCGCGCTCATGGAGAACGCGGGCCGCGCGGTGGCGGAAGAGACCCTGAAGTTCGCCCTGGCGGAGCTGGGGAAAAAGCCGGAGGAGCTCAGGGCCGCGGTCTGCTGCGGCAAGGGCAACAACGGCGGCGACGGGCTGGTGGCGGCCCGCTATCTCAGGCAGGCCGGGGCCCAGGTGAAAGCCTTCATACTTTCGCCCAGGGACATAGGCTACCCCGAACTGGTGGTGGCCAACCTGCAGGCGGCCAAGGACGCCGGCGTGACCGTCGCGATGACGGAGAAGGACGGCCTGGAAGCCCTGGCGGCGGAGTTCGCCGCGGCGGACCTGCTGCTGGACGCGCTGCTGGGGATAAGCGCCGTCGGAAAACCCGTGGGGCCCGTGCGGCGCGTGATACAGCTCATGAACAAGAGCGGCCGCCCGATAGTGGCGGTGGACCTGCCTTCCGGGCTCAGCCCGGATACCGGGCATCACAGCGGGGTGTACATCATGGCGAAGCTGACGCTTACTCTGGGTTTCGCGAAGACCGGGCTGATGGCGGCCCACGCTCAGCCCAATACGGGGAAGATAATGGTTCTTCCCATAGGTTATCCGCCGGCGCTCATAGAAGAAGCGCGCGGCTAGAAAAACGGGAGATGGTATGATAATTGCTATAGCCGACGACGATCAGAACCTGCTGACCATGCTGGTGCCGCACCTTGAACACCAGGGGCATACGGTGCTGCTGGCGGTGAACGCGGCGGAGCTGATGAAAAAGATAAAAGGGGCCAGGGTCGATCTCATTATCTCGGACATAAATATGCCGGGGTTCGACGGCGTGGAACTTTACCAGAAGGTGCGCGGGATGCCGGAGTACGCCGCGGTCCCCTTCATTCTCTGGAGCGGGGTAGAAAAGGAAAAAGGGGAGGCGCTGGCCCGCAAGGACCCCAAACTGTGCTTCCTGAAGAAACCTTTCAACATCGCAGTGCTGCAGAAAGTCTTCGACGAGCTGTCGGACCTGCCGCTTTTCGGCGACTTCGATTCCCCGGGCGGCAAGCCGCCCCTTAAAATATAGCTTCCGGCTCCCGCCGGAGCCCCGGCCCGACCGCAGCAGGAGCACTATGCGTCCCTTCAACGACAGCGTGATCTACTTCGCGGTGGTGGACAGGTTCTTCAACAGCGACCCCGCCAACGACAACGGCCGCAGCCCGGAAGCTTTCGACGCCTCGCAGACCGACTGGTTCAAGTACTGGGGAGGGGACCTGGGCGGCATGATACAGAAACTGGATTATCTCAAGGAGCTCGGCTGCTCCTCGGTCTGGCTTACGCCGCTCTTCGACCAGGCGGACGGGCTGGTGGACGTGGAAGGGCGCGGCATCGCCGCCTACCACGGCTACTGGGCCAAGGATTTCAAGCGCCTCGACGAGCACCTCGCCTCTTCGCCGGAGGATATCCGGCTGTTCGCTTCCAAGAATACGATCGTGGACCGGCTGGTCGCGGAGATGCACAAGAAGGATATGCGCCTGGTGCTCGATATCGTCTGCAACCATTCCAGCCCGGCCCGGCGCCCCGACGTCGGCGGCGGCCCCGTCAAAGGCGAGATCTACGACGACGGGAAGCTCCTCACTTCCTACGACGACGACAAGCTGGGCTGGTACCACCGCAACGGCGGCGTGTGCGACTGGGACAACAAGGGCCAGGTGGAGACCAGCGAACTGTGCGGGCTGGCGGACTTCAACGAGTCCCATATAGGCTACCGCACTTACATAAAGGACGCCATGCGGCTCTGGCTGGACAAGGGCGTGGACGCTTTCCGCGTGGACACGGTAAAGCACATGCCGCAGTGGTTCTGGCAGGAATTCGTTTCGGACATGGTCTTCCACCGCCCGGACCTGTTCATCTTCGGCGAATGGTTCCAGGGCGGCTGCTTTGACCCGCTGTCGGTGCAGTTCGCCAACAAGAGCGGCATGGGCATGCTGGACTTCGGCGTGCAGCGCGGCCTCGAAGACTGCCTGGCCCGCGGCAACGAACAGGGCTTCGCGCTGCTCGACAAGGTGTTCTCCCTGGACCACCTCTTCGACGACACGCGCCACCTGGTCACCTTCATAGACAACCACGATATGCCGCGCTTCATGTCCTCCGGCGCCGCCCCGGCCCGCGTGGATATGGCGCTGGCCGTCATCCTTACCTGCCGCGGCACGCCCTGCATCTATTACGGCACGGAGCAGTACCTGCATAACGACACCAACGGCGGCGCGGACCCGTACAACAGGCCGATGATGGAGAAATGGGATACCGGTACCCCCGCTTTCAAACTGGTGAAAAACTCGCCCGGTTGCGCCGCGAGAACCCGGCCGTGCAGCACGGCAGCCAGCGCAGGAAGCTCCTGTCCGCCGACGTTTACGCCTATACCCGCGTGTACCGCTCCAATTGCTGTCTCGCCGTTTTCAACCGGGGGCCGGAAACCGCGGTATCCCTGGAGAGCATAGAGATGCCGGACGGGATCTACAAGGACGTTCTTTCCGACAGGGCCGTCACGGTCAAAGGCGGGCGCATCGAAGGGCTCACGCTCGGCCGCGACGCCTCTTTCGTCATCTCTTACTGCGCGCCGGCGCGCGGGAAGAGCGGGCTCGAGCTCACGTTCCTGCTCAACGGTTTCAAGACCGAGTTCGGCCAGCGCGTAAAAGTTACCGGCAACTGCCCTGAACTGGGGAACTGGGACCTGGCCAAGGCCTTCCCGCTGGAATACATAAATGACAACGCCTGGCTGGGCAGCCTGCCGGTAACAGAAAGCGCGGGAAAGAATATAGCCTATAAGTTCGTGGTGGGGAAGGACGGGGACGGCGTCCTGTACGAGAACAGGCCGGCGCATTTCCGCCTGCTGCCCGCGGAGGGCCTGCTGGAGCTGCAGCACCGCTGGAGCTGACCAGGACAACAAAAAAGAAGAACCCCGGGGCGAGCGGCGCACCGGGGTTCTTCTTTTGCGCGGCGGCCGGTCAGCCCTTGGCCTCGCCGATGACCGCGGCGAGTTTGCCGGAAAGCTCCAGCAGGTGCTGGCGCAGCCGCGGCTGCTTGGTCTCGAGCAGGGGCAGCAGCGTCTTGCGTATCCAGTTGCGCCGGTACTGTTCGTCGTCGTTGGTGTGGTCCTTCTTCGACGGCAGGGCGTTGAGCTTGAGATAAAGTTCTATGTCCTTGCGGGAAACCGCCAGCAGGGGGCGGATAAGGTTTACGCGCCTGCGGCCCTGCCGGCAGAGTTCCCGCTTTACAGGTATGCCCAGCAGCCCCTTGGGCTCGGTGCCGCGCAGGAGGTTGAGCAGAATGGTCTCGGCGTGGTCGTCCGAGTGGTGGGCCACCGCCACCAGGGCGCAACCGTATTTGAGCGCCGTCCGGGAAAGCAGGTGGTAGCGGGCGTTGCGCGCGGTATGCTCCACGCTGGTGCCGTGCCTGCGGGCCAGCTTCCTGACGTCGGCGGAAAGGATAACGGTGTCCAGGCCGTACCGGGCACCCAGCTTTTTAACGAAGGCGGCGTCGGCATCGGCGCGCCTGCCGCGCAGCTTGTGATTTATGTGGCAGATCTGCAGTTTCAGCTTGTGGGAGCGCGCCTGGCCGGAAAAATAATCCAGCATGACCACCGAGTCCGGCCCGCCGGAGACGGCCAGCAGTATGCTGTCCCCGTCGGAGAAAAGGCGCAGCCCGCGGGAAAACGCGTTGACGCGGTTCCAGAGGTGCAGGGTTACGGCTTTCCGGGCGGGCATTAAGGAATTATAGCAAACCGCCTGATTTTACCGGGAATTTACAGCCGGCGCGGCCGGACTGTCGTAAAATATAAGGGAAGGGATAACGGACTTTGTATAATTCTGCTTATGAACGAGAAGATACTGCTGGTGGAGGACGAGCGGGATATAGCGCAGATGGTGGCCTACAACCTTAAGAAGGAGGGCTACAGGCCCGTTCTCGTTCATGACGGTTCCTTCGCGCCGCTCACCGCGGCAAAGGAAAAGCCGGCCCTGATCCTGCTGGACCTCATGCTGCCCGGCCTGGACGGCACCGAGGTGTGCCGCCGGCTGAAAGCGGACGCCCGCACCGCCCGCATCCCGATAATAATGCTTACCGCCAAAAGCTCTGAGTCCGACAAGGTGCTGGGGCTGGGCCTGGGCGCCGACGATTACGTCACCAAGCCGTTCAGCGTCAAAGAGCTGCTGGCCCGCGTGCAGGCGGTGCTGCGCCGCGCCGCCGGCCCGGAAGCCCCGGCCGCGCCGGAAAAGCTGAAGGCCGGGACGATCGAGCTGGACGCGGCCCGCGTGGAGGTAAAGCTCAAGGGCTCCCCGCTGGAGCTGACCTCCAAGGAATTCGAACTGCTCAAGGCGCTGATGGCGTCCGACGGGAGGGTGCTGACCCGCGAAGCCCTGCTCGAGAGAGCCTGGGGCGTGGATGCCGCTTCCGAGATAGAAACCCGTACCGTGGACGTGCACGTGGGCACCCTGCGCAAAAAACTGGGCCGCGAGGGCGCCCGCATAATTACCGTGAAAAGCTACGGCTACAGGTTCGAGGCCTGACCGATGAAGTCCGCCGCCACTTTAAAATTCCGTATACTCGTGTCCCATGTTCTGGCCGTGCTTTTTTCCCTGGCCGCCGCCGCGTTCCTCGTGGACAGCTCCCTGGTCCCTGGGCCGGTCATGCGGGCCCACTTCGTCGCCGTGCTTTTTCTTTCGGTGCTTTTCGCGCTGGCTGTCGGCTGGGTAACGGGCATGCTGGTCAGCCGCCAGTTCGGGGAGATAGTCGCCGGCTCCAAAAAGTTCGCTGCCGGTGATTTCAGCTACCGCATCCCGGTGGGTTCTTCCGGCGAGCTTAAAAAACTTTCCGAGACCCTTAATTTCATGGCCGGAGAGATCGGTGGAAAAATTCGGGAGGCCGAGCTGCGCCGCCTGGAACTGGAAGCGGCTTTCCGCGACATGTCGGAAGCTATCCTGATCGCCGACGGGGCGGGCATAATAACGCGCATAAACCCGGGGGCGCGCAGGCTTATGGGGGTTAAGGGTTTCGACCCGGAGGGGATGCGCCTTTCGGCCATGCCGGGCGGCGCGGAGCTTTCCTCTGCCGCCATAAAGGCCCTTTCCAGCGGGAAACCCGTCTCTTTCGAACTGGAGCCGGCGTCGGCCCAGGGGACGGTGCTGAGCGTGAACGCCTCCCCCATAATAGAGAACGGCACCGTAGGGGGATGCGTGCTGGTGGCCAGGGACATCACCGGGCCGCGCAAGCTCGAGGAGATGCGCAGGGATTTCGTCGCCAACGTTTCGCACGAACTTAAAACCCCGCTGACGGCCATAAAAGGCTGCGCGGAAACGCTGCTGGGCGGCGCGCTCGAGGACCGCGAGCATGGGCCGGGCTTCGCGCGCAGCATCTATGAGCAGGCCGGCCGGCTGGACAACCTGGTCAACGACCTGCTGAAGATATCGTACGCGGAGTCCGGGCGCGACGCCGCCGAGAGGACCTCCGTGGACCTCAAGGCGCTGGCGGCTGACGCCGCCGCGGGCCTGACCGCGATGATGGCGAAGAAGAAGGTCTCTTTTCTCAATCTCGTGCCAGCCGGCTGCGCCGTGAGCGCCGACAGGGACAAGCTTTCCCAGGTGCTGATCAACCTGCTGGACAACGCCGTGAAATACAACAGGGAAGGAGGAGAAGTTAAGATATCCTCCTCCGTGGAAAGCGGCTTTGTTAAGATCTCGGTGGAAGACACCGGCCCTGGCATAGCCCCGGAACATCTCGCGCGTATTTTCGAGCGCTTCTACCGCGTGGACAAGGCCCGTTCCCGCGAACTGGGCGGCACCGGCCTGGGCCTTTCCATCGTCAAGCACCTGGTGGAGCTGCACGGCGGCCTGACCGGCGTGGAAAGCGTCGAGGGCCGCGGCTCCGCCTTCTGGTTCACCCTGCCGGTCCCAAAGTAACGCCTCCGGCCAGGGCCGGGCTTAAATAATAATTAGTGATGTGGACTTCGCGCTCCGCCCTGAACGGGCGGTTGCGGGATGACCCGCTACGGCTGAAGCGAGACGCAGGAATCCGTGCCGGCCGTAACGCAGGTGATCTTATGTGTGTCCATAGTATAGACCAGCGAATAGCACCCGTACCCGTCAGCGGGCGGGCAGGCGGCGTTGCCGGGTTTGCGCAGGGCGGTGAGGGCCGTGGCGTTGGTGGACATGTTGAAAAATTTCAGGCCGGTGGCGGAAACGCCGAGGACGTTCACGTCCGTAGTATAGGCGCCGGTGCGCAGCATCTCCGCGTTCTGCGCGCTGCCCATGGAATAAAGCGCGGTCATGGCTTCGGCCGCCCTGCCTTTTTCCACTATCTTGAAATACTGGGGTATGGCGACGGAGGCGAGGATGCCTATGATGAGCACCACCACCAGCAATTCTACAAGCGTAAAACCCGCCCTGACGCTTTTCATAGTCTCTCCCGCCGACTAAGTGAATCTACCTAATTATAGCGGTAGGGCGGGCCTTAATGCAAATGCCGCGCTGCCTTTTCCTGCCCGTATCTTCTTTACCCGCATTTTACCGCCGCCTTAAACGCGCTTTATACGCGTTTTCTAAACTTTAAGCATGAGGCTAAAGAAAATCTTTATCGCGGTGTTGTTGCTCGCGGCGGCCATGCCCGCCCGCGCCGGCGAACTGGACCTGCTCCTCGACCGGCTTGTGGAAAAGAACGTGCTCGACGGAGGCGAAGCGCAGGAAATACGCATAGGGACCCAGGAGGAAGTAAAAAAAGAGATCTCGCAGCAACGCCACGCCGCGCTGCCGATGTGGGTGCAGACGCTGAAGTTCCGCGGGGACGTGCGGCTGCGCTACCAGTACAACGACAACGAGAACAAGAAGTTCGAGCAGCACCGCGGGCGCTACCGCCTGCGCTTCTTCGTGGACTCCAAGGTCAACGAAAAGTTCTATACGGGCTTCGGTTTCGCCAGCGGCTCGAGCGCCGACCCCCGCTCCACCAATCAAACCTTCGGCGACAATAACGGGAAGAAGAATCTATATATAGATTATGTCTTTGCCGAGTACAACGCCAGCGAGAACCTGGCCTTCAGCGCCGGGCGCACGAAGAACCCGCTGTGGCTTACCAGCGACATGCTGTGGGACGCGGATGTCAACCTCGAAGGGATCAGCGTGAAGGTCAACTATCCGCTGAACTACAACTGGCGGTTCTTCGCCACCGCGGGTTACGCCGTGCTGGGAGAGTCGCTGAACAAGACGCAGGACCCCGGGCTGCTGTACGCGCAGCCTGCAGTAGGCTGGCACGACGACGACGGCGTGTACGACTTCAAGGCCGGGGCCGCGCTGTACGGCTTCGACCACCAGAAGCATAAGGTCCCGTTCGCTTACCGTCCTTCCACCGCGGACGGGTATCTGCAGTCCAATACGCTCAAGGGCGGGAGATATAAGTACGGCTATGATTCCATCAGCCCCGAGGTGGAGCTGAACGCCAACATCCTGGACCCCGTAGCCATGCCGCTCTTCGGCCTTTTCGGCTACAACATCACCTATGCCGGCCTGTTCGGGAATTATTTACAGACCTTCGACCATGGCGCCGGCAACAAAGGCTGGATAGCCGGGCTGAAGCTGGGACAGCGCAAGGTGGAGGACGCCGGGCAATGGCAGTTCGGCTGGAGCCTCAGGCAGCTGCAGAAGGACGCCTGGCTGGATAATTACCCGGACTCCGACTTCTACGGCGGGTCCACCGGCGTGCAGGGCCAGCGCTACCAGCTTGCCCTCGGCCTGATGAGGGACTTCGCGCTGAACCTGAGCTGGTTCGACGCCAGGCCGCTTGGCGGCGCGCTAAAGCGCGAGCGCCTGCTGCAGGCGGACATCAACCTGAAATTCTAAATAAGGCGTAAAATGAGGAAAACTATGAAAAAAATAATGACGATACTGATGATAGCGGGCCTGGGCGCCAGCGCCCATGCCGGCAAAGTGGTGATCGAGGGTTCTACCACCGTGCTGCCCATAGCGCAGCGGGCCGCCGAGGTGTTCATGAAGAACAACCCTGACGCGGACCTGTCGGTGCGCGGCGGCGGCTCCGGCGTGGGGATAGCCTCCATAATAGACGGCACCTGCGACATCGCCGACGCTTCCCGGGCCATAAAGCCCGCCGAGCTCGAAAAGGCCGCCAAGCGCGGGCGCGACCTGAAGGCGCACATCATAGCGATGGACGGCATCTCTCATATCGTGCACCCGTCCAACTCCATGACGGGCCTTACCAGGGAGCAGATAAAGAAGATCTACACCACCCGCATCAAGAACTGGAGCGAAGTGGGCGGGCCGGACCTGAAAATAGTGGTGATCTCGCGCGACAGCGCCAGCGGCACCTTCGAAGCGTTCAGCGAAATGGTGCTGGACAAGAAGAAGGTGCGCCCGGACGCGATCATGCAGGCCTCCAACCAGGCTATCGCTTCCATCGTAGCGCGCACCCCCGGCGCCATCGGCTACGTGGGCCTTGGCTACGTGACCGGCACGGTGAAGCCCCTTGCCGTGGACGGCGTGATGCCGGCGAAGGAAACCGTTCTGCGCAACAAGTACCTCATCTCCAGGCCGCTGTTCATGTACACTAACGGCAAGCCCGCGGGAACGATAAAGTTGTTCATCGACTTCCTGAAAGGCCCCGAGGGACAGAAGATAGTGGAAGAGGAGGGCTTCGTTCCTCTGAAATAGCGCCGCGGCGGTACGGCAGCAATGAAAGGCCGGCTCTCCGCCGGCCTTTCTTTATATTACCCGGATTTTACACGGGCTTTAAACGGTTTTGACCCCGGTTCGCTAAACTAAGTGAAGAAGGACCTGTAAAAGATGAACCGAAAAAAAGAACGCCTGATAAAATACCTGTTCACGACGCTGGCTTTCGCTTCGCTGGCCTTCCTTATAGGCATTGTCCTGGTGCTCTTTAAAGAGGCGCTACCCATTTTCGCCAAGGTCGGGCCGAAGGCTTTCCTCCTCGGGGAAAGCTGGTATCCGACAGCCGAACCGCCGGAGTTCGGTATCCTGCCGCTGATACTGGCCTCGCTGTGGGTAACCGCGGGGGCGCTGGTCATCTGCGTGCCCCTCGGAGTGGGCAGCGCTTTATACCTGCACGAACTGGCGGGACCCCGCCAGCGGGCGGTGCTCAAGCCCGTTATCGAGATCCTGGCTTCGGTCCCTTCCATCGTCTACGGCTTTTTCGGCATGGTCATACTGGCGCCCTGGCTGCAGGATACTTTCGAACTCCCGATCGGCCTTTGCGTGCTTACCACCAGCATCATCCTGGGCGTGATGGCCACGCCCACCGTCGCGAGCATCGCCGAAGACGCGCTGAGCTACGTGCCCAGGTCCTTCCGCGAGGCTTCTTTCGCCGTAGGCGCCGACCGCTGGCAGACCCTGACGAAAGTAATAATCCCCGCCGCCGGCTCGGGCATTTCCACCGCCATAATCCTGGGCATGAGCCGGGCCATCGGCGAGACCATGACCGTGCTGATGGTGGCCGGCGGGTCCGCCGTAATACCTTCTTCTATCTTCGATCCGGTGCGGCCCATGACGGCGGCCATAGCGGCCGAGATGGGAGAGGCGCCGGTGGGCAGCGAACACTATAACGCCCTGTTCGCCATAGCGCTGATACTGTTCCTGATAACTTTCGTCTTCAACATAGCGGCCGAACTTATAAGCCGCCGTTTCAGGCTTAAATTGGGGCTTTCCAGATGAGGGCCCGGACCTTGATGAATACCCATGAAAGCGCGATCGCGAGCGTGCCCCCGGTCCGGCAGCCGGCCAGGGGACGCAAAAAGCGCGGCCTTACGCAGAAAATAGGCTTCGCCGCGCTGGCCGCGTGCATGGCGGCCAATATCTTTTTCCTGGGGGCCATAATATTCTTTATCGGGCTCAAAGGCCTGGGCGCCATAAACTGGGCGTTCCTGACCCAGGCCCCGCGCGACGCTATGACCGCCGGCGGCGTAGCCCCGGCCATCGTCGGAACTTTATATCTTACGCTAGGCGCAATAATGTTCGCGCTGCCGCTGGGCGTGGCCAGCGCGGTGTACCTTACGGAATATTCGCCTAAAGGCTGGATAGTGAACCTGCTGCGGGTCAGCGTCAATAACCTGGCGGGGGTGCCCTCGGTGGTTTTCGGGCTGTTCGGGCTTACCGTGTTCGTGAAATACATGGGGTTCGGGGTTTCTATCATTTCCGGTTCGCTGACCCTGGGCATACTGGCCCTGCCGGTGATAATCTCGGCTTCGCAGGAGGCGCTGGTGGCGGTGCCCCAGTCCATCAGGGAAGCTTCGCTGGCGCTGGGCGCCACGCAGTGGGAGACCATCCGCAAGGTGGTGCTCCCGGCCGCGCTGCCGGGCATCCTCACCGGGGTTATCCTCAGCGTAGGCCGCGTGGCGGGCGAGACGGCGCCAATACTGTTCACCGCGGCCGCCTTCTACGTGAAGGGCTACCCGGATTCGCCTTTCTCCGAGGTGATGGCGCTGCCTTACCACATTTACGCGCTGATGACCGAAGGCACGCATCCTGAAGAGCAGACCAGGATAGCCTACGGTTCCAGCCTGATCCTGCTGGCGCTGGTGCTGTCGGTGTCGATGATCGCTATCTTCATAAGGCAGAGGCAAAGGAAAACCTATCATGCATGATACCATGGTGGATTATGAAAAACAGATGGGCCTGGAGAACTTCCACCCGTCCCTGGTGAAAGGCCCGGTGGGGATAAATATGAACTCCCTGGGAGAAGCCGATTTGTTCGGCTCGGAGCCGAAGATCGACGCGCGCGGCGTTAACTTCTACTATGGCTCCAAAAAAGCTCTGAACAATATAAACCTGGGCTTTTTGCCGCGCCGGGTGACGGCCATAATCGGCCCGTCCGGCTGCGGCAAGTCCACGTTCATCCGCCTCCTGAACCGCATGCACGAGCTGGTGCCCGGCACGCGGCTGGAGGGGGAGATCCTGCTGGACGGGCTGGATATCACGGGCCCGGCCTGCGACGCCGCCGAGCTGCGCAAGCGCGTGGGCATGGTGTTCCAGAAGCCCAACCCCTTTCCCAAGACCATTTTCGAGAACGTGGCCTACGGCCTGGAAGTCAACGGCGTCACCGACAAGGAACTGATCCGGGGGAAAGTGATAGATTCCCTGAAAAAAGCCGCGCTCTGGGGCGAGGTGAAGGACCGGCTGAAAGACAGCGCGCTGGGCCTTTCCGGCGGGCAGCAGCAGCGGCTGTGCATCGCCCGGTGCCTGGCCGTGGAGCCGGAGGTGATCCTTTTCGACGAGCCCTGCGCCAGCCTCGATCCCATCTCCACGGGCAAGATCGAGGAACTGATCCTGGAGCTGAAAAAGGAATACACGATAATTATCGTCACGCACAATATGCAGCAGGCTGCGCGGGTTTCCGACAGGACGGCCTTCTTCCTGATGGGCGAGCTGATAGAGGAAGGCCGCACCGAAAGGATCTTCAAGGCGCCGCGCGACAAGCGCACCGAAGACTATATCACGGGCCGGTTCGGTTAAGGGGAGAACATGGAAAGACATTTTGACGAGGAATTAAGACAGCTTAAAAGCCAGCTGCTGAAGATGGCCGAGATGGCCCAGGCCGCGATAACGCAGGCCGTGGAAGCGCTGAAGAACAGGGACAAGGACGCGGCGCAGCGCGTGATAGATTCCGACGTGGGCATGGACAGCCTGGAGCTGGTCATCGACGACAAATGCCTTGACCTTATAGCCCTGCACCAGCCGATGGCCGGCGACCTGCGCTTCATTACCACCGCGATCAAGCTCAACGCCGAGCTGGAGCGCATCGGGGACCTGGCCGTGGACGTGGCGCAGCGCGCGCTGGAAATATCGGGCAAGCCGGAGCTGAAGCCGCTGGTGGATATCCCGCGCCTGGGGGAAATGGCCAAGAGCATGACCGGGAAGGCCATAGAGGCTTTCATCAAAGGCGACACCGCGCTTGCGAAGGCGGTCGTGCTTTCGGACGCCGAAGCCGACGACCTGAAACGCGCCGTGGAGAAGGAATTGATCTACGACTATATGATGAAGGAGGCCGCCACGGCCGACCGCGCGGTGCCGCTGCTGCTGGCCGCGCGCCACCTGGAGCGGGTCTGCGACCATGCCGTCAGCATGGCCGAGGACATAATTTACATGGTTTCGGCCGTGGTGGTGCGGCATCACCCGGAAGAACTGAAATAGCAGCTCACGCAATTTCCCGCGGAATTCCTCCTCGTCGCGGGAAGGGAGCGCTTTACATACATTTTACACGGGCTTTATGCGGGCTTCATACGCTTGTTCTAAACTATAGGGGTAGTCTAACCCGTTACCAGGAGAGAATATGGCCATTAATTTCATGCCCAAGGAAGTGAAGTTCTTCGATTACCTCAACCTGCAGGCCGAGAACCTGATGAAGATCGCGGCCTTTTTTAAAGAAGCCGTGAAGGACGGCGTGCTGGACGAGGCCGAAGTGAAAAAGATCCATGACCTGGAGCACGAAGGCGATACGCTGGCGCACGAGATCACCGACATGCTCAACCGCACCTTCATCACCCCCATCGACCGCGAGGATATTTACGCGCTGGCCAACCAGATAGACGACGTGGTGGATATGCTTAACGCCATGGCCGGCCGCGTGAAGCTCTATAAACTCAGCCCCGGCGACGCGCATTTCGCGCAGTTCATAGACCTTATAGACCAGGCCGCCGCCGCCCTGGCGAACGCGGTCAAGTTCATGCCCGATACCAAGCGCCAGCGCCGCGTGCTGGACCACTGCATCGAGATCAACCGCCTGGAGAACCTGGGCGACGCCGTCCGCGAAAAAGCCATCAGCAACCTGTTCGAGACCGAGAAAGACCCCATGATGGTCATAAAGTGGAAGGAGATCTACGAAGTTGCCGAAGGCACGCTGGATAAATGCGAGCACGTGGCGAAAGTCATAGAGGGCATCTTGGTGAAACATGGATAGCACGCTGATCGCCATTATCTTCCTGGTCGTCCTGGCGCTGTTCTTCGACTTCCTGAACGGCTTCCATGACGCGGCCAATTCCATCGCCACCATCGTCGCTACCCGCGTGCTGTCGCCCAAGTACGCGGTCATGTGGGCGGCCTTCTTCAACTTCATCGCCTTCGCCTTCTTCGGCCTGCACGTGGCCAATACGCTGGGCAAGAACATCATCGACATCACGCAGGTGGACAGCTATGTCATCTTCGGCGCGCTGATGGGGGCCTGTTCCTGGAATATCATCACCTGGTATTTCGGCATCCCGTCCAGTTCCTCCCACGCGCTGGTGGGCGGGCTGATAGGCTCGGCGGTGGTGAAGGCCGGCACCTCGGCGCTGATGATGAGCGGGATACTTAAGACGGTGGCTTTTATCGTCATCTCCCCGATGGTGGGCATGGCGCTGGGCGCCATTTTCGGGACCGTGATCTACAACCTCTTCGCCAAACAGACGCCGTCAAATGTGGACCACTGGTTCCGCAAGGGGCAGCTGCTGTCGGCCGCGGCCTACAGCCTTGGCCACGGCGGCAACGACGCGCAGAAGACCATGGGCATCATAGCCAGCCTGCTCTTCAGCGCCGGCTACCTAGGCCCGGAATTCCACGTGCCGCTGTGGGTAGTGCTCTCCTGTCACGGCGCTATCGCGCTGGGGACCATGTCCGGCGGCTGGAGAATAGTGAAGACCATGGGCAACAAGCTTTCCAAGCTTAAACCCGTGGACGGCTTCTGCGCCGAGGGCGCGGCCTCCATGGTACTGTTCGGTGCCTCGGCTATCGGCGTGCCGATAAGCACCACCCATACCATCACCGGCGCCATAGTGGGCGTCGGTTCTCTCAAGGGGGCGCGCGCCGTGAAATGGGGCGTGGCCGGCAACATAGTCTGGGCCTGGATCATCACGATCCCGGCCGCGGCCCTTATATCCGCCGCCTGCTATAAACTGGCCGTGCTGGTGTTCTAAGTTCCCGCGGCAAATAAAAAACCCTCCTTAGCGGGAGGGTTTTTTATTGGCGGCGGCCGGTTTCAGGCGGGCAGGTGCGGATAGGCGGACCTGATCTTCCTCTCGTGCTCGCGCTCTTCCTGCACAAGTTCGTGCATCCTTAATTTGCGCCAGGAATCCGGAAAGGAGTGTTCGAACAACAGATAAAAGTCGGCGGTCTTGATCTCCTGGCGTATCGCCCACCAGGCCAGTTCATCCTCCCTGGCTCCGCGCGCGGGCCTGTCCTCGAAGATCCCGGCCTTTTTCATCTGTTCCAGGAGGACCGGCCATTCGGCCTTATTGGGGGGGAGCGTGTCCCAGCGCTCAATGTAATCCTGGAACAATTGCTTATGGGCCGCCTCCGACTCCGCCAGGCCCGAACAAAGGGCCCGCGTCTCGGGGGTCTTCGCCATCCTGGCCAGTTCCAGGTAGACCTCCCGGCCGCCTTCCTCTATCAGTACCGCCAGCCTGTAAAAATCGCGCAGCCGCGCGTTAATGCCCAGGAGGGCCATCCGGCTTCCTTTTTTAGGCGGGCTCCATTCGTCGGCGCTGCGCGACCTGACATATTGGGCGATAAAATGCGCAGCGAAGAGCGCGATTATCGCGGCGGTAAGAAAATAGATGATGTTGTCGCTCACAGGTAAGATTATACAATTTGCGGGTTCAGGTGCCGGAAGGCCGTATTCCGGGCTGGGCCCCGCAATGAAAAAGGTTAAAAGGCGCGGCGGTTCATTTAACTACGGGTAAGCCGGCGGCCGTCCAGGCGATGATGCCGCCGGCGATATCGTGCGCCCCGGTAAAGCCCAGTTGGCCCATGGTCTCCAGGGCTTTGCCGCTGCGCTTGCCGGAACGGCAATAGATCAGGTAGTTCGCGCTTTTATCCAGCTTGCCGAGCTTTTCGGCGAAGTCAGGCGCGTAGAAATCCATCAGCGCCGCGTCCTTCAGGCGGCCCTGGGCGTATTCGTCCGGAGTGCGTATGTCTATCAGCGCGGGCTTCTGCTGTTCCAGGAATTCCAGCGCCTTTGCCGGCTCCAGGTTCGGCGCAAGCCGGGAGGAGGCGACCGCCTGCGGGGCGGAAGGGGCGAAGAAGGAAGTAAAGCTCTTCATCATTTCTTTAAAGGAAAACGGCTTTTTCCCGTCGAACATGTCAAAAGACCAGGCCGCGCTGCCGGCCAGGCAGAGAAGGGCCGCTGCGAAAACTATTCTTTTCATGGTATTCTCCTGTCATTGCCGGAATTATTATCCCATTTAGGCGGACCGTTCGCAAAGAGCGGCGAAGGGTGACCTTAAAGGCCGAGCCGGCCGCCGGAGAGCCTGAGCTCTTCCATGCCGGTCTTCAGGGTGTAAATTTTAAGCCAGCTGTTATAGACCGAGCAGTAGGCCGCGTCGGAGGAGGAGCCGGCGCTTTTGAGGCAGGCGCCGTTGAGCTGGTCTACGGCGAGGTTCTCATACTCTTTCTTGATGATCCAGTCCGCGTCCATCGCAAAGCCGCAGCGCAGCACTATCTTGTCCTGCTCTTCCGGGGTCTTGCCGCGCAGCCAGTCCATCAGTTCCACGGAGCTGGTCCCGCAGAGTTCCGTCTTCCACTCGGCTTCGTTGGCCGCCTGCAGGGCCGCCTTCCCGCCGGAACCGGGCGCGGTTTTTTGCAGCATCTGGGCGAAGCGCGCTGAGGCGGCCGCCGTTTCCGCCGGGCCGAGCTTGGCGAACTTGGCGGAGGTATAATGCGCCTCCACTTTTTTGAGCAGCGCGGGTTTAAGCGCTTCGAAATAATACGCGTCCCAGGAGGAGATGGCGGCCCGGGCTTTGGCTTCCTCGGCCTTCTTGAGCTTGTTTGAGCGGTCGCAGCCGGAGTCCAGGGCGCAGACCTTGTCCGGCAGGGTGGCCGCGTCGTACTTCTCCTGTACCGTCTGCGAGTTATAGCGGTAAACCGGGGAGAAAACCGTCGCGCTCTCCGGGCTCAGGTCGAGCACGGTGAAATTGTGGAAATCCGGCAGGGTGGAGTCCTGTATCTGCACCAGCAGGCGGCGCGGCCAGCCGGTAAGCCGGTAGAAGCGCAGGCTGTTCATGGAGTAGCGGAAATACGGGTGGCCGTTTACCAGGTAATCGAAAGAGCCGCTGAATTCGGCAAGCAGGGCCGCGTTGTCGGTTACCCGGAAATTGCCGGCTGTTTTTATGGGGGAAGGCGCCGTTACCCGGGGCAGGGCCAGTTGTTTTATCTCCAGGGGTTTAATTGCCTGCAGCTCCGCGAAATCCGTCGCGTAAGCCGTGCCGGAAAACATAAGGAAAGCCGCCGTAAGGGTTCTTATCATATGTATAGGATACCCCGCGGACGGGCTTTGTATAAGTGTCAAAAGCCCCACCCGTTTTGGGCAATGGTACTATTGATAACCGTCAAACCCGTGGCTCCGGCGGCAGCGGCGCGGAACCTGACCCCGCCGGGCAATTTTGTATAATCTACTTCCGGATAAAGCGGGATTTCCCTGCCGCCGCGGCGTTTTTTTAAGGATCTTATGCAAAGCCACCAGATACGCAAAAGTTTTTTGGATTTTTTCGCCAAGAACGGCCACCCGGTAGTTAAATCGAGCCCGCTGATACCGGAGGGCGACCCCACGCTGCTGTTCACCTCCGCCGGCATGGTGCAGTTCAAGCCATACTACCTGGGACTCAAGACCGACATGAAGCGCGCGGCTTCCTGCCAGAAGAGCTTCCGTACCACCGATATCGATAATGTCGGCAAGACCATCCGCCACCTGACCTTTTTCGAGATGCTTGGGAACTTCTCCTTCGGCGACTATTTCAAAAAGGAATCCCTGGCCTGGGGCTGGGAGTTCTTCACCAAGGAAATGGGCCTGCCCGCCGAGCGCTTCTACCCGTCCATCTACGGCGGCGGCGTGGCCCCGCGCGACGAGGAAGCCCGCGGCATCTGGGAAAAAATACTCCCGGCCAACCTGCATTCCCATATCATAGAGCTGGGCGACAAGGACAATTTCTGGGCCATGGGCGACACCGGCCCCTCGGGCCCCTGCTCCGAGGTTTACTGGGACCGCGGCGAACAGTACGCGCACAAAGGCTGCGAAGGCCCCGGCGCCTGCTCCTGCGACCGCTATATAGAGATCTGGAACCACGTTTTCACGCAGTTCGACAAGCAGCCCGGCGGTGTCTACGCCCCGCTGCCCAAGAAGAACATCGATACCGGCATGGGCCTGGAGCGGCTCACCTTCGTGGTGGAAGGCAAGGAGTCCCCTTTCGAGACCTCCCTGTTCTTCCCGGTGATCGAGGCCGCCTCCAACCTGCTGAACGCCGACTACAAGGCCTCGCCGGAGAATACCTCCGCTTTCCGCATCATCTCCGAGCACCTGCGCGCTTCTTCGTTCCTGATCTCCGAGGGCGTGATCCCGTCCAACGAGGGCCGCGGCTACGTGCTGCGCCGCCTGATCCGCCGCGCCAGCCGCTACGGCCGCATGCTCGGCGCCAGGGACCCGTTCCTGCACAAGCTTACCCCTGCCGTCTATGATATCTTCCGCGGGGTTTACCCCGAGGTGGAAGCCGCCGCCAAGCAGATCTCCGAGACCCTGCGTTTCGAGGAGCAGGGCTTCATCGAGACCCTGGAGACCGGGGAGAAGTTCCTGTCGGACCTGATGGACAAATTCCCCAAGGGCATCCCCGGCAGCGAGGCCTTCAGCCTTTACGAGACCTACGGCTTCCCGTTCGAGCTTACGCGCGAGCTGGCCGAAAAGAAAGGCGTGCCGGTGGACGAGAAGGGCTTCGACGAAGCCCGCAAGGCCGCGCAGAGCGTGGCCAAGGCCGGCTGGAAGGATTCCGGCGAGAAGAACGCCTTCATCTTCCAGACCGCCGAGGAGAAGCTGCCGGCTACCGTTTTCAAGGGCTATGACGTGACAGACTGCGAGGCGGCTATAGTGTCGCTGCTGGACAGCAGCGGCAAAATGACGGATTTCCTGCCGGCCGGCTCCGAGGGCTACGCCGTGCTGGACGTTACGCCGTTCTACGCCCAGTCCGGCGGGCAGGCCGGGGACCTGGGGTCCTTCTTCGTGAACGGGAAAGAGTACGCCTCCATCACCGACACGCAGAAGCCCGTCTCGAAAGTTTATTTCCACGCGGTGCGCGTGCACGAGGCGCTGAAGACCGGCATGAAGGTTTCGGCCCGCGTTTCCACGGACCGCTATTTCACGGCCTGCAACCATACCGCCACCCATGTTATCAACGCCGCGCTCAAACAGGTGTTCGGGGAAAGCACCCGCCAGGCGGGTTCCGAAGTGGACCCGACGCGTTTCCGCTTCGACTACACCGTGAACAAAGCTCCCGCCGAAGGCGAACTGGAGCGGGTGGAGGAGATAGCCAACAGCGCCGTGCGCGAGAATTACGGCGTGCACAAAGCGGAGCGCCCGCTGGCCGACGCGGAGAAATTCGGCGCCACCACGCTGTTGGGCGAGAAGTACAGGGACCCGGCCCGGTTCGTGCTGATCAACCGCGGTGGCTTCGACGCCGCGAAGGAACGCTACAGCCTGGAGCTTTGCGGCGGCACCCATATCGACCGCACCGGCGAGTTGATAATCATAAAGATCCTCAAGGACTCTTCAGTCTCGCGCGGCGTGCGCCGCATAGAAGGCGTGGCCGGCCCGGCCGCGGTAAAGTATCTGTCCGGCCTGGCGCAGGTGGCGGAAGCCGTTTCGGCCAAGCTTTCCGTGCCCCCGCAGGAGCTGGAGGCCCGCGTGGGGCAGCTGCTGCAGAATATAAAAGAATTGAAGGCCGGCAAGAGCAAGGCGGCCCAGGCGGCCCCGTCCAACGAGGGGCGCAAGCTGCTGTCGGAGGGGATAGACGGCTCCGGCTCCAGCTTCCTGGTCTATGACGCCGGCGCCGTGGAGATGAAGGAGCTGCGCGGCCTTTCCGACCAGGTCAAGAAAGACCTGAAGTCGACGCTGCTCTTTATTTACTCCCGGACGGAGGACAGGCTGTCGTTCATCATTACCCATACCGGCGACGTAAAGGCCGACGCCTCCGCCATAGCCAAGTGCGTGGCCGGCGTGCTCAACGGGTCCGGCGGCGGCCGCAAGGACTTCGCCCAAGGCGGCGGTGACGTGCCCTCCGATCTCCCGGCTTTCGAAAGAAGCCTGGTGGAGATAGCGAAAAAGCATATCTAGGCGGCCAGCCCCTAAAAAGTATAATATAGTTCCGGTATATCGGTTAGGAAAGCGGTTCAAGTTCTTTTTGCGCGCCCGTGGTGAAATGGATATCACAGGAGCCTCCGAAGCTTCTAGTGCAGGTTCGATTCCTGCCGGGCGCACCAAAATCTGTTGTAAGGAACCCGGAGCGGGACATAATCATGTTCCGCGTCAGGAATCGAAAGCCGGAGCCGCGAGGCCACCAGGCCGCAGCAGCGAGGCGGGGTCGCAGGCCGAGCGCCGCGACGGCGGCGCGAGGACCTGTGACAGATTCCTGCCCGCGATGTAAGTGGGGTTTGGGGACGGTTCGCTAGCTCCTTCCTACATGAATTTCGAAGAAGAAATATCCCTCCTGATTAAATCCCGCTACCCCCTGGTAGTGGTTGATGCCATAGACGAAGATTATATCCTCGCCCGCCTGCAGGAAGTTGCCAACGACCAGTCCCAGGCCTTCTACCCCTGGTCCCTTTCCAAGGGGCTGCGCGTGGGGACCAACGAGAATTCCTTCTACAAGACCAACGACGCCCTGGGGATGATGCGCATAGTAGCGGAGCTCCTCAACAAGCCCCACAGCGCCGTTTTCGCCTTCTGCGACCTGGACCGCTTCCTGGCCGACGCCGTGGTAGCGCGCTTTTTCAAAGACATCGTCAACCGCATAAAGGGTACGCCCACCACGGTGGTGCTGGTGGGCGCGGAGAACAAGCTCCCGCCCGATATCGCCCCGCTGGCCGCGCGCATCACCGGCGGCTATCCCGACGAGATGGAGATAATGGACGAGGTCAATAATATCGTGGCGGAATTCAGGCTGTCGGGCGTCTCCCTCGACGTGGAATTGTCCCCGGAAGAATTGCGCCGCGTGGTCAAGACCCTGAAAGGGCTGTCCCTGCAGCAGGTGCGCAACGCGCTGAACACGTGCATCCTCAAGGACGGCTGCTTCAATATTAAGGATATCGCTGAAATAGAAAAGTTCAAAAAAGAGGCTTTCGACCGCGACGGCATCCTGGAATTCTTCGCCTCCGAACATACCGGCGGCGTGGCCGGGTTCGAGAAGCTAAAGCGCTGGATAGGCGACCGCAAGAAGTCCTTCTTCACCGAAGGCCCGCTGCCGCCGCCCAAAGGGCTGCTGATGCTGGGCGTGCAGGGCTGCGGCAAATCCCTGGCCGCCAAGATGATAGCCGGCGAGCTCGGCATCCCGCTTTACCGGCTGGACCTCAACCGCCTTTACTCCAAGTACATCGGCGAGACCGAAGAGAACCTGCGCAAGGCCCTGGCCACCGTGGAGCGGCTGGCCCCCGTGTGCCTGTGGATAGACGAAATAGAGAAGATCTTCGCCTCCTCCTCCGGGGATATCGACGGCGGCGTCTCCAAGCGCGTGCTGGGCACCATGCTCACCTGGATGCAGGAGCGTAAGGACCGCTCTTTCATCGTGGCCACCTCCAACGACATCAACAGCCTGCCCGCCGAGCTGCTGCGCAAGGGCCGCTTCGACGAGATCTTCTTCGCCGACCTGCCCGAAGCCGGGGCCCGGGAAGGCATAATAAAGATACACCTGCAGAAGCGCGGGCTGGTGCCGGCGGCTTTCGACGCTAAAGAGCTGGCCGCCAACTCCGAAGGGTTCAGCGGCGCGGAGATAGAGCAGGCCGTCATCGCCGCGCTGTACAGCTCTTCCGGCGCCAATGAAAAGATCTCCACCAAACACATCCTGGAACAGCTCAAGCTCACCCGCCCCATCTCCGTAATAAAGGCGGAGACCGTGGACTTCCTGCGCAACTGGGCTAAAGAGCGCAATATCCTCCCCGTCTGATATGGCCATTAAAACGGTCCTGGTAACTGGTCCCACCGGCTATATCGGGGGCCGGCTTATCCCGCGGCTGCTGGCGCGCGGCCTGCGCGTGCGCGCTTTGGCGCGCCGCCCGGCGGCGCTGGAAGGCCGCCCCTGGTCCGCCAGCGTGGACGTGGTGAAGGGCGACGTCTTTTGCGGCGCCGGCCTGAAAGAGGCCATGGCCGGGGTCGACGCGGCGTATTACCTTATACACTCCATGTCGGATATGGAGAACTTTGAAAATACCGAAGAGGTCTCCGCCAACAACTTCGCCTCGGCCGCGGTAGAGGCCGGGGTGAAAAAGATCATCTACCTGGGGGGGCTGGGCGGGGACTCCGCGGGGCTTTCGCACCACCTGCGCTCGCGCCGGCGGATGGGGGAGATCTTCAGGGCCCGCGGCCTGAACGTGACCGAGCTGCGGGCCGCCATCATAGTGGGCTCCGGCAGCATCTCTTTCGAGCTGATCCGCTACCTGGCGGAGCGCCTGCCCTTCATCCCGTGCTTTCAGTTCCTGCGCAATACCCGCTGCCAGCCTGTGGCCATACGCGATATCCTGGCCTACCTCACCGCCGCGCTGGATAATCCCCTGGCCGACGGCAAGATAATAGATATAGGCGGTTCCGGGGTTTATACCTACCGCGAACTGATGCAGATCTACGCCGAGACCCGCGGCCTGAAGCGCGGCTTCTTCAATTGTTTCATGTGGTCGCCCTTGGTGGCTTCTAAATTCGTAGGGCTGCTCACCCCGGTGCCTTCGGTGCTGGCCAAGCCGCTGCTGGAAAGCCTGCGCAACGACGTGGTCTGTTCCGACGCGCGGGCGCTGGAGATCTTCCCGGACATAAAGCCGCTGGATTACCGCACGGCCGTTCAATACGCGCTGATGCGCGTGAGCGAGAACGCTGTGGAGACCTCCTGGACCACCGCCTACGAACCGCATTACGCCAAGCCCTGTTCCTTCATAGACACCGAGGGCATAATTCTGCAGGACCACTGTATTACCGTCCCCGCCCCGGCCGGGAACGTCTATAAGGTCTTTTCGGGCATTGGCGGCGAGCGGGGCTGGTTCTACGCGCAGTGGCTGTGGAGCCTGAAGGCGCTGCAGGACAGGCTGATAGGCGGCGTGGGCCTGCGCATGGGCCGGCGCCACCCCGACGTCATCCACCAGGGCGAGGCCCTGGATTTCTGGCGCGTCGAGCGCGTCATCGAGGACAGGACCATACTGCTGCGCGCCGAGATGAAGCTGCCCGGCAAGGGCTGGCTGCAGTTCGAGACCAGGCCGCTGGGCGCGGAGCTGTCCATGCTGCGCGTCACGGCTTATTTCGAGCCGCGGGGCCTGCTGGGCAACCTTTACTGGTACCTGCTGTACCCCGTGCATACCATCATCTTCCGCGGCCTCACCGCGGAGATTAGCCGCCGGGCGGTTTTAATTAAGGCTTAGCGACGCCCCGCGCAGCTTGCTCACCCACAGCGCCAGTTCCACCAGGTCAAGGTCCGATATTTCCGGGAAACGGGCGGCCGCCGCGAAAGCGCTGACCGTGGCCCCCTTCCCCTCGAAGCGTATCAGCGCTATGGTCGTGCCGCCGTATTTAACTTCGTAGGCGGGGGCGCCGGAGTGCCGGTAGAAATCCGGCCAGTTCAGCGCGCGGTAGATATAGGCCGTAAGCCCGCCGGCCTTCTTCGCTTTGTAGGTTTCGTTCAGCCATTCTTTCACGGTCCATCTCATAAGACCTCCAGCCGCTAAAGATCGCCAGGGAGCAGTCGTGTTGCTGTCTATAGCCTAGCAGGTCAACCCGACAAAGGCGTGTCGGGTTTCCAATTTGGAAAAGATATTTTCGCAATTGCGACGATTTCACGTCGGAGGAATAATAAATGCTGTCTGGGTCTTTATTGGGCCTTGACAAGTCCAGTGGGTCTGCTATACTACTAGTGCAGTGCTGATCTTTTCGGTGCGCCGGTCCTTCGGTAGTCGTCTCGGTCCGTCGTTGCGGTGCGGTTCGGTGTGCGGTCTCGGTGGCGGCTTGGCGGGTTCTGCCCGCGGCCCCCGGCGCGGTTCCCCGGTCGGTAGTTCCCGCCCTGCGGCGGGGCCGGGTAGGCGGTCCGGATGCGGTTCGGTTGCGGTGTCGGTGTGCGGTCGCGGTGCGGTTGCGGTGTCGGTTCCCGGTCCGTCTGTGCAGTGTGCTGGCCCGTGTGCCACGTGAAGAGCCCCCGATCCCCGGGGGCTCTCGCTTTGTATGGGGGGCCTGAAGCGGGGGCAGGGTTAGCAAAACGCGCTCGCCCACACCGTGGGCATCGCTCATCCTCCTCCTTCGCCGCTTACGCAAGGCTCAGTCGTCGGAAGGTTTTGCATAACCCTGTCCCCGCTTCAGGCCCGGGTTTCACTGTTTAATTAAGGAGTTGGGAACTTATTTGATTAGGTAGGCGGAGGAGACGGCGATCTGGGGGTCGGCGTAGTAGAGGGGGACGGAGGGGCGCACGGGGCTGAAGGCGGCGGAGCGGGTATTTATAAGGAGAGCGTGCAGGCACCAGGGGCCGGTGCAGCCGGCCTGGAAGGTCAGCGAGGCGAAGTGGGCTTTGCCGCAGGCCTGCACGCTGGAGTAGTTGGGGGATTTCAGCTCGCCCTGCTTAGCTCCTACGCAGGTGTATTTGAAAGAGGGGGACGCGGCGGCCAGACCGGGGCAGGTCAGGCAGGTGGCGCCGTCCAGGTTGTAGTAAACCGTTTTCGAAAGAATAGCCGCGTTCTCTTTGAGGCCCAGCATGGCCAGCAGTTCGTGCGCCACATAGGTGCCGCTGGAATGGGCCGCTATGACTATCTTCGTGATGCCCGCCGCTGAAAGCGTCTTTACCAGCTGTTCATTGGCTTTTTTCTTCTTGTGGTCGGAATAGTCCACTATGGCCGGCCCTTTTACCGCCACTACATATTTGAAACCGCCGGCTTCGGCCAGCGCTTTGGCCCAGTTCTTGGAGCCGGGCTCGTCCGCGCCGTAGCCGCCGTAGGCCAGCAGCACGGTGCCGGCCTGTGGCGCCGTTTCAATGGTCCTCTGCCACATCTCGCCGGCATAGAAGTCCTGCCAGCCGTCAGCAGAAGTGGAAACATTCACGGGCTCCGTAATGGCCGCCTTTTGCGGGCCAGCGGAATATGATGCCCCGCCAAAATCCAGGCTGGCCGCCCGGGAAAGTCCGGTTGCGGCCAGGCAGATAAGCAGGATAGCGGCAAGTTTACGGAGCATAGTTACAATATCAGCCGGTCAGTTCGCCTGCCTCGCGAGCAGCATCATGAAAACGGCTTCCGCGAAGCGGGCGCGGTCGAATTCTATCTTCTTGGTCTTCTTTATGGTGGCGCCGTGGTCCACACCGGGGATCTTGATGTAGTCCGTCCCCGGCAGGATGGCGCTGTCCACGGTCACGAGGCCGTCGTTCTTCAGGCCCTGCTTCAACATCCAGTTGCGCAGGGGCCGCAGACCGGTGTCCTGGTCTTTCTCCGAAGGGTCCTTCCAGGTGGCTACAGAAATTATCGGCACGGCGCTTATTACCGAGCTGACGGCCGCCGCATTGTTTTCCAGGTAGGCTTTCCTGTCGGCCGTGGTCAGGTTTATCATCGAATCGATGCTGCCGCCCACGCGCTCCAGGAAGCGCGACAGCGGCCCGGCGATGCCGCGGTGCTCCATCACGTAATCGGCCACAGGGGTGCCGAGGAAAGGGATCTGGCACATCACCACGCCGCGCACTTTAGGGGCCAGCTCCTGCTCCGCCACCAGCGCTTCCAGCACGTCCAGGCCGCCCTTGCTGGAGCCCACTATCATCACCGGCTTATCCGAAGCCTTGATGGCCGCCGAAATTATAGCCGCGTTCACCTGCACGGAGGATTCAGATTTCATGGAAAGAAGTTCGTATTCGGCGCCGATGCTTTTCAGCCAGGCTATCTGTTCCGCGAAATGAGGCTTGGGTTTAGCGGCGGGCTTCTTTTTCGCCAGCGGGAGCTTGCTCTTGTCGAGGTTGGAGAACAGGCCGGAAACCAGGATGAATTTGTACGCTTTAAGTTTCTGCGTCCCTTCGGGGTTCTTCGTGCCGGCCTTTTCAAAAGCGGCAGCGTATTCGGCGGTAGCATCCAGGCCGTTGACCCGCGCCGGTGCGGCGGCAGCAACGGGAGCGGGAACCGGGGCGTTGGTGCCGGACTTCAATTGTTCAAGAGAAAGTGTCTGGGCTGAAGCCGCGGCAGCCCCCAGGAGGAGCGAGGCCGACACCAGGAAAGCTGCTGTTCTTATGTTCCGCATTCGAGTCTCCTTAACTTCGCGATATTAAAGTATACCCCGCGCCCGTGCCCCCGCCAAGCGCCAACGGGCCCAGGCCCGGGTGGTAAAGGACCCAGCCCCCGGGGACCACTTAGCTGTTTTTATATATAATCCTTTTGACGCTTTTATGCTTTCTATGCTTCGCCGGCCGGTTTTTATTCTGTGGACAGCCCTCCTGCTTTTGCCGCTGAGCAGGATGGGGCTGCAGCTTGCCCGGCTGGGCGGTGCGTCGGCGGGGCTTGAGAAGAATTCGGCCCTGCTGGCCGCCAACGACCGCGAGGCCGCGGCCCTTGAGAGCGAGATCCGTTCCGGCGCCGAAGAGGCCGCCTTCTTCAACGACATCCTCGCCATCTACCCCGAGAACAAAAGCTACCTGCGCACCCAGAAAGCCATTTCCGACGAGGTGGGCGCCCTGCGGCGCGAGGCCGGCGCGCGCCTGGGCGGCAGGCTGCACATAGCCGTGGACACCAAAGCCAACAAGCTTTACCTCAAGAAGGGGCTGCGCCTGCTCTGGGAGGCCGACTGTTCCGTGGGCCAGGGCGGCACGGTAAAGGACAAAAAGACCGGCCGCACCTGGCAGTTCGCCACGCCGCGCGGGGAATTCCGCGTGCTGACCAAGATAGACAGCCCGGCCTGGATAAAGCCGGATTGGGCTTACGTCGAGAACAAAGAGCCGGTGCCGCCGCCCGGCGACCCCTCCCGGAAGGTGGAGGGGGAACTGGGCAAATTCGCGCTGGACATCGGCGACGGGTATCTTCTGCACGGGACGAAGAACGAGGAGGCCCTGGGCCGGCCCGTGTCCCACGGCTGCATAAGGCTGGGGTCCGAGGCGCTGGAGAAACTTTACAAAGCGGTCCCGGTCGGGACCAGGGTGTACATTTACTGATGGAACTTAAAGAGAAACTTCCCGGGAAGTTGCGGGGGCCGCTGCTGGCCGTGCTTGGCGCGGCCCTGCTGGCGCTGCTCTGGTACGCCGACCGCGAAGTTACGTCCCGGCTGGCCGCGGCGCGCGCCGACCTGGCGCGGCTGGAAGCGTCCGTGGCGGTTTCCTCCGCTTCGCTGGAAGACCTGCGCGCCATGCGCGACCTGAAGCTTAAGGACCTGGCGGATCATAAGAAGGCCCTTATGGACCGGGCCCGGTCCAAGAAAGCGGTTTACGAGACCGGCGTAGCCCTGCAGGAGGAAAAGCGCCTCCTGGAAAAACAGCTGGAGATAATGACCACGTACCTGCAGATCAAAGAGGAGACCGGCAAGATCTCCCTGATGCGCGGGGACCATTCGCTTAAGGATTTCCCGTTTTCCTTTACGCCGCCGAAGGCTTTCGGGGGCGCCGCGAACATGCCCGCCTCCGCGCGCGTCGTCTCCAAGGAGCGCTTCGCCCACCCGGAGCGGGGCAAGGTGCAGGCGGATGACGGCAAGCTGACCTGGGAGCCGCCGCAGGTGGGCAAAGACCCGCGCAGCGGCGGGCTGGGGGAATACGTACTGTTCACCGACGGCCCGCTGATAGTGCACGGTCCTCCCCCGAATAAAACCCTTCACGAGGCCTACCCGCATATCTGCGCCGGGGTTACCGCCTACACGGCCAAAAGGCTCTTTGAAAGCACGTTCATCGGTACAAAGATAATTTACGAGGCGAAGAAGAAAACGCCCGCCCGCTGAACCGGGTAAAAAAAACCGTCCCCGAGGGGGGACGGTTCTTTTTTTTGCCGCGGTGGGCGTCTTTAGAAGCCGACTTTCACATTGGTGTTGTCCGCGGGCGCCGCGGGGGGTTCCACTTTCACATCCACCACATCGGCCTTGGCCTTTTCGTTGGCTATAGCCTTGTCCTTAGGGATGTTTTTGACGATAGCGTCCAGCATCTTGGTTACCGCTTCGCCCTTGCCTTCCTTCTGGCCTACCTGGTAGGAGACCGTGCAGCCCGCGGGGCCCTTTACGAAGTCGGTGCCGCCGCGGACCAGGATGCCTTCTATCAGCTTGGTCTCGGCGTTGAAGACCGCCGAGCCTGAATTGCCGCCGAAGGTGTCCAGGTCGGTCATGAAGAAGTACCTGGCGGAAGCGTCGCGGATGCTGGCGCCGCCGGCAAGCTTGAGCGGCAGGCCCACCGGGTGGCCTATCACGAACAGCTTGGTGTCCTTCACCAGTTTCTGCTTGCGGTTGACGGGCAGCGCCTTGTGGCCGGACACTTTCTTGTCCAGCTGCACCAGGGCGAAGTCGGGGCCGGGCCCGCCGTTGACCATGTTGCCGATGAGCACGGCCACGGTGTTGACGAAGTTGGTGGGCTGGGTGCCGAGGTTGCGCTTTATGATCTTCTTGCAGCCGTAAACGTCAGAGGCGGGCACCGTGGTGACGGCGGCTTCGCCTTCCTTCTTTACCTTGTAGCCGAACACGAACTTGGTGTCCGCGCACTTGGCGTCGTCGGTGATGCAGTGGCCGGCCGTCATTACTACGTCCGGACCTACCAGCGTGCCGGAGCAGAACGCGCCGATGGGCTGCGCGCGGAACTTCTCATTGGGGCAGAGGTTGAGCGCGCTGCCGAAGTTCATGGTGGCCAGCTTGAAGTCCGAGCCGGAAGCGGTAAGGTTCTTGGCTTCCCAGAGCGAAACCACCGAGTCGGCCAGCTTCTGCAGGTCGGCGGTAGCTTCGTGGTACTCCAGGCGGTTGTCCTCGCCGTAGATGCTCTTCCCCACGGCGGACGACAGTACGGGCAGCGCCGCGGAAAGGAGCGTAAGACTGAAGAATACATGCAGCATTCGTTTCATTTGATCCTCCCTCAACAGATTCTCCCCATGTTATATCCTTTGCGGTTGTCCGATGTCAAGTGCGTTTGCGCTGTTCGCGCGCATTGCGCTACGCGCTGCTATTATGCGGCGTAATTGCCTGCCCACAAATTAGGCGAAAATAATTTAAACTGCCATTATTTCATCCCGATCATGCAGCTTGGGCCTTGACATACCGGGAAATTTCTGATATACTTTGGATACTGAATGATTTATAGTTCAAACCTATGAGCCTCGAAAACAAAGCACGCGAACTCTCCGACTGCATGCACGCCATTATGGCGGAGACCCATCTTAACGATAAGAAATTGATAAACATTTTTTCCGCCTTCAGCCCCCAGGAATTCCACGTGCTGATGACGGTAGGACATGCGGGGAATTGCATTATGAGCGATATCGCCGCCAGGATGCAGCTTTCTTTGAGCAGCATTACCGGTATCGTCGATAAACTGGAGGCCAAGAAGATCGTAAGGCGTGTCCGCTCGGGAGAGGATCGCCGCATCGTGCAGGTCGTTCTCACGGATGAGGGGAATAAGGTTTATCAGACGGCGCGGGAAGGGCATCTTGAAATGGTGCGTAATCATCTTAATGCGCTCAGTCCCCAGGAGCAGGACGTATTCATTGCATTGTTCAGAAAAATTGCGGCTACGATCAAGGAGCGGAAATAGACGGTATTTTTTTTACCCAAAATACTTCAATTTATAAATAATTCTATATCGAAAACATATAGGTAATGAACAGATAGCGCAGGCACAGAATACGCAAAGATCTTGGAGAGGTTACTCGGTAGTTATATTTTATGCGACACATCACAAACCAGGCACTGTTAAAACATTTGTCATACATAGCGGTCTCCCTGCTCATCGCCGGGCTATCCGCCGCAAGCGCCGCCGCCGAGACGCTGACACTTACGGATTACCTCGGGCAGGTAAGCGCCAACAACTGGAGTTACCAAGGCTCCCAACGCCAAAAAACCGGCTCGGACGCCCGCAAGCGGGAGGCCGACCTGGTCTTCAGCCCGTCCTTCTTCACGGAAGTGCAGCTAGCCTCGGACAAGAAGGAACCTGACATGGGCATGGCCGGGGTGACCACCTATAAGGAACTTAAAAGCGAGACGTATGCCGCAGGGGTAAGCCAGACTTACCCCACCGGCACAAGGGCAAAACTTTATTACTCACTGAACCATTACAGCTACCTTTACGGCGGCTCGCAGGACATGCGGTATTATTCCGCCAGCCCCGTGGTGGAACTGACCCAGCCGCTGTGGCAGAACTACGGCGGCAGGGCGGACAAAGACAACGAGGAATCCACCCGCGCGCAGGCGGAAGCCGACGCCTGGAACGCCGAGAGCGACCTGAGGACCTTGCTGGTCAACGCGGAGAAGTCATATTGGGACCTGGCGACGTCCAGGGAATTGGTGCAGGTGCGCAGCAAGGCTATGGAAGAGGCCCAGGCCATCTACGATTATGTCGGCAAGCGGGCCAACATGAATCTGACCGACAGATCCGACGTGCTGCAGGCGCGCGCCTCGCTGGAGACCGCGCGGCTCAACCTTAAGAGCGCCACGCATAACGAAGCCGCTGCGCTGCGCGCGTTTAAAGCTAACGCCAACATGGGAGAGGCCGACCAGGTACCGGAACTTATGCAGTTGAATTGGGATAAAGTAAGGGCGCTGCCGGACCCTGTCTGGGTAAGAGGCAACAGGGCGGACGTAAAAGCGGCCGAAGCCGCCGCCAATGCGACCGCGGCGAATTCCCGTATACTGGCCGAAAAAGATAAACCGGCGCTGGACCTTAAATTGAGCTACGCGCTAAACGGCCGCGACGCGGACCTCTCTTCCAGGCTATCGGAGTCGCTGAACGGGGACAGGCCTACCGCAAAAGCCGGGCTGACCTTCTCGATACCATTCAATTATTCCGCCTCTAAAGAGGCGCGCGGCGGCGCGCTGCTGAAAGAGAAGGCCGCACAACTTTCCTATAAACAGAAATTACTGGACCAGGCAAGCGACTGGCGAGACCTTACGGCGAAGCTGAGCGACGCGAGGGAGCGGCTGGAGCTTTCCTACACCATAGAGGAAGCGCAGCGCGCGAAGCTGGAATACGAGAAGCAGCGCCTGAAGGAAGGCCGCACTACGACCTACCAGGTTCTCACCTTCGAGCAGGATTATACCAACGCCCAGTACACGCGCGTCAGCGCGGCGGCGCAGGTGCTCTCCACCCTGGCCAACCTCAAGCTTTACGTGCAGGCCGGCAGCGATCCGTCCATCGCCGGCTCAAAGGAATAACTTATGTCTCTCTCCGAATTGTCCATAAAGCGCCCCATCTTCATAACCTGCCTGGTGCTGCTGATGCTGGTGGTCGGCTGGACCTGTTTCAAACGCCTGCCAGTGGAAAAGATGCCGGACACCAGCTTCCCCACCATAACGGTGACCACGCGCTACGCCGGCGCCGGCCCTTCGGAGATAGAGACGCTGGTAACCAAGCCGCTGGAAGACGAGCTCAGCACCATCTCGGGCCTCAAGCGCGTTACCTCCAAAAGCATGGAGGGCGTGAGCCAGATAACGGCCGAGTTCAGCTTCGGCTCGGATATCAACCTGATGTCCGAGAAGATGCGCGACAAGATAAACACGGTAAAGGCCACCCTGCCCAGCGACGTCAAGGACCCCACGCTCTCGCTGATGGACCCGGCCAACATGCCGATACTCAAGCTGGTGGTGTCGGCCGACCTGCCGGAGAGCAAGCTTTACGACGTGGCTGAATACACCATAAAACCCGCGCTCGAGCAGGTTAACAACGTGGGCTCGGTAAAGCTGACCGGCGGCCGCAAGCGCGAGATCCAGGTGGTGCTGGACCGCGCCGCCCTCAAGAAGCGCGAACTCTCGGTGTCGGGTGTGGCGGCGAGCCTGTCCGCCTCCGGCGAGAACGTGCCCGGCGGCAAGGTGAACAAGGGCGGCAAGGAAATAACCTACCGCAGCATGGGTGAGTTCGCCAGCGTGCATGAGATAGCCAACACCGTGCTGGGCCTTTACGGCAACGAAGTCGCCACCCGGGTCTCCGACATCGGCAAAGTGTACGACACTGTGCAGGACGAGACCACCCGCGTGTTCGTGGACGGCAAGAAGTCGCTGTTCATCCAGATCTACCGCCAGTCGGGCGCCAACACCATAGGCGTGGCCGACGACGTGAAGAAAAAGCTGGAGGCGCTCAAACCCGCGCTGGAGGCCATGGGCGGCAAGCCGCGCATCAGCGTGCTCCAGGACTCCAGCACCGACATCAAGGACAACATCACCGACGTGGAGGAGACCATCTTCATCGGCATCCTGCTGACCATCGTGGTGGTTTACTTCTTCCTCGCCAACGGCCGCTCGACTATAATAACCGCGCTGGCGCTGCCCAACTCGCTCATCGGCGCGTTCATCCTCATGGCCGTGGCGGGCTTCTCGCTCAACATCATCTCGCTCCTGGCGCTCAGCCTGGCGGTGGGCTTGCTCATAGACGACGCCATAGTAGTGCGCGAGAACATCTTCCGCAAGATGGAGCAGGGCGAAACGCCCGAGGAGGCCGCGGTGAACGGCACCAAAGAGGTGCAGCTCGCCGTAATAGCCACCACGCTGGTGGTGCTCTCCGCGTTCGCGCCGATAGCGCTGATCAGCGGCATGGTGGGCATGCTGATGAAGCAGTTCGGCCTCACCATCTGCTTTGCTATGCTGATCTCGCTCTTCGACGCGCTCACTATAGCGCCCATGCTCTCGGCCTACCTCGGCAAGTCCGGCCGCGCAGGCGGAGAGGACAAACCCTCGCTCTGGGCGCGCGTTATGGCTAAGCCGCTCGCCTGGTTCGAGAGCCTGAACACCGCGCTCGCCAACGGCTACGAGCGCCTGCTGCGCTGGGTGGTGGCCCAGCCGCTTAAGACGCTGGCTATCAGCGGCGGCATCTTCCTGCTGTGCATGAGCTCGTTCGTAAAGGTGCCCATAAACTTCATGCCCGAGAGCGACACCGGCCAGTTCGGCGTGGACATGGAACTCTCCCCGGGCGCCAGCCTGGATGCCATGCAGGCCGTGGCCGACAAGGCGGTGGCTATAGTAAGGGCCAGCCCCGAGGTGAAGCTGACCGCGCTTACCGTGGGCGGCACCAACGACGAGGCCTATAAGGCGAGCCTCTACATCCAGCTCAAGGACCCCTCCGAGCGCAAAGCCACCACCAAGGAGATGAAGTCCCGCCTGCGCACGCAGCTGGAGCCGGCCATCCCGGAGGCCAGCCCGCTGGTGAGCGACTACGACCCCACCGGCTCCTCTATGAGCCAGCCGCTGCAGTTGAACCTGATAGGCACCGACCAGGCCGCGCTTAATGCGTACGCCGAAAAAGTGATAGCCAGGCTAAAGCAGGACAAACGCCTGCGCGACATAGACACCAACTACCGCCCCGGCAAGCCCGAGCTGCAGATAAAGGCCGACTTGGAGAAGGCCAGGATCTACGGCGTGAACACCCGCACCATCGGTTCGGAGATCCGCGCCCAAGTGGAAGGCGTGACGCCGGTGAAGTTCCGCGAGAACGGCCAGGAATACGACGTGCGCGTGCGCTTGCAGCCGGAGCAGCGCGACCTCGCCTCCAACTACCAGGCCATCTACGTGCCCAACGTGAACGGCCGCCTGGTGCGCCTGACCGACGTGGCCACGGCTACCGCCGAGAAAGGCCTGGCCACCGTGGAGCGCGTGGACAAGGGCCGCTACATCCAGATAAAGGCCAACCTCGCCCCCAAGGTGGGCCTGAACGACGTGGTGAGCAGCGTAAAACAGCTGTTCGCCGGCGAGCTGCAGCCGCCGAAGGGCATACGCTGGGTCTTCGTGGGCGAGTCGGAGAACATGCAGGACATGATAGGTTCCATGGTGATGGCCATAGGCTTCGGCATCCTGTTCATCTTCTTCGTGCTGGCGAGCCTGTATGAATCGTTCGTGACGCCGTTCACCATCATGCTGGCGCTGCCGCTGGCCATGTGCGGCGCCTTCGTGGCGCTGCTGGTGACCGGCGCGTCTTTCAGCATCTTCACTGCGATGGGCCTGATCATGCTGCTCGGCATAGCCTGCAAGAATTCCATCCTGCTGGTGGACTACACGGTCCGCCTGATAGCGGAGGGGAAAGACCGGACGGAGGCCATAATAGAGGCCGGCAAGATAAGGCTGCGCCCTATACTTATGACCTCGATAGCGCTGATAGCCGGCATGATCCCCGTCGCCATCGGGCTGAACGAAGCCTCCAAGCAGCGCACCAGCATGGGCGTGGCAATAATAGGCGGCCTGATAAGTTCCACGCTGCTTACACTTATAGTGGTCCCGGCTGTATTCTCCTATGTGGACCGTTTCCGCATCTGGTCTGGCGGAGCGCTTGCCAGGCTTGTGGGCTATAAAAAATGAATTGATATTTCTCTAATGCCGAAAGTAGCGCGACACTTTTCCTTAAGTTCCGCGTCTTTACTGTTAAGAACATTTGCATGAACAAAACTTTCGGGTCACTCATCGCCGCGGCCGCCTTCTGCATTCCGGCATACGCATACTGCGGCGCTGAGGACCCCGTTCAGATAAAAACCATCTCCTTCAGCGGGAACCGCGTTTCGGAAAAGACCTTGCGGGAAGCTATCCCGATACACGAGGGCGGCCAGCTTACGGAAAAGGACCTGGAAGGAACATATCAGGCGTTATACTCCATGCGGCTGTTCAAAACGGTGGCGATATCCACACATTCCGCCGGCGCAGGGCTGGCGGACGTGCATATAGCCGCCAAAGACGGCTGGTACCTTATTCCCATGCCTTTCGCGGTTTCCGGGCAGGGCGGAAGTTCGGCGGGACTTTTTCTTGTTTCAAGGAACGTTTTTAAAAAAGCGGAGTCGGTGTCGGTTTCCGGCGCTATAGGCAGCGCCGGCGGCGCGGCAGCGGGCTTCTTTGAAAAGGACGGGCGCTCGCTGGCAATCATGCATTCAGAACGCAGCGCAGAAGAAGGCGTTTATACGGACGGCGGTTACAGTTCGGCCCAGAATATGCGCAAGGCGGACGGAACGGGTACTTACGATTTTCTCTCCGAATTCGGCACCCTGGACAGTATGTACAAGCGGCGCAAACAGTCCAACACCATTTCAGCGGGTTTTCCGCTTGCGCGCCGCGCCGGGACCCCCGCGCTCAGCGCGGCGCTTAGTTACAACGGGGAAAAGAATAATTATGGCGACGGCCTTAAGGAGCGGCATGGCGGGGGGCGGGCGTCCAGCGTTTCTCTCGCACTGAACGCCGGCGGGCGCGGAGAGAAGATGGACGACCTGGGCGTGATATTCGGGTTGGGGCTGGCCGACCTGGATAGACGCATTGAAAAGCGGACAAAAACCGAAAATAATTGGCGTGGAAGTATCAGCATCGCCAAGGCCGGTTCCTGGACAGGGTCTGATTACGCGTTTTCAAAAACAGCGCTGTCTGTTGAAAATTCCACCGTTTGGGGAAGATCGAACAGATTTTCGCTGCGCGGCGCCGCAGCGGTGTCGGCCAACGCTCCCGAAAGCCAGTTGTTCGCCACCGGCCGGGAAACGGGTCTTATAGGGCAATACGCCAGGGAGTTCCGCGCCCCGAGATTGACAAGCCTTGGGGCTTCTTTTGCAAAACCACTATACACCTCCCGCCGCGGAATGCTTCAGGCTACAGTGTTCGCGGAGGCGGCGTTCGACCCCGCGGATCATTCGGCAACGGCCCAGAAAGGAGCCGGCTTTTCACTGTACTACAGGTTCTGGCGTTTTCCGCTGCCGCTGGGCTTCAGCCAGACCTATAGTTTCAGGGACAGGAACATGCAGGTCTCGGCCGCGATAGGGGGAAGGTTCTGAAATCCCGGCGACTTCGTACAGCAAAGATCTAACCGGGAAAGTCAGCGAAACAGCGACCTGTTGCGATTAAAAGTGATTTGTTATGTCGTTAACCACTATAAAAAAAGACGCGGAGGTTATAACCGCGGTTCGCAATGGCGACAAGGAAGAGTTTTCCATCCTGGTACGCCGTTATCAGGCCAGAATCATTGCGTTCTGCTTCTCAATGCTCGCTGAAAGGGAAGCGGCGCGGGACGCGGCGCAGGAAATATTTATAAAAGCTTTCAAAGGGCTTGATAATTTTCACGGCTCCGCGTCATTCTCCACCTGGCTCTATAAAATAGCTTACAACCACTGCTGCACCCTGCTCCAACACAAACGGATAGCGATAACGGAAAGCTTGGACGGAATGAGCATGCCGGAAAGGGAAGCCGCAGAAAAACGGTTATGCACTGAAAAACCAGCGGGCGAAGATATTTCACAACTTACAACTGAGGCGTTAAATTCTCTCCCGGCCGGCTACCGGGCGGCGATTTCGCTGCGTTTGCAGGGGGCCGATTATCAGACCATAGCTGCGAGCCTGGAAATTTCGGTGGACTCGGTGAAAGCCAGGCTGCGAAGAGCGCGCATCATCCTGCGCGCGCGGCTGCGACACTTTCTCCCCGGCGGCCGGTCTATACCGATGGAGGCGCAGCAATGACACACGACGAAATAAAGAAGAACCTCTCCGCTTATCATGACGGAGAATTGCCGTTCCTGGAGATGCTGGCCGTTAAAACGCACCTGGCCGTCTGTGCTGAGTGCTTTTCCGAGCTCTCCCGGTTGCGCGATCTGGATGCGTTATTAACTCCGGCGCCCGCCGTAACGGAGCAGGGGTTCGAAGCGGCGGTAATGGCTCGCATCATAGATCATGACCCCGAGACGGACGCGCGGGCGCTTTACACCGGCTGGTGGAAAGTGCCGGCCCTGGCGCTGGCTTCATGCGCGGGATATGCCGTCTGCGTTGAAACCGGCCTGCTGCCGGCAGGTTACGATCCCCTGGCGTCCGCGCTGGCCGCGCAGAGCGAAGCCCAGAAGTTGTCCAGCGTGTTGTTCGGCAATAGCCGCGCCGGCAGCGAACAGATGTTGGCAATGCTGCTTGATGGAGACAAAAAATGAATATCAAATGGAACCAGATAGCGTTAGGGGTAGCCATCGGTTTTCTGCTGGGAGCTGTGTTTTCCCACTTTTATATGATCCGCCGTTTTCCCGGTCCGCCGCCTTTTGGCCGAGGCGGACCTGGCGGGCCGGGCGGTCCTATGGAAATGTTCAACCGGGAGCTTGGACTGACGGAAACGCAGAAAGAAAAGGTTTCGGCCATTTTTAAGAAATATGAGCCTGAAATGGAAAAAACCATGCGTCCTGATCCTGAATTTGAGGCGGTCCGTAAGCGGATCCAGGCCGAGATCTTGATGATACTTACGCCTGAACAGGCTAAAAAGATGGAAGTGATGGAAGAAAGAATGAAGGCGTTTCACAAAACCGGCCGCGGCCACGGGCCGGGGCCGGAGGGTGAGTTTAAGTAAATCATCCGCCGCTGCAGCGGTTTCGATAATTTTAAATGAGTACAAATAACTTGTCCCTTCGGGGCTCCTGTGCGGACTCCTCATATCTGCGCAGGAGCCTCCTCATTTATCGTAAAAACAGCCTGGTTACGGTTATACTGGCGTTACTAAGCGCGGCTTGCCTGGCTAGTGGAGCCCGGGCCGGGGACGTATCTATTTACAATAACTACGATTCCGGGACTGGGAGCCTGCGCTGGGGAATAGAAATAGCCAACGCGACCGGCGGCGCCAACACTATACACTGGATATACGGCGCAGGCGGCACACTTACACTGCTAAGCAACCTTCCCGCGATAAACGGGAACACAACATTGGACGCCTCAGATTCCATCTACGACGCCGTCATAGCCGCCTCCACAAACTCCATGTCCCTGGGCGGGGCTGTCACTTTCTGCAATACCAGCATCTCCAGCACCTTGACCATACATGAGGATATACTCGGGGCGGGTTCGCTTATAAAGACCGGCGACGGCGTGCTTGTGCTTACCGGCACCAACACCTATTCGGGCGGTACGTTTATAAACGGCGGCACCCTCTCCACCAACTGGGACAGCGCATTGGGCGCAACAACGGCCGGCCTGTCGCTGGACGGCGGTACGCTCAAAATACTGCAAAACTTTTCCTCGGCCCGGGTGATAACATTGAACTCCGGGGGCGGAACTTTTAACACCAACTCCTATGACATGACCCTTTCGGGGATAATCAGCGGCGCGGGTGACCTGCGGAAGACGGGTACGGGCACGCTTATCCTCAGCGGGGCTAACACCTACCTGGGGACAACCACCATAAATGCCGGCACACTGCAATTGGGCGCCGACAACGTCATACCGCAGGGGAGCACGGTAACACTGGCTTCCGGCGCCACGCTCGATCTGGCCGGGCACACCGCGACTATAGCGGCATATTCAGGCGCCGGCACGCTGGCCATGACCCTTCAGTCCGGTGTCACTAACCTGACCGTAACCGGCAACGCGGCAATAGGCTCAAGCTATCTCTACGCCACCTTCAGCCCGCAGCTTATAACTGCCGGTCAGACCTTCACGCCGTTGACTGCCGGTTCGCTGACCGGTACATTTTTATCAGTCTACTCTCCGGCGGCAGTTATTTTTACCCCTACGTATACCGCCACCAGCGTTATACTGACCGCGAGCCTTGTGCCTTTTGCGGATATAGCCGCAACAGCCAACCAGCGGGCCGTAGGCGACGCGCTTGAACCGCTGCGGGCAAGCGCCACCGGGGATCTGGCGACCGTGATAGGCAACCTGTATGTGCTTGACGCCGCGGGCATCCGCTCGGCGCTGACGCAGCTAAGCCCGGTTTCGCTTTCGGCCATGCGCGGTCTGGCGCTCAGCGGCGCGGATATGCGCTCCGGCGCCTTGCGCGCGCGCACGGAGGACCTTGCTTCCGGCACAACAAAGGGACTGGAGACCTATTCCGGCGGCAAGGCGGGCGTCGAGGAAGAAATGAGCTATAACGAATTTCTAAGGCTGAAGAAAAGAGTCAAAAGAGATGCCAGCGTCGTAAAAAAAGCGGCCACAGGCGGCAGGAAGCCCTGGGGTTTCTTTGCCTCCGCGGCCGGGATTTCCGGCAAACAACTGGATGACGGAGAAACTTCAAGCGAACGCCCCGGCTATGAATTTTCCGGAGGCGGCCTGCTGGCGGGTGTCGACTGTTCGATAACCGACGGGCTAGCCGCCGGTTTAGTGGCCGGTTACAGCCAGGAAAAAGCTGACGTATACTTCCCTGCCGATGCTTCGGTGAACAATCACAGCGTCAGCTACGGCGCCTATGCGGCGGCGGCAGCCGGAGAATTGCGCTTAAACTTATACGCCGGGCTTTCCTCGGATTCTTTCGAGACCGAAAGAAAAATAGCTTTTGAAGGAATATCGAGGACGGCAAAAGGATCTCCGGATGGCAAGGAAACGAATTTTGAGGCCGGACTGGCCTACCAGTTCCACACCGCCACAGCCGAAGGCCGGGTAGCCCCGTTCGTAACGATAAACTATGACCGCCTTAAAACAGATCCTTTCACCGAAACAGGTGCGGCTTCGCTCGATCTTGCCGTGGAAGGAACAGACTCAAAATCACTGCGCTCGACAGCAGGTCTGCGTTATTCCGACGCTCTGATAAGCGGGGCCTCACTGATAAAAGCCGATATCAGCGCAGCCTGGAGCCACGAGTACGAAGACCAGGATCTGCCGATAACGGCTGCCCTTACTTCAGGCGGGGCGGCCTTCACGGTCAAGAGCGGGGATTCGGTGAGGAACGCGATAAAAACCGGCTTCCGCGTTTCCGCCGAAAACGAGAATTCGGCATCCGCCTATCTGGCCTATTCGGGCGACTTCCGCAAACGTCTTTTTTCGCATTCCCTGACACTGGGTTTTGGCGTCAAGTTCTAGAGGTATCAATTAATGGAGGCTGTTATGAAGAACCGTATAAATTCATATGTGTGTCCGCGCGGGCTAAGCGCAAGGCTTTGCGGCGCGACCGGTTTTGTCCTGATCCTGGCATCTGCCGCCTCTGCGGGCCTTTTCGGCCCTAAAGAGATCCCCGGCGCATGGAACGCATCGGTGATAAAAGTGGATGGTGACGGCGCGGACTGGGAGGCGGATGCGATGACGGAAAAAGACGGTTTATCGGTTTCGGCGGCTAATGATGACAAAGACTTATACATTTATGTCGCCGCCCTTGATCGCGATTCCGCCGCGCAGCTTTCCGGAATGTTCAAGCAGACGTTCACGCTCTGGCTGGACGGCAAAGGCGGAAAAAAGAGAGTGTACGGGATAAATCTTGAGGTTAAGGGGGGGAAGGAAAAGCAGAAAGAAGACAGGCCGCAGCCACCCGATGAGCAGTCCGCAGAAAGGAAGGCGCCGGAGCAGAGAATGGTTTCAACGGTTTCATACGAGGCCTCTATTGTGGACGAAGACGGCCCGCTGGTCTCACTTGAAGCGGACGGCGTGGAATTTAAATCCGGACTTAATAGAAAAAGAAGACCGGTCTTGGAATTTAAGATCCCGCTTGCCAAGTTGATCTCAAAGAATATTGAAGTAGTTGGCGTGGGCTTTGAAGCCTCCGAAATAACCGAAAGCGCCATGCCTGAAAAAAAGAATTACGGGTCCGGCTCCGAGGGCGGTAGAAGCGGCGGCCCCGGCGGCATGGGCGGCGGTTCGGGCATGGGCGGCCCCGGCGGCGGCAGGGGCGGGCCTCCTCCCGGCGGCGGTTCGGGCATGGGGGGACCTGGCGGCAGCTCTGGCGGCGGGCCCGGTATGGGCGGCCCCGGGGGCGCAGGCAGCTCCGCTCCCACTCTGCCTGACCCTATAAGCTTCTGGCTTAAAGTGAAATTGGCTTCAAAGCTGTAAGACGGTCCCATTTGAGAAGCGAAGACTTTATGACCATATCAAGATCAATGCTTACAACACTGCTTGTGTTGCTGCCCGCCATTGCGGCCGCGCAAGGAACAAGTACGCTTACCTGGCGGGACTGCCAGGAAACAGCCATGCGCTCAAATCCCGTGCTGGCAGGGTACCGCCGGTCGCTGGAAGCCGCCCGCTACAGTTATTATGCCGGCAGAAGCCAGAGTCTGCCGTTCCCCGGGCTGGCTGTTTCTCATTCTTATGCCCGCAATGGTTCCGTAAATTCCGGTCCCGCCGATAATTTCTCGTTCGCCCTGAGCGCTTCGGAAACATTGTTCAGCCTGAAGTCCTACGCCGGCCTGGCGGTCCAGTTGAAATCCGTGGAGAGCGCCGATGTGAACCTGCGCGCGGCCCTGGCTGACACGCGCAAGAATCTCCTCACCTCCTTTATTACCCTGCTTTACGCGCAGAAGAAAATAGGCGTGATGGAAAATATAGTCGCCATCCGCGCTAAAAGCGCGGAAATGATAAACCTTAAATACGACAGCGGCCGCGAAAGCATGGGCAATCGCCTGCGCGCTGAAGCTCAGCTGGCGCAGGCCAGGGCGGACCTGGCGCAGGCCAGGCGCGACCTGATGTCCGCCCAGCGCGGGTTGAGCGCCGAGATCGGAGCGGATGATTTCGTCCCCATTATTGCCACAGGCACGCTGCTGGTCCCCGCGGCGGTTTCCGGCCTGGATATAGATAAAGCGGCGCTTTCCAGCCCAAGCGTGCTGGCCGCAAAGAAAGCGGTGGAATTATACGGTCTGAAGATTAAGCAGACCAATGCGGACCTGTACCCTGTCCTGTCAGCCAGCCAGGGGCTTAGCTGGAACGGGGTATCGGAATTGCCGGGCAACCGCGCCTGGTCATTGGGACTGTCGCTTTCCTGGCCGCTTTTCAACAATGGGCCGACGTATTTTAAGAACAATCTGGCTAACGCAAAAAGCGTAAAACAAAAAGCGGAAGAGGACTACCGCGGCGCCGTGCTTAGCGCCAAGACCGCTCTGCAGTCCGCGGTCGCGGCCCTGGAGACGAATATAGATAACATCGCCACGGTCGAGCTGCTGCTTAACGCCGCCCGGCAGCGCTATTCCGAGTCGGAGATCCAATACCTGTCCGGCACGATGTCCTTTCAGAACTGGGAAGACGTGGAAGAAGAACTTGTTTCTTCGGAACAGACCTATTTAACCTCGCTGCGGTCCGTTAACCTGGCCCGCAATCAAGTGGACAGCCTGCTGGGCATCCCGCTTGGAGACTGATATTTATGAAAAAAATAATTATATTCGTCAGTATCGTCGCAGCGGCAGGCGCGGCCCACTTCTTTTTAGGGCAGAAGCGCAAAGCAACAGCGCCGCAGTACCTCCCCATTACCGCGACGCGCGGGGAAATAAGCGACGTTGTGGATACAACGGGCCACATAGAGCCTTTGAACAGGGTTGTAGTGAAACCCGCCGTAGCGGGCCGGGTAGACCAAATAATCGCCGAGGAAGGCGATAGGGTAAAAAGCGGACAGGTGCTGGCCTACCTCAGTTCCACCGACCGGGTGGCGATCCTGGACGCCGCGCGCGCCAAGGGCGACGAGGTGCTGGCAAAATGGGAGAACACCTATAAGCCCACGCCCGTGCTTTCCCCGCTGGACGGCACGGTGATCAAGCGCGGCGTAGTAAAGGGGGAAACGCTCGATACCGCTACCGAGATGTTCGCCATCGCCGACGATCTGATAGTGGTGGCGCAGGTGGATGAAGCTGATATCGGACGGATCAAGAACGGCCAGCGCGCCATAATTACGCTGGACGCCTATCCTAAAGATGAATTTAAGGGCACGGTGTTCCAGATCCTGCGCGAAGGCGTAAGCGTCAGCAATGTCATAACCTATTCCGTAAAAATCCGCCCGGACCGGGTGCCCGCTTCTTTCGCTTCGGAGATGTCCGCGAATATCAAGGTTATAGTTACGCGCAAGCAGAAAGCTGTCTTGCTGCCTGTTACTGCCCTGAGCGACACCGAAGACGGGACGCGCTGTGTCTACAAGGGCGACCCGCGAAATCCCGTACTGACCCCGGTAAAAACCGGCCTTGACGACGGAACTAACGTGGAAATACTGTCCGGAGCGGAAGAAGGCGAAACCGTCTTTTCACCCGGCAACAGCGATATGCCGCAGCAGGCCGCCTCGGAGTCATCCAGCCCGTTCATGCCCAGCGGACCCAAAAGGGCCGGCGGGAAAACCGGCAATCCCGGGCCGCCGCCGATGTGAGAGCAATTATGACCGAAGAAACTTCTCCGCTAATAGAGATCAAGGGCATCAAAAAGGTTTACAACCTCGGCGACAGCGACCTCCAGATCCTGTGCGGGATCGACCTGAAGATCCACGAAGGGGAATTCGTGGCCATCATGGGCCCGTCCGGGTCGGGGAAATCCACGCTGATGCACGTGCTGGGCCTGCTGGACCGGCCCACGTCGGGCCAGTATTTCATAGGCGGCAGGGAAGTGCTGGGCCTTTCCGACGAAGAGACCGCTTTTTTGCGCTCGAAGACCATCGGTTTCGTTTTTCAGCAGTTCAACCTGCTGTCCCGCATGACCGCAACAGATAACGTGGCCCTGCCGCTGATCTATTCGCGCACGCCGAAACGCCAGGCCGTAGCCGAGAAATATCTGAAGCAGATGGGCCTGCAGGACCGGATGCTGCATCAGCCGAACCAGCTTTCCGGCGGCCAGCAGCAGCGGGTGGCTATAGCCCGGGCCCTGGTAAACAGCCCGAAGATAATCTTCGCGGACGAGCCCACCGGCAACCTGGCGTCGTCGCAGACCGGCGAAGTGATGAATATCCTGAAAGGCCTGAATACGGCGGGGATCACCGTGGTGATGGTCACGCACGAGGCTGATGTGGCGGCCTGGGCCGACCGCGTAATTCACATCAGGGACGGACAAATTGTAGAGGACAGCTCCAAGCCCGGAGTTGTGCTAAGTAAAGGCGCGAAGCATCAGCATTTAACGCACGGTTCTTTCGCGCTCACTCCGGCGGAATTCGGGGAGCATTTCATGTCAGCGCTGCGGGCGATGGCTTCGAACAAAATGCGCTCGTTCCTTACCATGCTGGGCATCATTATCGGCGTGGGGGCGATACTTGCCATGCTGGCGCTGGGCCGCGGCGCGCAGAAATCCATGGAAGACAAGTTGTCCAGCCTGGGCTCCAACCTGATAGGCCTTTCGCCGGGTTCCTCGGCGCAGCGCGGCGGGGCGTCCGGCGCCAGGACCAGCCGGTTCACGGTCGAAGACGCAAAAGCCATAGCGGCGAACAACCGGCTTGTCGAGTATGTGGACCCGAATGTGAGTGGGAACGTGCAGGCGGTCTACGGCGCGAAGAACACGAACACCTCCATAAAAGGGACAACTATCGCCTACCCGGCCATGCGCAGCGCCAAACCCCGCTACGGGCGTTTTTTTGTGCAGCGGGAATACGACGATCTGGAAATGGTGGCGGTGATCGGACAGACCGTGGCGACCAACCTTTTCGGTGCGGGAAACCCTATCGGGCACACGATAAAAATAAACCATAAGAATTTCCGGGTGATAGGCCTGCTGCCGGCCAAGGGCTCGGGCGGCTTCCAGGACCAGGACGACGTGATAGTAATTCCGCTGACCACCGCGATGAAACGCCTGCTGGGGAATAAATATGTAAGCGCCATCTGGCTGCAGGCTAAGAATAAGAACAGCGTGGACGCGGCTAAAACCTTTGTTACGGCGCTGATGCGCAAGCGCCACAAGCTGGCGGTGGATGAGGATAACGACTTTCAGCTGTCGGATATGTCCGATATCCGCGAGATGGTAACCTCCACCACCACCACGATGACCCTGCTGCTTGGGGCGATAGCCGGGATATCGCTGCTGGTCGGCGGTATCGGTATTATGAACATCATGCTCGTGAGCGTAAGCGAGCGCACGCGGGAAATTGGCCTCCGTAAAGCTATCGGGGCCACGCGCACGGCCATCTTGACGCAGTTCCTAATAGAGGCGTCCGTGCTCTCGATTGCGGGCGGCGTTCTGGGGATAGCGATGGGGGCGGGTTCGGCCCTGCTGCTGGCTAAATTGGCGAAGTGGACTTTGATAGTTACGAGCGGTTCGGTGGTGATGTCGGTCGGATTCTCGGCTTCTGTGGGTATAATCTTCGGCTTCTGGCCGGCCAAGAAAGCCTCGGAACTGTCGCCTATTGAGGCGTTGCGCTATGAATAGGAAAAAATGAAATCAACTATGCATCCCGCTTTTCTTCTGTTTTGTTTCGCCGGTTTGTCGGTTATGCCCGCGCGGGCGGCCGGGCCCGGCGTGCAGGGGCCCTGGGAAGTGGCTGAGACCGCCGTAAAAGGGAACGTGAACCTTAAGCCCAAGGTGATCCTGAAAACCGGCAAGGCCAAAAAGGGCAGCGTGTACATGCAAAGTTTCGTGAGCCAGGATATTGAGGCACTTATGGGGCTGGGAAGCCTTGATAAAGTATCGGTGGACATTGAAGAGCTGGACGGCAAGACTGTTTCCGGGAAGCTTGCGCAGGTGGTCGCATCAACGCGGCCGGTGCGTATAACGTACCTGGTGACGGAAAAACCGGCAATAAAGACGATAACTGTTAAAGGGGCCAAAGGCCTCTCCAAGTCCTCCGTCAAGGACGAGATGACCCTGAAAGAAAAAGATTTCTTTGACGAGCTTAAGATAAGCGAGGACTTGATAAAGATAACGGACAAGTACCGCGAGAAGGGCTATATAGACGCCAGGGCGGACTACGAGATAAAACACGACACCGCGGCCAGGCTGTGCCATATCACGGTAACCGTGGCCGAGGGCAAAAAAGCCAAGATCTACGCCGTGGAGTTCGACGGCCTGAAGTCTTTCAAGAAGAAAAAACTCACCGGGGAGATGAAGAACTCCCCCAAGAGCATTTACGCCCCCAAAGAGCTGGACGCCGACCTGAAGGCGCTGGAGACGTACTACACCAACAACGGCTACGCCGATTTCAAGGTAACCGGCTCCTCCGTGTCCTTCAACGAGGACCGCTCCAGCGTGACGCTGCGCATCTCCGTCTCCGAAGGAAGCAGGCAGCGCTTCGGAGCTACGTTCTTTTCTGGCAACTCCGTGTATCTGCCCAGTGATTTCACCCCCGACATAGCCTACCGCCGGGGTAAACTCTACAAGCAGGAAATATTCGACGAGACCTTGCGCGCGATACAGGACCGCTACGCGGACAAGGGCTATCTTAAGGCCGCCATTGTGCCGGAAAAGGTCTACAACGGGAAGACCGGGCAGACCGACATAACGTTCGTCATCACGGAGAACACGCAGATATTCGTGGACCACGTGGATGTGGAAGGCAACAAGGCCACCAAGAATTACGTGCTGAAGCGCGAAGTAACGCAGAAGGAAGGCGAGGTCTTCAGTTCCTCCAAGGTGCGCCGCAGCCAGGAGAAGATCTTCAACCTGGGCTTCATCGACGACGTGGCGCCCGTCATCACTCCCACGTCCGACCCGGACAAGGTGGACCTGGTGTTCGACGTGACCGAAGGCAAGCCCGGCATGCTCACCGCGGGCGCCGGCATCTCCTCCACGGACGGCCTCGTCGGCACGGTCTCCCTGTCGCACATGAACCTGTTCGGCCGGGCGCAGAAGCTTTCCCTGTCCACGAATTTCGGCAAGAAAGTGCAGGACTTCAATCTGAGCTGGTCCATGCCCTGGGTCGGCGACCACCCGACCACGCTCGGGATGAACCTGTTCAACACCCGGCATTACAAATCCTACAGCGACACTCTTTCCGCGTACACCGAAAAGCGCACAGGCGGCAAAGTAACGCTGGCGCCGCGTTTCGAGGACGACAAATATACGTTCACGACTTCATACACCTATGAGAAGGTGCGCATCTACGATATCGACGAAGAGTACCAGGACGAGCTTACGGCCGGCACCAGCGTGACGTCCTCCATCTACGTGGAGTTCGCGCGCGATACGCGCGACAATGTCTGGGACCCGACCCGCGGCTGCCGCACCTCGCTCGGCGTAGAGTTCGCCGGCGGGCCGCTGCAGGGCGCCGTGAACTATTACAAGCCTACGTTCTCGCACAGTTACAACCTGAAGCTCTTCAGCATCGACGACTACCCCTTCGTGCTGGCGGTGGGCAACAGGCTGGGGTTCGTGAGCCATTTCGGGGACACAAAGCGCGTACCCGTCTACGAACGCTACTTCCTGGGCGGCGCGGAAACCATACGCGGCTATTCCAATAACGGTCAGATAGGCCCCGCCAACGGCGGCAAAGTCTACGATGTGCTTAATATCGAGTTCAAGATCCCGCTGGCGCGCGAGAAGCGCAGGACCATCGTGCAGTGGGCGTTCTTTTTCGATGTGGGAAATTCGTGGGAACATTTTAACTCGGTCTCGGGCCGCTTCGGCTCCGGCACCAATGACCTGAAGACGGGGGCGGGCTTCGGCATACGCTTTACCACGCCGGCCTTCCCGATACGGCTCGACTGGGGCTACGGCTTCAACCACAGATCGGGAGAGCAGCGTTCGGAGATCTACTTCACGCTGGGCAACCTGTTTTAATGCGGGGGAGAATACTTAAGGAGAGTGAATCCTGAGGTAGCAAACAAATACGGCGGGCGGCTTTCCCACCAGCCTAACCCTAGGCACCCCAACCCCGAAGAGCCGCCCGCCCAGATTTAAGGTTATGGCGTTATCGAACCTGCACAAAGGAAGGATAAGATGGATTATTCCCGCTCGGTAATGGAGTATATCTACTTTTTCCACGGAATATCCCTGCTACTGCTGGCGGCCGTCTGTTTCTTTCTAAGAAAGAAACGTTATGCGGCCCCGGCCTGGGCCTGGCTTGGAGCTTTCGGGTTAATGCATTGGTTCTATACCTGGTTGGAGATACTCGCCTTCCAGTTTCCCGACTGGCAGGCCTTTTCCGCGCTGCGCACGGCCATTATGACGCTGTCTTTTATATTTCTGTTGGAATTCGGCAGGCGTACACTGCGCAACTCAGGCGCAAAAACACCGGCACTATTGATCTACACGCCTTTGCTGCTGTTGATCTATCTGGGGTGGACTTACAGTTTTGCCACCGCAGTTGTAGCCTTATTATTCGCGGTCTTGTCGGAATCATGCCGGCGGCTGTTAAAGCGCCACGGCGCTAAAACACCTGCTTTACTGATCTACACGCCGCTGCTGCTGGCGGCGCCCTTCGGATTGGTTTACGACCTGAATGCCCTCAATACCTCTATCCGCTATATCCTTGGCTTTACCGCAGGGCTTTTGGCTGCCTGGGCGCTATATAGAGGCTTATATAAAACTGAAGCACCTCTGCATCAACCTCTTATAGTTATGAGCATAGGGCTGTTTTTATACGCCTTAACCGCCGGCTGTGTAACTCCCGCCTCACAAATAGCCCCGGCACGCTGGCTGAACTACGATTCGTTCTCCCGTATTTTCGGCTTCCCGGTAGAACTGCTGCGCGCCCTGGCTGCCACAGCCATTACATTATGCGCATATGTCTACATGCAAAGATTAAGCCGGGCTAAAGCCGTTACTAATAAATCTGCTGCTAACAAAAGGCGATGCAGGGTGACCAGAAGAACTGCGGGAGCGCTCTAAGGAGGAACTATGACACAAAAGACAATACTTGTTATCGAGGATGAAACGATCTGGCACAAGCTGTATAAAAAAATCTTAAGCGAAACCGGCTTCCATGTGCATATCGCCGCCACCTGCGGCGACGGTATCCGGCTTGCGAAGTCTTTAAAGCCGGACTGCATAGTGCTGGACTTCCATTTGCCCGACGGCGACGCTGTCGCCGTCTGTTCGGCCATACAGGCGGATGAAAGCATAAAAGGAATACCGGTAATAATATGCAGCTCGGATACCGGGGCCGAGGAGGCCGCCTATACGCAATGCAAGGCAGCGCACTTCATGCTAAAAGGTCTGGCTGCCTTGGTGCAACTCCCTGGCATAATAGGGAAGTTGCTGGTGGCAAGGACAAAAACAACAGTCTAAAAGTATCAATAAAAACCTGATAACTTCAAAAAACAGCAACAACCAATTACTTATCGGTAGCTCTAGGAATTCCGCGCGGGACATTTTTACTATAATTTAGCTGTCATGCACAACCGCATAAAGCGCCTTGAGGAACTGGTGAACGCGGCTTCCATTTCCATCGCGCGCCTGAAAGAAGAGAACGAGGTGCTCAAAGGGCAGGTGGAGATGCTGGGCGCCGCCCGCGGCAAATCCCTTTCCGGCAGCGCCGCGGCGCGCGAGCTGGCCGATTTCAAGGCGAAGATGCGTCGGCGCATAGAGCGCATCTGCGCCAGGATCGAGAAGATAAACGACCTGCAGCCGGGGCTTTTCGAAGAAGACGACGATGAATAACACGGAAGTGGAACTGAAGGTCAGGGGCCGCCTGGTGAAGTTCCCGGTGGTGGACGGCCTTTCCCCCCTGGAGATGAGCACGCTCATCGGCCAGGTGGAAGACAAGATGAAGCGTATCGAGGAAAAGACCAATACGCCCGATACCGGCAAACTGGCCATGCTGGCCGCCTTCGAATTCGCCGTGGAACTTTACAATCTCAGGCAGAAATCCGAGACCAACCGGGAAGCCGACTCCAAGAAGGTGGACGACATGGTGGCGCGGCTGGAGAGCGTGCTTGCGGATGAAGAGGACGACGGGAAAGAGAAGAAATAGCCCCGGCTGATAAAATGTCAGACCCCCTTTTTGAAGAAACAGCTGCTCCCGCCGGCCCGGAGGGCGGGCCGCTCTATTCCCCGCTGGCGGCCCGGCTCGCGCCCAAAGAACTCACCGATTTCGCCGGCCAGGAGGAGATCCTGGGCGAAGGCAAGCTGCTGCGCCGCGCCATAGAGGCCGACACGCTCAAATCCGCCGTCTTTTACGGCCCGCCCGGCTCCGGCAAGACGGCGCTGGCGCGCTACATAGCCTCGCGCGCCAGGGCCAAGACCTTCGACCTGAACGCCGTGATGGCCGGCGTGGCCGACCTGAAGAAGATAATCGAATTTTCGCGCGGGCTGGGCGGCGGGATAGCGCAGAACCAGCGCATCCTGCTGGTGCTCGACGAGATCCACCATTTCAACCGCACCCAGCAGGACGTGCTGCTGCCCAGCGTGGAAAAGGGCGAGATCATCCTCATCGGGATGACCACGGAGAACCCGTTCTTCTACATCAACCAGGCGCTGCTGAGCCGCTTCATCGTGGTGGAGTTCAAACCGCTGAAGCCCGAGCACCTCTCCGCTATTTTCGACCGGGCGCTGACCGCCGAGGCGGGGCTGAAGGCGCTTAAGCCCGAGGTCACCCCGGGGGCGAAGAAATACCTGATAGACAATTCCTCCGGCGACGCCCGCCGGCTCTTGAACGCCCTGGAACTGGGCGTGGTCACCACCAAGCCCGGTAAGGGCGGCAAGCGCGTGATAGACGAAGCCGTGGCGCGCGAGTCCATCCAGCGCCGCAGCCTGCGCTATGACCGCAGCTCCGACGAGCATTACGACCATATTTCCGCTTTCATCAAAAGCATGCGCGGCTCGGACCCGGACGCCGCCGTCTACTGGCTGGCCAAGATGCTGGAGGCCGGCGAGGATCCCCGCTTCGTGGCGCGGCGCATCCTGATCTGCGCGTCCGAAGACGTGGGCAACGCCAACCCCATGGCGCTGGTGATGGCGGAGAGCGCTTTTCGGTCCGCCGAGGTGTTGGGCATGCCGGAGGCCCGCATCGTCCTGGCCCAGGCGGCCATCTACGTGGCCTGCTCGCCCAAGTCCAACGCGTCCTACCTGGCCGTTAACGAGGCCCAGGCCGAGGTGAAAAGCGGCGTGGAGCGCGAAGTCCCCATGCACCTGCGCGACGGCTCCAAGGACGGCGAGGCCCTCGGCCACGGCAAGGGCTACAAGTACCCGCACGATTTCGAGGGTCATTATGTGAAGCAGGAATACATGCCCGACCCGAAGACCTTCTACCGCCCGACGGAGCAGGGCTTCGAGATAGAGATAGGCAAGCGCCTGAAGCGGCTGCGGGGCGAGAAATGACCGAGCCCAGGATCTATACCGTCAGCGAGCTGAGCGGGGGTATTAAGCACCTGCTGGAAAGCACTTTCCGCGAACTGTGGGTGGAGGGCGAGATCTCGGGCCTCAAGGTCTCGTCGCTGGGCCACACCTATTTCGAGCTCAAGGACGCCAATTCCAATATCTCCGGCGTGATGTTCCGCGGCTTCGCCGCCAATCTCAAGTTCGACCTGGCTAACGGCCTGCTGGCGCGCGTGCGCGGCAATATCACCACCTACGACAAGCAGAGCAAGTACCAGCTGATGGCCAAGGAAATACAGCCGGCCGGCATAGGCCCGCTGCAGCTGGCCTTCGAGCAGCTCAAGAAAAAGCTGGCCGCCGAAGGGCTGTTCGACCAGGAACGCAAGCGCCCCATCCCGGCCCTGCCCCAGAAGATAGCCGTGGTCACCTCCCCGACGGGCGCGGCCATCCGCGACATCCTTTCCATTTTAAAACGCCGCTACGCCAACATGCACATCATCATCGCGCCGGTGAAGGTGCAGGGCGCGGGCTCCAAAGAGGAGATAGCGCAGGCCATAAAGGACCTGAACGAGGGCTTCCCGGACATCGACGTGATGCTGGTGGGGCGCGGCGGCGGCTCCATGGAAGACCTGTGGGCCTTCAACGAGGAGATAGTGGCCCGCGCGATAGCGGGCTCGAAGATCCCGGTGATCTCCTGCGTGGGGCACGAGACCGATTTCACGATAGCCGACTTCGTGGCCGACCTGCGGGCGCCCACTCCGTCGGCCGCGGCGGAGCTGGTGGTTAAAAGCAAGGTGGAGCTGGCGGCCAATATCGCTGGCCTGGAGAAGCGGCTGCTGCAGAGCCTGCGCATCTATTACGAGAACCTGCAGGGGAAATTCTTCAGGCTGGTCTCGAGCCGGCCCATGGCCAACCCGCTGGTGCTGCTGGAGCGGCCGGTAAGGCGCCTGGACGACGCGGTGGAGGGGATGTTCGCGGCCTCGGCGGACAGGCTGCGCCGCGCCGGCGAGGAACTGAATCTGCAGTCGGAAAAGCTGAAGGCGCTGAGCCCGCTTTTCCCGCTCAAGAAGGGCTACGCCATCGTCAAGGACGCCAAAGGCCTGGCCGTGAAGACGGCCGCGGCGCTGGCCCCGGGCGACAGGCTCTCGCTGCAGTTCGCGCAAGGCAAGGCCGAGGCCGAGGTGCTGGGCGGCGGGGCGGCGGACAGGCCGCGCGCGCCGAAAAAGGGAGCCGACGGCGGCCCGCAACAGGAGACTTTATGGTGAAAAAAACCAATGGCGGCGGTTTCGAAGAGAAGCTGGGCAAGCTCGAGGAGATAGTGGGCAAGCTCGAGGACGAGAACACGCCCATCGAGGAATCCCTGACGCTTTTCGAGGAAGGCGTGACCATTTCCAAGGAGCTCTCCGTTAAGCTCGAGGAGATAAAGCGCAAGATAGAAGTGCTCAAGAAGGACGCCGAAGGCAAGCTGAAGCTGGAGCGGTTCGAAGACGAAGACGGCCAGTAACGGCCCGGCGAAAGTGGATATTTGTTGATTTCTTGTGGACTGCCCGCCTGTTCCCGTTCCTTTCTAACTTGATAGCATCCTCTCAGGGGGCAAGCCGTCCCAGAGCAATATACTTAAGGCCCCGGCCCCGCGCTTTTACGGCGCGGGTCTGCGCGCCTTGAAAACGGGGGAGACTATGAACAAAAGCACGAGAACGAATATGGCGGTCAAGCATTTTTACGCGCAGGCCTACGCCAAGTACCTCAACAGCGGCAACCTGGAGGAGGCCACCCGCGAGGTAGCGCATGAGATCTACGTGAACCGCGGCACCGCGCCCGGCACCCAGCAGCTGGACTGGGTGGAGGCGGAGAAAATAACGCGGGACTGGCCGCACAGCATTACGGAAGCGTCCGCTTCGCACCTGTTCGACAAGGCCACCGCCAAGACCAGGGCCTGGCTGAAGGAAATAGAGATGGAGCTGGGGTTCACCAATCCCAACGAGGCCTACAGGGCGCTGCGCGCCGTGCTGCACGCCATTCGCGACAGGCTGCCGGCGGGGGAGTGCGCGGCTTTTGCTTCACAGCTGCCCATCATGATAATGGGCATGTACTATTCCGGATGGACGCCGGCCCATAAGCCGGAAAAGATGCGCAATACCGAAGAGTTCATGGATAAGGTGTCGGAGCAGCTGCCGAAGGGCCTGGACCCGAGGAGGGTTACGCAGGGCGTGATAAACGTAATAGAGCGGCATGTCTCCAACGGCGAGATAATGGACGTGCGCCGCAACTTCCCGGAGAAAATGCAGGAACTCTGGAAACAGGCCGTCCTTAACCCGCGCTGAGCCGCACGGGAGAATACCTGCAGAGGGGCCCTTTTATGGGAGGGCCCCTTTTTATTTATTTAGTAACATATCCTTATGAAAATGCGCCTGGACGTGGCCTGCGTGGAGCGGGGGCTCTTCGAAAGCCGTGAAAAAGCCCTGCGGGCCATCATGGCCGGGCTGGTGACCGTCAACGGCAAGCCCGCGGAGAAAGCCGGCCAGGCCGTGCGCGACGCCGACCTGCTGGAACTGCTCAAAAGCGATTGCCCGTACGTCTCGCGCGGCGGGCTCAAGCTGAAAGGCGCGCTGGATAATTTTAAAATAGCGGTCAAAGGCCTGACCTGCCTGGACATAGGCGTGGCCACGGGCGGGTTCACGGACTGCTTCCTGCAGGAAGGGGCGGCGAAGGTCTACGCCGTCGACGTGGGGGAAGGCCAGCTGCACGAAAAGATGAAGGTCCACCCGCTGGTGGTGTTCATGCCGCGGACCAATGCCCGGTTCCTGAAGGCCTCGGCTTTCCCGGAACAACCGCGCCTCTGCGCCATCGACGTATCTTTTATTTCCCTTAAACTAATTCTAGGCCCGGTGCTGGACGCCCTGGCGCCCGGCGGCGAGCTCGTCGCCCTGGTCAAGCCGCAGTTCGAGCTGCAGGCCAAGGACCTGCGCAAAGGGATAGTTAAGGACGAAGCGACGCGCCTGGGCGTAATGGCGGAGATGCGCGCTTTCCTGGCGGCTTCCCTGCCCGGCGCGGAAGAGAAAGGGCTGATGGATTCAACTTTGAAAGGCGCTAAAGGCAACCTGGAATTCCTGTGGCATCTCAAAAAAAAGAAATAATGGATTATCTTCTCCCGCCCCTGCCGGAGATCGTGCGGCAGGCCGAAGACGCCGGCAATTTCCGGCTGGCGCGGCGCCTTATAAAAGGGCTGCTGCGCGGGCCGCTCGCGCCGGGCATGGCCGGGCGGCTGCGGTATGAGCCCGAGCGGCTCGGCAGGATAAAGAAGGCCCACCCGTACGACAGGAAGGCCGCGCTGAAGGTCCTGAAGGACAGGCTGAAGGGAGTAAAGCCCGGCGAGCTGACCGCCTGGATAAACTCCGGACTTATCTCGCCGAAGGTGATAGACGGCAGGGAGCTGTTCTTCTCCTCGTTCGCGTCGAACCTGCTTTTCCTGGCCCCTAAGCTGAGGAAGCGGCTCAGGAAAGAGGACAACTCCGTAATAGGGGCGCGCGACGCCAGGAACAAGCGCCTGGATGAGCTGATACGCGGCGCCGCGCCGGCCAGGTACCGCGTGCGGGCGCGCATCACGCTGGAGCTTAAGAAGCCGCCGAAGGGAAAAGTGCGCTGCTGGCTGCCGTTCCCGCGCGTTGCGGACCAGGTCTCCGCGGCGCGACTGCTGGCCGCCTCCCATAAAAAATACAGGCTGGCCGGGCCGCAAGCGTCGCAGCGGACCATCTATTTCGAGGAGAGAGCCAGCAAGTTCTTCGCCGAGTTCGAATACGACATCTCCGAAACCATCCTGAAACCGCCGCCTCTCCGCGGCAGGAATTACATCCCGCCTTCGGTCACGAAGTACCTGAAGGAAGAGCCGCCGCACATAGTCTTTACGCCTTATGTTAAAGCGCTCGCCGGGAAAATAATCGGGAAAGAAAAGGACAATTACCGCAAGGCGCAGAAGATCTACGACTGGCTTACCCTGAACCTTAATTACACTTTCGTGATGCCCTACGGGATAATCGAGAACATTTCGGAATACTGTCTTTCCGGCCTGCGGGGGGACTGCGGCGTGCAGGCCATAGCGTTCATCACGCTGTGCCGCGCCGCCGGCGTGCCCGCCAAATGGCAGTCCGGCTGGAACGTATCGCCCGGCATAGCCTCGCCGCACGACTGGGCCATGTTCTACTGCGGCGGCTGGCGCTTCGCCGATATCTCGGTGGGCAACGCCCGCCGGGCCAATGAAAAAAGGCGCAGGTTCTATTTCGGCAGCCTCGACGCCTGGCGCATGCCCGCCAACTCCGAGTTCGGCGCGGCGCTATGGCCCGCTAAAAAACATTGGCGCACGGACCCCACCGACAACCAGATGGGCGAGGCCGAGACCGCCTTCCGCAACCTCTACTCCGACGAGTTTAAATACAAGATAGAACTTATCGGCTTTTCCGGGGGACGCTGGTAAGTATTTAAGTTGTTGTTAACATTTTCCCCGGCTGTTGATAAAAGCTTAAATACTTACCAGCGTCCCCTGTCCCCTTTTGCTATTATTGATGTGGGATGAACATCAAACTTATCAGCCTCAGCGGCATTGACGGTTCCCCGAATTCCGGTTTTGTGAACCATCCCCCGCTGGCGCTGGCTATTTTCAAGGCCTTCCTGAAGGGGCATTCCGTCGGGCTGGACGACCTGGGCATACGGCTGATACACGAGGAAGAGCTGCTGCAGGAGCTCTTCTCCCTGGGTTTTCATAACGATCCCGGCGCGGCCGACGATTATTTAGCGGGCCGCAGGCAAGCCCCGGCCATCGACCGGGTCTTCGAAAAAATACTCGCCATGGTAGAGCTGAAGAACGCCCGGCTAGTGGGGCTCTCCGTCCCCCACAACCAGTGCCTGGCGACGGCCCTGGTGCTGGCGAAAAAGATAAAGGAAAAAACGGGGACCGAGATCGTGCTGGGCGGGTTCTCCTTCGTAAAAGGCATCGAGAAGGATTTTTTCCGGAAATATCCCTTTGTGGACCACGTAAGCTTCGTGAAATCTTTCCGCCCTTTCCTGGACCTGGTAGAAGCCATGGAGAAGCACGGTGACGTTTCAAAGATCCACGGGATGGCGTGCAAAGGTTTCATCAAGCCGCCCGAGATGGGCAACGACCGGGTGGACGAACTTCCCAGGCCGGATTTCGATACCCTGCCGCTGGACGCCTACAGGAATATCCCGAGAACTTTAAAGCAGTTCTTCCGGTATAACGCCGGCCGGGAGCTGGCCCTGCCGTATTATTTCATGGGCGGCTGCATCTATAACTGCAGTTTCTGCGGCCGGAACATAAAAGACAAGAGGGTGAACTTCAAGCCCGTGGCCCGGGTGGCCGGCGAGCTGGCTTTCCTGGCGAAGAAATACCGCACCAACTGTTTCTATTTTCTTAATAACGCCGTCAACCTGAGCGACAAGTACCTCAACGAGTTCTGCGACGAGATAATAAAAAAACGGGTGCGCATCCTGTGGAGCGATTCGGCTAAACCCAAGAATCTGGATAAAGCCCTGCTGCTCAAGATGAGCCGGGCCGGGTGCATCTCCCTGACCTGGGGCGTGGAATCCGGCAACGAGGAACTCCTGCTGAGCATCAACAAGCAGCATACGGCCGTAAGCGCCGCGCAGACGCTGCGCCATGCCCACGAGGCCGGGATCTGGAACCGGGTCAACCTGATAGTCGGCTATCCCGGGGAGACGGAAAGCCAGTTCCGGGACACGCTGGATTTCATCAGGGACAATATAGATTTCATAGACACGCTGGAGGTGCATAAGTTCTTTTTATCGACGCCCTCCATAATCGCCTCGAACCCGGAGAAATACGGGATAAAGGTCAGGGACAATCTCCGTAACGAAGGGGAACCGGATTTCAAATGTTACGGGTTTGACGAGGTGAACGGCGTAAAATGGGAAGAAAAACAGAAACAGCTGGAGCGGCGGCATCGCGCGACGGTCTCGTTCTTCCAGAAACTCAAGAATGGGACGTCCCTGCCCAACTTGGACCTCTCTTATAATCTTTTTTACCTGTACAAAAAATTCAAGACCAAGGCGGCCGTGCTGAAGCAGCTGAAAAAAGCGGCCGCTTCCGCCGGGACGAGGCGCCGGGAAGGCGCGGACCGGCAGTACTGACCTTCCCCGGGCGGTTTGCGCGCAGCTACCTGACCCCGAAGTAGCCCGACAGGGCGTCCGCGGCGGACTCCGCGATCAGGTCGTTGCCCGGGCCGGTGCAATGGCCGAAATTGCCGGCGAACATATCCTTGAAATAATAGGTGTAGCCTTTTTCCCGCACCGCTTTCCGGAAGGCCCGGTCGTTGTCGATGAAAATTATATCGCCGGCGTCCTCGAACAGCGCCCGCAGCGGCGCCGGGTCGCACAGCGGGTACTGCATCACCGCCAGGCGTATGCCCCGGGACTTCAGCGCCCGCCGCAGCTCGGCGAAGTTGGCGCGGGTGGTAGCCGTGAACATCCCGCGCGTGGAGGAAAGCCTGGCGGCGTGCTTGCGCGCCAGCTCCGGGCGCCCGCTTTCCGTATAGACGGCGGCCAGGGCGCCCTGGACCTTTTCATTATAAGGGTCCAGTTCCAGCGCTTCCCGCATCAGGTCTTCCGCTTTTTTGAACTCGCGGCGGCTTATATACAGCCAGCATAATTCGAAGGCCGCCTCCTCCCGGATCCCCAGGGGGGCGCCGGGGGCGAGCGCTTTGAGCAGGGCCGCGTCCGCTTTTTCGGGCAGGCCGTGATCCTTGTAGGCCCTGCCCACGTAGTACCAGTTCGCGGCGCTCGGGTTAAGCTCCGCCGCCTTTTCCAGCAGCGGCAGTCCGCGCGCCGGGTCCTTCTTCTGAAGGATAGCGTACATCCCCAGCGTCCAGGGGATAAAGCTGTTCTTCGGGGCCAGGCGCGCCGCGCGCAAAAGCAGCTCCTCGCCTTGTTTGCCCAGCTCCGCGTCGTGCTTCTTCCACCCGGCGTCCAGCGCCCAGTACCGGCCGAGCAGGTACAGGGAGGCCGCGTCGCCGGGGTCCCGCGCGATCTGCCCGCGCAGCGCCGCCTCCTGCCGGGCCATGTCTTTCTTGCCGTCCAGGTAAGGGAGATACGGGTCTACGGGGCCCGAATAGGGCGCGGCCTGCGCCGGGACCGGGACCGGCAGCGGCCGGGGGGCGCCGCCTTTATTGAGGAGGAGCTTCGTTAATTTGTACAGGCGGAAATGCCTGAACAGCCGGCTTTCCGCGCCGGCTATGCCGTCGTAATACCGGATGAAGCCGTCGTTCAGGCCCATCATGGCTATCACCAGGCCGGGCCGGACCTGGTCGAGGTTCTTTTCAAGCTCGCGCATGAGCTCGGAACTGTTGACGCCCGCCATGCCCTTGTTGATGACGCTGAAGCGGGCCTCCGGGTAGCGCCGCGAGAGCGCGCGTTCCAGCCGGACGGGCCAGGCGTCCTCGCCCCCGGCGGTGGTCGACTCCCCCAGGCACATGATGCGGTAGCCCTCGCGGCCGACGGCGATGCGGTTGCGCCGTTCCTGCGCCGCGCGGTAAGCGAAACCGCCCAGGCGCAGGGCCGCCTCCGCGCTTAACAGGGCGAAGAGGGCCCCGAGCAGCAGGACGACGGCCTTCTGGCCCGCAGGCCGCTCTTTGGAAATGTTCATCGTGTTCCCAGCGGACCGCGGCTAACGTTTCCCGGCGCCGCCCGGCTTGCGTTTTGACAGGTGCGGTTTCATGGCGACCAGGGTGGAGACTTCCTTGAGGTGCGCCCGCACCGCGTTCTTGGTCTTGAATTTCTTGTACAGGTGGAAAAGGTTGTAGCTGTGGTCCTGGTTGGAAAGCAGGACGTTCTTCTTCAGTTCGCGGAAAGTCGAGACCACGGCGTGGCAGCGCCGGTCCAGCTGCGCCAGCTTCTCTTCCCACTTCAGCCCGCCCACCTCGTCGTAAGCGTAGCATTTGAAGTCCGGCCCCGTGTTCTGCAGGTCGATGTCCTTCACCTCTATGCCGTATTTTTCCGGCTCCGACATGATGGTGGACGGGCAGAGGAAGAACTTGAACACCGAGAGGTTGTCGATGTAGTCCGCGTTCTCCCGGAGGAACTGTAAAGTTTCCCGGAACTGCTCCTCGGTCTCGCCGGGGAAGCCGACTATGATGTTCGCCCGGTTCCAGATGCCGGCTTCGTGCGAATTGCGCAGCGACGCGGAAGCTTCTTTAGTGGTGTGAAGCTTGTTCATCTTCTTGAGCACCCCGTCGCAGCCCGACTCCAGGCCCCACGTCAGCGAGATGCAGCCGGCCCGGCGCATCTTCAGCAGCAGGTCCTTGCTGACGTTCTTGGGCTTGGCCGAATCGCACCACGCGATGTTGAGCCTGCGCTTTATCATCGCGTCGCAAAGCCCGTCCAGGAACTTGTCGCTTAAATTGACGCAGCTGTTGACGAAGAAGAAGCAGTCCGTCCTGTGCTTCTTCTTCAACGCGGCCACTTCCTCCGTTATCCTGTCCACGGGCTTGAAGGTCACCGCCCGGTGCGTAATGGCCGGGCGCTTGCAGAAGCTGCAGTTGAAAGGGCAGCCGTCCATGAAGAAATACTGCAGCGGCAGCACTTTCCCGGCGTTGAAGCGGTAATACGGCTGCGAGGATTTAGGCAGTTTCCTGTAGGTCTCCAGCGACAGCTTTCCGAAATCCGGCGCGGGCAGCTTATCCGCCGCGTCGCTGGACTCCCGGGGATGGACCATGTGCCCTTTGCTCGCCAGGCCGCGTATGACCGGCGCTTTTTTGCCCGAGTCCAGCGCCTTTACCAGCTCCAGGAAAGGATAGAAGGACCTTTCGACGGCGGCGTAGTCCACGCAGGGGTATTTTTCGAAGAAATCCTCCGCGATGCCCTGCAGCATGGTGAACCCGCCGAAAACTATCGTCGCCCCGGCCGCGTCCTTAATCTTCTTCGCCAGCACCAGCGCCATGGGCAGGTAGCTGCCGTGAGGCACGGCTATCCCCACCACCCGGGCTTTTTTGTAGTCTACCTTGCGCAGTATCCGCGCGAAGACCTTGTCCAGTTCCGGGCTGTTCTCCCGGCCGGCCAGCCAGGCGTCGGCCGCGCCGGAGGCGCGCAGGCCCAGCGCGTTTATCTCCCGCAGCAGGCCGCCGTCGCGTATCAGCTCTATGCCCAGGTCGCTTATCTCCGCGTCGTGGCGGTCCTTGAGAAAAGCCCGGTAAATGGCCAGCGTCGTGGGGGGGTGGTCCAGGAAATCCGCGTCGGGATTGTTCTGGTAGCCGTGCAGGCTGTTAAGGCTGATAAGCGTGATCTTCATCGTTTTTCCGGGAACGGCTCAATACCCAATTTACCATTTTACCCCCGCGGCGGTCTAATCCCCGCCGGGCCCCTGCCGCCGGCTTCCGCCGCCGGGGAAATATGATATTATTGTTCTGCATACTGCCGGTTCCTTCCGCGGTACCTATGAAAAAGATAGCCCTTGTCTACACCCTCGGTGGCCGCTACGACGAAATCCTGCCGCCGCTGTGGGCCCTGGCGCTGGCCACGTACATGCGCCAGGCCGCCCCGGGAATAAAAGTCGACATCCTCGACGAACAGGTGCTGGGCGCGAAGCGGCTGGCCGGGCTGCTGGCCCGCCGCTACGACCTGGCCGGGTTCAGCCCCGTTACCCAGACCTACGGGAACGTGCTGAAATTCGCGCGCGTCGCCAAGAAGAACGGCTCGATGGTGGTTTTCGGCGGGCATTACGCTTCGGCCCTGAAGAAGGAGATCCTGGCCAACAGGGGCCCCGGCTCGGCCGACTACTGCCTGGACGCGATAGTGTGCTACGACGGCGAGAAAGCGCTGCACGAGCTGGCGCGCGGTACGCCCTTTGGCGGCATCAAGAACCTGGTCTACCTCACCCCCGGCGGGCAGCTGGCCGAGAACCCGGTCGAGATCATGGATTTCTCCAGGCTGCCGCCGGTGGATTATACCCTGCTGGACCTGGAGCGGTATTTCAAGATCCAGGAACGGAAGATGGGCAAGCTCGGCATTGGCCGGACGCTTTCCTTCATAGCGCAGCGCGGCTGCAAGTGGGCCGCAGGCGCCGGGCGCTGCATCTTCTGCGGCATACAGACCATGGGCGGCGTGCGCTGCATCCCGCCGGAGTCCGCCGCCAGGCAGCTGTCCTCGCTTTACAGGAAATACGGCGTGCGCCATGTCTACGAGGCGGGCGACGACTATCCCGCCAACCCCGCCTGGCTCAGGGAATTCAGCGCCGCGGCGTCGCGCCTGAAAATGCCGGCGCTGGAGGTTTACGCGAAAGCCACCACGCTCAACCCCGCCAATGCCGCGCTGCTCAAGGCCGCCGGCGTCAAATACGTCTGCGTCGGGGTGGAATCTTTTTCGGACGATATCCTGCGCCGCCTGAACAAAGGCGCGAGCGCGGCGGTCAGCCGGCGCGCGGTCTCGGTGCTCCTGGAAGCCGGGCTGATCCCCAACACCGCGCTGATACTTGGCCTGCCCGGCGAGACGCGCGAAACCCTTTCGCTGACCCTGTCGGAGCTGAAAAAGATAGGGTTGCCCCCCGACTGCTGCCAGCGCACCTGCCTGAACATAGTCGCCATCTGCCCGGGGACCAGGCTGTGGCAGATGCTGCTTGAAAAAGAGCCGAAATACCGGGGGCAGGACCTGCCCGACAGCCATGAGCTGCGGCTTGATTACCTCAAGCACTTCTGCGAAGCGGGGGAAGCGGACCTCGAGGCGGCCCTTAAGGTCTTTTCCAATTATTTCGCCGCGAGGGCCAAGGCCGGCCGGCCCGGGCGCGGGAAAGCCGCCTAAAAAAAACCTTTCAGGATTATGTTCAGCGCCGCGGGCAGGTTGCGCAGGCGCAGGCGCCGCACGTTCCGGGCTATCTGGGCGGGGCGCAGGTAGAATTCCCGCTGGGCCCTTTTCTGCAGGCTTTTGAGCTGCGCGGCGGACAGCGAGGGCGTTACCCAGACCGGGTCCTTCCCGGTGAAGGAGAGGTAGGAAGAGTATCTTTCCCAGACGGAAGCGTCCAGCGACCCGTCCGCCCTCACCCCCGTATCCAATTCTCCGTCTTTTGAAAGTTCGGCGTACAGGGCCGAGCCCGGGTAGGGTATCAGCATGCTGAACTGGGCCATGTCCAGCGGCAGGCTCCTGGCGAAGCGTATCGTCTCCAGGGCTTCCTCATAGGTCTCGCCGGGCAGGCCGAGTATGAACAGCCCGGAAACGTACATGCGCGAGTTCCCTTTTACCATTTCCACCGTCCGGCGCACCTGCGCGACGGTGGTCGTCTTGTTCACGGCGTCGAGCAGGCGCTGTACGCCCGATTCGATGCCGAAGGAAAGCTCGTAGCAGCCCGCGCCGTCCAGCGCCGCTGTCAGTTCTTTATCCACGCAGTTGACGTGGGCGTCGCAGCCCCAGCGGGCTTTCAGCCCCCGTGCTTTTCTCCCGGCGCAGATCTCCAGCACCCGCCCGCGGTCGCCCAGGAAGAACGGGTCGACTATGGTGAGATAGGACGCCCCGTATTCTTTTTCCAGCAGTTCCATCTCGGCCAGCACCCTTTGGGCGCTGTTGCGCCTGGGCGCGTCCTTGCCGCGCGCGGCGCAGAAAGAGCAGCCGTAGGGGCAGCCCCGTGAAGTGGACATGGTCATGGCCGCGCCGCCGCCCCCGCCGATAAAGGCCTGGTTGCTGAGCTCGCCCAGGCCGTAGCGCGAGCGGTCGAGCAGGTCCCTGGCCGGGAGCGGCAGTTCTTCCAGGTCCTGCGGCGCGGTCCTGTCAGGGGTCCTGGTAACGCCGCCGGCCGCGGCGAAAGAGATCCCGGCGATGCCTTCGGGCCCGCGTCCCGCCCGCCGCGCCGCAGCTATCTCCAGCATCGCCTGCTCGCCTTCCCCGTGCACCACAATGTCGCAGCAGCCCTGCCGCAGGTACTGCTCCGCGTAGACGGAGGCGTGCACGTTGCCCAGCACCACCAGCGTCCCGGGCAGTTTTTTCTTGAGCCAGCGCCCGAGGTCGAGAACGTTAGCCCCGCTGCAGGTCAGCGTGGAGATGCCGACCAGGCCGGGGGCGCGGCGCAGCACGCGTTCTTTAAGCGCCTCCAGCCCGCAGCCTTCCGCGCGGGCGTCTATTATCTCCGGCTCGAAGCCGCCCTGCCTGAGCACCGCGGCCAGGTAGAGGAGGCCGAGCGGTTCATATTTGGGAACAAGGTGCCGGCCCGCCCCGAGCATAGCCTCGGCGGAATCGGGCGGATTTATAAGCAGGACCTTCATTGTTGCGCTCGCGCGGCCCGTCCGGCACCCGGCCTCCGCGCGAATTCCAATTATAGCGCAGGCCGGCAGCTGTTGCAACTACCGGCTTCCGCCTCATTGACACCCGGCATATTCTGACGTATACTACACCTGGAGCAGTTCGGGAGGTAAAATGCCTACAAAAACCAAACCAGCCGCGAAACTGGCTGTAAAACTGAATAAAACGCTGAAAATAGAGAAGAAACTGTCACGGTACTGCCGCTCCGGCAGAGTGCTTTGGTAAAAACCGGACAGGTCAAAGCGGCGAAGTCCCCGTTACCGCGGGGACTTCGCGCTATAGGGCGTGGAACGGGATGAAACAACAGCCGGTTTATCTCTTTAAAAAACTGGGCCGCCGCATAGGCGTCTCTACGGGCACAGGGGATTTCTATCAACTGGCGCCGGGAATTTTCAATTCCCTTAAGAAGTGGAACTGCGAGATCAGGAAAAGAAGCGGCAAGCTCTCGGCCCCGGCCGCTGAAAAGCTCGCCCGGCGGCTTTCCATCCCCGAAGAGATCTCCGGGCTGTTCCCGCTGCGTCCCGCAAAGCGGGAAGTCCCGGAAGCCGCCGCCAGGCTGACCGACCTGACGCTGAATATCACCTCCGAGTGCAACCTCCGCTGTATTTACTGCTGGAACGATACCGGCAAATATTCCGACCAGGCCTTTAAGAACAGAAAGGCCGGGCCGGCTGCGCAAGCCGGCTGCCTTCCCCCTATGTCCCTGGAAACGGCCAGGGCAGCCGTGGACCTGCTGGTCGGGATGAGCGCCGGAGAGAAGCAGCTCGTGGTGGATTTCTACGGCGGAGAACCGCTTAAGAACCTGCCGGCCCTCCTGGGCACCGTGGAATACTGCAAGGCCCTGGAAAAGAAGAAAAAGCTGAAGTTCCATTTCTTGCTGGCCACTAACGGGACCCTGCTCACCCCTGCGCTGGCCGAGAAGCTTCTGTGCCTCGGCGTGCAGATAGCGGTAAGCGTGGACGGCCCCGGGAAGATACACGACCGGAACAGGCCTTTTCACGACGGGACGGGCAGCTTCGCGGCGATAGCGCGGAACCTGAAGGGAATGCGTCCGTCAATAAGGCGGAGGCTTGTCGGCAGAACGACCGTCACGCCTTATTACACGGATATGGTCGCGCTTTACGAGAATCTTCAGGGCCTGGGGTTTGAACGCGTCGAAATATTCGAGAGCGAAGACGCCTGCCACAAAATAACCCCGGGCAGGGAAGCCGTTTTTTTCCAGAAGGCAAAGGACTTCCGGAGGCTTTTCAGGGAGTATGAACTGCTGGCCGGGAAATACTCCGAAGAGGTCGTCAGGGGCTCCCTCGATTACGGAAAGACCTTTTTCAACAGATTCTTCAAACTGATGCAGCGGCTGTATTACAATCAGCAGGTTACCGGCGGCTGCCCCGCCGCCCAGGGGCAGATCGCCGTCTCGGCCGACGGCGAGATATTCCCCTGCACTTCTTTTATAGGCATAATGGCCTTTTCTCTGGGGAACGTTCATACGGGCGTGAACCGGAAGAAATATCTGTCGCTGCTGGAAAAAACGAAAAAAAGATTCCGGAAATGCGGCAGCTGCCGCCTCTTCAGCGTCTGCGGGACCACCGGCTCCTGCCTCAATATAAACCATTATTTCAACGGTGATATTTCCATGCCGCATAGCCGGAGCTGCCGGTTATTCGAGGAAAAAATAAAGCTGGCGATGGCCGTGCTCTCGGTCCTTTCGGAAAAGATCCCGGCCAGGCTCGACGCCCTTTTCGGACACGATCCCGTGGGGCGGCGCGGGAACGAACTTTATTGACGGGATAGTTCTTCCGCCGGCCCGGCGTATTCCGGCGCTTAGCGCGTTTTGCCGCGGTGAAAGTAGCTTTAGCCGCGCAATGATCCTCTCCGCGACATCCCAGCCGCCGCGGGAAATAGGTCAAAACGGCCCTTGACTTGCGCCTGCCCGCGCACTACACTATATAACTGCGGATAATATTATGAAGACCATAAAACTATTCCTGTTGGCGGCATTCGCGTCACTGGCGGCCGTGAACGCAACGGCGCAGGGCGTGCCCGACCTTGAAGGGTCGGCGGAAGAAGGCTCCGTCCTGTTCGACGGGGCGAATCCCTACGCGAGGGCGGTTTCGCCGCAGGCCACCGCCCAGGACAAGGAAGACCTGCTGGCCGAGTTCAAGAAACACGTTATAATGGACGACCACGGCGTACCGGCCGAAAGAACGGCGATGGACGCCATGCTGGCCAGGATGATGGAAAGCCCCACCGCCCGGGAAGTGGCCGCGAAATTCATAAAGGCGGACGCCAAGGTGAAATTCTCCCTCGAGGAGATGCCCGGCAGCGCCGTAGAGACCAGGGAAGGCAAAAAGACCATCGTCGGGTTCCGCGGCCATACCCTGATCAACGACAACCCGCCCAGCGTAGTGCTCAATAAACTTTATATGCAGCCCGGCGTGGACGGCGCGGAAGGTACGCTGGCGCACGAGATGCTCGGCCACGCGCTGGAAAGGCAGCTCTACGGCGGCGGCGACGACGTCATCTACCAGTATAACGAGACCGAGGAAGAGAACGCCCGCCTTATCGGCTGGCTGGTCTCGACGGAGCTTAAGGTCAGGCCCGATTACGAGACCTGGAACTACCTGGAAAATCCCGAAGCCAACAACGAGTCGCTCAAGCTGATGTGCGCCAACTATTCCCTGGGCCTCACCAGCGACGAGATGAAGGACCCGGCGTCCGTCTACAAGCAGCGGCTGCTGGACGCGGACGCGGCGCTGACGACGCTTTCAAAAAGCAAAAAGAACATGAAGGGCTGGACCGCCATCATCGAGCATTTCATCGGCGGCAAGCATAAAATGGAGGCCGCTTCTTTCCAGGCCCTGAGGGAGGACATCGGCAATAAGGAACGATACTTCCCCATAGCCGAAGATAACCTCAAGAAGATCAAGGAAGCCCTGAACGAGCGCCTGACCTACTTCGCCACCCCCGAGGGGAAGAAATTCCTGGCCAAGCTGGCCGAGGAGTCGGAGAGCGAGTATTTCCAGAAGAAGGACGAGGCGATAATGGAGAGGCGCACCCGGCTCGAGGGCCTGCTGCGCGGCAAGACCTCCGAGTCCTTCAAGACGCCCCCGGCTGTGGGCCAGGTCACCTGGGAGCAGCTGCAGAAGCTCTGGGGCAAGGAATCGAAAGCGTGCGCCACAGGAGTGCTTCCATGAATTTTAAAGTCTGCCTGGCTTCGCTGCTGCTGCTGGCCGCGGCCCTCCCGGCGGCCGCCAAGGAGCCGCCCATGAAGATAAAAGCCCGCCTTGCCGATGCCGCCAGGTACGAAGTGCCGCAGGGCTCCACCGAGACTTTTGTCACGAACCAGGGCGACCCGCAGGCCGTCCTCGCCCGCGACCTGCACAAGATAAAGGTGCGCCTTTCCGGCGGCAAGGGTTCACGCTATAAGACCTCCGGCGATTTCATGGCCGGTTTCGAAGTGCTCTCGAAGGGCGGGAAGAAAGCCGAAAAGGCCGGGCCTGTCCTGGTTTCCGGTGAGCGCGTGATGCTATTTAGCCGGGAGGTGGCGGTTTCGCTGCCGGCTCCCGACACCGGCGGGCCTTCTATTTTCGGGAAGGAAGAGTTCTGCGTGGTGCCGTACGGGAAACAGTTCTTCGTGCTCAGCTACGCCTACGGCGATTCCATCCCGGACCCGTCTTACGACGGGCTGGCGGCCTGGCGCCAGTTCCTTAAGACTTTCCGCCTGGTGAAAGAGGCCAAGGCCGCGAAATAGGACGGCAGCAAGTCCCCGAAGTAAAACCGCCGGGTTCTTCCCGGCGGTTTTGTTCTTGCTTAGAGAACTGTCCGGGCTAAGTCGAAGGAGAAGGACGGGGCGGCAGCATCTTCCATACCATCCCGGCGACGGTCTCTACCCCGACCTCGGAAATAGGCCGGCCGGGCGCGGAAAGGACGGCGAAGGGGCGGTTGGGCGCGTCCAGCCACTCGTCGGCGCAGCGCGCCGCCCTGCCGTCGAGATCGCTCATTACGCAGGTATACGGGAGCCCGCACATGTGGAAAACGTGCGCGGGCCCGCAATCGTTGCCGACGGCGCCGGCGCAGGCGAAAGCCGCCGCGGCCAGGTCGGGCAGCATGGCGCCGGCCAGGATGCGCGACTTCGCCGCCAGCGGGGAGGCCAGCACCTTCTCCTCCAGCCCGGCTTCCTGCGGCCCCAGTATCCACAAGAACTCAAGGCCCGGGTCCAGGGCGGACAGCCTGGCGCAGAGTTCGAGATAATTCGCTTCTCCCCAGCGTTTGAATCCGCCGGCGCCGCCGCCCGGCAGCACCGCCAGCGTGCGGCCCCAGGCGGCCGTGGAGAGCGCCGCGCGGGAGGCGGCTTCGCGGAACCAGCCGTCCAGCGGTAGGGTACCGGCCGCCGCGGCGTCCGTCAGCAAAGTCAGATATTTGCGGGCCCGGTAGATGCCGCTGTTCTGCGGCACGATGCGCGAGTACAAGAGCCGCCCCAGCCAGGAATGGTAGCTTGCCGAAGCCGGCACGCGGCAGGAGGCGACGGCCAGGTCCAGCCCGCGGGACGCCGGGCGCAGCACGAACACCAGCTCCGGCGCGATGTCCTGCAGCGTGCGCCTGATACCTGAAAAATTCCATTCGTAAAGGACGAACCTGTCGGCGGCGCCGGTCTTCGCCAGGAGCTCCATGGCCGGGGCGGGAGAGAGCACGACCAGCTTTGCGCCGGGATAGATCCGGCGCAGGGCGTGCAGGAAAGGGATATGCACGATGATGGCCCCGAAAAAAGGCTTCTTCTCCAGGAAGACCGCTATGGTCTTCACGTCGGTCCGCAGCGGGGGCAGGAAACCTGCCCGTGAGTCCGTCGCCGTATCGGTCATAGAAAAGCTGAGAGCCCTGTTTTTCGCGTCCTTTTTGCTATTATAGCGAATAAGCAACGGGGTCCAAATGCCATCCTCCTATAAACTTTCCTGCGCGGTGTGGGAGCTCACGCTCGCCTGCAACCTGAAATGCCTGCACTGCGGCTCCACCGCCGGGGGGCGCCGCGCCGCTGAGCTTTCCACCCTGGAGGCGCTGGACCTTTGCGCCGACCTGAAGCGGACCGGCTGCCTCGGCGTGGCCCTGATGGGGGGGGAGCCGCTGCTGCGCGCGGATTTCTTCCTGGTGGCGGCCCGCGTGCGCGAGCTCGGCATGGAACTGTCCGTTATCACCAACGGCACGGTCGCGCCGGAGGGCGTCTTCGGGAAACTTAAAAAGCTGGAGCCGCGCGCGGTGGCTGTCAGCCTGGACGCGGCGGACCCGGAGCTTCACGACAGGATACGCGGCGCGCAGGGCGCCTTCAAAAAGTCCCGGGCCTTCATCGAACGCTGCCTCGCCGAAAAACTCCCGGTCAGCGTGATAACCACCGTGCATAAGCTCAATCTCAGGGAACTTCCCAAGCTGCGGGAGCTGCTGAAGGGCCGCGGCATTGCCTGGCAGGTGCAGACGGCCGGCGCCGAGGGCGGCCGCTTTTCTAAAGAATTCCTGCTGGACCCGGAGGAGTTCTACTCGGTCGGCCTGTTCATCGAGGCCTGCCGCCGCCAATACCCGCCGGAGGTCCTGCCGGTGATCGGGGCGCACGACCTGGGGTACAATTCCCTGCTCCTGAAGAACGTTTCCCTGTACGAAAAATGGGAAGGCTGCCAGGCCGGCACGGCCGTGGCCGGCATCAGGAGCGACGGGAGCGTGCTGGGCTGCCTGGCCATAAACGACGACAAATACGCGGAAGGGAACGTCCGCGAAAGAAGTTTTTACGACATCTGGAACGACCCGGCCTCTTTCCGCTATACCCGCGCTTTCAAAAAAGAACAGGCGGGGCCCAACTGCGCCGCCTGCCCGCACGCCGGGGTTTGCAAGGGCGGCTGCAGCGAGATGTCGCTGATGAAGACCGGGGCCCTGCACAACGACCCGTATTGTTTCCGGAGCCTGGAAAAAGATATCTTAAAAGAAGAGCTGAAAAACCCGCTGAGGGCCCTGGGGCTTAAGCTGGGCGGGCGCGCCGCGCGCGGCGCGGGGCGGCTGGGCCGGATCTTCTCGGGGGGCAGGGAGGGAACATGAAACTTAATATAGGCTGCGGCTATAACCGCCTGGAAGGCTGGACCAATATCGATATAAACCCCGACTCCGCCGCGGACAGGGTCATGCCGGCGCACAGCCTGGACTTCCCCGACGGGTCCGTCTCGGAGATAAAGGCGCTGCAGCTGATAGAGCACCTGGGTTTTTTTAAGGCCAAGTATTTCCTGGCCGAATGCTGGCGGGTGCTGGAACCCGGCGGCGGCCTGCTGCTGGAAACCCCGGACATAGAAAAAACTTTCAGTCTTTTCCTCGACGGGGACCACGCCGTGAAAGAAGCCGCGCTGGGCTGGGTATACGGTTCCGAGACGCCGGGCATGAACCACTTGTATTGTTTCCCGGCCGGGCTCCTGTCGGCGCTGCTCGAAGAGGCGGGTTTCGAAATAACCGGCAAAGAGGAATTCTTTTACCAGCCTTCCAGGCCGGCGCTGCGCTTTAAAGCCGTAAAAAAACCGGGGGAAAAAGCCGCGCTCAACGCGGCCCTGCGCCGCAGGCTGGTGGGAAAAGGCCTGGCCGGGCTGGAGGACGAACTGGAGGGAGCGGGCACGGATTTCGTCATAAAGCGCCTTGTCGCCAGCGGCGGGAACAAGACCATAGCGTTAGAGGCCGCGCTCTACAGCGCCTCCGTAGTACTTGAATGTTTTTCCATGGAAGAGGAGAACGAGCGCCATCCCTCGGCGCAGGCCTCCGCCTGCGCAAGGCTCTCCGATGCGGGCGTGCAGGCGCTCTTAATGGCCGAGCTGGAAAAAGCCGCCGGCGCGGGGGAAGTCACCAGCGAACTTTTCAACGGGGTTTTCGAGGGAGGGAAAAAAATGATCGCCTCCGCCCTGGACGGGGCCCCCGTCGCGCCCGCCGCCGCGCACCAGGCCGCCCCCCGGTTGTTCACCCTGCGGCTGGCGCAGGCTTTCATCGCCAAAAAAAGAACGCAGCCAGGGAAATAAAGCCAAGGTTGCGCCCTTGCGGGTTAAATGTATAATTACGTTAACCGGTGCCTGACACCGGCATGAGGAGAGGACATGGAACTTAATGAAAGCGGGAACAGCGAGCAGGCGGCCCCGGTGCTGGCCGGGCAGGAGCCGGCGCCGGCCGAAGAAAAATATGCGGGTTTCTGGATAAGGGTGCTGGCTTCCGGTCTGGACGCGATAGTGCAGGGTCTCGCCGGGTTCGGCATAGGCATCTTTTTAGCGCTCTCCCTGCCGGGAGGGAGCAACAATACCTTGTTCACGCTGGCCGGCGCCCTGCTGGGGGCCGCCTATTATATCGGGCTGCACGGTTCCTGCGGGCAGACGCTGGGGAAAATGGCGTTCAATATAAAAGTGCTGCAGGCCTCGGGCGAACCGCTGGGCTACGAGAGCGCTTTTATCCGCTGGCTGGGCACTTTCGTGAACATGATCACGCTGGGCATCGGCTACCTGATGGTCGCCTTCAAGAGCAACAAGCGCGGCCTGCACGACGTGATCGCCGGCACCAAAGTGGTCTACGTCGGGAAACCCAGCACGGCGCTGGTCGTGGTGATGTCCCTCCTTATCTTCGGCGGCGCCGTTATCCTTCCCATAACTGCGGCGATAGCCATCCCCAAATTCGCCGGGTTATCGGCTAAAGCCAAGGAAGGCGCGACAAAGGGCAAGCTTTCCGCCATCCGTTCCGCCCTGATGATCTATTACGGCGACGCGGAAGGCAAATTCCCCGCCTCGCTGGAAGAGCTGACCGTCGACGGCAAGTACCTGAAGGAAATCCCCGCCTGCGAATGCCCCAAGCTTCATCCCGCCTCGGCCGAAGTCGTCTACATAACCGAAAGCGACGGCGAGGGCATGGACGCTTTTCTGCGCGATACCGGCAGGTGGATCTACATGGCCGACCCGAAAAGCAAGGACTGGGGGACGGTGCTGGTGGACTGCACCCACAAGGACAGCAGGGGCGACAAAAAGTGGAATGAGTTTTAAGCGCTATGGACAGATTCAAAGAGATAGGCGCAAAGACGGGTTTGACCGCTAAAGAGGTGCGCCGGGTGACGCGCTTCGGGGCGCTGGGGCTCCTGGCGCTGGCCCTGGCTTCCCTTTCCGCGTGCTTCAGGGCGCAGAAGCCCGCCCGGGAAGCCGGAGCGAAGCCGGCGACGCTGCACGACCTGGCGGATCCCGCTAAAGAGGCGTCCCCTGCCGCAGGGGAAAAGCCAGCCGCGCCCGCGGCTGCGGACGGGGAAAAAGCGGCTGATAATAATTGCGGGCCGTATCCCGGCTATCCCTGCGGGACGCGGTATTATACGGTGAGCCGCGCGGATTTCGGCCGCCCGGCCTGAACTTTTACTTTTCCCTTTCGAATACCAGCAGGGTCTCCGCGTGCGGCGTGTTGGGATAGAAATCGAAGCCCGCCGAGCGCACTATCTTGTATTTCTCCAGGAAAAAAGCCGCGTCCCTGCCCTGCGTGATGGGGTTGCAGGAAAGGTAGATGACGCGCTTGGGCAGTATCTCCATTATCCGCTTTATGACCTTGGTGTGCAGGCCCGCGCGCGGCGGGTCCAGCACGATGATGTCCGTGCCGTCAAAAAGGCCCTCGTCCGTTTTTTCCGACATCGAACAGACCATCTCGAAATTAGAGGCGCCGTTGGCCTGCGCGTTGAGCGGGGCGTATTTGGCCGAGTTCTGGGCGGCCTCCACGGCCACCACCTTGTCCGCCAGGTCGCGCAGCGTCAGGCCTATCACGCCCACTCCCGAATAAAGGTCCACGAGCTTGGAACATTTGAAAGAAGCGGCGCGGATCTCTTTCAGCGCTTCGGTGAAAAGTTCGATGTTGTTCTGGAAGAAGCAGTCGAAGCCGTAGGAAAATTTACTGCCGAGCAGTTCTTCCGTCACGAAGTCGTTGCCCCAGGACTTTATTATACCGTCCACCTGGCTTACGGAACTTATCGGGTTCGAATATATGGCCAGGAAGCCGTCCAGACCTTCAAAAACCATGTCGGGCAGGGGGATGTCGTCCCGCTTCATGTAAAGCGCGGCTACCCGGGAACCGGGGTTCTTGGCCTCGCGTATGATAAGGGTTTTCAGGTCCGAGGTGGAGAGGTTGAGGGTGTTGAGGGTTTCCAGTATTTTGACCGCGACGGCGTTCGCTTCGGGGCTGATCAGGGCGCAGCCGGCCGGCAGCAGGTACTTCTCGCGGTAATTGCCGCGTTTGTGAAAGGCGAAAGACAGCTTCCCGGCCTCTCCCGTGAAGCTGTACTCTATCTTCGTGCGGTAGCCGAAGGTCTTTTCCGCGCCGTAGAACTTGTCGAGCTTGATGGTTTCCTTGGTGGTCTGGTAAAGCAGGTCCTCTATGATGTTCTTCTTGGTCTCGCACTGGAAGGCGTAGTCCATTACCTGCCAGGGGGAACAGCTGAGGTAATGATCCTCTTTCGGGGCTACGCGTTTGGGCGAAGGGGTCAGGATCTCGATCAGCTCCGCCTCGATGAAATTGCGCTTTTCCACCACGGCCCGCACTTTGGCGGTCTCGTCGGGGAGCACCCCGTAGCAGAACACCACTTTGCCGTCCAGGCGGCCGAGGGCCTTGCCCTCACCCACTATCTTCTTGAATTCCACGGTCAATTCTCTCATAAATTCCTTAAAATCCGCGTTTATATTTTTATATACTACAATAATTGCGAGCTGGACAGGGGAATCCGGATAAATGGCCGCTGAAATCAAAGTCAGGGGAAGAAGAGATCTTGAGCGCATGGTCCCGCTGTTCCTGGCCATGGTGGCCGGCGTGGCGCTGGCGTTCAACCTCCTGGTCTGCTGGAAAGTCTATCGCAACGCGCCCCTGCGCGAGGCGGCCTCCCGTTCCCTCATGGCCGAAGGGTCCCGGTTCTTCTATGACTCCGGTTTCGCCGAGCCGCTGCCGGTGTTCACCCTTAAGGCCGCTATGGCCCTGGGCGCCGATCCCGACGCCGCCGTAAGGGCAGAGGGCCTGGTCCTGTTCGCCGCTATCACGGTGGTCTCTTTCCTGTTCATCCGCAGGCGCTTCGGGGCCCTGGCCGGCGCCATGGCAGCCATGCTGCTGGCCGGCAACCCTTACCTGGGGTATTCCGCTATGCGGGGCGGCTCGCATCTCCACGCGCTTTTTTTCATCCTGCTTTTCTGGTACTGGTTCGATTCCGAAAAACATACCACAGGCTCGATCGTTGCCGCCGGGCTGGCGGGCGGGGCGGCCTGCCTGAGCCGGCTCGACTCCGCCTGGTTCGTGCTTATCAGCGCGGTCCTGTTCCTGGCCATCAAACGCCGTGACTTCGATCTTAAGGCGGCCGGGCTCTCCCTGGGGCTGGCCTTCCTGCTGCTATTCCCCTACCTGGCCTACCAGAAAGCGAAGTACGGCAATTCCCTCTACGCGCAGGAGTTGAGCCTGCGCCGCTGGGCCAACCTGGACCGCTACGGCTACAACAGCGCGGAGCCCATGCCCACGGGGCCGCTGTCCGTCGCCGGTTTCCTGTTCAGGGACGGGCCTGTCTCCGCCGTGAAGAGGACTTTCGGCGGCCTCGGGCGCAGCTTTTCGTTCGAGATCCCCAAGGTGGTCTATTACAAGCTGACCATGGTGCTGGTCTTCCTGGGTTTCTACGCGGCCTTCGCCCTGAAAAAGGATTCGCTGCTGGTCTTTTTCGCGGCCGCTTTCCTGCCGGTGCTCGCGCTGGCGCCGGTGCAGCAGATCCCGGTGGCCGGCGGGATAGAACTGCGGTACTACCTCAGCACCCTGTGGGGGCTGGTAGCGCTGGCGGCCCTGGGCTTCCAGGAGGGGCTGGAGTGGGCGGCGAAGCACTTCAAGGCCTGGCTCGAGGGCAAAGTGCTGGAGCACGCGGCCAAGGACAAGCGCGACAACAAGAATTGAACCAACGTACGGACGGAGATAAAAACATGCGCATAGAGAATAAGTACAAATTCATGGCGGCCGTGGTGGCCCTTTTCCTGCTGCCGTTCCTGCTCCTCAGCCGCCAGTTCGTCTACGGCACGAAGTCCCTCCAGAAGAACGACATGCTGCGCTACCTCGAGATGCGGACGCTGGCCGGTTCCCGCGTGGTCGCCAACGAATTGGGCCAGAAATACAACCTGTCGCTGCTGGCGGCCGACAAGAAGTTCCGCGAAGGCGGCTCCGCCGGGAGGAAGGCCGTGATCGAATTGAAAGTGAAAGAGAACCCCATAATCTATTCCGAGCTGGCCGTGCTGGCTCTGTCGGGAAGCGAGGCGTACCGCGCCAGCGCGGGGAAGGCGCTTAAGAGCGGCTTCGATTACGCCAAGAGCGACGTTTTCGCCGCGGTGAAGCAGACCGGCGCCTCCGCGGGCGCCGTGGAATACGGGGAATATACGCCCCCGGCGCTCATCATCGTCGAGCCCGCCTCCTCCGGCGGCGGCAAGACGGAGTTCTACCTGGCCGGGAGGCTGAGCCTCGCCTATTTAGGCGAACTGGTCCGGCTGATGGGCCGCAATTCCCAGGGTAATTTCGGGCTGGTGGACGGCGGCGGGCAGATGATCGCGGACTCCACCAACATGTCCACGATGAAGCCCGGCGTCAAAGCCATGCCGGAGATCCTGAAGATGCTTTCCGTCGCCATGGAGCGCGGGACCCCGAGTTATACGCGCGAGGTACTTTCCGGCGGCCGCAGCTACCTCGCCTCGGTCGCCAACGTCCCGGGCTCGAAATGGTGGCTGTACGAAATAGTGGACCCCGACGGCGTCCCGTCCATCGGCACCCCGTCCAGGGTGAAGCAGGTGATCTTCTCCGGGATCATGATAATTTTCATGTTCGGCATCGTAACGTACCTGCTGGCGCTGCGCTGGCTGGTGCGCGGTAAGGACGAAGGCGCGGAGGGCGGCGCATGAGCTTCTTGCGGCGCGCGGTCTGCCTGGCGCTGCTGGCGGCTTTTGCCGTCCCGGCCCGCGCCGGGCTTGAGGCCGAGCGCGCGGACGCTTCCGCGCTTTTCGACGGAGCTGTAGCCGCCCCGTCGTTCGAAGCGGACGGCCGGCCCGGGCACAAGGACGCGCGCGCGGAATTCCTGCAGCAGATGAAGCAGGTCCTTTCCGCCGGTTCCTGGGACGGGCCCACCCCGCAGATGCGGCCCTTCATGTTCAGGAACGCCTCCGGCGGCTGGACGGCCCAGGCGCAGAGCGTGGGCCTGGAGGGGTTCCTCTGGACGAAGAAGGAACTTGAAGGCCGGTTCGGCGCCGGGCCCTTTATCGCCGAGCTCGACAACTATTTCGTCTATCTCGACGCCCTGCTCAAACCCGTGGCGTGGACGGCGGAGCTGCGCGCCTCGCTGGACGCGCTGAAGAGATCTTCACTGGCGCCGGCCGAAAAGAACCAGCGGCTCAACGCCATACTGGAAAATTACGTTTCCGGCCTGCAGGACAACATGGGCAAATACGACGCCGCCGCCTGGGCCAGGACCGCGCGCATCTACGAGCTTTTTCCGCGCGCCTACAACCTGGACGGGCGCCGGACCGCCCAGGGCTTTAAACCGCCTTCGGAGCCCGGCAGCTCCCTTTTCTTCCGCGATTTCAAGGTCTCCGATTTCGACGTGATCAAGCGCATGGGTTTCGACGCCGTCTGGCCCATGGGCATACTGCCCATAGGCGTGCGCGGCCAGACCGGCACCGGCGGCGGCTCGCCGTATTCGATAAGCGACCACGCAGGCATAAACCCGGACCTCGGCACCGAGCAGGATTTCAAGGGCTTCGTGGAGAGGGCGCACCAGGCCGGGCTCAGGGTCATAGTGGATTTCGTGGTCAACCACACCTCCCTCGATTCCAGGCTGCTGGCCGAGAACCCTGATTATTTCGTCAGCTTCCGCTACGACGGGCCCTGCCCGAAGGACGGCTATTTCGACAGCTGGAAGGACGGCCGGAAATACTGCGTGCACCACGGCGGCTTCGAATACGGCGGCGGGGTCTCCAGCTGGATAGACACCGCGCAGGTGAACTATTCGAACCGGGCGCTGCGCGACCGCATGACGGCGATAGTCAAGAGCTGGGTGACCCGCTTCGATGTGGACGGGTTCCGCGTGGACATGGCCTACCTGGCGCTGAATAACGTTTTCTCGCGTACCTGGCAGAAGACCATGCCCCGCGACGAATTCTACCGGCAGCTTATCTGGACCGTGAAGGCGGCCAAGCCTTCGGCGGCCTTCATGGCCGAGGCCTACGCCTACCAGGAGGACCTGGGGGCCTGCGGGTTCGACACTATTTACAGCAAGAACGAGGACGCGCGCCCCGAGGGCCAGACCGGCTGGTACAATACCACCGAGTCCGGCAGCGCCGCGCAGATCCAGAGCTCGGTCAACCGGCAGGCCTACCTGGCCTGGCAGTCGGGCGGCGCCGGGGCCGTGATGTTCGTGGGCAACCACGATGAGCCCGCGCCGGAAAAGGTTTACGGCAAGCGCCTGCCGGCCGCGCTGGCGCTCACGCTGTTCTATCCCGGGAGCGTCATGGTCTATTCCGGCGGCGAGATAGGTTACGACGCCGCCGTCCCGGCCGAGCACAAGCCCCTGCCTTTCAGCGTCCCCTGCGAGGTGAACTGGAGCGGGGGGGACCCGTGGGTGAAGAAGGTGTACCAGGACGCGCTGGCCGCGTCCGCCCGCCTGCGCGCGGAGCTGGGCGAATACGAGATAGAGCCCCTGTGGCCGGCCGCGGGGCAGAACTGGGCCGGCTACGTGATGAAGGCGAAAGCCGGCGGCCTGCGCAAGGCCGTCATCGGCAATATCACCTGGAGCGCCACGCGCGCGGAGCTGCCCCAGGCCGGTTTCACCGGGAGCCTGGAGCCGGGGGAATACCGCGTCCTGGACCTGCGCTGACCCGGATTTGCTATAATAATACCGGGGATAGACATTCGTCAACCGGCTATACAGAGGAAAAGTGCTTCGATCAAACCCGCATTTGATAGAGATTAACACCCGGCTGTGGCTCAAGCAGCTGCGGCTGAAGTACTCCATGCCGGAAATGACGCTTTCCTCCGTCCCGGACGAGGAGTGGCAGGAGCTGCGCCACCTCGGTTTCGATATCATCTGGCTGGTGGGCGTCTGGGAACCCAGCCCCGAATCCGAACGCATCGCCAAGACCGACAAAGCGCTGCTCGAAGACCTCAAAAAGCTGCCGCCCGGCTTCGGCCACGAAGCGGTCGGCCCTTCCCCTTATTCCGTCCACTGGTACAAGCTCAACTCCGAGATGGGGTTTGAATGGGAGCTTAAAGGCCTCCGGGAAAAGCTCAACTCCATGGGCATGAAGCTCATGGTCGACCTGGTCTCCAACCACACGGCCAAGGACAACCCGTACGTCAAGGAATGCCCGGAATGCTTCATTAACGGCACGGAAGAGGATTTCAAGGCGCATCCCGACTGGTTCTTCGAGATAGAGAAGGACGGGAAAAAGCTCTACATCGCCTACGGGCGCGATCCCAATTTCCCCGCCTGGACGGACAGCGCCCAGCTGAACTATTTCAACCCCGCCACGCGCGCGCGCGTGCTGGACGTGCTGATGCGCATCGCCGACATGGCCGACGGCGTGCGCTGCGACATGGTGATGCTGACCCTCAACGATATCCACGACACCACCTGGGGCTGGCTGCTCAACCGCGGCGGCTATAAGCGCCCGCCGGAGGAGTTCTGGGAAAGCGCGATCCACGCGGTCAAGGAAAAATACCCCGAATTCGTCTTCCTGGCCGAAGTGTACTGGGGCCTGGAATGGCGCGTGCAGCAGATCGGCTTCGATTACACTTACGACAAAGGCACCTATGACCGGCTGCGCTTCCAGGGGGCGCCGGAAGTGCGCGGCCATCTGCGCGCCGAAAAGCTTTACCAGAAGCACTCCGCGCGCTTCATCGACAATCACGACGAACAGCCCTCCCTGGTCACTTTCGGCCGGCAGAAGGCCATGGCCGCCGGCGTGGTGGTTTCCACTATCAAGGGGCTGCGTTTCTACAGCGACAACCAGATGGACGGCATAAAGGTGCGGCCGCCCCTGCAGCTCAACGAGCTGTACGAGCGGACGCCGGACCAGGAAATAAAGAAATTTTACGCCAAGCTCCTGAAGATCACCGACCACCCGGCTTTCCACGGCGGGGAATGGTCCCTGCTCGACGTGCGCCAGTGCGACAAGGAGAACCTCTCCAACGCCAATATCCTGGCCTGGTCCTGGGCGCAGCGCCGGACGCTTAAGGTGGTGGTGGTGAACTACTCCGCGGGCCCGGCCTGCGGCACGGTGAACGTCTCGATAAAGAGCGAAGGCGAAACCACGGCCATCTTCGAGGAACTTTCCGACCGCTTCTTCTCCTTCAAAGCCGAAGAGCTGACCGGCGGGCTCAAGCTCCAGCAGATGCCCCCGTACACCGCCTACATCTTCGACGTGGAATTCTGACGGTCCCGCGGTCGGTCCCCCGCCCGCTTTCCCTTACAAACTACTGGATCAAGGTTCCCTGGCCAGCGTATAGGCGGCCACGGCTTTGGCTCCCGCGTTCTTTAACGCCGCCGCCAGCGCTTCCAGCGTGGCCAGCGTGGTGGCCACGTCGTCCACCAGCAGGATGCTGCGCCCTTTTACCAGCTCGGGCTTGGCCGCCCCGAAGGCCCCCGCCATGTTGGCGCGTCGCTCGGCTTTCGAAAGCGTGGTCTGGCTCCTGGTATCCCTCAGCCTGGCCGCCGCGCCCTCCAGGTGGAAAAGGCCGGCGGCCGGGGCAAGCCCCCCGGCCAGCAGTTCCGCCTGGTTGAAACCGCGCTCGCGCAGCTTGGCGGGATGCAGCGGCACCGCGACGATGAATTTATAGGCTGAAAGCTCCGGGAACCTTTCCAGCTCGCGCGCCATCTCGCGGGACAGGAAAACGGAGAGGTCCTTGCGCCCCCGGTATTTGAAGGCATGCACGGCCGAGCGCAGCTGCGCGTTGAAAACGAAGGCCGACCGCGCCAGAGCGAGCGCGCGCGGCCCGCCGGAGCCGCGGCAGTCGTAGCAGTCCCGCCCGCCGTCTTGCAGCGGCAGCCCGCACCTGGCGCAGTAGGGTTGGGAAAGAGGCTCGAGCCCGGCGCGGCAGCCGGGACAGAGCGGCGCTTCTTCGAGGTAATGCAGGTCCAGCGCGCAGTGCGCGCAGGTGCGCGGCAGCAGCGCGTTCAGCAGCCATTTCCCGGCTTTAACTATTCCCGGCTTCATATCCCCCGCGGCGCCCCGTCCTAGAACTGGAACGTGAGCGTGCTCCCTATCTGGTACGAAGAGAATTCTTCTTCTTTAAGGTTCTTGCTCCAGAACCGCTGGAACCCGCCGTTCAGGGTCAGCCGCAGGTTCTTGGCCATTTCATAGTCGGCGCTGGTGTTCAGTGAGAAGAGACGGTTATTGTCGGCGATGGTAATGGGCGAAGATTTGATGGCGTAGCTGAGCGTGGTGGTCCAGACTATGCGGTTGGTCAGCGCCAGTACCGTTTTTGTGAACGGGATCTTGAAGCCTTTAGGCATGGTAAAGTCGGACTTTATCAGCAGGCTGGGCGTGATGATCCGGGTCTGCTGCGTCACTACGCCGAGCGTGGCTACTGTCTTGTCCATGACGTAGTCCACCTTCGGGGTGAAGCGGAACTTCCGCCACTGGAAAGCCCCCTGCAGGGTGGCGTCGTTGTGCCGGGTGTCGTTCACGATCTTATCCGTGACCAGGTCGAGCTTGCTGCCGTACTTCAGGTTGTAGCTGGCCGCGGTGTCCATCCAGTCGAAGATCCTGAAGCGCAGGTCCGCGCCGTAGGCGTCGGATCTTTCCATCGAGACGTCCACGGATTCGGTGGTGTTGCGGGAGTACTTCAGGTTGAGGGTGGAATTCTGCGCCCAGCGCCGCGTATGCGTCAGCAGCTCCAGCTGGGAAAGGGAAACGATCATGTCCGGGAAGGTGCGGTTTATGCTTTTCGAGATCGTGCCGGTGACTTCGGACCGCTGCACCGAATTGGTGTAGTTGTTGGTGATGGAAAGGGTCTTCAGCGCCGAGGCCGCGCCTTTGATATTGTAGGCTTCGAACGGCTGCCAGCGCTGGTTGGAATTTATGGTATCGCGCATGGTCAGGGAGTTGCGCAGCGCCAGGTCGCCCGTGGGCGCGATCGGGTCCCTCAGCCAGAGCTTGTTGCGGGTATTGTAGTCCTTCGCTATGTTGGACCAGGAATCGCCGTCCTGGATCTGGTAGTTGGAGGAAAGCGACATCGAGCGCAGCAGCCTGTTGGACGGCATCAGGTCATTGACGTTCACCGCCAGGCTCACGCCGCCCTGGGCCGAGCGCGTCACCGACTTGATCTGGCCGGCCGTATAGACCTGGGAGCTCCTGGAAACCGTCACGGTGGTGGTATTGAGGTTGTTATTCTCCATCGTCGTCACCGAGTAGTTGGCGGACGGGTTCAGCCAGCGCGCCAGCATGAAGTTGGAGTTCACGTCCACCGTCTGCTGCATGGACTTAGGGTAGCGCTCGTACACGTCGGGGGCGGAAAGCCGGGCGCGGGTTTCGCGGACGGTCTGCAGCGAATAGTTAGGGTTGATGGAAGAGCCTTTCCACGGGACGAACGTGAGTTTTCCGCCGTAGATGTCGGTGCGCTCTTTGGTGTTGTAATAGTTTGACAAAACCGCGATCTCGGTCGAGAGCCGGACGGAGTCGTAATTAACCAGGCTGCGCCCCAGGGAGTAGTTGGCGTTCACCGTGCGCGGCAGCAGGAACAGCGTGCCCGGCACGTTGTAGGAGAAGCTGGCGGCGTAGGTGTCCCTGTCGTCCTTGCGGGCGAGCACGTTGTAGCTGGTCACGCCTTTGGTGTAATTCATGCCGATACGGGGGAAAGCCCCGGAGCCCAGGGTACCGGAGGCGGTGCCGTCGAATTTTTTCACCTTGCCTTCCTGCAGCGTGGTGACCAGGTTGTTGGCGCCCGTGGCCGCCGCGTTGGGCGTGACGGTTATCTGTTTGGCGGCGGTCACGTTGATGGGGAAGAAGGACAGGCGCGTGAGGTTGAGGTAGCCGCTCGCCGTCTCGTTGTCCTGGTTGGTGATGGCCGTGACCGGGGTCTGGAAGCCGCGGTCGACGTAGCGGTGCTTGCCGCCGACCGTGAACCAGCCGGGAACCTCCACCGAGCCTTCCACCTTGCGCGCGTTGCCTATGCGCGCTATCGGGCCCTTTAGGTGCAGCTCGTTGAAGTAAATAGTGCCCGTATGGGGGCTGGCGTCCGTGGCCTCCACGCCGACGCGGAACTGGGAGATCTGCTGCAGCGACGGCAGGCCCACCGAGGACACCGTGATGCTGTAGGGGGAGGCGTTGGTCCAGACGTCGGGGATGGAATCCCTGGTGATGTCTTCCTGGTTTATCTCTATCAGGTGCCAGCCGTTGGTCCCCAGCGAAGTAAGCGGGATCGCGACTTTGAAATAGCTGTTGTCGCTGCCGGCCCGCAGGAAGAAACTGACCCCGGACTCGGCCGTGTTGCTGCTGTAGACGAGGAAGCGCAGCGTCTCGTGCTGGGAGATGTCTATGGCCGAGGAATAGGTGCGGTACGCGTAGCCGGCGGCGGCTCCCGAGGAGGTCAGCGCCGAGTACTGCAGCGCCAGCGCCTGCTCGCTGACCACGCTGACGTTGTTGCGTTCCTTGATGGCGGTAACGTCGCCGTAAAGGTCGGTAAAGACCTCCGCCGCCCTGCCGCCGGCGTCATAAATGGGGTCATAGTCGGTATTGTCGATATTATTCGGCGCGGAAACGTTCAGCGAGCCGCCGGTGCTTTCCACTACGGCCCAGGAATTGCCTACGGCGGCCACGCGCGCGAACTTTACCACGCCGCTGGTGGCGCCTCCCGGCGTCTGCGTCAGGGAGATGCGCACCTGTTTTATGGCGTTCCACTTATAGCTGTTGGCGGAGGTGATAGGCATTTCCGCGGTGATGGTGCGCCAGCCGGAGAAATTGATGACCGAGTTCGGCATCGCGCCGTCGAAACCGTAGGTGGGGGAGTTCCGGTACCCGAAATCGCCGCCGGTGAAGTCCTGCGAGTCCAGGCGGCCGTTGTTGTTGAGATCTTCCGAATCCAGCCGCCCGTTGGAGGCGCCGTAGCGCCTCGCAGTCTTCCCGGCCGGCCAGTATTCCCAGCCTATGTCTTCGCCGGTGGCCACCTGGCCGTCGCAGTTGGTGTCTTCGCTCCTGGGGTAGCCGTACAGCGTCAGCCCGCTGGAACAGGAGAAGATCTGGCCTCCCCGCCCGTCGGCGTCCTCGTCGATCTGGCCATAGTGAATGTTGATAGTGGGCCCGGGTGTGCTCGCGTTCACGCCGTAGATGACCATCTCGAAGGTCTTTTTGCCGGAGAAATCTATACCGGTGTTGGACAGCGGGTAGGCGATGGAAACTTCGGACGAGATGCTGAAATCATAGTTGACGGCCAGGACCTGCTGCGTGCCGTCGGAGCTGGACTTGGAGTTGATGTCCTTGGCCTTTATGGCCTCGTTCGCCCACGACACAGCGTTCGGGTCCGCGGGGAGCTCCACCGGGTTCGAGGCTATGACCCAGTAGTTCTTGTCCAGCGGCGTGGAGTCCTCCTGCTTTACGCCTTCCATATTGTCGATGAGCGCGTAGTCGTTGAGGTTGGGGGTGGTCTTGGACTGCGCTATCTCGCCGCCGATGGTGGTGCGCAGGCCGAGCAGGTTCAGGCCCCTGAGCTGCGCGTCGCCTTCGTAGACCAGCATGCTGTTGACCAGGTCCGTCACGTTAGGGACGGTATTGCCCTTCACGCCGCCCTGGTAGAGCAGCGTGGAGCCGAGCGAGAAATGGCTGCCCAGGTCGTACGAGATGCGGCCGCCGACCAGGGACTGGTTCCCGGTGCCGCCGTACGCCGAGACTTCGTAGGAGATGTCTATCTTGGAGTCCTGCCCTATCTTCTCGGGGTAATAGAAAGTGATGAAGCCGGAGTCGTAGTCGATGAAGTAATCGGTGTTGCGCGTGTATTTCACGTTGTCCACGCGCACCACTTCCGAGTTCAGGACTATGCTGCCTTCCAGGATGAAAGTCTTGAAACGGTAGCTGTATTCCACATGGAAGAGGCGCTTCGACGCCGGCGAGGCGGCGTACACCTGCGCGTCCGGCGTGCCCGGCGCGCCTTCCGCCCCGAAAGGTTCTTTGAGATAGAAGATGCCCTGCTCGAAATCCACCGTAATGCCGTCGGGGTATTTCTGCACCGGGTTGAGCGAGGTGCCTACGAAATTATGGCTGAGGTCCTGCACCACGAGCGAGAAATTGCCGGTGCCGTTGTCGCGCACGATGTTGGTCTGGCCTATGGAATAATAAGTCTTGAGCTCGTTGTCGCTGCCGGTTTCCGAGGTCTTTATGATCTTGTAATTGCCGGTGCTGCCGCCGCCGGCGGTGATGGTGCCTGTCGAGGGATTGTCGGCCAGGTTGACGCCGTTGGTGTTCTTGAAGTCTATTATCACCACGTCGTTGGTGTTCAGCGAGGAGGCGAACGTCAGCATGCCGTTGGCGTAGTCCATCACGTAGTCCGAGCCGCGGCTCAGCAGCTGGAACCGGCCCGTGTAGGTGGAGGTCAGCACCGCAAGTTTGTCCGCGGTCCTTTCAAAGATAGTGATATTGTCGACGGGCGCCGCCGACTGCCGGTCGATATAAACGGTTTCAGAATTGACCTTCAGCGGCAGGCGGTCCTTGTTGCCGAAGGTGAGGTCGTAATAGCGCCGGCGCAGGTAGCTGGTATCGTTTATGTCGACCTTCTGGAACTGGGTGTTGCCGGTGAACTGCTTGGTCTTGGTGGTACCCTTGGTGCGCGAACCGACGAAGGTGAATTTCAGGCCCCCGGTCTTTATGTCGGCCCTGATGCCGAAGAGCTGCTTGTTATAGGAGACGAACTCCGTGGCGGGCAGGGACAGGTCTATGTCGCCGAAGGCGATGTTCTGCACCGCTTCGTTGGGATCGCCCTGGTACACGACGGAGATGTCCTGCTTGTCCACCTTGGTATCGTCGTAGTCGACGTTGACGGTGATCTTCTGGCCGACCTTGCCCTGCATGCGCACCTGCATCTGCTGTGTGATCTCGAAAAGGTTGGTGGAGCGGGCGCGCGTGGTGGTGGTCTGGTCCTTTATATAGCGCTTGCCGCTGTAGTTGAGCGTTATCACTTTGCGGCCGGTGACGGAAAGGGTGGTGCCCGATTCGCGGAACTCCACCTGGGGTTCCGGGGCCAGCGGGGCGCCGGTGGAGATGGCCACGGCGCGCGCAACTTCCAGCCGTTCGGAGGAGATCCTGCCGCTTTCCACGGCCTCCCTGGCCGAGTTCCAGGAGTCGCCGGTGTAGGAGAACGGCAGGTCGGAAGAGATATCGTCGATGCCGGGCGAGGCGGTTTCGCTGGAGACTTCCGTCTTCTCGATGAGGCTGCCCCGGTCCTGCGTGTCCAGCAGCCGAAACCTGCCGCCGCCGCCCGAGGGAATGCCGAACCCGTCGGTGCCGGCGGGCTCTTCCTGGGCGCGCGCGGGGGCCGCGCAGGCCAGGGCCAGCAGCAGTGCGAGAGATAAAAGACCCGGTTTTGTGCGCTTCAAGTTAATATCCACGGGAACAGGACGGCAAAAAACAGTCCCCCCGGCAAAAAGGGAACTTCGGCGTTCCATGCCGCCGTAGATATATAATAGAATAAATAAATGTTCGTGCCTATAGCCCGCCTGTACGTGTTGCGCACTTTCGCCAAGCACCTGGTCCTCTCCCTTTTTATCTTCGTCTCGCTGCTGGTGCTGCTCAATTTCGTGCAGATAGTCAACCAGGGCGCGCTGGCGGGTTTTTCCATGTATTTCCTCTGCGCCAGCCTCCTCTATCTCATTCCGAACATACTGGGGTCCTCCCTGCCGCTGGCGTTCCTGCTGGCTACCCTGCTCAGCCTGGGGCAGATGTCGCAGGACGGGGAAATAATCGCCCTGCGCGCCGGGGGCTTTTCCTTCTACCAGATCTTTTCCTGGGTGTTCGGGACCGCCGTCCTCTGCTCCCTGCTGCTGCTGTTCGTCAATAACTGGGCGGGCCCCAAAGCCCTTAAGCGCTCCACCGACTACACGATACTGATGATAGAGCATGTGACCAAGATCGAGCTCAAGCCCCGCACCTTCCAGCAGCTTTCGGACTGGGTGATCTACGCGCGGGAAGTGAACGGCCTCGGCGGGACCATGCGCGGGGTGAACCTGCTGCGCCGCATCAACAGGGAAGGCCAGCCCGCCTACGTAACCAAGATGAACGCCGCCTCGGGCCGTTACCGCATGGCGCGCGGGCGCGGGCTGGAAATAGAGCTTTCCGACGGCCAGTTCAGCCAGACCGACTGCAAGGACGAGGACAAGCTCCTTTACGGGCGCTTCGCCTCGTACCGGACGCTGCTGCCGTTCTACAACGGGAGCGGCGGCGCGCGCAAGCTCAACCAGCGCGAACTTTCCACCGGCGATATCTTCGCCAGGCTCAAGGCCGGGCTGCCGGACCCGCTGGTGGAAAGCAAATACCGCATAGAGGCGGCTTCGCGGATTGCGCTGGCGCTGGCGCCGCTGGCGTTCTTCCTGGTGGGCGCGCCGCTGGGGGTGGCGCTGGACAAGCGCGGGCGTTCCGCCGGCTTCGCGCTGAGCCTCCTGATCATTTTCTTTTATTACGGGCTCACGATAAGCGGCATGGTGCTGGCGCGCAAATACGAGGCCCTTTTCCCGTGGGCGGTGTTCGCCCCGTCGGTACTGACGGCGCTGGCGGGGCTCTGGCTCTGGAAAAAGCGCCTGCACGCCAGGTGAGACGGCAACTATGAACAGGACCTTCGAAAGGTATATCGCGCGGAGTTTCTGGGCGCCCTTCGGCTTCGGGCTGGCGGTGTTCTGCCTGCTCCTGGTCTTCGGCAGCATGTTCGATAAACTTAATTTTTTCATGAAGAGCAGCTCCGGCGCCGGGCTGTTCCTGCGCTATATCGCGTACCAGACCCCGTATTTCGCCGTAAAAATGATCCCCATCGCGGTGCTGCTGGCGGTGCTGTTCGCGCTGGGCGGGATGATCTCCAGCGGCGAATGGAAAGCCGGCCTGGCCGGGGGCTGGCGCCCTCTCGCTATGATAAAGCCCCTGATCTTCTGCGCCGTCCTGGCCGGCGCCGGGCAGTTACTGCTGCAGGAAACGGTCGCCCCGGAGTTTTATATGCGGTCCGAATTCCTTTTTGAGGGGAAGATGCGCGGCCGCGAGGACTGGAAGCGGGTAGTGAAGCGCGACGTGACGTTCTCCGCCGGCGACGAGGTCTTCGTGACGGCGTCCCTTTTCGACGGGCGGCGGCGCCTGATGGAGCGGGTGGTGCTCGACGCCTACCGCGGGGGCAGGCTGTTCACCGAGGTGAACGCGCGCTCCGCCTCTTGGCGCGCCGACGTCGGCCGCTGGGAATTCTACGACGGCGTTGAGATCTCATACGACGAGGACGCCGTGCCGGCCGTCAGGCATTTCCCCAAGTGGCTTTCCTCCGTGTCCGTCCCGCCCGAAGACCTGCTGCTGGAGAAGCTGGTACCGGACGGCGTTCACTCGCTGGAGGTGCTGCGCCGCCTGCGCCGCCTGGAGGCGGTAGGCGCCCCTGCCACCGCGGAACGCACCCTGCTGTGGGTCAAGCTGGCGGCGCCGCTGGCCAGCCCGGTGATGGCCCTGATAGGCGCCGCCATCGTGCTGCTGCTCCCGCGCAACAACAAGCTCTTCAGTTTCGGTCTTTCCATCGGCACGGGCTTTTTCTTCTGGGCGGTGATAATAATGGCCCAGCAGGCCGGCAACGCTGAGCTGGTGCCGCCGGCGGTCGCCGGCCTGGCGCCCTGCGTTATTTTTACGCTGGTTTCCCTGTGGGGGCTGAAGCGCGCCCGGGGGTTTTAACGATGGCAGACCCCGGCGCCCGGGACGAAAACAGAAAGCGCTCCAACCCCGCCTGGCTGTTCGCGGCGGGTTTTCTCCTGTACGGCTATTGCCTCTCCTTCGGTTTCAACTATCTCGACGACACGGTGCTGCTGGTCTACCAGGATTTCCTGCGGGATATTTCCAACATCGCGGAGATCTTCAGGCGCGACGCCATGTTCTCCGCTGACGGGGCCGCCCTTTATTACCGGCCCCTGCCTAACCTGCTGCTGATGCTCGAGGCGCTGGCGGGCGGGGCGTCCCCTTTTGTTTACAGGCTAACGAACCTGCTGCTGCACCTCCTGGCGTCTTTCCTGGTGTTCAAAGCGCTCGTCAGGATGCGCTACCCTGAAAGAACCGCCCTTTTTTTCTCTTTTGTTTTTCTCGCCCACCCCGCGGCCGCCCAGGCGGTATGCTGGATCCCCGGCAGCAACGCCTCCCTGCTGGCCGTGTTCGCGCTGGCCGCTTTTATAGCCGCGGCGGACTTCCGGGAGTCGGGGCGGCCGCGCAGCGCCGCGGCCCACGCCTTCTTTTTCACCTGCGCCATGTTCACCAAAGAATCCGCCGTGGCCCTGGCCCCGCTGTGCCTGCTGTACTGGCGCCTCGGGCAAGGGGGAAAGCCGCTCCGCTCCGGGCTGCCGCTCTGGGCCGGCTGGGTGCTGGGCTTCGCGGTCTGGGTCTTGTTCCGCAGCCTGGCCCTTCCCGCGTCCGCCGGGGTGGAAGCGGGGGAGATGCTCAGGTCGTTCTTTGCGAACCTGCCGGTTCTGGCGTCGGGGCTGGGGAACGTCCTGCTGCCGGTGAATATCCAGGTGATGGCGGTCCCGCGCGACGCAGGAGTCCTCTTCGGTCTTGCGGCGGTTTTCCTGGCCGCCTGGCTTGTCTTCCGGTCTAAAGGGCGGCGTACCGGTTATGTTGTTTTCGGGGTTTCCTGGTTCCTGCTGTTCTTCGTGCCGGGGATGCTGTCGCCTATGCCGGCGGCTTCCAATTTCATGCCGCACAGGCTTTACCTGCCGTTATTCGGCCTCCTTATCGTCGCCCTGGAAGCGTGCCGTTCACCCGACGATAAATTGGAAGCGCCGGTATGGCTGACTGGTGGTATCCTGGCGGTCCTGGCGGCGCTGACCTTCGCACAGACGCTGCATTACCGCGACCGCATGTCCTTCTGGCAAAGAGCGGCTTCCGACTCGCCCAATTCCGTGCTCGCCAACGTGGGCTTCGGCGTAGCGCTGGGCGAGGCCGGCCAGGCCGCCGCCGCCGAGGAGTCTTACCGCAAAGCCCTGGCCCTGAACCCGGCCGACGTGAACGCGAATTATAATTTTGCCGCGCTGCTCGACAACAACGGGCGGCGGGAGGAGGCGGTGGAGTATTACCGCCGGGCCCTGCGCGTTTCCCCCGGTTTTGCGGAGGGCCATTACAGGCTGGGCTGCGCTCTGGCGGCGCTGGGAAAGCTGGACGAGGCCGTAAACCATTACCGGGAGGCCCTGCGCCTGAAGCCGGCTTACCCGGAAGCCGAACATAACCTGGGCGTGGCCCTGACCGCGCGGGGAAAGCTGCCGGAAGCGGAAGAGCATTACCGCGAGGCTCTGCGGCTGAAACCGGATTTCGCCGAAGCCCGTTATAACCTGGGCACCCTGCTGGTCGCGCGGGGCGAGACCGGTGAAGCGGTACAGAATTATATCGAAGCTTTGCGGCTTAAGCCGGATTTCCCCGAAGCGCATGTGAATCTGGGGTATATCCTGTTCGCGCTGGGCAGGCGCGCGGAGGCGGAAGGCCATTACCAGGAGGCTTTGCGCCTGGCCCCCGGCTATGCCGCGGCTCATATCAGCTGGGGAACAGCCCTGCGCTCGGCGGGGGACCCGGAAGGCGCGGCCGTCCATTTCAGGGAAGCGCAGCGCCTGGGCTCCGGCAGCGCCGGGGCTGGAACAAAAAAATAAAATAGCGGTGCCTGTCAGGCTTTCGGATACGTCACGGACAAGATCTCAATTACAGCGTCCCCGGTCTTGCGCGCCCAGGTGACTTTGGCGCCTTTGCGCGCGCCCAGCAGCACGGCGGCCAGCGGGGACGCCCAGTTCAGTTTCCCGGCCGCGGCGTCCGCCTCGTCCTCGCCCACTATAACGAACTCTTTCGCCGGGCCGCCGTTCTCGCTTATGACCACGGTGGCCCCGAACCGCACCTCGTCGGAGTCGAGCCCGCGGTTGTCCACCACTTTGGCCTGCTTCACCTGGGTTTCAAAATAAGAAAGGTCTATTTCGGCCTGGCGCAGCGGCAGTCCTCCCGGTTCGTCCGGGCGCTTCTGGGCGAGCAGCTCCGCCCGCAGCAGCGTCAATTCCAGGAGTTTTGCCTCCAGCTGCGCCAGCCCGGTCACGGTGACGTAATTCGGCCGTCCGCTCGGCTGGCGCTTTACGGGCTCCTCGGGCGTGTCCGCATCGTTCTTTACGAAAGCCTGGCTCACGTTAGTCCTTTTATTTCACCAGTTTCTTCGCGGCCGCGGCTATCTTCTCCGGCGTGAGGCCGAAAGAGGCGTACGCGTGCGCCGCGGGCGCCGATTTACCGAACGTTTCCACCCCCATGGTCTTCACGGGCGCGTCTATCAGCTCTTCCCAGCCGATGCTCCGTCCGGCCTCCACGGCCAGCTTGGGCAGGTTTGGCAGGAAGATGGAGTCCCTGTAGGCCTTGTCCTGCTCGCGGAAAAGCTCGAAGGAGGGTACCGAGATGATGCGGGCGGCTATGTTGTCCTTTTCCAGCAGCGCGGCGGCCTCGAAAAGCAGCGAGACCTCGGAGCCGGAAGCGATCAGCTCTATCGATGGCACCGTGGAAGGGCCGCGCAGCAGGTAGGCGCCGCGCTTTACGCCGGCGGCGATCTTTTCCCGGTACTGCGTCATGAGCGGCAGCTTCTGCCGCGACAGCGCCAGGCACGTAGGGCGCTTGGTACGCACCGCGGCTTCCCAGGCGTAAAGCGTTTCCCAGGCGTCGGCCGGGCGCAGCACCAGCAGGCCGGGGATCAGGCGCAGGCTCATCAGGTGCTCCACCGGCTGGTGGGTGGGGCCGTCCTCGCCCAGGCCGATGCTGTCGTGCGTGAACACGAAGAGGGAGGGCGCCTGCATCAGGGCAGCCAGGCGGATGGCCGGGCGCATGTAGTCCGAGAAGGTCAGGAACGTGGCGCCGAAGGGGATCAGCCCGCCGTGCAGGGCCATGCCGTTGACGATGGCGGCCATGCCGTGTTCGCGGATGCCGAAGTGCAGCGTGCGCGAGGGGTCGGCGGTGATATCCGTCTTGGTGGAGGGGGCCAGGTCGGCCGACCCGCCGGTGAAGCCCGGCAGGCCCGCGGCCATCAGGTTGATCACCTTGCCGGAAGCTTCCCGGGTGGCCAGCGGCTTGTCGAAGAAAGCGGCGTCGGGGTTGAACAGCCCTTCCGGGATCTCGCGGCCCAGCATGGCTTTGGCCAGCGCGGCCTTTTCGGGCAGGGCCTCGGCGTAATTTTTCCAGAGTTTCAGCCAGCGCTTGCGGTCCTTCTCTCCGGCTGCTGCCTGTTCGGCGAAGCGGGCGCGGGCCTCTTCGGGGATAAAGAAGGGTTCCGTGGAGGGCCAGCCCAGGGCCTTCTTGGTGGCCAGGATCTCGTCGGGCTTGAGCGGCTCTCCGTGCACGGAGCTCTTGTCCTGCTTGGGGCTGCCGAAGCCGATATGGGTCTTCACGATGATCATCGTGGGCTGCTCGGTCTCGCGCCTCGCCTTCCTGACGGCGGCGTCGATCTCGGCCATGTCGTTGCCGTCTTGCACTTCCAGCACCTGCCAGCACTGCGACAGGAAGCGCTTCTTCACGTCCTCGCAGAAGGCCAGGCTGGTCGCGCCTTCGATCGTGATCTCGTTGGAATCGAACAGGCAGATCAGCTTGCCCAGCTTGAGGTGGCCGGCGAGGGACGCCGCCTCGTAGGAGACGCCCTCCATCAGGTCCCCGTCGCCGCAGATCACGTAGGTGAAGTGGTCGACCAGCGGGAATTCCGGGGTGTTGAGCTTGGCGGCCAGCATCTTTTCCGCCAGGGCGAACCCGACGGCGTTGGCGAAGCCCTGCCCGAGCGGGCCGGTGGTGGTTTCCACGCCCTTGGTCAGGCCGTGTTCCGGGTGGCCGGGCGTTTTGCTATCGAGCTGGCGGAATTTCTTGAGGTCCTCCATCTCCAGGCCGAAGCCGTAGAGGTGGAGCATGGAGTAGAGCAGCGCCGAGCCGTGCCCGGCGGAGAGCACGAAGCGGTCGCGGTCGAACCACTCGGGATCCGACGAATCGAACTTGAGGTGCCCGGCCCAGACGGCGTAGGCCATCGCCGCGGCGCCTAGCGGCAGGCCCGGGTGGCCGGAATCGGCCTGGCCCACCATGTCTATAGAAAGGGTTCTGAGGGTGTTCACGCACAGGTTATCGGTTGTGTCGAATTTCATTTTTTCTCCAGGAGTTTGATTTTCCAAGCCTGCAAAGCTATGAGGGTTTTAGAGTCGCGGATCTTGCCTGTCTTGGCCATCTGCCAGGCTTTTTTGAAGGGGATGGTCTCTAACGTGAGGAACTCGTCCTCGTCGGGGTTGGGTTTGCCGCCGCGCAGGCCGGTGGCGGTGTAGACGTAGAGTACTTCGGTGGAAAAGGCGGGGGTGGGCCAGTAGGAAAGTATGGGGGTGAGCTTTTTGGCGGTGTAGCCGGTTTCTTCTTTGAGTTCGGCTTTTACGCGCTTGAGGGGGCTGTCTTTGGGGGAGTGCAGTTTGCCGGCGGGTATCTCGAGGGTAGCGCGGCCTACGGGGTACCGGAACTGGCGCACAAAGACTATTTTGCCGTCGGGCAGCACGGGCAGCACGGCCACGGCCCCGGGATGGTCGATAAATTCCCTGGTGGCCGTCTTCCCATTGGGCAGCTTCACCGTATCGGCCCTGAAATTAACAGTCCCCTCGAAGATTAGCCGCTTCTTAAATTTCTTCTCAGTATAAGGATGCGCCGTCATTTTGCCCATGTCTTTAATTATATAAATTCCGTTAACCCGTCACCTTGACTTAAATCCCGCACGCATTCAAGTCGGGGCCGGCCGCGGGGGGTGGGGTATCAAAACGCGCTAGGGCACTGGCCTATGGCCGTGCCGCATCAAGCGCTATGCGCATCAAGCGGCCACCGTGCCCGTCGCTCATCCTCCTCCCTCGCCGCTTACGCAAGGCTCAGTCGTCGGAAGGTTTTGCTACCCCACCGACCGGGTTCCCGTACTGCCATATCCGACTATTAGGCAATACAATGCATTAAAGTCTTGACTAAACGGCAAAAATCAGCATAATATACTGTATGGAACGCTATATACATGACCAAGTAGTAAAGGACCTGCGTAAAAAGATGGTCTTTATAACCGGGCCCCGCCAGGTAGGGAAGACTTTTTTTTCAAAACATCTGCAAAGTTCTTACAAAAATACCGTCTACCTCAACAATGATGATGTGGCTGATATCAAGATCATCCGCCGGCGCTCATGGCCGCTCAACGCGGATCTGATAATTCTGGACGAGATCCACAAAATGAATGGTTGGAAATCCTTTCTCAAAGGAACATTCGACACCCGCAGTCCGTCACAATCCTTTCTGGTCACGGGCAGCGCCCGTCTTGACACCTTCAGGCAGACCGGCGATTCCCTCGCCGGCCGTTACTTTCTTTACCGCCTGAACCCGCTTTCCGTAAAAGAACTCTCGGCGGCCATGCCCCCGTACGAGGCCCTGTCGGCCCTGAACCGCCTCGGCGGCTTCCCGGAGCCGTTCCTCTCCGCTTCCGACGAAGAAGCAAGCCGCTGGCGCCGGCAGTACTATACCGATCTGGTGCGGGAAGATATTATGGACTTCAGCCGCATAAGCGAAATACGAGTTATCCGGTTGCTGCTGGAGATGCTGCGCAAACGCGTCGGCTCGCCGCTGTCCTTCGCCTCGCTTGCCACCGACTTGCAGGCCGCGCCCAATACTATACGCAAATACGTCGAGATCCTGGAAAGCCTGCATATAATCTTTCTTATCCGGCCCTTCCACAAAAATATCGCCAGATCCCTGCTTAAAGAGCCGAAAGCTTACTTCTACGACAGCGGTTATGTGGATGGCGACGAGGGGGTCCGTCTGGAAAACACCGTGGCGGTGTCGCTGCTCAAGCACGCGCAGTACATGCAGGACACAAAAGGCGCCGACATCTCCCTGCACTATATCCGTACAAAAGATGGGAAAGAGGTGGATTTCAGCCTGGCGGAGAACGGCAGCTTGACGCATTTTATAGAGGTTAAACTTTCGGACACGGACATAAGCCGCAGCCTGGCCTATTTTAAAGAACGTCACAAAACCGTAAAAGCGGTGCAGCTGGTGCACAACGCCCGCAACGAGCAGGAAACCGGCGGGATCTCTATCGTGCGCGCAGCCAATTGGCTGCGCACCCTGTCCGCTTAACCGTCAGCGTCCCCTCCTGGCAATTTGAGCTGACGGAGGGGGAGACCGCGGGGGGCGGGGTATCAAAACCGTCCGGAGGCCGAGGCTTGCATAGCGCCGAGGCCGGAGGAAGAGCGAGGCACGGTGTGCCGAGCGCGTTTTGATAGCCCGCCCCACGCGGTAGGCCCCCGACCGGATTCTTGTGGTCTAATCCGAATATAGCGCTGTTTCCCCTTGAGGGGTCCCATCAGAGGGTTAATTATTTATATAATTAAAGGCTGCGGAGCTGGTGGGCCGCCAGATTTTTGTTTGTCTGGGAATTAATGCAACCTGGGTTCATACATCTTCATAACCACTCGGAGTACTCGCTGCTCGACGGGATGCTGCGCATCACCGACGGCCACGGCGGCCCCTCCGAGTTCCTCAAGGGGCTGGCCGCCCACCCCGGCAACGCGCTGGCCCTTACCGACCACGGCAACATGTACGGCGCCATGGAGTTCTACTTCACCGCCAAAGCCCTCGGCCTCAAAGCCATCATAGGCTGCGAATGCTACGTAGCCAAAGGCTCCCGCAAAGACCGCGACAAAACCACCGGCCGCCGCGACAACGGCCACATGACCGTGCTCGCCAAGAACGACACCGGGTACCGCAACCTCATGAAGATGGTCTCCAATTCCTACCTGGAAGGCTTCTACCACGACCCGCGCATAGACAGCGAAATACTCGCCAAACACGCCGACGGCCTCATCTGCCTATCGGGCTGCCTCAAGTCCCACATAGCCCGCGCCTGCGCCGAGAACCGCCTGGACGAAGCCGCCAAACTGGCCATGCAGTACCAGGACATCCTCGGCAAAGGCAACTTCTACCTCGAGCTGATGGACCACAATATCCCCGAAGAGACCGCCGCCATGGCCGGCCTCATCGAAGTAGCCAAGCGCACCGGCATCCCGCTGGTAGCCACCAACGACTGCCACTACCAGAAGAAAGAAGACTGGGAAGCGCACGACGCCCATATCTGCATCTCCACCGGTTCCCTGATGGACGATCCGAACCGCATGAAGATGACCACGCACGAGCTCTATTACAAGTCCCCAGACGAAATGATAAAGCTCTTCTCGCACACCCCCGAATCCATAAAGAACACCCTTGTCATAGCCGACATGTGCAATATCAAGATCGACACCAGCAAGCTGCACCTGCCCGCCTTCGACATCCCGCAGGCCTACAAGGACAAACACCCCGAGGGCGACGGCGATTTCTATTACCTCAGGGACCTCTGCGACGCCGGCCTCAAGAAGAAAGTCCCCGGCGCCGGGCCAGACTACCACAAGCGCCTCGAGTTCGAACTGGACACCATCAAGAAGATGGGCTTCTCCAGCTACTTCCTGATAGTCATGGATTTCATCAACCACGGCCGCGCCATAGGCGTGCCTGTGGGCCCCGGCCGCGGTTCCGGCGCCGGCGCGCTGGTGGCCTTTGCTCTCGACATCACCCGCGTGGACCCGCTGCCCAACGGCCTGCTGTTCGAGCGCTTCCTCAACCCCGGCCGCAAGAGCATGCCGGACCTCGACATCGATTTTTCCGACGACGGCCGCGAGAAAGTGGTGCAGTACGTGCGCGAGAAGTACGGCGCCAGCCGCGTGGCCAACATCATCACCTACGGCACCATCAAGGCCAAGAGCGCCATCCGCGACGTGGGCCGCGTGATGAACATCCCGCTGGCCGACGTCAATGCTATCGCCAAGCTGGTGCCGGCCGACCCCAAGGCCACCCTTTTTAAGGCCCTCAACGAGGTCAACGAACTTAAGGAATACCAGCGCGACCCCAAGATCAAGAAGATGTTCGACATCGCCCTGAAGGTGGAGGGCCTGCGCCGCCAGACCGGCGTGCACGCCGCCGGCGTGGTCATCTCCAAGGACGACATCACCGATTACGTCCCGCTGGCCAACCGCAACAACAAGGAAGTCATCACCACGCAGTACGACGGCAATATGCTGGGCAGCCTGGGCATGCTCAAGGTGGACTTCCTCGGCCTGCGCACGCTCACCATCATCGAGACCGCCTCCGAATTCATCCGCGCCCTGCCGGAGAAAAAAGATTTCGACATCTACTCCATAGCGATGGACGACAAGAAAACCTTCGACCTGCTCTGCGAGGGCAAGACCACCGGCGTGTTCCAGCTGGAAAGCGAAGGCATGAAGAAGCTGGTGAAGGGCCTCAAACCCACGGTGTTCAGCGATATCGCGGCCCTGGTGGCGCTTTACCGCCCCGGCCCCATCAACAGCGGCATGCTCGAGACCTTCGTGGAGCGCAAGCACGGCCGCAAGAAGATCACCTACGACCACCCGCTCCTGGAGCCCATCCTGAAAGACACCTACGGCACCATGGTGTACCAGGAACAGGTCATGGAGATAGCCAAGAGCATGGCCAGGTTCACGCCCAGCGAGGCCGACGATTTCCGCAAGGCCATGGGCAAGAAGAAGCTCGACGTCATGGAGAAGATGCGCGACAAGTTCGTGGAGCAGGGCAAGAAGTTCAACGATGTTTCCAACAAGTTGTCCAACAAGATCTTCGACGATATGGCGAAGTTCGCCGAGTACGGCTTCAACAAATCCCATTCCGTGGCCTACGCGCTGGTAGCTTACCAGACCGCCTGGCTCAAAGCCAATTACCCCGTGGAGTTCATGGCCGCCCTGCTCACCAGCGAGATCGGCAAGAGCGCCGTCAATTCCGAGGATAAAGAGAACAAGCTGGTCACCTACATAGGCGAAGCCCAGGACATGGAGATAGAGATCGCCGGGCCCAGCGTGAACCGCTCCTTCAAGAAATTCTCCATCGAGGACCACAACGGCAGGCCGGCCATCCGCTTCGCGCTTACCGCCGTGAAGAACGTGGGCGAGGGCGTGGTGGAATCGATAGTGGCCGAGCGCGCCAAGAACGGGCCTTACCGCTCTTTCGAGGAATTCACGCTGCGCGTGGACTCCAAGCAGCTCAACAAGCGCGTGATGGAGTCGCTGGCCCGGGGCTGCGCTTTCGACGCCTTCTACCCGGCGGAAAAATCCGAGATCTCCCGCACCCGCGCCATAGCCGCCGTGGACGCTTTCTGCGGCGACGGCAAGGGCGCCCGCGACATCAACCAGGCGATGCTCTTCGGCGAGGAAAAAAAGGCGCCGGCGGTGATGAGCGAGCATACCATCCTGAAATTCGAGCACGAGGTGCTCGGCTTCTATTTCTCCGGGCACCCGCTCAACAGCTACCGGCGCCATCTCTCCATGGTGGCCAACGCCCTGGCCGAGAAGGTGCTGGCCGGCGGTTTCGAGGAAGGCGCCATGGTCCGCGTGGCCGGCATAGTCTCGCAGTTCAAGAACATGCAGACCAAGAAGACCGGCGAAGCGATGGCCAAGTTCGAAGTGGAGGACCTGACCGGCAACCTGGGGGTGTGCCTGTTCCCGAAGAAATACAAACTGTACGGCTCCCACCTCGGCCTCAACAAGGTGGTCGTCGTCACCGGCAAGGTCCAGAAATCCGATTTTGGCGCCGAGAATTTCGAGCTGATAGCCGAAGAGGCGTACGGCCTGTTCGACGCCATGAACAAGTGGGCCCGCGGCCTGATCCTGAACCTGCCGGAGGGCATACTTTTCGACGAGAAACAGCTGCATGAGCTGAAGACGGCGCTGGGAAAAAGCGGCGGCATGTGCCCGGTCTATTTCCAGGTCAACGCCAAGGGACGCGGCACGTACATGATAGAGACTACCGAGCGAGTGGGACTGACCGACGCGCTGCTACGTGAAATCGAGAAACTTCTGGGGGACAAGACATGGAAGGTGGAAAGCGGATTTTAATAGCCGACGACGACCCGGACCTGATGGACCTGCTGGAGTCCTTCTTCCGGGGCGCGGGCTTCAATGTGACCGCCAAGGTCAACGGCAAGGACGCCCTGCAGGCCGCGCAGTCGGAGAAGTTCGACCTGGTGCTGCTGGACGTGATGATGCCTTACATCGACGGCTACCACGTGGCCAGCGAGATCTCGTCGATCTACGGCGCGGACGGCCCGAAGATCATCATCATGACTTCGCGCGACGTGGCCAGCGAACGGGGCATAGCGCTGCTCAGCGGCGCCTGCGACGCGGTACAGAAGCCGTTTACCCTCTCCGACCTCGAAGCGAAGGTAAAGGCGGCGCTGGGGATCTGAATTTTCCTGTCAGACCGTAGTAAAACTCTCAAGGAAGGTATATGATGAAAAAAATCAGCGCGGTTCTTGCGGTAATGCTCCTGGCGGCCTCCGCGGCACTGGCCCAGGAGGAAAAGGCCAAGGGCGAAGCGGTGGTCATGCCGGATATCGAACTGGTGGACATCCCCACGGCGGGCATACTCGATTACGGCGGTTTCCTGATGAAGACCCGGTTCTATAACGACGGGGGCGTGCAGGGCGGGCTGAACTTCGGCGTTATGGAGCGCCTGAACCTGGGCGCGACCATGACCGTGGACAAGCTCATCGGCAATGATTCCCCCATCCGCATGCGCCGGCCGGAGATCCAGGTGAAATTCCGTTTCTACGACGGCGGCTACTACGTACCGGCCGTGGCGCTCGGCTACGACAGCCAGGGCTATTATTACAACCCGGACGTAAAGAAATACCGCGAAAAGGGCAAGGGCCTTTACCTGGTGGGCTCCAAGGAGGTCGGCATCTCCAACTTCGTGCTGCACGGCGGCTTCAACGTCCCGGATTTCGACAACAGCTACTTCTTCGGTTTTGTCGGGGCCAACTACACGCTGGAGGACAAGCTGTCGTTCATCCTGGAATACGACAACGTCTTCCATACCGACGACCCGTCCCGCTTCAACGCCGGCATGCGCATTTACATAACGCCCTATTTCCAGCTGGACATGGCGCTGCGCGAGATAGGGCGCAGCGGGGAATTCGAGGCGAATGTGCCCCGCAAGCCGGAGCGCATCGTGCAGCTGCGCTATAATACGAGCTTTTGACGCGGAAAGACAGAGAGCAACTTAATTTAAAGGAGAAATACATGAAAAAGAAAATAGGGATCTTGACAGGCGGCGGGGACTGCCCGGGGCTTAACCCGGCGATACGCGGCTGCGTGTACGCCGCGGAGAAGTTCGGCTACCAGTGCGTCGGCCTGGTTGACGGCTGGAAGGGCCTGGTTAACGGAGTTTCCATGCCCCTGGACCGCGAAGCGGTGGAATACGCCATCATGAGGGGCGGCACGATGCTGGGCACGTCCCGCACGAACCCGTTCAAGGAAGAGGAGAGCGTTAAGAAGTGCCTCGCTAATTTCAAGAAGCTGGGCCTGCACGCGCTGGTGGCGATGGGCGGCGAGGACACGCTGGGCGTGGCCACGCGCCTCTACGGCGAGCACCAGCTCAACGTCGTCGGCGTGCCCAAGACGATGGATAACGACCTGAACGCGACCGATTACACTTTCGGCTTCGATACCTCCGTGACCAAGGCCATGGAAGGGGCCGAGGCCCTGATAGACACCGGCCGTAGCCACCGCCGCGTGATGGTGCTGGAAGTGATGGGCCGCCACGCCGGCTGGGTGGCGCTCTTCACCGCCATCGCCTCGGCCGCGGACTACGTCTGCCTGCCCGAGCGCAAGATCAACACGATCGAGATGATAGAGAAGATCAAAGCCGCCTACGCCCGCAAGCGCTTCGCGCTGATAGTTACCAGCGAAGCCTCCGTGCTGCCCGCCGAGAAGGCGGACGAGTCCAAGCACGAGCTGGACCAGTTCGGCCACCACATCCTCAAGGACCGCGGCATGGGCGAGCACATCGCCCACTTCATAGAGAAGCAGACCGGCTTCGAGACCCGCTCCGCCGTGATAGGCCACCTGCAGCGCGGCGGCGCCCCGACGCTGTTCGACCGCATCCTCGGCACCCGCGTGGGCATCAAGGCCGCGGAGCTGGTGCGCGACGGCCAGTGGGGCCAGATGAGCGCCCTGGTCGGCAACAACGTGGTAGGCGTGCCGCTGGCCAAGGCCACCGGCGAGCTCAAGACCGTGTCCAAGGAATGGTTCGACCTGATGGAAGTGCTGTTCTAGCAACAGTCGGGGATCGGGAATCGGGGATCTGGCGGAAAATCCATTTTTCCCGATTCATGATTCCCGATTCTCGATCGGTTCAAGGAGCTTTATGGCAGACAATACACAACCCAAACCCGCGCAGTTCCAGCGCAAGACCATACTGATAAAGAAGCATCTGCAGTACCGCTACATGGCGCTGATCTTCGCCAGCGTGCTGCTGGCCTTCATCGTGGTGGGCCTCGACGTGCTCTGGACCGTTTCCAAGGTGGTAAACGACCACCCGATGATGCAGCCCATGCTGGAGGAGCTGGGGGCGATGGTCCCGATGTTCGCCATCAAGGTGGTGATGTACCTGGGCATAGTGCTGATAATGTCCGCGGTAGTCTCGCACCGCATGGCCGGCCCCATCTTCAAGTTCGAGAAAAGCTGTTCCACCGTGGCCGAAGGCGACCTGACGCACCGCGTCTACCTGCGCCAGGGCGACCAGCTCATGGACCTGCAGGAGCATTTCAACAACATGGTGGGCGCCATGCACGAGACGGCGAAGGAATACGAGAAGTTCCGCGCCGAAGCCGCCGAAGCCGGCATGAAGGACAAGGCGGAAGCCGTCGCCGCGAAAGTGCGGGAAATAATGCCGCAGTACAAGCTCTGAGGGTCTTCCGGGGGTTATGCGCTATCCTATTCTAAGCCCGCTCCTGGCGGCGTTCGCTCTCCTGGCGGCGCCGCAGCGCGCGCGCGCCCAGGCCGGCGGCGCGCTGACGCTGGACGAAGCGGTGCAGATGGCGGTGAGAAGCAGCCCCGCCGCGCTGGCCGCGGAGCAGGATATAACTATAGCCAAGCAGCGGGTGAAGGAAGCCCGGTTCATCTCGCTGCCGCAGCTCAGCCTTTCCGCCACCGCCAGCCGGGTGAACCTGTCCTACCCGTCCGTGCTGAGCCCGGAAATGGGGGAACGCTACCTAGACCCCTCCATTCCGCGCAACTTCTACACGTTCCGCGTCACGGCCCTGCAGCCGGTTTACGCCGGCGGCAAGAACGATAATACGCTGAAGCTGGCCAAGACCGCCAGCAACCAGGCCAAGGTCAATTACGAGACCGCCAGGAGCGACGCGGCCCTGGCCGCGAAGAAGGCCTTTTACACGGTGCTCTACCGCAGACGCCTCAATGGATCGGCGGCAGAGTGGCTGGCGCGGGCGTCAGCGTTCGACCTCTCATCCGTTAAGAACCCGCTCGAGGCCATTGAAGCCCGCGCCCTGCTGGCCGGTTTTTCGGACCGGGTGCGCGCCGCCGGCAGCGAACTGGATTCCGCCGTCACCGAACTGCTGGGGACTATAAACCGCGAGCCGGGCTACAAGCTGGAGCTGGACGGGGAGCTGGAGCCCCTGCCGATAACGGAAGAGGTTTCGCACAGCCTGGTGACCGCCATGGAGTCCCGCCCGGACCTGAAGAGCGAGATGTACAAGGCGCAGATGGACGATATCGCGGTGAGCATGGCCCTGGTGCGCCGCAACCCCACCGTTTACCTCGGCGCCAGCTACGACGTGGACGCCTATAAATTCTCCGCGATGTCGGACAGCGCGGAGCGCTCCGAGAACTGGCTGGCTTCGCTGGCCATACATTTCCCGCTTTCCTACGATATCTGGACCCAGGTGCGGCAGCGCAAAGCGCAGCAGCGCCAGGGCGAGCTCAAGCGCGTTGAGCTGCAGGACCGGATACGTTTCGAGATCTTTGCGGCGCACAAAGAGGCGCTCTTCCAGCAGGACGAGGCCCAAAAAAGAAAAAGCGGCCTGGAGCGCATGAAAGCGGACTACGCCGCCGGCGCGGCTTCCGCGCGGGACCCGCTGCCGGCGCTGCGCGCCGCCGCCGCCGTTGCCGACATGGAGCGCGGTTGCCTGGAGGCGGTCTACAGGCAGCTTCTGGCCCGGATACGCCTGGAGTGGGCGCAGGGCCGCGATATCCCCAGATAATGAAATTTCCCCGCAACCTCCTGCTGGTCCTGCTGCTGCTGTCGCCCGCGTTCTGCGCGGCGCAGGACTCCGACGATGAAATACTGCGCGACGCGCTCTGGACCAGGCTGGCGCTGGCCAAGCCGCCCGCCAGGCCCACGGTAGGGCTGGCCCTCTCCGGAGGGGGGGCGCGCGGTTTCGCCCACACCGGGGTGCTGGAGTCCCTGGAATACGCCGGCTTTCCCGTGGATTACGTGGCGGGCACGTCCATGGGCGCGCTTATCGGCGCCCTCTACTCTTCGGGACTGTCCGTGGAAGAGATCTGGAAGTTCGGCCTTGAAGCCTCCGATCTTAAAGTCTCCAGGGATTTCCGGAGCATCGGCCTGGTGCGGCTGCTCATCAGCGACAAGCTGCTGACCCCCGCGCATATCAACAAATTCATCCAGGACCGTTTCGGCGCCCTTACCTTTGAAAAGCTTGAAAAGCCGTTCGCCTGCTCCGCCATGGATATCCGCACCGGCGAGAAGATAGTGTTCACCGAGGGGGAACTGGCCCCGGCGGTGCGGGCCAGCGTCAACCTGCCCGGCATCTTCGCGCCGGTGGAATACAGGCAGCGCTACCTGGTGGACGGCGGCGTGGTGGATTTCATCCCGGTGGACTCGGCGCGCGACCTGGGGGCCGACTGGGTGCTGGCCAGCGTTACGGACAGGGCGGCCGAAAGGATGCCGGAGAACGTGCTGATGTCGCTGCTGCAGGTGATAGACATCCGCGGGTCCCTGCTGGCGCGCTCGGCGGAGAAAAAGGCGGATTTCGTCATAAAGCCGGTGGTAACCGATATCTCGGTGGCTGATTTCGAGCGCTGCGGCGACGCCGGGGAGGCCGGCGTCATGGAAGCTTCACGGCGGATAGACGCCGCCAAAGAGGCCCTGCTTATCTTTTCCGGCCCGCGCCTGGCGGAGAAACTATGAGGCTCGCGGCGCTTGTCCTCCTGCTCCTGCTGCCGTCGCAGTGCTTTGCCTTCTTCTTCGGCGGGGACTCGGATAACAGGGCGCTGGCCGGCCTGGAATCGCTCCGGGCGTCCTTTAACGCCGGGGACTGCGCCGCGGTGCAGCGGGATTATGACGGGTTCCTCATGGAGAACCCTTCCCGCCGGCTGCGCGAGGCGGCCTACGGCTACCTCGGCCGCTGCTACGAGTCAGGCGGGCTTACCGACAAGGCCATAAGCCTTTACAAGGTGGCCATCGGGCTGTACCCGGATAATATCTTCTTCGCCCTGCGGCTGGGGCAGATCTACAACAGGGCCGGTTTCTACGACAGCGCGGCGCCGCTTTTCCTGAAGGCGCTCGACCTCAAAAAGGACGAGATAGACGCGAATGTAGGCCTGGCCCGCGCCTACTCCGGGATGGGGTTCCTCGGCCGGGCCAGGGACTTCTACTCCCTGGCCGTGGTGCTGCAGGATTTTAACGACCCGGCCGTGATGCGTGAATACGCGCGGTGCCTGCTCAAGAAGCGGGAATGGGGAGAGGCCTCCTTCATCGCCTCACAGGGGAGGCTCCGCGAGCCGCTCTCGGTTTTCTGGCCCGTGAACCAGGCCCGCATCCTGGCCGGCCGCGGGGACTACTCCGGCGCGGTGCTGAGCCTGGACGAAGCGCTGAAGCTCGGGCCCGCGCGGGGCGTCCGCCTCGAAAGGGCGCTTTACCTGCTGCTTGGAGGCCGTCAGGGGCAGGCCGCGGAGGCAGCCGACGCCGCGCTTTCCGAGGACAAGGCCGACGCCCTGGCGGCAACTATAAAAGCGCTGGCGCTCTATTCCCGGGGCGAGAAGGAAAAGGCGCAGCCCTTTTTCGCCATAGCGGAGGCCAACGGCGGGCAGTTCACCGCCAAGCTGGCCGGGTCCTTTCTGGAATGCCTGAAGAACGGGGGAGTGTGGCCGTGCAAAAAATAGCTTTCTGGAAGATGTCAGGCGCGGGCAACGATTTTGTGCTGTTAAGCGGAGGGAGGCTGTCTTCCGCCGTTCTTAAAAAACTGGCCGTGAAGCTCTGCGCGCGCGGGACGGCCGTGGGTGCCGACGGCCTGCTCTTCGTAAATAAAGCCGGCGCCGGCCGGGTGAGCGTGCGCTATTTCAATTCCGACGGGTCCGAGGCTTTCTGCGGCAACGGCTCGCGCTGCGCGGCCTGGTGGGCTTACAGCGCCGGGCTGATGAAGAAAAAAGAATTCAGCCTGGAGACCCTGAGCGGCGTCCTTCCCGTCAAGGTAGCGGGCCGCGAAAGCGTCAGGATGCGCATGCCCGACGTGGGCGCGGTCTCGCTGGACCTCGGGGGCAAATACCCGGCCGGGGTGAAGACCGTGCATTTCCTCAACACCGGCGTGCCGCATGCCGTCGTCCCCGTTAGCGACCTCGCCGGGACCGACGTGCGGGGCCTGGGCCGCGCGCTGCGGCATAACAAGGCCTTCGGCCCGAAAGGGACCAATGTCAATTTTGTTAAAGTGAGCGCCGGCCGCGTGCTGGTGCGCACTTACGAGCGCGGCGTAGAGGACGAAACGCTGGCCTGCGGCACCGGCATAACGGCCAGCGCCGTGGCCCTGGCCCTGGCCGGCGCCGTGAAGCCGCCGGTATCGCTGAACTCCCGCAGCGGCGAAAAGTTCCGCGTGTGGCTGAAGCCTTTTGGGGCTGGCGCCCGCGCGATATACATACAGGGCCCGGCGAAACTAATTTTCAAAGGCAATATCTCAGCTTAACGGAGGGACCATGCTTGAACTTAAAGGCTGTTTTACCGCGATAATCACCCCTTTCAAGAACGGGAAGGTGGACAAGGAAGCCCTGCGGCGGCTGCTGCGCGCCCAGCTCAAGGGCGGGGTTTCGGGCATAGTGCCGTGCGGTTCCACCGGCGAGGCCGCCACGCTTTCCACCGAAGAGTACATGGACGTGATCAAGCTGACCGTGGACGAGGTAAAGGGCCGCGTGCCGGTCATGCCCGGAGTCGGCACCAATTCCACCGCCAGGTCCATCGAGATGGTGAAAAAAGTTTCGGCCACCGGCGTGGACGGGCTGCTGGCCATCGTCCCGTATTATAATAAGCCCACGCAGGACGGGCTTACCGCGCATTTTTCCGGCATAGCCCGCGCCACGCGCCTGCCGGTCATCCTTTACAATATCCCCGGGCGCACCGGGGTCAATATGGCCCCGGCCACGGTGATGGCCCTGCGGCGGAAATTCTCCAATATCATCGGCATCAAGGAAGCCTCCGGCAGCCTCGACCAGGTAAGCGAGATCATAAACATCCTGGACAAGGATTTTGCCGTGATGAGCGGCGACGACGCCCTGACCTTGCCGATGATGTCGGTGGGCGCGCGCGGCGTGATCTCGGTGGTGTCGAACATCGCCCCCACAGAAATGGCGGAGATGTGCGACAAATTCCTTAAAGGAGAGACGGTGGAGGCGGCCGAGCTGCACCACAAGCTGTTCCCGCTGATCAAGTCCCTTTTTATCGAGACCAACCCCATCCCGGTGAAGTACGCGGTTTCCCTCATGGGCCTGTGCGCCTGCGAGCCCCGGCTCCCCCTGACCCCGCTGTCCGAGCGCAACCGCCCGGCCGTAAAGAAAGCCATGATGGAAGCGGGCATACTGTAACCCGGCCGGCCTCATAGAAGGCCCGTAAAGAAAAAACCGCCCGGCAGAAGTGCCGGGCGGTTTTATTTAGGGCTGCCTGATAATTACGGCTGGGTCCTGGAGAGCAGGGTGCGTATGTCGCTGGTGATGGTGCGCAGCTTCCAGGTAAGGTCCCGGCTGTAGCGCGTGATGTCCATGGCCTTCCACTGCGCGTCGTAGCCCACCAGGGCGGGGCTGAGGCGGCGCACGGTGTTCTCCAGGTTCTGGGCCGAGCGCTCCACGTCGAACTGCATGGTGTTGAGCAGCGTGCGGGCGTCCCAGTCCATATCTTGCGCCAGCTTGTTGAGCTCCGGCGATTTCTGCGCCACGGAGAGCAGGCCGCTCACCGCGTAAGAAATGCGCTGGGCGTCGCTGTCGTAGCGGCTCATGTCGCTGGCCATCTGCCGCAGGTCGTTCTGGAAAAAAGGGTTGGAGTTGTTCTGCGTTATCCTGAGCGCTTCGCTTTCCAGGCGGTTGATGTCCGAGCGCAGCCAGGTGGTGTCGCTCTGCAGACGCCACAGGTCGTTCTTTACCTGCGTGAACTTGTTCACCAGGTCCTGGGGCACGGCGGTATCCTGTTTGGGGGCGGGCACCGACGGGATGACAAGGCCTTCGGCTTTTAGGCCGACATTCTTGACATTGAGTTTGTTGAGTGAAAAGTCTGCTGCGGAAACCGAGGAAACGAACGAGACCGAGATAACGGCTAAGAGTAATTTTTTCATTTGTCCGGCGCCCTCCCCTGCTGTTTTGCTTACCGTAATACTATATAAGGAAAGGCGCGGGCGCGTAAGGGCAGTAATGCCCCGTATCTTGTAGGCCTATTGGCCCGGGGGCGGGCCCGGCTTCCAGCCCTGTTCGTCCATGAACTTGCGGGTGACGGCGTCGCCCGGGTTGAGCTGCAGCGCCTTCTCGTAAGCCTTGCGGGCCTTCGCCTTGTCGCCCATCATATAATAGGCCGAGCCCAGGCGGGTCCAGCCTATCGGGTTGGTCTCGTCGAGCAGCACCACTTCCTCGCATTCCCTGGCCGCCAGGTCGAACTGCTGGATATAGAAGCCCTTGGCGGCCTTCTTGAGCTTTTCCTTGATCAGCACCATCTTGGGCATGATCTCGTCGCGGCGCACGCCGTTGCGCGTGAGGTCGGCCAGGTTGTAAAGCAGCTCCTCGAAGAGGGCGTCGCCGCGGCGGTTGGCGCCGAGGGCCGCATGCGCCAGCAGGAAGGCCTTCATCTCGTGGCCCTCGATATAGGCGACCACCGCTTCGTGGGCGACGTTGGACTGCTCCTCCCGCTTCTGGAAGTTCTTCTCGCGCACCGGGGTGTCCCTGAGCTGCAGCCGCTTGTTGAGGGCCTCCAGGCGGACAGACTTGTTCCCCCAGGGGCCGTCAATCAGGCGGGGCTCCAGGTTGAAGGCTTTGTTGAGGTTGTCCACCGCCAGCGTGTATTCGCGGCCGTCCAGGTTCCTGCGGGCCAGCTCGATGTAGTCGTTGGCGTAGAGCTTCAGGGCCTCTATCTTCTCCTTGGGGGCCATGACCCCGGCGCGCGCTACCCGGGCGGTGGCGCCGGCCAGGGGCTGCTTGGAGCGCGCGGTGCCGAAGCGCAGCGTGGCGCCCAGCTTCTGCGTGGTGCCCAGCTCGCCGAAGGGGGACATGGAATAATCCAGGTCCATGAAGGAAAGGCGGAAGCCCACGCCCAGGCAGACCCCGGTGCCGGTGTCGCGGGCGGAAATATAGCCCGCCCTGAGGGAGATAAGCTGGAACATGAAGTACTCGGCCCCGGCGCTGTAGCCGTATTTAGCGTAATTCGAAAGCGTCTGGTCCAGCGAGACGGTCAGCGTATGCGCGCCGGAGGGGTGGGATATCCAGGCCAGGCCCAGGACCTTGGCCTGCGGCAGCGGGAAGCTGGTCTTGTCGAACGTGACGTCGGAACCGAGGTTCTTTACCGCCAGCCCCACGCGGAGTTCCTGCGCCGGGGTGTTCTTCATCCAATACTTGGAGGGACGCAGGTGGTAGATGACGCCCAGGTCCATGGCCAGCGCGCTGCCGGAAGCGCTGTCCAGTTTCTCCGAGATGCTTTTTACGCTCACGCCCGCGCTGAGGACGGGGTGCTCCACCTCGTCCTTGAGCAGGGTGCGCGCGTAGGAGGCGGCTATCGACGTGGCGGAGGCTTCCAGCAGGCGCGTATAGCCGCCCATCGCGTCGTAGCCCTGGAAGGCGGCCATGCTCTGGCGGGTGATGCTCACGCCGAGGGTGGAACCGTAATTCAGCGGGTAGGCGAACGAGGCGTACTGGTTGCTGACTTCGGCTAAAGAGGTTTCCTGGGCGGCGGCCAGCTCGGGGACTTCAAGCGCGGCCAGGCCGGCCGGGTTGCACCAGGCCGCATAAGCGTCCTGCGTGGTGGCGGCGTTGGCCTCGCCCATGGCGGAGCCGCGTGGGCTGGGATCGAATTTAAGGAAAGAGGCCACGGTCTGGCCGGGCTGGGCCGCGCGGGCCGCGGGCGCGAGGCAGCAGAGGCAGGCCAGGAGACCTGCCGCGGCAGGGGAATTCTTTTTCGGGTTCCCCGGTTCCATCAATATCCGTGCAGGATCTTGCCGGCGGCTTCCAGGCCTTCCTTCACGCTTTCTTCCATGAAGGAATATTTCCAGGCGCCGTAGCGGCCGATGGACTGGATCTTGCGGGTCTTGAGCCAGTCGCAGATCAAGGGCAGGGCCTTCGCCCTTTCCCGGTTGTAGATGACATAGGCGCAGGGGATCTTGAGCCAGAGCTTTTCCACTACCTGGGAGGCGCTCTCTATAAGGCCGCAGGCCTTGAGGCCTTGTATGATCTCCGTTTCCGCGGAGGCCAGGTCCAGGGCCCGCCCGTCGGTGGCTATCTCGATATAAAAGGAAGCCATGCCGCTGGGCGCGAGGTGTTTGGAAAAATTGCTGGCGATGCCGGCGCGGTAGAACGGGAAGCGCTCTTCCGGGAAATAGCCCCAGTGCATATCGCTCTTTACGCCTTTGGCCCCGAGGTTCAGCACGTAGACGGTGTTGTGCCTCAGCGAGGCCGCGGCTTTCCTCACCGCCGCCGGCGCGTCCTGCGTCCGGGCGATGAAGTCGTTAAGCGGCGAGGTGTTAATCAGGCGCTTGAAGCGCACCGGGCCGAAATGGCGTATCATGGCTTCGCGCTTGCGCAAATTCACGCTTTCCACCTCCAGCCCCAGGCGCAGGCCGCGCGAGGTCATGGCCAGCGCCGTGGACAGCGCGCCGATGCCGCCGCGCTTCGGATAATAAAAGGACGTGTTATAGCCCATGGTCCAGGTCTTTTTCCCGTAAGCGCCGTTTATGATCTCTTCGGGCTTGGGGACCGGCACAAAAGGGGCGCACCATTCGGTGGTGAGGCGCTCCAGCGGGTACTGCCAGAGCTTGCCGTTGTAGGGCAGCATGAAATGTTTCGAGATGCCGCCGCCGAAGACCCGGTTGGTCCAGCGGGAGAAAACCTCCGGCTCGCTTGCGGCCTGCCACTTGGCATTGTAGGCCGCCAGGAAGCCGCTGACGCAGTCGGCCTTGACCTTGTCCGGCATGCCGTGGAGGTTAGCCTGGAAAGGGTACGGGGTCCAGCTCTTGTGGGTGTAGACGCGGGCGTCGCGCTTGATCAGGCCGCAGTTGCGGCCCAGGGCGTCCAGTATCAGCTTTTTGGTCTTGGGCCAGCGCAGGTGCAGCAGGTGGCCGGAATAATCGAAATGGAAGCCGCCCTTCTTGAGGGTGGCGGCCAGCCCGCCGGCGCGGTTCTCCCGCTCCGCTATCAGGTAGGGCTTTTTTCGCTCCAGGCCTTTCGCCGCCGAAAGCCCCGCCAGCCCGCCGCCGATAATAAGTGTTCCGGTTTCCAGCATTTCCCTTATATTATACCAATAGCGCGGCCGCGGGGTGGGGCAGCGTCCACTGTCTCCCGAAGTTACGGCCGGGTGGGCTGCCCGTCGTAATTAGTCAGCGCGATGATCACCTTCATCCACGCGGCTTCCAGCCCGGCTTCCTTAACGCTGCCCTCCGGGGCGGCCGCCGCGTAAAGCATGGCGCCGAACAGGCTGTGATGCAGGAGCTCAGCGATGGTGGCGGGATCGCTGGTGAAATGGAACATCCCCTCGCGTTTGCCGGCCATCAGGTGCTTCAGTATCCTTTGTCGCCCGCCCGCCGTCATCCGGTCGAACGTGTCGGCGAATTCCTTCCTGCGGCCGGCCAGGGAATAGAGGAGTATCAGTATCTGGGCCCCGGCGCCCCGGTTGCGCAGCGCCCAGACGACGTTCCCCACGCAGTGCCTCAGCAGGCGGTACCCGGCGTCGTCGTCGGCGCGGAGCAGCCCGTCCACGACGGCGTGGTTGTGCCGGATCATGGTCTGTACCATCTCATGCATCAGGGCGTTCTTGTTGGGGAAGTGGCGCAGGACTTCCGCTTCGCTCACTCCAAGTCCATCGGCCAGCATCTTGAAAGTGGTTTCGGCAAAGCCGTGCCTGGCCACTAATTTTGTGGCGGCTTCGGCGGCTTTCTCCCTGGTGCAGGCGCTCTTGTCGGTTCCGGATCTTTTAGCCATATTCAAATTCTATCTAACTCCGGATTTAATGTAAACCTCGCTAGACCCGCCCTCGCCCTAAGGCCGACCGGCTATCCGTCGGCCGGCGGTAATGAATTGTTAACGATAAATCAAAAAAACGGATATGTGCCCCGTGTATACTATTGCCAGACGCTGTTCGCCCGGCAATAAAACTGGTTCCCTTGCGTTATCCAGAAAGATGCCGGCGAAGCGAATTTACGGGACCGGCCTCCGCCGGCCGCGGAGATCTTGATGAAAGAACGTATTCTGCTTGTTGAAGACGACCACGGACTGCTCGAATTTTGTTCCTACCTGCTCACAAGGGAAAAATACCTGGTTACGGCCTGCTCCAGCGCGGCCGAAGCCCTGGCCTTTATGCGCGGCGGCGCTTATGACATCCTTTTGACCGATTTTAACCTCGGCGACGGCTGCGGCGCGGACCTGCTCGCCTTCTCGAAACAGGTAGCCCCCGCGGCCCGCGCGCTGCTTATGACCGGCGACGATAGCCAGCGCGCCGCCCTGAGAAAACCGTTCTCCCGGCAGGAACTGCTCTCCGTTGTGGCCTCTTAGCTCGCTGAAAGGGCAGCGTCCCCCTTCCCACCTTCCCACGCGGCCTCGGCGCTGGGGAATATGGGCGCCCTGGCCAAAGAGGTCGTCCCCGCTTAAAGAAGTATAATGGTGAACGGAGGGGTTATGAAAAAATACATGGTTTCCGTTCTGCTGCTGGCGGGGCCGCTGGGGCCCGCGTACGCGGCCACTTACGACATAGACGCCGCGCACAGCGCCGTCACCTTCAAGGTGGCCCACATGGCCATCAGCAAGGTGAGCGGGCGCTTCGACAAGTTCACGGGCAGCCTGGAGTTCGTGCCCGGGGACACCAAGGCCTGGAAGGCCGAGGCTTCCATCGAGACGGCCAGCATCAACACCAACGTAGAGGCGCGCGATAAGCATTTGCGCGCCGCGGACTTCTTCGACGCGGAGAAGTTCCCGGCCATCACCTTCAAGGGCCTGAAGGTCACGAACTACAAGAACATGAAGGGGAAGCTCCACGGCGAGCTGACCATGCACGGCGTCACGAAGCCGGTGGTGCTCGACGTGCAGGGCAGCGGCCCGGCCATCGACCCGTGGGGGGGCGAGCGCCTGGCGGCCGTGGCCACCACTACCATCAACCGCAAGGACTTCGGCCTTACCTGGAACAAGGTGCTGGAGACCGGCGGCTTGCTGGTGGGCGAGACGGTGGAGATCACCCTGGAGATCGAGGCGGTGAAGCGCAAGCCCGCCGAGCCCGCGAACGAAAAATAGCGGTCCCTAAGGCCAGCCCCCTGTCCGTTTATTTTGTTACCGAGCCGCTGACCGTCTTGACCGACGGGTTCTTTATGTCGCTGCCGGCGTAGTCGATGTCGCCGCTCACCGTCTTTATGACGGCGCTTTCCGCGGCTGAGTCGGTTATGACGACGTCGCCGCTGATGCTCTGCGTCAGCAGGGAATTGAACTGCGATTCCTTTATCTCCACGTCGCCGCTGACCGTCTTCACGGAAACCTCGCTGCCGTTCTTCAGGCCGGAGACCGAGATGTCGCCGTTCACGCCCTTGAAGGCCGAAGCGCCCTCGGTCACGAAGCCGCTTATCACTATGTCGCCGTTGACGCTTTCCGCGCACAGCGCGGCCAGCCTGGAGGGGAGGAAGACCGTCGCGTCTCCGATCAGGACCTTTCTGCCGCTTTTTGACTTCACTTTTATCTCGCCGTCCTCGAAGCACGCCTCGGCGTCGCCCTCTTCCTTCTCGAGCAGTTCCACGGAGGCTTTAGCCCCGGGCTGGTCGTGGCCGGCCAGGGTCAGGTCGCCGGTCTGCGTCTTTATCTTGAATGAAGTCCAGTTGTATTTATCCACCGATATCTCCACCTTGCGGGAGGACGAGGAGCCGGCCTCGTTCAGGCCGCTGAAAGCTCCTTTAAGCGCGCCGCCCACGGTTTCCGCCACAAAGCCGCCCGCCCTTTCCCGGCGCCCGGCCCAGAAGCCGGCGCCCTTGGCGAAGGAGATGCCCATTATTATGGCGGTAAGGCCCAATATCGTCACGGACACTATGCCGAGCGCGGCCAGCCCCAGGAAGCCGAAGCCCAAGTATTTCAGCATGACCCTGGTGTCCGGGCTGAGCGGGCCGATGTGCTGCATCATAAACACGATGCCGATCACCAGCGCCGCCAGTAACGATAATTTTATAAGACCTTTAAGCATATTCTATCTCCCTTTTTACAGGGCCTTTTCCGGCCCTTTCACTCTATATGACACGCAGACCGCAGAAATGTTTCACCCTGTTTTAAAAATCCAGTTTCTTTCTTACCTGCTCCTTGGCCCGCAGCAGTTGTATCTTCACCGTGTTTATCGGGATGCCGAGCGTATCCGCTGTTTCCTGGTAGGACTTTTCCTCGAAATAATAGAGTTTCAAGACTATCTTGTACTTCACCGGCAGCTCCTCTATTATCTCCTTTATCCTGGAGAGGACCAGCTCCCTGTCGAACAGCTCGTCCGCGGCGCTCGGTTCCTCCGGTATGGTTTCCGCCAAGCTGTCGTCCAGCTGCGTCTCGCGGCCGGCCTTGCGCTCCGACCAGTTCATGCTGTGGTTGTAGGCTATGCGGTAAAGCCAGGAGGAGAACTTGGAGTCGCCCCTGAACTTGTCTATGTTCTCGTAGGCCTTAAGGAACACTTCCTGCGTGATATCGCGCGCCTCTTCCTCGAACCTGACGAACCCTTTCACCACGTTGAAAATGAAGTCCTGGTGCTTCAGCACCAGTTCGCCGAAAAATTCCTTTTCTCCGCCGGCTATTCTTTTTAATAGCCCTTCTTCATTTTGCATTTTTGAACCGTCAGCTCAGGCAGACCGCGCTGAAACCCGCGCCGTACTCCGGCAGCAGGTAAATATATCTGTATTGTATCTCTTTAGCGCCGCCCGCAGCCCGCCCGAAGGTCCCGGCCGCAAGTTCTATAAGTTTTTTCATCATATTCTTTACCTCGTCCGCTGTTTTTAACTCCCCGCACTGGATATGACACGCGGCCCGGCAAAATGTTTCACCCGGAACAAGAAAACCAATAGCCCCGCCCTCGCCAGAAGACTGACCGGTTAACTCACAATCAAAACACAGGGAATGCTGTGGATACCCGCGCTTATGTTCGCTGTGGATTCTGGAAAACGACTCTTATTTGTTATTATAGCGGGAGGGGATGTGTTCTATAACTTTCAGATGAAGAGAAAAGCGCGGGGCTCCGGAGAAAACGCATGATAATCACACTGCGTTTTATGCAAAATTATTTACATGCCAACGGTATAGAAAGATCTCACACGAGTTTTCGGTAATCGTGATTATGCCTCCTACAGTCCGCCCGGACAATATGCGGGGAAAACTGGTTGATTTCTTGACCAGATTAGACCACAGGAATTTGCTTATTTGGGGAATAGTCTTTGCAATTGTATTTTCTGAGATCATTGTTTTTATAATAGATATCCTGTGGGACGGAAAACTGAGCAGCGAACTTCTTATCGCCGGTTTCATCACGCCGCTTCTTGACGGATTAGTGATCGTCTTTTTCTTTATCACTATCATCGCTAGATTAAAGGATGCGCTGTCTAAAGCAAAATTATTGAGCGGCCTCCTTCCTATTTGCGCCTCCTGCAAGAAAATAAGAGATGACAAGGGTTACTGGAATCAGATCGAATCATATATCAGAGATAATTCTGAGGCCGAGTTTAGTTACGGCATGTGTTCGGACTGCGCAAATAAACCATATCCTGCCGATACTAATAACCACCCGGGAAAACGTATCTCTCCCGAATTGCCGGTTAGGATGGTTGATCTTTTTATTAAGTCAGATTCTAAGATCTTGCTTGCTTCGGGAATAGTCTTTGCAATTGTGTTTTCCGAGATCATCGTTTTGATAATAGATATCCTGTGGGATGGGAAACTTAGCGGCGAACTTCTTTTCGCCGGTTTCATTACACCGCTTCTTGATGGATCAGTAATCGTCATTCTCTTTAGCGCGATTATCGCTCAGTTGAAAGATGCCCTGTCTAAAGTGAAACTATTGAGCGGCCTCCTCCCCATTTGCGCTTCCTGTAAGAAAATAAGGAATGACAAGGGATATTGGAATCAGATCGAATCCTATGTAAGGGATAATTCAGATGCAAAGTTTAGCCACGGTATATGTCCGGACTGTGTAAAAAAACTATATCCTGGCTATGCTGAAGATTATTGAAGGATAAGGGACGCTGGCAAGTATTTAAGGTTTTATCAGCCACCTGGGAAATGTCAATAACAACTTAAATACTTGCCAGCGTCCCCCTGGCGCTGCGGGACCTTTTTATGGCGTCGGCATTTAAACCCTGGGGGATCATAAATAATACCCTGGTCCCCTCGTTTATTTTGCTCTTAATGCTTATCGTCCCGCCATGGGCTTCTATAGCCAGGCGGCAGAAATACAAGCCCAGGCCGCTGCCTTTGCGGGAATCCTGCTCCCTGCCTTCAACGCGGTAATACTTTTCAAAAACTTTGTCTATAAATTCGGAGGAAATGCCGCTGCCGATGTCTTTTATCTCAAAACAAAAAGATCCTTCTAACGCCCGGACGCTTACCCATATTTTTCCTCCCCGGCGGGAGTATTTAAAAGCGTTCATTACAAGGTTTTCATAGATCCTGCCAAGCAGGTCCTTGTCCGCGCAAATAGCAGGCAGCCCGTCCGCCACAAGCAGTTCCAGTTTTACTCCCATATCAGCGCTTAAGGTCTTGAAAGGGGCCAGGCACTCCGTTATATGCGGCCGCAAGTCGAACTCCTCCGGCTGTAGTATCATTTTGGCTGTCTCCATGCGTTCAGTATCGACCAAAGTGTGTATAAGCTTTACCATGGATTGCGAACTCTTCACGGCCATCCTGAGAAGCCCTTCTTTTGTCAGCGGGTCCGTGCCCGGTTCGGAGATGACGGACAGCACTCCCACTATGGAAGTCAGCGGCCCCTTAAGGTCGTGAATAGCGGCCATGGCTAAATCCTGCTTAAGAACATCAAGCGAGTTTATTTTCCTGCGCACATCGCGCAGGAGGGCGATAAAGATCAGCATCATCACGCTCAGGAGTATTTTAACGGTCAAATTGGAAACATCGTAAGGAATGCCGTGTCCCCGCAGCAGATCCGGGATCCACGGCATAGGGAGAATAAAATAGCCCACACCCTCTATCACGCTGAACCTGCCGCTATACAAACTGATATTTTTCATCAGCCCCCCGGGAAAATTGCCGCGATATCAGGCAATACCGTGAGATCTCCCTATACAAGGGCCCCTGGAATCGATCCCATTTCTGCCCCCAAGAACACCGGTCTAAGACAAGTGTAATCCACTACCGGATTTAGAAGCTATTCGGAACTTTACTTAGTCGGCATGAGTAGTGCCCCTGCCCCGCTTTTTTGCTAAGGCAATTGCCGTTCCGAGCGGATAATAGGTTGAATTAGTATAATATCGAAGTTAGACCCATTATAAGGGAAATCGTGAACCACGAACCTAAAATAACCATCCTGACCCCTTTCCCGCCCGGTAAGAACTGCGAAAAGATGCTTGGCTCCCTGGGCGCGCTGGATTACCCAGCCGAAAAGATGGAAGTTATAGTGGTGGAGGGCAGGCAGCCCTCCCAGCAGCGCAACCGGGGCGTGGAAGCCGCCGGCGGCGAGATCATCTATTTCCTGGACGACGACTGCGAGCTTACGCCCGACCTGCTGCGCAAGGTGGTGGCGCATTATACTGACCCGGCTGTGAAGGCGGTGGCCGGCATAGCCATGGCGAAAGAAGGCGCGCCGGCCATCTCGCTGGCTTCCCATATGGTGCTGGGCTCGCTCTTCGGCGGCTGCACTATAAGGGTGAAGTACCGGCCCGTGGGCAAGCTGCGCGAGGCCAACGACAAACATTTCCTGCTCTGCAACGCCAGCATCCGCCGCGACGTGTTCCTGGCGGAGGGCGGCCTGCGCGAGGACCTGTACCCGGGCGAGGAGAACGAGTTCTTCCGGCGGCTGCACGCCAAGGGCCTGGCCATGCTTTACGACCCGGAGGCGGTGGTGCACCGCAACTGGCGCAGCACGCTGGGCGGCTACATCAAGGCCATCTTCATTTACGGCAGGGCCAAGGTGGACCAGGGCTTTGAGCATTACCAGCCGCTGGATTATCTTTTCTTCATCCCGCTCCTGTTCCTGGTTTATCTCATAGCCCTGCCCTTCGTGCCCTTCTTCCTTTTTCAGGTCCCCATCTACCTGTATGCCGCCCTGCTGACCTTCTTCAGCCTGCAGGAAACCTTCCTGGCCAGGTCGCCGGCGGGCCTGCTCACCTTCCTCCTGTTCCCGCTGCTGCACCTCTCTTTTGCGGCGGGCATCATCTGGGGCTTCATCCACAACCTTAACCGCAAGACCGGCAAGGTCGAAGTGAAGGTGCGGGTGCTCAAGGCTTTCGGCGAGAAATGGACCTCCTGCCCGCCCACTACTGATTGAGCCCCGGCGCAACGGCAAAAAAACACCCGCGGCAGCTTGCCGCGGGTGTTTTTATTTTACGGATACTCCGCGGTTATTTCCCGGTGAGGATATGGCCTTTTACCAGGGTTTTGAAGCCGCGCAGGGCCAGGGAGATGTCCCGCAGGGAGCGCAGCGCGGTGAGGCGGCCCAGGATGAAGCGCCAGCTGAAGTAGGTGCCCTTCCAGGCCTCCAGGTAAAGCTTCTCTATCTCTTCCTCGGACATCTCGCAGTTCTTCATGGAGGGGGAGCACATGTCCCACTTTTCCCATTCCCCGTCGTTGAAGCGCAGCCAGCCTTTCTCGCGCGCCTCTTTGTAGAGCGCCGTGCCGGGATACACTATCGGCACGGAGAACTGCACTTCGTACGGGTCCAGCGAGCGGGCGAAATCTATGGTCGCCTGCATGTCCGCTTTGGTCTCCCAGAAAAAGCCTATCATGATGGTGGCGTGCGTGTGAATGCCCACCTTGCGGCACAGCCTGAAGGCTTCGCGCACCTGCTCCAGCGTGTAGCCCTTGCGGATGATGTCCAGCGTCTTCTGCGACGAGCTCTCCACGCCGAACTTGATCATGCGGCAGCCGGCCTGCTTCATCAATGTGAGCATCTCCTCGTCCACGTCGGCCACGTGGCCGTTGCAGCTCCACACCAGCTTGATGCCGCGCTTTATGATCTCGTTGCAGAAATCCTTCACCCAGACGCGGGGCCTGGTGAAGGTGTCGGTGTCGATGAAGATCTCCTGCACGTCGTATTTCTTTATCAGCTCTTCCAGTTCGGCTATCACGTTGGGCACGCTGCGCAGGCGCAGTTTGCCGCCGTAAAGCATCTGCGGCCAGGAGCAGAAAGTGCAGCGGTAGGGACAGCCGCGCCCCGTCATTACGTACATAAAGCGGGGGTACAGGCGCCAGGCCTCGTGGTACTCGTGCCAGGGGATGATTTCCCGGTTTATCATCGGGATGGAATCCAGGTCGGAGAGCAGTTCGTACGGGCCGTTGTTCTTTATCTCCGCGCCTTCGCGGAACCAGGTGCCCTTGGGCAGGGGCTTGCGGTCGCGCAGGTAAAGCGCAATTCCCAGCATCCCCAGGTCGAAATCGCCGCCGGTGATGACGAAATCCACCAGGCTGTTCTTCATGGTCTCTTCGGGCAGCACGCTTACGTGGTCGCCGCAGGCCGCCGTCATCAGGGCCGGGAATTTCTCCTTCAGCAGGCCCACGGCTTTCCAGTTGTCCTTCACCACCGGCGTCTTCGTCTCGAACACCAGCAGGTCGGGCTTGAAGTCGGCTATTATTCCCAGGAAATCCTGCATGGAGTGCCGCCGCATCACGGAGTCCACGTACTTGACCTCGAAATTGTTGTTCAGCAGTTGGGTGGCGCCGGAGGCCAGGATGACCGGGTAGATGGATTCTTCGTCGGCGCGCGGCTTGGCGAAGCGCTGCTGGCTGATAGGAATGTATTTGCCCTCGGCTAGCGACGGCAGGTATGAAATAAGAACGCGCATTGAAGATCCCTCCGTAAAACTGTTTCCAGCCATATTATAGGATTTATCGGAACGGCCTGTACTGTAACTTTGGGGCCTGGGGCTGTCGGACAACAATGGCTTTAAATTTGTATATTTGAACCTTGGCGGCCCAAAGCCCCGTATGAGAACAAGAAAGACCAGATCCCTGTGCCCGGCCTGCAAGAAGCAGGTGGATGCCGATATCCGCGAAGAAGGGTTTAACGTTTACCTGCACAAGACCTGCCCGGAGCATGGCGATTTCAAGGTGCTCATCTCTAAAGACGCCGCGCGGTTCTCGGATAAGACCTTTTCCCTGCCCGGTAAGCCCTTCAAGCCCGCGGTCAAAATTGAAAAAGAACCGGTCTGCCCCGACGACTGCGGCTGGTGCAGCGCCCACAGACAGCATATCTGCACGGGCCTTATAGAGATAACCGGCGCCTGCAACATGGCCTGCCCCATCTGCTATTTCGGCAGCAAACCCGGCGGCTTTATTTCCACAGAAGAATTCCAGGCCAGGCTCGCTACCCTGCTGGAGATAGAGAGCGGCGCGCTGGACGTGCTGCAGATCTCCGGCGGCGAGCCGCTCCTGCACCCTGCATTCGAAAAGCTGCTGGAGCTGGCCCTCGCGAAAAAGATCAAGAGGGTGCTGATAAACACCAACGGCCTGCGCCTGCTGGAGGACGAGCAGGTCTACCAGGCCATAAAAAAGAACAAGGACAGAGTTGAAGTTTACCTCCAGTTCGACGGCTTCGACGAAGCCGCCGGCGAGAAACTGCGCGCGGGCAATTATCTCCAGGCCAAAGAAAAGGTCATAACCAAGTTGGACGCGGATGACATAAAGATCTGCCTGGCCGTTACCGTTTACGGCGAAAACCTCAAAGAGGTCCCAGCTATTATCAGGAAAGCCTGCGAAGTTGAGAACATTTCCGGCATAACTTTCCAGCGCCTGGCCAAGCAGGGCTCGGCCCATGCCACCGCCCTTGAAACGGTCTGCCAGGAGGATATCCTCCAGGCCATGGCCGGCAGCGGGCTCCTGCGGTACAAGGATATCATCCCGCTGCCCTGTTCCCACGAGAACTGCACTTCGCTGGCCTTCCTGTTCTGCCGGGAGGGGAAGATAGAGTCGCTGGGGGAATACATAGACTATTCTAAATGCACCGAGGTGCTGTCCAACCGGGTGGCTTTCGACGGCAGCGTGCTGGAATACATGCAGGACAATGTCTGCAAATGTTTCCTGGGCAGGTTGACGGGCAAGGACCTTATCGCCAAATCCCTGGCCCGGCTGGCGGCCGCGGGCAAAAGCTCGGACAAGAACATGAAGGTCCTGAGGATAATGGTGAAGAATTTCATGGATTGCGAGACCTTCGATCTCGAGCGGGCGAAGAAATGCTGCGTCGGCGTCAGCGCCGGCGGCGGCAGGGTGGTCCCTTTTTGCGTGCACAATAATTTAAAGGGAAAGTTCTAGGGGGGATCATGGATGACAAAAACTTGTTCTGGCCTACCGTGAATTATAGTCTTTTGTACGGCCTGGTCGTGGTGCCGCTGGGGCTTTTCCTGGCGGCCATGACCTGCGCCGGCGTCTATGGCCTGACCCACGGCTTCGGCAACGCGGGCAGCCTGGTCCTGGGGATAGTGCTGTTCACCGCGGTCTTCTCCGGCAGCCTCTACCTGGCCTATAAGCTCGGGCATGAAAGGGCTATGGCCAAGGCTCTGGAAAATGAGCGCGTGCAGAGTAAATATGAAGCCCCGGGCGGGAGAGCAGGCCAGGCGTAAGGATATAATAATTTAGGCGAAAGCGACGGGGAGGGAATATGGAAGACGAGGGATTGGGTTGGCCTACGGTGAAGTACACTTTGCTCTACGCCCTGGTTATTGTGCCTCTTGGGCTTTTTGTCGGGATGCTGACCTGCGTGGGAGTTTTTGCGGCAACCGGTACCGCGAATTCTGATTATCTCTGGTTCATAGGGCCCGGGTCCGGGGTCATAGTCTTTTGCGGCAGCATTTACATGGCCTATAAACTCGGGCGCGAGAAGGCGCTGGGCAACAAGATCAGGCTGGAGCCGCACGGTAAAGGGGAAACTCCGGGCGACGGGGACCAGGGCCAGGCCTGACGCATGGTCCTTTACGCCCTTTTTTCCATGGCTGGCCTGTACGCCGCCGTTCTGGCGTCGAGGAAGCTGGCTTTAGGAACGGGGAAGCGGGATATCCCGGCCGTGATCTCTGCGCTGGCCGGGGCTATGCTGGGCTCGCAGGTCCCTTTGTGGCTCTCTTCCGGTTTCGGCGCCAGGGGAAAAAGTTATCTAGGCGCGCTCCTCGGCGGCTTCCTGGCGATAAATCTGTATAAGTTCCTTTTCAAGCGGACCAGGGAAAGCTTCGGCGATAATTTCGCCGTGGGGCTGCCTCTGGGCGCCGGTTTCGGGAAGATCGGCTGCTTTTTTAACGGCTGCTGCGGCGGCCGCGGCCTGTTCGGGCTGGAGCGGTTCCCGACGCAGTTGGCGGAAAGCGCTTTCAACTTCGCCATGGCCTATATTCTTTACCGGCTGTTCAAGGAAGGCCGCGGCAGGAACATCCTGTTCCCGGTCTATGCGCTGTCGTATTTGATCATGCGCTTTTTCATAGAATTCCTGCGTACCGAGCCCAGGGTTGCCGCCGGGCTTACGGCCTACCAGCTGCTGGCCCTGGTCTTTATCCCCGTTTTCTGCCTGGTAATAAGGAGCAGGACCAATGTCCCGGTTCACGCAAGCGTTTAACGGCCTGGCGGAGCTGCTGCCCCGGCCGGAATTCACCCGGTTCGAACTGGGAACGCTGTACCTGCTGCAGCTTACGGCTTTCGTCCTGCTGGCCAGCGTGGTGTACAAGTTCCGCGTTAAAAGCCGGAACGAAGAGCTGGGCCAGCTCCCCGAAAAGAAGCGCGATCACTTTGTGGCCACCCTGACCATGTCGGCGGCGGTGCTGCTCATTTTTATTTTCATCAACAACCGCCTGGTGCCCTTTACCCTGGGCGGCCCGCTTAAATGGGCCTGCTACGGCGCGGGGCTGTTCCTCGTCCTGTACGGCTCGGCCTGGCATGTCTGGTCCAAGGTCAGCATAGGCAGGTTCTGGTCCGACCAGCCGGAGCTGCAGAAGGAGCATGAGATAGTTACCTCCGGCGCTTATGCCCTGGCCAGGCACCCTATGTACGGCTCGCTCATACTGTGGTGCGTGGGGCTGGGCCTTGCCGCCTTCAACCTGGCGGCGCTGCTGGTAACGGGGCTTATTTTCATCCCGATGATGGTAGCCCGGGCCCGGGCCGAAGAGGCGATGCTTGCTGCCAGCCCGGGTTACGAGATGTACCGCAATAACGTGCGGATGTTCTTCCCTTCCCTTTCGGGCCCCGCCGCGTTCTCCGTGAAGCTGGCCGCGCTGGCCGCCCTGGTCTACGCCATCGCGTCGGGCATCACCGCCGGCAGCCTGGTCTTCCTGCTGACGCTGCACCTGCTCCTGGGCAACAGTCTGAAGCCGGAGAAGGTTGCGTTCTCTTACCGGTCCAAATCCTTTATGCTGGTTCTCATCTTCGCGCTGGGCGGCGCGTGGGGGGGCTTTTATTATCTCAACTGGCTGATAGCGGCCATGTTCGCCTACGGCCTTTTCTTCAACTGCCCCTGCATGCTGGTGTACGAAAAATACCAGCGCTGCCCCTGCTTCGATCTGCTGGGAAAAGCCTGTCCGAAATAATTCCCGGAGCACGCCCGACGTAAAAACACGTGATCGGAGTAAAATAAAAATAATTTTATTTACCCCTTGACAAGTCAAGGTATACCTGTTATACTCGTTATGTAGTCTTGTTCTCTTACATGCGCCGTCGGAGTAGTCGAGATGCTCTCGGGAGTTGCGGTCGAGCTGGTCTCGGTGTAGCGGTTCGGTTCGCCGGGTTCTGCCCGGTCACGGCGCGGTTTCTCTCCCGGTTCGCGGCCAGCGCGGTGCGGTGCTCCTTGTGTCAGTTAGCGGCGCGTTCCCGGGTGTTTCTCCGGCCCGTCTCCCGCCCTTTTGGGCGGCGCGGTTGCCGGGGTCCTGGTCTGGCGGCCCGCCTGCGGCGGTCCTGCTCCCGGGTTGGTGTTCCGGCCCTCGGTCTGCGGCGCTAATGCGCCCTGGTTTGCCGGTTCGCCCCGATGAAGCTGCGGTCACAAGTACCCTGGCCCGTGCGCCAATTGAAGAGCCCCCGTTTTGCGGGGGCTCTCAATTTTATAGCCCGGAGATAATTAACGGTTGGTTTTGCGCGGTAGCCAGGTGTCTATAAGGAAGGCGGCGAAAATGATAAAGAAAGGCATTAGCGGCAGGCGGTACCGGATCTGGCTCCAGGACAGCGAATAGATGGCCGTGAAGACCGCCACGTAGGCGTAGACCGGCAGCAGCTCGCGCCAGCGCCCGGCCAGCTTCAGGGCCGCGTACAGGCCCAGCAGCAGCAGCCACCCGTCGCTGAGCAGGCTTACCAGCGCCAGCGGCAGCCAGTTATGCGCGTAGCCCTTGCCCTTGTACGGGACCGGGCGCCACAGCTTGCCGAACTTCCACAGCGTCTTGTGGATGAAATTGCCGGGACGCGCCTTTATCTCCGCGCGCGTAGCCTTTGAAAAATATTTATCCTGCGCTGCAGGCGGCAGCTTTATGCCCTCAGCGAACACCGGGTCCTTCATGATGGCCGCGGCCTCTTCGTCGGTGCCCACCACGGCGTCGGGCAGCACCAGCGACTGGTAAAGGTTGAAGTTCTGGCCGCGCGAAAGAAAAGCCGTGCCGGTGTGGGCGTAATTGAACAGCAGCAGCGGGGAAAGTACGGCCAGCAGGATCAGCGTGGAGAAGGCGGCCTGCTTCAGGCTCAGCTTCGCCAGCAGCAGGCCGGCCAGGATGAAGACCGGCCAGTAGAAGAGATGGATGGTCTTGGTCAGTACGGCCAGGCCGGTGAACAGGGCGGCGGCGTAGCTGCAGCGGCCGTCCAGTCTGAAGGCCCGCAGCGAGAAGAAGATTATCGCCGGCGCCCAGAAGAACAGCAGGTTTTCGCGCAGCAGGCGCGCGTCGTAGAACACGGAGAACGGGTAGAACGCCGCTATGAGCAGCGCGATGGCGGCTGCGCGCCGGTTGAACAACAGCCTGGCGGAGCCGTAGATGAAATACAGGCCGGCCATGGAAAGACAGGCCTGCAGCAGCTTCACCGCCGCGGGATGCGCCCCGGCCGCGCGGTAGACCAGGCTGACCAGCAGCGGGTAGAAAGGCTCCCGGTTGTGGAAGCTGTCCGGCGCTAACGGGCCCGCAAGGAGGTTAAGCGCTATGCCGTGATACTCGGCCTCGTCGGGATAGGCGAAAGCGTCGCCCGAATGCAGCGCGTAAGCCAGGCGCAGGATGAACGCGACGGCCAGCGCGGCGAGGATGCGCGTATCCAGCCTTTGCCGGAAGGGAACATAGGGTTCTGCGGGGGCGCTGATCTCGGGCATAGGATGCGGGCGCGCCGGGCGCCCGCCGGGGCTACCAGGTCTTTTCGAAGCTTTCCTTTGAGCAGGCGTCCGCGGGGATATCCTCGAAAAGCGACCCGCCCGGATCGGCGGTGAAATGGGCCGCGGCCTGTTTATTGAAGAGCCGGTAGAAGAAAGCCACCGGCGTAAGGATGAAGAAGAAGATCAGCCAGAGGATTATCCTGGAATTGACCGCGCCCAGTATTTCCGCGAACTTCATCCAGCCCGCGGCCAGCCAGCGGGCCGGCGGGTTGTCCGCCAGGTTGAGCAGCAGCAGCGCGAAGGCCGTGTAGAGCAGCCACTGCCGTTCCGCTAAAAAATATACGGCCAGCGCCGCGGCGGCCAGGACGTTGAGGGTCTTGAGTGTTTCCGTGCGGTTCATAGGTTCAGAAGATGGCGTAGATGAAGGGCGCTACCGCCGAGCCCCCGCTCATCATGATCAGGCCGCCTATCAGCAGCAGCACCACGATGATGGGCAGCAGCCACCATTTTTTCCGCTCCTTCAGCAGTCCGAAGATGTCTTTAAGAAATTCCATAGTTCTCCTCAGCGTTTCGGGCAGCCGCCTTTGTAATCGCCCGGGGCCAGCTTTGCCATGGCCTGGCAGGTGTCCCTGTAAACGTTCTCGGCCAGCGCTTCGGCCCCGGCGGTAGTGAAATGGCACAGGTCGTAAAAATTGCGGGAATCTTTGGGCATTTCCCTGGCGATGTCGGAGAGCGGGGTCTTTTCCGCGGCGGCCACGCCGCGGGCGGCGTCGTTGTACATCTCCAGTACCTGCCAGCGCACCCCGCAGTTCACGAATTCGTCGTTGGTGGGCAGCAGGACCAGGTCCACACCGGTCGCGGGGTCTTTGCCCTTGCCGCACAGGAGCGGCTGGGTTATCAGCACCGGCTCTATGCCGTTCTGCCGCGCCGTAGTTATCAGCCCCTTGAGCCTTCCGGCGTAGGCCCTGGCGAAGGGGGCGTGTTTGGCGCGCATGGCCTTGAGCACTTCGGGGCCGACCTGCGCCGGCGTCATGGCCTTCAGGTCCAGCTGGGCGTGCACCAGGCCGGCTTTCCTGGCCATGGCGTGCATATAGATGTTCTGCGCCAGGGCTATGGTCCGGCTCGTCTGCGCGGCTTTGATGAACAGCCTCGACGCCAGCGGGCGCGGCCCGTCCCCGGTGAGCAGTTCGTCGTAGGGGCCCGCGCTGGCCAGGCCCATGTCGTTAAGGCCGGTCAGGAAGAACAGGGCCTTCGGCTTGAGGGCGAGCAGGTAATCCTTCAGCAGGACCGCGTGGCCGAAGGTGGAATGCCCGTCCATGCCCGCGTTGTTGGCCCAGACCCGTGTAAAGGACCGCTCGAAGCGGCGGCCCAGCTGTTCCGGCCAGCTTTTGCCGTCGGAAAGGTAGAAGCCCTCGGTGGTGCTGCCGCCCACCGCTATCAGCGAGAAATGCTCCTTGTAATCGGCCGGCGGCTCGTCGCCGCGCAGACCCAGGGAATTGTTGGAGCGCACTATGTGCTTATCCATCACCGGGAACTTGTCGTTCTCGATGACGTAGCGCTTGTAGGGGAAAAGCACGATCTTGCCGCCGCGCACCCGGGAGGCCAGCGGCGTGTAGAACACCAGGAACAGCTCCAGCAGCAGAAAAGCCGCGGCGCAGCCGACGCAGAGGAGCAGGAGGTTCTTCAGGAAATTCTTAATCAAGGCCGTATTCCTTGCGCCAGTCGGACTCGTCGTGCCAGGCGGGCTGCGCCGATTTTTCGAACAGGAAATCGCCTACTACCAGGTAATCCATCTCGGTGCGCATGAAGCAGGCGTAGGCGTCGGCCGGGGTGCAGACTATCGGCTCCCCGCGCACGTTGAAGCTGGTGTTCACCAGCAGGCCGTAGCCGGTCTTCCGGCGGAAATCCTCGATCAGCTCCCAGTAGCGGGGGTTGGTCTCTTTGTGCACGGTCTGCAGCCGCGCGGTATAGTCCAGGTGCGTGATAGAGGGCACGTCGGACCGGACGAAGTAAAGCTTTTCCTTCACGCCGCGCTCGTGGTAGCCTTCCGGCAGCGGGTTGCGGCGCGCTTTGGCCACGTCGGCTATCAGCAGCATGTAAGGCGAGGGCGTGTCGATCTCGAAATATTCGCGGGTATGCTCCCACAGCACCGACGGGGCGAAGGGGCGGAAGCCCTCCCGGTACTTTATCTTCAGGTTCAGGCGCTTCTGCATGTCGCGGTCGCGCGAGTCGCCCAGGATGGTGCGGTTGCCCAGCGCCCGGGGGCCCCACTCCATGCGGCCCTGGAACCAGCCCACCACGCTGCCGGTGGCCAGCAGGCCGGCGGTCTTCGCGGTCAGCTCGCCGAAATCATGGTAGCGCGTGTAGACGGCCTTGTATTTTTTTGCCGACAGGACGATGTCCTGCTCGGAGAACTCGGGGCCCAGGTAGGAGCCCTGCATGGAGTCCTGCCCGGGCTGCACCTTGCGCGGGGCGTCCTTGTACATGTGATAGGCCGCCAGGGCCGCGCCCAGCGCGCCGCCGGCGTCGCCGGCCGCGGGCTGGATCCACAGCTCCTTGAAAATATTCGAGCGCAGCAGCTTGCCGTTGGCCACGCAGTTGAGGGCCACGCCGCCGGCCAGGCACAGGTTCTCGGCGCCGGTCAGGCGGCGGGCCTCGGCGGCCATCTTGAGCACTATGTCTTCCGTCACGTGCTGGATGGCCATGGCCAGGTCGCACTGCTCCTGCGAAAGCTCGCCCTCCGACTGGCGGCGCGGGAAGCCGAACAGTTCCTGCCAGCGCGCGTCGGCGGTCATGGTCAGCCCGGCCGCGTAATTGAAATAAGACTGGTCGAGATAGACGGAGCCGTCGGGCTTTACGCTTATCATCTTTTCAGTTATGAGCTTTTCAAATCTCTTTACCCGCTCGGAGTCAGGGTTGCCGTAGGGCGCCAGGCCCATCAGCTTGTATTCGCCGGAATTGACCTTGAAGCCCAGGTAATAGGTGAAGGCCGAATAAAGCAGCCCCAGCGAATGGGGGAACTTGAGCTCTTTGAGCATCTTCACGCTGTTGCCCTTGCCGTGCGAGATGGAAGCGGTGGCCCATTCCCCCACGCCGTCGAGCGTGAGCACGGCGGCCTCTTCGAAGGGCGAGGGGAAGAAAGCGCTGGCCGCGTGCGACAGGTGGTGGGGGGTGAAAAGCAACTTGACGCCGGAGGCGTCCTGGCCGCCGGCTTTCGCCAGCCCGTCGCGCAGCATCTTTTTTAGGAAGACTTTTTCCTTTACCCAGACGGGAACCGCGGAGAGAAAAGAATAGAAGCCTTTGGGCGCCAGGGAGTAATAGGTCTCCATCAGCCGTTCGAATTTGAGCAGCGGCTTGTCGTAGAAGACCACCGCATCCAGGTCCTTCAGGGACAGTCCGCCCTGTTTAAGGCAGAACTTTACGGCGTGGCCGGGAAAGCCCGGGTCATGCTTCTTGCGGGTGAAGCGCTCTTCCTGCGCGGCGGCGGTGATCACGCCGTCCTCAATGAGAGCGGCGGCGGAGTCGTGGTAAAAAGCGGAGATCCCCAGTATTTTTATGCTCATTTCCGTGTAGCGTCGTCTTCCTGACAGGTTGCAAAAGTAATTCTACAAAAATGCGGGTGCTTAAACTATCGCTTCGCCCGCTGTCCCGGCGGCTCTTTCCCGGCCGCCAGCCACAGCTTGGAGATCCTGTAGATCTTTATTTTATCCAGGTAAGGCGGGTTCCCGGTCTCGAACAGCTTTACCGGAGTGAAAAAATTACCGTAGAAAGCCAGGTTCTCCCGGAAGGTGTCCACGCCGACGGCGAATTCCGGCGGCTTTTCCGCCGCTATGCGGTTGAGGAAGCTGTAATCGCTGCCGCGGGCGGGGTTGCTCTGCAGGGGCACGCGGTAGTCCAGCACCAGGTAATCTATTTTTTTGGTTTTGCAGTAGCCGGCCAGTTCGCCTTCGTTCTTTATCCGGTCCAGGTTCGCCCAGATCTTGTGCCCGAAGTGGAACTGCCAGATGGGCCAGTTGGTGAAGACCGCCACGTCGGTTACGCCGCCGCCCTTGAGCCTGTCGGCCATATCGCGGAAAAGCGACCGGGTGTTGATCACGGCCAGGGTGGTCCCGGCGTTCAGCGCCAGGAACAGGACCAGGAAAGAGGCGAGCAGGACGCTGCGGTTGTTCTCGCTGGTCTTTATGGCCGAGAAGGCGTCCGTCAGCAGCTTGGCCGCGAACAGCAGCAGCAGCGGGTGGAAAAGCATCAGGATGCGCCCGCCTTTGACCTCGCCGGGATTCAGTATCCAGAAAGCGAGCATGGCGTAGCTCTGCAGGTAAAGGACCACTTCCGCCGGCTCCCGCTTTTTTATGACGCGCACAAGGAAATACAGCCCGGTCGCCAGCAGCAGGGCCCCGGCCAGGTACCCGTCGTGGCCCATTAGTTCGCGCGGGTAGAACAGGTAATCGTTGGCAAGCAGGGCCTTGGGCGACAGGTCGCGCGGGGCGTTAGCGCTTACATAGATGAACTGCTGGAAATACGTCATGAAGTTCATCTCCGAGATGCTCGCCCCCAGCCCGGTCTTTACCAGGCGGTACAGCACCTCGTAAAGCGCGATGGGGGCGCCAAAGGAGAGCAGCAGGAGCGAGAAAGTTTTAACGGTCCGCTTGTGGGACCGGAGCAGCAGCAGCAATATTTCAGTGCCGAACAGCACCAGCATGCTGAAGAGCACCCCGTAATGGCAGGTGACCGCGAAGCCGAGCGCCAGCCCGGCGATAACGGCTTCCCTGGGCCCCGCGTCCTTGCTCAGCGTTTTCAGGTACAGGTACAGCGCCAGCAGCAGGAAGACCCCGGCGGTGGTCTGCGCGTAGCCGCTCCTGGAGTACAGGATGTTGAACGCCGAGGTGGCCACCAGGAAAGCGGCGGTTATTCCAGTGCGGGTGTCCCAGTATTTCCTGGCCAGCAGGAAACACAGCCAGACGGCCAGCGTGGAGAAGAACACGGAAGGCAGGAAGACGCAGTAATCCTTCATGCCCGTGATCAGCGCGGGGATAACGAGCAGCAAATTGTAGCTGGGCCGGGCGGTGGCCGGCGGGAAAATGCAGCCTTGGTCTATTAGGCGGCCTTTTATCGCGCCCAGGTCCAGGCCGGTCTTAAGGCTGCCCTTCATCTCTTTGAGGCCTTCCGTAATGGCCTTGGTCTCCAGCATGAAATAGGCCTCGTCGTAATGGAAGAAGCCTTTGTCGGTTATCTTGTAGATACGCAGGGCGAAGCCCAGCGCCATGATGGCGGCCAGCAGGAGGGAAAGTTTCAGCTTATCGCTCATCCGGCCTTCCCGTCGCGCGGTTTCTCGGCCACCACCAGCAGCACCTCGCCCCTGCCGGAGAAATACAGCAGCAGGTTGACCAGGAAGCAGGGCGGCGTGACCAGCAGGAAGAGGAAGATGTGCAGGATGAGGGCGGGCGTGAATTTTGCTTCCTGCATGAACCTGAAAAAGAAATGGTCCGTGCCGGTGAGCAGGCTGACGATGCTCTGCGCGGAATGGAAAGTGGAATATTCCAGCGAGAAGGTATGGCGCAGCTTGGCACTGAGCCCGTATTTCTCGAACAGGTTCATGAACTGTTTCGGGGAAAAATAGGTGAGGTGGAAACCCGGGTCCAGGCCCAGCCAGTAGCAGCCGCTGAAGGCGCGGGTCCAGGAATTGAAATTGGGCACCTCTATTATCAGCCTGCCGCCGGGCGCCAGCATCGAGGCCAGCTTCTCCAGGTATTTCTCCGGGTGCTTGAGGTGCTCCAGCACGTGCCACATCGAGATCACGTCGAAAGCGCCGTTGGCGAACTGCAGTTCCATCAGGTCCCGGTCATAGATCTCGAGGCCGAGCTTCTCGCGCGAGAACTGCACGGCGTTCCGGGAGATCTGGATGCCGGCCGCGCGGGTGTAGCCGAAATATTTTTTCAGGAAGAACAGCATGAAGCCCCTGCCGCTGCCTACGTCCAGGATGGTTTTGGCGGAAGGATAGATGGTGAAGATCTTGAAGGCCCGGTAGAAGCGGAAGGTGCGGATGATGGCCTCTATCCCGAAGTTGAACCGCTTGGCCGTCTCGTTCTGGTAGTACTCTTCGTAAAGTTCGTGCGGGTCGGTTTCCTTGAGGTAATGCTCGTTGAAGACCAGCCCGCAGTCGCCGCATTCGTACAGCGTGCAGTTGGCCAGCCTGGAAAGTTCGCGCGTGTTCGCGTGAGCGCAGGGAGTGTTCACCATTTGGTCTTCAGGAAATAGTACAGGTCGTAGAGCAGGTCGCCTTTCTTTAGGCTGCGCCAGAAGCGCCGCGCTATGTAGGAGGGCCGCAGGTAGAATTCCCGGAACGACCGCTTATACTGCGTCACGATCTCGTCCCAGCGCAGGTTCGGGTGCTCGAAAAGCTGTTCTTCCGTCTGGTGGCAGACGTAGCGGGCCCAGTCCTCGGTCTTGATCCTGCCCTGCGCCTTCAGGTCCAGGTAATAGGGCGTGCCGGGATAGGGGATGCAGATGTCGAACTTGGCCGTGCCCAGCGGCAGCTTCTTGGCGAACTCAATGGTCTTGTGCATCGACTCCCGGGTCTCGCCGGAGAGGCCCAGGATGAAGAAGCCGAAGGTGTCCAGCCCGGCGTTGTTGGCCAGGAGCACGGCGTTCTCGGTCTGGGCGAGCGTTATGCGCTTATTGATCTTGTTGAGCACTTCCTGGTCGCCGGTCTCGATGCCGAAGCCCACCTGCCACAGGCCGGCCTTTTTGGCCAGGTGGAAGAATTCCTGGTCCACGGTGTCCACGCGGATGCCGTTGAAGAGCGACCAGGGGAACTTGAGCCCCTGCCGCACGATCTCGACGCAGACCTCCTTGGCCCGCTTGATGTCCTGCGTGAAGCTGTCGTCGATGATATGGATCTCTTTGAAGCCGCATTTCAGCGCGTACTTCAGCTCTTCTATCACCCGTTCCGTGGTCTTGACGCGGAACTGGCTGCCGAAGATCTTCTTGTTGCAGTAATTGCACTGGAAGGCGCAGCCGCGGCTGGTCTCGAAGAGGCCGGCCGGGTTCTTGCGCGAAGACAGGCGTGAATTCTTGTAGCGGCTCAGGTCGAACAGCTCCCAGGCCGGGAAAGGCAGGACGTTGATGTCCTTGATGCGCTCCCGCGGCGGATTGCGCTTGAGCTCGCCGTGCTCCTTGTAGATTATGCCGTTGACCTTGGCGGGGCCGCCGGCCAGGTACTCGGGGATCACGGTGTCGCCTTCGCCTATCACGATGATGTCGAAGCAGCTCTCCGCGGCGGTCTCCTCCGGCATGGTGGTGGGGTGCACCCCGCCCACCATAGTGGTGATGCCCGGGTGTTTCTGCTTTACCAGGGTCATCAGGTCGCGCGTGGGGCAGTAGTTGGGGGTATTGGCGGAGGTGGCCACGAGGTCGGGCTTGAAAGCCTCTATTTCGGCCAGCAGCACGGCGGCCGCGTCCGGGAACAGGTCCAGGTCCACGATCTTTACCGAGTGCTCCTTTACCAGGGCGCCGGCCAGCACGGCCAGGCTCAGGTTGGGATAGCTGGGCGCGCCCACCCGCACGTTGGTGTCCAGGTAGATGCTGCGCCTGGAGGGGGGGTTGAAAAAGAGGATTTTAGCCATAATAAGACCGGAACAGAGGGGCGCGGGCCCCTCTGTTCGTCAGTGCCGCAGCAGCGCGTGCTTTATACAGCTTTCTTTACCGCGTCCGTCACCACTTTTATCTGTTCGTCCGACAGCTCCGGGTACATCGGCAGCGAGAACACGGTGTCCATCACCGCGTCGCAGACCGGCAGGTCCCCGCGCTTGCCGCCCAGGTGCGCGTACGCTTCCTGCAGGTGCAGAGCTATCGGGTAATATATCTGGTTGGCTATCTGCTGCTCGGTCAGGTACTTCTGCGCGGCGTCGCGCTTGGCCTTGCTGTCGAAGCGCAGGGTGTAATAGTTGAACGAGTGGCGCGCGTTGGCGGGCACCACGGGGGTAACGCAGACGCCCTTGAGCGCGGCGGCGTACTTGGCCGCAACGGCATTGCGCATCTCGGTCCATTTCTCCACGTGCTTGAGGCGCACGCTGAGCACGGCGGCCTGCACGGTGTCCAGGCGGCTGTTGAAGCCTTCCATCTCGTGGTGGTAGCGCACCTTGCTGCCGTGGTTGCGCAGCTGTTTGAGCGTCTCGTAGATCTTCTCGTCGTTGGTGGTCACCGCGCCGCCGTCGCCGAAGGCGCCCAGGTTCTTGGCCGGGAAGAAGCTGAAGGTGCCGCAATGGCCGATGGAGCCGAGGTATTTCCAGTCGCCGGCGGCGTTCTTGTACTTGCCGGTGAAGGCCTGGGCGGTGTCCTCGATGACGATGAGGCTATGTTTCTTCGCCAGGGCCATGAAGGCGTCCATGTCGCAGGGCATGCCGTAGAGGTGCACCGGCACGATGGCCTTCGTCTTGGAGGTGATCTTCTTTTCGACCGACTTGGGGTCGAGGTTGAAGGTCACGGGGTCGATGTCGGCGAACACGGGGATAGCGCCCACCTGGGAGATGGTCTCTGAGGTGGCGATGAACGTGAAGGGGGAGGTGATGACCTCGTCGCCCTTCTTCACGCCGCTGGCGATGAGCGCCATGCGGATGGCGTCGGTGCCGTTGGCCACGCCGATGGCGTACTTCGTGCCGTTATGGGCGGCGAATTCCTTCTCGAATTTGGCCACTTCTTCGCCAAGTATAAAATTAGCCTTGTTAAACACGCCTTTCACGGCGTTCTCTATCTCGTCCTTTATGGGCGGGTAACCAGCAAGCATGTCAACCATAGGTACTTTCATTAGATGGGCCTCCATTACCGATACTTCTTGGATATATTGTATAAAAATACCCCCTCCCGCTCAATCCGCGCCGCCGCCGCTACTGGCGGCAAGCCTCTATAGTAATCTATTTTTAATTATTTTGAATGGTTCTCGTTCATAATGGGCCTTGAAATACGGTAGTTTCGGGGGTATACTTTATTGCAGCATCTACTGGGCGGGCATCTAAGCAATAAAATAAATTCTTTCCGGGCAGGATACCAACCGGGTAATGATGTCTTTTTTGCGAAATCTTTCATATAAAACCTCAAAAGGCGCCTGGCGCCTTTTCCATTCCCCTGTTTTGAGGTTTGAAAAAAAAGCGCTATGGCTTGCAGCGCTCCTGGCGGCTGTGTGTATTGGCGTCTATGCCAATGCGCTGCGCAACACTTTCCTGCAGGACGACGTATACAACATCACCCAGAACACTTTCATCCGTGATGCCGCAAACCTGCCCAAACTCTTTACCCGCGATTATTTCCGCCTGGCGCAGGAGGGGGCTTACCGGCCGGTGCCTACCGCCGTCCTGTTCGCGGACTATGCTCTTTTCGGTTATAACCCCGCAGGGTACAGGGCGGTCAATATCGCCTGGCACCTGACCGCGGTTATACTGCTTTTCTTCCTGCTCATCAAATTCCTTGCGCCCCGGCTGGGTCCGGGGCGCGCCCGGAACGCCGCTTTCCTTGCGGCGCTGCTGTTCGCCGTTCACCCGGTGAACAGCCAGATGATAGGCGTGATCAGCTACCACGAGGACCTTATCTGTTTCGTGTTCATGCTGGTCTCCGCGCATTTATACCTGCGGAACCGCCTCGCGCTTTCCCTTGCGGCTTTTGGGCTGGCTTTGTTTTCCAAGGAAATGGCAGTCACCCTGCCTGTAATTCTGCTGCTTTACCATTTGCTGTTGGCGCCGGCTGAAGAATCCCGAGGTGCGGACCTGCCTGCCGCCCGCAATGAGAATTTGTTCGCATCAATTGCCCGCCGGGCGGGCATCAGCCCGCAATGGGGCGCAGTGGCCTCCTTCTTTGGAATTGCCGGGCTGTTCGCCCTCGGACGCTTTACGCTGTTTAAACCTTCCGGCATCATAATGGAATCCAATTCGGCAAATATCGCCCATTTGCCGTCCCTTGCGGAGTTCCTGCGCAATACTGTTGACGCTTCTGTAACTTACGCCCGCTATCTCGGCCTGCTGGTCTGGCCCGGGAAACTAAGCGTTGATTGGGATTCGGTCCTGGTCCACAGCCCGGCCTCGCAGGAGTTGCTGCTGCTGTCCCTGCTGCTTATGGGCGGGATCCTGTGGCTGGCCTGGCGCTCTGCCCGGCGCGCGCCCTGGCTCACCTTCGGCATCTTGTATTTCCTGGTAACGCTGCTGCCGGTATCCGGCGTAATTCCCTTCTGGTCCAGCATGGCGGAGCGCTACCTTTACATTCCCTCGCTCGGTTTTTTCCTTATTGCCGGCTGCGCCCTGGAAGGGCTGTGGAATAAGACAGCCGGACGGTCTTGGCTGAAAGCGGCGCTGGTACTGCTCGTGATCTCTATGCCCGCGGCCTTGGCCTGGCGCACGGTGGTCCGTAACCTGAACTACAAGGATGAGCTGACCCTTTATTTAAAGGAAACCGCAGACCAGCCGGGCTCCTACGGGGCTTGGTATGGCTTGGGTTACGCCCTGGGCCAGCATGGTGACTATGTCGGGGCAAAGGAAGCCTTTTTAAAAGCCGACGCTTTGGACCAATATCATAAGACGCATTTCATGCTGGCTTTCACCGAAGAAAAACTCAACGGCGCCGACGCTGTTATCGAGAGTGAATATATAAAGTCCATAGCCCTTGAACCTGAATATTACCCGGCCCGTTTCAACCTAGCGTCTTTTTATCATAAGCGGGGGAAACTTAAAGAGGCCATCCCACAGTACGAAAAGGCATTACAGATAAATCCCGGTTACAAAGAAGCCGCTGCCAACCTTGGCGCGGCCAACATGGCGGACGGCCGGTTCGCTCTGGCCGCGGCGGCTTTGGCCCGCGCTTCGGAAATACGGCCGGAGTTGGAGACACACCTGACCGCCGATCTTCAGGCGAAGATAGAGCATAATCTGGCCACAGCCCTTTTTAACCTGGATAAGAACGACGCGGCGCTGGAGCATTACCGCAGGGCTATAGCCTTAAACCCCGCCCTGGAGAAAAAGCCGATATTAAAAGCGGTCAGCCCTGATGCCCAACAGGGGCAGCCCCAGGCCGAGGTTGCCGCCGCTTCGCCGCCGACAGAAGGAAGAGCTCTGTTGTCCGAACTTAAAAAACTTTATCCAGGCCTCAAAGATAAATGGGAAAAAGCCGAAAGGCTGGAATATGCCGCAACTCCGGGCGGCTACCGGCCTAAGTTCGGCTATAAAGGGTCTTCACAAGCGCAGGAGAACCTGAAACCGGCGGAGCAGGCCGCGCTAGACGCTTTGGCTGCGCGCGAACAAGCAGCTTCGCCGTTCAATGTTCTGCTGCCGCCCGACGCTGCTGGGACACTTGCGCTGGAGCTGGAAGGCATCCGGCTGGAACAGACCATGGCAGGCGCCAAGCCGGTTCCGGCGCGGGCCAAACAGGGCATGATAGCCTACCCGGGCAGCTACCAGGATACAGAAGTGTTCTTTATAAGCGATGCCCGCTCTTCGGAACAGCTCTTCCTGTTGAATTCCCCTAAAGCGCCGTCGCGTTTTGACGGTAAAGTAAGCGTAGCGGGCGGCAGCCTGCGCCTGGAGGACGGAGGAGAATTGGCGCTTTACAATCCGGACGGAGAGCGTAAACTGCAGCTCAGCCGGCCGCTCATCATAGACGCCAAAGGTAAAGAGATAAACGGCGGCTGGGAACTTAAAGCCTCGCCAAAGACACCCTCCGAATATCTGCTTGCGCTCGCTTTTAATCCTAAAGGACTCAGCTATCCCCTGTTGGTAGACCCGGTGTGGACCGCTGCCGGGGCGGGCTCACTGGCCACGGCGCGATTCGCCCACACCGCAACCTTACTCCCCGACGGCAAGGTGCTGGTGGCGGGAGGTTCCGGTGCCGCCGCGCTCTTGACCGCCGAGGTCTACGACCCTGCCGCCGGAACCTGGTCCGCCACCGGCCCGCTGGCTACGGCGCGTTACGGACATACCGCAACTTTACTCCCCAATGGAAAAGTGCTGGTGGTGGGAGGTTATACCGGGGCCTCCGAACTCCTGTCTGCCGAACTCTATGACCCGGCCGCCGGAACCTGGTCTGCTACAGGCTCGTTGGCTACAGCACGCAGCTATCATACCGCAACCTTACTCCCCAACGGCAAGGTGTTGGTGGCAGGAGGTAATGTCGGGACCGAACTTTTTACCGCCGAACTCTATGACCCGGCCACTGGAATCTGGTCCGTCACCGGCTCACTGGCCACAGCGCGCCGCGACTGCACTGCAACCTTACTCCCCAATGGCAAGGTGCTGGTAGCGGGAGGTTTTGGGGGTGGAACCCCCGAGCTGTTGACCGCCGAACTATACGACCCGTCCGGCGGAACCTGGACCGCCACCGGCTCACTGGCCACGGCGCGTGGCTACCATACCGCAACCTTGCTCCCCAACGGCAAGGTGCTGGTGGCGGGGGGCGGCACCGGGGCCGGTAAGCTCCTGACTGCCGAACTCTACGATCCAGCTGCCGGAACTTGGACCGCTACCGGCTCGCTGGCCACGGCGCGCGGTAACCATGCCGCAACCTTACTCCCAAATGGCAAGGTGTTGGTGTCGGCGGGTAGTGCCGGAGCCGCCGCGCTCTTGACCACCGAGGTTTACGACCCGGCCGCCGGAACCTGGACCGCCAGCGGCTCGCTGGCCACGGCGCGCTATGTTCACACCGCAATCTTACTTCCTAACGGCAAGGTGCTGGTGTCTGGCGGTACAGGGTCCGGCGCTCTCTTGACCGCCGAGGTCTACAACCCGTCCGCCGGAGCCTGGTCCATCACCGGCTCACTGGCCACGGCGCACAACTGGCACACCGCAACCTTACTCCCCAATGGCAAGGTTCTGGTGGCGGGAGGTCACGTCGGGGGCGACTCGTCCTTGTTGACCGCAGAGGTCTATGACCCGACCGGCGGAACCTGGGCCGACACCGGCTCACTGGCCACGGCGCGTGGCTACCATACCGCAACCTTGCTCCCCAACGGCAAGGTTCTGGTGGCAGGAGGTTACGCCGGGGGCGACTCGCCCTTGTTGACCGCAGAGGTCTATGACCCGGTTGCCGGAACCTGGTCCGTCACCGGCTCGCTGGCCACGGCGCGCAATGTTCACACCGCAACCTTACTCCCAAATGGCAAGGTTCTGGTGGTGGGGGGTCTTACTGGTTCCTCTACAATGCTCAAGACCGCCGAGGTCTACGACCCGGCCGCCGGAACCTGGTCAGTCACCGGCCCGTTGGCCACGGCGCGCGGCTACCACACCGCAACCTTACTCCCCAACGGCAAGGTTCTTGTGGCGGGAGGATACGGGGCCACCTATCTTTTGACCGCCGAGATCTATGACCCGGCCGCCGGAACCTGGTCCGCTACGGGCTCGTTGGCTACAGCACGCATCTATCATACCGCAACCTTACTCCCCAACGGCAAGGTTCTGGTGGCGGGAGGTGACAACGAGGGCGACTCGTCCTTGTTGACCGCAGAGGTCTATGACCCGGTTGCCGGAACCTGGACCGCCGCCGGCTCGCTGGCCACGGCGCGCCGCTGGCACAGCGCAACCTTACTCCCTAACGGCAAGGTTCTTGTGGCGGGAGGCTACAACGGGACAGTCACGCTCTTGACCGCCGAACTCTATGACCCGGCCGCCGGAACTTGGTCGGCCACCGGCTCACTGCCCACTGCGCGCAGCGGACACACCGCAACCTTACTCCCCAACGGCAAGGTGTTGGTGGCGGGAGGTGCGGGGGCCACCGCGCTTCTGACCGCCGAGCTTGCCCTTTATACTGAATATGACTATTCCGTTGTGGCCTCCACCATGCAGCCTGCAATTTCTACGCTGGGTGGTTCTTCCAGCTTCCCGCAGCTTATTCTGAAAGACACCAATTATACGCTTACCGGCCTGAGATTTAAAGGAAATGGCGAAGGCAGCGGCGGCGGTTATACTTCCAACTCGCCGGCTAATTACCCGCGGGTCTACTTGCAGCGCATGGACTCGGAGAATTTAGGAACTATAGCTGAAGGCGGCGGCCTGCTGGATGTTTCAACTTCGGTTTATCCGATGAGCAGCGCGCAATGGGAGTCCGCCGATACACAAATATCGTTCAAGACCCCCGTGGATCTGCAACAGGGACATTACCTGCTTACGGTAATGGCCAATGCAGTCCCATCGGAAGCCAAGATAGTAAGTGTATATGAGGCTCCGCCTGAAGATGTCGCTCCGCCCTCGGCGGCGGGGAGTTTGGCGGCTGGCGCCACTTCCACCGACACTGTCGTGTTGAACTGGCTGGCTCCGGGAGACGATGGGAACACAGGCGTATTGGATAATTCCACCTTTACTATCCAGTACACCTCAGTAACTGCGGACGCGGAAAACCCGGGTTTCTGGTCCACGAATACGGCGCAGATTAATATTTCCACCACGGGTGTTGGCCCGGGAACCAGCCAGTATTATACGCTGGGCGGATTGGCGGCAGATACAAGCTACTACTTCCGGCTGTGGACCAAAGATGATGCAGGCAATTACAGCCCGCTTTCCAACGGCGCCACAGTTCAAACGGCGGCGCAATCCTGGCCCGTGCCTTCAGGCTGTTCTGCCGCGCTTAATGTCGCACAAGACGGCAACAGCGACTTTACCACCATCCAGGCCGCGGTAAACGCGTCGACGCATAATCTTACAGGGGATACCTGTATCGTGATCCGCGATACGGCTGCTTATTCCGAGCAGGTGACGGTGCAGGGCTTTACTAGTAACGGCTACCGTCTTAAGATAATGGCGGACCCGGGCTGGCCAAGTCCTGCCCCGGTGATAGATCCGCCGGAGGCTTCAACGGCGGCTTTTAATATTATGTGCGACAGCGTAACGATACAGGGAATAGACATCGTGCCGCTCAATTCCCTGCAATACGGCATTCAGGTTTCTTCAGACTATATCGTTATTTCCAGCGTAAACATCCGGGACATTAACGGGCATATCAGCGTGTCTGGCATATCTCTTGCGGACCGCGGGCTCGTTTCCAATTCCAGCGTAACGGTCCAAACTGCTTCTCAGGTCTTAGGCTTGAGCTCAAGCGGTTCCTTTAATACGGTGGCCCACAGCACTATTACAAAACTTGGTCTGGGGTACCCTGGCTCCAACAACGTTATCACTTGGAGCGTGATAACGGCAGCTTCCGGTACTGTTAATGCCCTTTTCCTTGATAGCAGTTCCTCTAACACTATCTCTGATAGTTTTATTTCGAACCCGGCTGGTACGGCTTTCAGGCTGGATTATTCTAATCATAACTCTATCATCCGCAGCACAATGACCAGCAATGCTTATAAAGATGTGGGTTGGGGGGGGAGTGGGTTTGCTGCTCTTAAATTTGAGAATTCTTCTTCAAATACTGTGACCGAAAGTTTTATGTCAAATCCGGGGCAGAATGGCGTAGTTATAAACCCTGGCTCAGACTACAACACCATCAGTCAAAGTACAATGACCAGCAACTTTTACGGAGACTACCTGTTCTATGAAGCTGCGCTATATATTTATGCCTCCTACAACGCGATAAATATGTGTTCTATATTAAATCCATCAGGGACTGCTGTGTCGGTTGATGGAGGGTTTAATACTATAACCCGGAGTACCATTACAAGCACTAACAGTTCCCCTTTGGCTATTAGAATTCTCGCTCATCATACTACGATCACGCAATCTAATATTAGGGGTGTCGTGTTAACTTGGTATTCCGCCGCTAGCAGCAATATCATTGCCCAAAACACCATCAACGCTGACAATCCAGATTCCATTAACAATTCTGATCCAGCAAATTATGATTCTGATGCAGCGATTATTATTGACACATCCTTTAACACTATTACGCAGAATAATGTTTCTAACCGCTTTGGGACGGGAATCATTTTGAGAGAGCCCTCGATGATCGGACTGTACAATGTGAATAATGATATCAGCAGCAATACCATCTCAAGTGCGAAAGATGGGATACATGTCCATTCCTCTACCGGCACGACAATACGCTCGAATATAATCGTATCCACAAATGCCAATGCTGCCGGCATTCATCTGGAGGGCAGTTTCAATGGGGATATTTCTTCCAACACCATAAATGCCGGAGCGCAGGGCAAAGGAATTAACCTTATTAGTAATTCCGGAATTATCAATATTTCTTCCAATACCATCCGGGCTGCCGGGACAGGAATATACATCTCTACGCAGCAAGCCGGCGCAGAGATACATGTTACAACTCTTACGTTTACATCCCTGGCGGCCGGCGCCACCGGCATTGAATTCGCCAGCGGCACTTTTATCTCCACGTTCACGGGAGTGTATTTTAACGATCTCAATATGGGAACGAATGTGTATGGTGCGCTGCTGGAGCCCGGCTCGCGTATTGCCATGCGCGACGCCGCGGGCGCTAAGGCAGGGTCCGGCTACGAGAACGACCCCGCCGGCTACGTGGACTGGCTGCCTGACCCCTATAGCCCTCCTTCCGGCTGCGGCCCCGCCGAGACCCGCAACGTAGGCAAGACAGGTTACCCGTACTCTACAATACAGGCGGCGGTAAATTCCCTTACGGTGAATATGAGCACCACCGCCTGCGTGGTGATCAGAGATACGCAGACCTACACCGAGCAGGTTACTGTGCAGGGCTTCAACAATAATGGCTACCGGCTTAAGATAATGGCTGACCCGGGCCTGCTCGGACTTGCTCCGGTGATCGACCCGCCGGCTGCTTCTACGGCGGCTTTCAATATTATGTGCGACAGCGTAACGATACAGGGAATAGATATTGTGCCGCTCAATTCGCTGCAATATGGCATTCAGGTGTCGTCGGACTATGTAGTGATCTCCAGCGTAAACATCCGGGACATTGCCGGGCATATCAGCGTGTCGGGCATATCTCTTTCTAGTTATAGTGTCGTTTCGAATTCCAGCGTAACGGTACAAACTGCTTCTCAGGTCTTTGGCTTGAGTTCAAACGGCTCCTTTAATGTAGTGGCCCACAGCACTATTACAAAACTTATGCTGGGATACCCTGGCTCCAACAACGTTATAAACTGGAGCGTGATAACGGCAGCTTCCGGTACTGTTAATGCCCTTTTCCTGGATAACAGTTCATCTAACACTATCTCCGATAGTTTTATTTCAAACCCGGCAGGTACGGCTTTCAGGCTGGATTATTCTAATCATAACTCTATCATCCGCAGTACAATGACCAGCAATGCTTATAAAGATGTGGTCACTGAGTTTGCTGGGTTTGCCGCCCTTAAATTTGGGGATTCGTCTTCTTCAAACACTGTGACCGAGAGTTTTATGTCAAATCCTGGACAGAATGGTGTAGTTATAAGTCCTGGCTCCAAATACAATGCCATCAGTCAAAGTACAATGACCAGCAATTTCTATGGCGTTTCTGATTACGAATCTGCACTTGTAATTTCTGATTCCTTTAACACGATAAACAGGTGCTTCGTCTCAAATCCCTTTGGGATAGCTATCATGGTTCAGGGCGGGTTTAATACCATAAGTCAAAGCACCATCACAAGTAATGGCATTTTCCCTTATGCCATTATGCTTGCTGCTCACCATACTTTAATCACACAATCTAATATAAACGGTGTCATAGATATCGGCTATAGTAACTATGGCGACAGCAATATCATTACCCAAAACACTATCAGTGCTGACAATCCAGTTACAGTTGACGATTCAGACGCAGCGGTGTTTGTTGTCTCGGCTTCTAATACCATCACACAGAATGCTATCTCCAACCGCTACGGGAAGGGGATCATAGTATACGAGCCAAGTAACGATATTAGCAACAACACCATCTCAAGCGCGAAAGATGGGATCAATGTCCATTTAGCCACCGGCACCACAATACGCTCTAATATAATCGTATCCACAAATGCTAACGCAACCGGTATTCATCTGGAGGGCAGTTTCAGCGGGGATATTTCTTCTAACACTATCAGCGCCGGCGCGCAGGGGAAAGGAATTAACCTTGTAGGCAATGGCGGAACTATCAATATTTCTTCCAACACCATCAGGGAAGCCGGGACAGGTATACACATCTCTACGCAGCAAGCCGGCGCCGAGATACGCGTTACAACTCTTACGCTTACCTCCCTGGCGGCCGGCGCCACCGGCATTGAATTTGCCAGCGGGACTTTTATCTCAACGTTCACGGGAGTGCTCTTTAACGATCCCAATATGGGAACGAACGTGTATGGGGCACTGCTGAATTCTGGTTCACGCATTACCATGCGCGATTCTTCAGGCCCTAAGACGGGGTCACTATACGAAACCGACCCGGGCGGCTACGTGGATTGGGTGCCGGACGCGGGGACGCAATCAACCGGCACACTCAGCCCCGCATCTTTCAGCGGGGTGGGAACAAGTTCTCTTACGGTCAACTGGGGCGGTACCTATTTCGGCGGCACGGTTTATCATGTGCGGCTTTCAACGGCGGCTAACGCCTCGGCTTATATATCCAGCGCTAGCACTGCGGGAACATCGTATGGCTTTGCCGGGCTTATGCCGAACAGGGAATACTACGGCTTTGTGTCCACCAGCGCAGTGTCCGGGTTCATGCTGACCGATCATGCCTACACGCTGGCGAATATCCCGCTTTCGCCGTCCACCGCCGCTGTCTACGCCACCAGCGCCACCGTTACCTGGGGACTGAACGGCAATTCCGACGGCACCACAGCCAAGGTGATGCGGCGCCTGACCGGAGTTGAAACCGGTAATACCTTCACTACCAACACCACCTCCTATACCGATACCGGCCTGCTGGGCTGCACCACTTATGATTTTCTGATCTACAACGTGAACCGCGCCGGTGTTAACACCACTTACGCAAGCGTGCTGTCCGTGCTGACCGGTAATCCCGTGTCGCTGCCGCCTGGGAACTTCACGGCTCAGTCGCTGTCCGGCTACCGCATAGCGCTGGCCTGGGAACCGCCGCCTTACGAAGGCATAACGGGTTATAGCCTGTACTACGATAACGCCACCAGCACAATAAGCTACGCTTCCACGCTGGCCACTTTCACAGCGGGTCATATTTCCTACATCGCTACCATGCCGGGCGCCGGCAACTATAAATTCGGCCTGCGCGCGGTGCACCGCTGCGGCATGGAAGATGGGAACACGCGCATTGTGGCGATGGCCCCGGCGCTGTACAGCCTCACCGGAGTAAAAGCTGCCATCAAGATCCCGCAGTCGGGCAAGAAGATAAACGGCAACAGCGTTACCGTGATGGCCGAACTGGTGCTGGGCGCCGAAGCCGATGTGCGAAATATCCGGTTCGATTACAAGATCTCGACGGCGCCCGATTCGGCCTGGGCTGCCATCCCGCCCAAGAACGCCGCTACGCATCCGAACCCTGACCCCGCTTCGCCGTACTTCATCCTGTGGAACGTAGACGGCATGGCGCAGACCAGCTACGACCTGCGCGCCGTGGCCACGGACCGCGGCGGCGTCGCCGACCCCGCCCCGGCGGCCATAACGGTGAACATCACCGACCAGAACAACGCCGACATCAAGGAGAACGCCAGCGGCAATACGGTGACCAAGGAGCAGGATGTCAGCAGCCTGGTCTCGAACACTATTCAGACCGGTGACGGCGATTCCCAGCAGATGACCACGCTGGTACTCCCCGCCTATGCCCTGGACACAGATACGGCGGCTGTTTCCGTGACCAATAATCCGAACGTGGCGCTGACCGTTCCCGCCGACGTCCAGTCGGCGGGCGTGGTGGTGGAGATCTCCCTGTCCAACAGCCAGACGCAATTGGCCAACGGGCAGACGGCCGAAGTAACGCTGGTCTATTCCGACGTCGACAATGACGGCAAGGTGGACGACACCACGCTGCTGGCCAGCCAACTGGTGATGTATTCCGCCGAAAGCCCCAACGGCCCATGGGCCAGCGACCTGTCTTCTGTGGTGGACCCGGCCAACAAGAAAGTAAAGGGGAGCACCAGCCACTTCAGCTACTTCGCGCTGTTCGCTCCCATGTCGGCAGACCTTAATTCGGCAAAGGTTTATCCTGTGCCGTGGAAGCCGGGCAGCGGCGGCCGGTTCGATTCGCCCACGGGCGTGGCTGGAGTAGTCTTTGATAATTTAACGGCTGCGGCCGAGATCCGCATCTACACCATAGCGGGCGGTCTGGTGCGCAAGCTGGACGTAAGCGCTTCCGACGGAGGCTACAAGGTGTGGGATGGTAAGAATTCTTCCGGGAGCAAGGTTGCCAGCGGCATTTATCTAGCGCACATTAAGTCGGGCAGCAAAGTAAAAATACTGAAGGTAGCGATAGAGAGATGAAAAAAAACGCGCGGATAATTTTAAGCCTGCTACTGTGCGCCACGGCGCAGGCAGCCTTCTGTGCCGACAAGACCGGCACTGGCGCGGCCGCTTTTCTGAAGCTGCCGGTGGACGCGCGCAGCGCCGCCATGGGCGAAGCCGTCTGCGCCGGGGCGAGTGGGGGGATGGCTTTGTTCCAGAACCCTGCCGGGCTGGCGGGGGCAGAGGTTAAAACGGTTTCTTTCAGCCATTCCTTGCAGGTGCAGGATATTTCTTGCGACGTGCTGGGTACGGCCATCCCGTTCAAGAAGCTGGGCGTGCTGGGCGTGGGCGTGCAGTATCTGCAGTACGGTACCATAGATTCGCTGGACAATACCGGCGCCGACGCGGGCAGCTTATCCCCCAGGGACAGCGCCTTCGTGGCGGGCCTGGGCAGGAAGCTGGGCCCCGACGTCAATATAGGCGTTGCTGTGAAGTATATCGATTCTAAAATATCGGGTTCGGCGTCCACCGGGGCCATGGACCTGGGCCTGCAGGCCAACGGCGAGGACCTGACCGCGGCTTTCGCAATACAGAACATCGGCGGGAAACTGAAGTTCAACGACGAAGCCGCGCCGTTGCCGACCAACGTGAAGCTGGGCGTTCTCATTCCTTACCAGGAAAAGTGGCAATGGGCAGTAGACCTGAATTTCCCCAACGACGGCGGCGCCTGGCTGGCCGCTGGCGCCGAATACGCTTTTGAATTCACCGGCGACTGGAAAGCCTTCGGCCGCGCGGGCTACAACACCGCCGCCACCGACACCAAGGGTGTTAACGGCATTTCCGCCGGCCTAGGCCTGGCCAAGAAGAGCTTTGGTTTCGATTACGCTTTCCGCAGCATGGGCCTGCTGGGCATGACCCACCATCTCGGCGTCAACTACCGCTGGGGAAAATAGCCGCTATCCACAAAGTATAAATACTTATCAAGATAATCTGCCTGCCCACTAATTGCATGCCATAGAGGCCAGTCTGGCAAAGGCACATCCTTGCAACAGTTCACCTTTCCCGCCTGTTGGCATTTGATATAATTATCCCTGACCTTTTATGGGATTTATACGCGGATTTTTTGAATATCTCGACGGGCTTTCGGCGCGCGAGCTGCTGACCAAGGTGGTGTACCTGGCCGGCGCGGCTTCCGTGGTGGTCATCATAGCCGCTTCCGTGGTGATGCACGGCATCCTTTACGACATCCCTTCCATAGACAAGCTCGACGAGTACACGCCTTCCCTGACCACCTACGTTTACGATATCAATAACCAGGTGATAGCCGAGTTCTCAGTGGAGAAGCGGGCCATATTGCCGCTGGCCAAGATCCCGGTGGACATGCAGAACGCCGTTATCGCCATGGAGGACCAGAACTTCTTCCGGCACTGGGGCATCTCGCCGCGCGGCATAGCCCGCGCCCTGCTGCGCGATATCCTGCACAGGCGCAGCGCGCAGGGCGGCTCCACGCTGACGCAGCAGCTTTCCAAGCTTATCTTCCTGAAACCGGAAAAGACCATAACCCGCAAGGTCAAGGAAATGGTGCTGGCCCTGCAGATAGAGCGCAATTTCTCCAAGTCGGAGATCCTCACGCTTTACCTCAACCAGATCTATTTCGGCAACGGCGTGTATGGCGTGCAGTCCGCGTCCAAACTGTATTTCGGCAAGGACGTAAGCGAGATGACGCTGGGCGAATGCGCGCTGCTCACCGGCCTTATCCCTTCGCCGGAGCGCTATTCCCCGTTCAACAATATGGAGAAGGCCAGGCAGCGCCGCCGCCTGGTGCTGCAGCGCATGAAGGCCGAGAATTTCATCACCGCCAAGGAAGAAGAAGCCGCCGCCGCCGAGGCCATCCCCACCGAGAAATCCACCCTTTTCGCCAGCCACGCCGCCTATTTCGTGGAGTACGTCCGCCAGATCCTTGAGCCCAGGTACGGCGTGGCCCAGCTCTGGAAGGGCGGCATGAAGATCTATACCACGCTGGACCTGGCCATGCAGATCCCGGCGGAGGACATCATGGAGAAGAACCTGGCCAAGTACGACCAGGACGCCGCCAAAAGCCGGGAGGCCGAGGAAAAGAACGCCCCCAAGGCGGAGGACAAGGGCGCCGAGGTGGAAAAGTCCTCTATCACTTTGCAGGGCGGCTTCGTCATTCTGGACACCAAGACCGGCGCGATCAAGGCCATGATAGGCGGGCGCAATTACCGCGAAAGCAAGTTTAACCGCGTCACGCAGGCGGCGCGCCAGGCCGGGTCCACCTTCAAGCCCATGGTCTGGATGGCCGGGCTGCTTAACGGCTATACCCCGGCCAGCATCATAGAAGACTCGCCGATGGCCTACTATTACGACGGCAAGGACTGGCGGCTGCTGGAAGGCGCCACCGACCAGTACGCCATCGACGCGGCCATCCAGCCTTTCGTCGGCAACAAGGATTTCAAGATCTGGGTGCCCAACGATTTCGACGGTAAGACGCAGGGGCGCATAACCATGCGCCGCGGCCTGGAGCTGTCGCGCAATCTGGCGTCCATCTTCCTGGTGACGCACGTGGGGCCCACGCAGGTGGTGGAAGTGGGGCACCGCGCCGGCATCAAGCGCAACCTGGAGGCCGTTCCCTCCATCGGGCTGGGCACTTCGCTGGTAAGCCCGTTGGAGATGACCAGTTCTTTTTCTACTTTCGCCAACGGCGGCATCCACGCCTCGCCGTTCGGCGTGCTGAAGGTGACCGACAACCAGGGCCGGGTGCTGGAGGAAGCGGTGCCCGAAGAGACCGAGAGCTTCTCCCCGCAGCTTTCCTATGTGCTGGTCAACATGATGAAGGGCGTGGTACAGCGCGGCACCGGCGTTTACGCCTCCAAATTGAAGCGGCCCATAGCGGGCAAGACCGGCACCAGCCAGGATTCCAGGGATATGTGGTTCATCGGCATGACGCCGGACCTCACGGCGGGCGCGTGGATGGGCTACGACGATTTCATGTCCCTGCCGATGAAGGACTGGACCGGCGGCGGCACCGTGGTGCCGTGGTGGACGGAGATCATGGAGGCCGTGCTCAAGGACCAGCCGGTGCGCGATTTCCCCGTGCCCGAGGGGATAGTTTTCGTCACTGTGGACCAGGAGACCGGCAAGCTGGCCCTGCCCGGTACCTGCAAGAAAAAGATACTGGAAGCCTTCGTGGCCGGCACCGAGCCCAAAGAATTCTGCGACGCAGTGCATTAACAGGCTGTTTCGCCTGACTGGACGCCCGGCCTAAGAAGCCGGGCGTTCTATTTGTAGAGGCGGGGGATGCGGGCGTTGGCGGCGGTGCGGCGGACGTGGAGGGCTACAGGGGTGCCGGGTTTCGCGTTCGGGATGTCCGTGACGTCCAGCAGGGTGTGGGCGATGCCCGCCTTGCCGACGAAGAAAGCTTTTTTCCCGCCGATAACGCCCCAGTACCTGAACCCCGCCGTTATGCGTATCTGCGGCTCGGTGGGCTCCATCGTGAGGCCGTCGGAGTAGCCGGCCGGGATGGTGGCCAGGCGCATGGCGCGCGGCGCTATGAATTCGCTGGAATAGCCGAGGGCTTCGCCCTTCTTTACGTTCTTAACCGAAATTATCCTGGCGTAAAGCTGCCACGGCCGGCCCAGCCCGGGCAGCGGCGGGCCCTGTCTCTTTTTCTTGTAGATGTCCGTCGGGTAGATGCCGTACATCAAATTGCCGATGCGGGCCATGTCCAGCTGCCAGCGGGGGAAATCGCAGAGTATGGTGCTGTTGGCGGCGTGCGCCAGCAGGCCCGGGGCCAGCGTTCTCAGTTCGCCCGCCAGGGCGCTGAAAGCGGAAAGCTTCTCTTCGGCCTCTATCATGTTCTGCGGCGGGCGGTAGGCTAAATGCGCCGACAGGCCGCGCGGCACGGCTTTTTTGAACTTGAGCGCGCCCTTCAGGAAATCGGCCGCCCCGGCGGGGTCCACGCCCCAGCGGCGCAGGCCCAGGTCTATGTCTATATGGTAAGGGACCGGCTTTTTGGCTGCCTTGTGCAGGGCCTTTATGAATTCCAGGGAATCGGCGCAAGGGATAAGGCGGTCTTTGACTATGGCCGGGGCTTCTTCCGGCAGCGAGGGGGCCAGCAGGTATATTTCCGCTTTGGGGAAAGCCGCCCGCAGCGGGGCGCCTTCTTCAGCCGTAAGGACGCCGAGGCAGTCGGCCCCGTTGGACAGGGCCGTGCGCGCCACGGCGGGAGCGCCGTGGCCGTAGCCGTCGGCTTTCACCACGGCCATGAACTTCACGCCGGGGGCCAGCGCCTTCCTTATAATGCGCGCGTTAGCGGCCAGGACCTTGAGGTCTATTTCCACCCATTTCAGCATATGCCAGACAAAATTATATCATTAACCTATGGAAGCGAAGGTTATTTCCGGGGCCCCGAATATCGGCGCGCGCGCGTGGCGCGTGCTGACGGGCTATGCGGCGGCGCCTTCGCACCTGCTGGTCTGCGCCGCGCGCGAAGAGGAACTCTCCGCCTGGCTGAACGCTTTTAATTCCCTTTCCGGCCTTATCCCCAAGCTGCCGCCGTTCGAGGTGTGCCTGTGGGGCGGGGACCGGTCCCTGCGCGCCAAAGCCATGCGCGCGCTGTATGCCCCGCAGCCCGGCAGGTACTATTTCCACGTGGCCTCTCCGGAGGCCGCGGCGCAGCCCATGATGGACGGCGGCGTGTACGCGGCCCTGGGGTTCTCTTTCAAGCAGGGCTACTCCTACGCGCGCGCGGCCGCGGTGGACCTGTTCATAAAGGGCGGCTACGAGCGCGTACCTTTCGTGGAGGAGAAGGGGCAGTTCGCGGCGCGCGGCTCCGTGCTGGATTTCTTCGCGCCCGACCTGGACCGCCCGGTGCGGCTTTTCTTTTCCGACCAGAAGCTGGAGAGCATCCGTTACTTCGAGATAGACACCCAGCATACCTCCGATTTCCTCCTGGAGATAAACGTGCCGCCCAACATCTTCGACGGGCAGGGCCGGGCCCTGGCCTCTTTCGCCGGCCCCGGCTGGAGCGTTTACCAGGACCGCTCCGCGCAGGCCGCGGCGGAGTGCCCGCCCGTAGCCGCGCCGGACCGGCTGTACGCCTTCAGCGCCCTGGCCGGGACCGGCCCGGCGGAAAACTTCGCGGCGGCTTCCAACCTTAATTTTAATTCCGACCTGGACCTGCTGGCCGGCGAGCTGCGGCGCCTCAAGAAGCTGGGCGTGGCGGCGCGGGTCTTCTGCATAAACCGCGGCGAGTCCGAGCGCCTGGCAGAAGCCCTGGCCGACAAGAACGCCGGCGGGCTGCTGTCCATCGCCACCGGCTATATCGAGGAAGGCTTCGTGCACCCGGCATCGAAGACCGCCGTCATCACCTCTTCCGAGATCTTCCACCGGCGCTACCGCCTGGACCCGGCCTCGCTCAAGCCGAAGAACAAATATTTCAAGTGGACCGACCTCAAGATAGGCGACTTTGTGGTGCACGAGGATTACGGCGTGGGCCGCTACCTTGGCATCAAGAAGGCCTTTTTCCGGGACCCGTCCGGCGCCATGGTGGAGGATTCCGACTGCCTCTGCCTGGAGTACGCGCGCGGCGATAAATTGATGGTGCCGCTGCACGACTTCTCCCGCGTGCAGAAATACATCAGCTCCGAGGGCAAGGCGCCGCGGCTGTCGCACATGGACACAAAGACGTGGACCGAGATGAAGGGCCGCGTTAAAAAGGAAGTGGAGGCGCTGGCGCGCGATATTCTGCGGCTGGAGGCCGAGCGCGCCGCCATGAAGACCGCCGCGCTGCCGCACGGCGGCCGGCTCGAGGACGAGTTCGCGGAGTCGTTCCCTTTCGACGAGACGCCGGACCAGGAGCGGGCCATAGCCGACGTGCTGGCCGACATGGAGAAGGACCTGCCCATGAACCGGCTGGTGGCCGGCGACGTGGGCTTCGGCAAGACCGAGGTGGCCATGCGGGCCGCCATGCGCGCGGTGGCCAACGGCCGGCAGGCGGCTATCCTGGCGCCCACTACCATCCTGGCCGACCAGCATTTCAGGAATTTCACCAAGCGCTTCGCCGGTTTTCCCATAGAGATAAAGGTGCTGTCGCGCTTTGTGGCCGGCGCCGAGCGCAAGAAGACGCTGGCCTCCCTGGCCGCCGGCAAGACCGATATCATCGTGGGCACGCACCGGCTGCTGCAGAAGGACGTGAAGTTCATGGACCTGGGCGTGATGGTGGCCGACGAGGAACACCGCTTCGGCGTAAAGGACAAGGACCGCATCAAGTCGGCGGCCAAGGGCGTGCACTGTCTTTTGATGAGCGCCACCCCGATCCCGCGCACGCTCTACCAGTCGCTGTCCTCGCTTAAGTCCATGTCCGTGATAGAGAGCGCCCCCGTCGGGCGGCAGGCCATCTCCACTTTTGTGCGGCCTTTCGCCGAGAAGAGCGCGGCCGAGGCCATCAGCTACGAGCTGGCGCGCGGCGGGCAGGTCTATTACGTGCACAACCGCGTGCGGACCATAGACAGCCGCGCCGCTTATTTAAAAAAGATCATGCCTGAGCTGCGCGTGGCCGTCATCCACGGCCAGATGAGGGCGGAAGCGGTAGAGAAACATATGTGGGATTTCCTCAACCGCAAGTACGACGTGCTGATGGCCACCACCATTATCGAATCCGGCCTGGATATCCCGACGGTGAACACGCTGCTCGTCGAGAACGCGCACGAGATGGGCCTGGCCCAGCTTTACCAGCTGCGCGGCCGCATAGGGCGCGAGAAGGAAAAGGCCTACTGCTACCTGTTCTTCCCCGGCTGGATGAAGACCGGCGCCGAACGCCTGAAGCAGAAGGCCGAGCTGCTGGCCTCGCGCGCGGAGGGCAACGACGAGCCAGCGCCTATCAGCGAGGACGCCGTCAAGCGCTTGTCGGCGCTGGAGGAGTTCACCGAGCTGGGCTCGGGCTTCCGCCTGGCCATGCGCGACCTGGAGATCCGCGGCGCCGGGGAGCTCCTGGGCGTGCGGCAGCACGGCTTCATAAATTCCATAGGCCTGGAGATGTACATCAAGCTGCTCAACGGCGAGATAGACCGCATAAAGGGACGCCAGGCGTCCGGAGGCCTGCCCGAGCCCAAGATGGACCTGCTGCTGCCGGCCTTCATCCCCGAAGATTATGTGGGCGACGACATGGAGCGCTTGAATTTCTACAAGAAGCTCTTGGGCGCGGAGGAAAAGGACCTGGACGGTTTGCTGAAAGGCTTCGAGGACATTTCCGGCCCCGCGCCGGAGCCGCTCAGGAACCTGGTGGAGATCATCCGCCTGAAAAAACAGCTGGCCCGCAGGTCGGTGCGCTCCGTGTCGCAGCTGCAGGAGGCGCTGGAGATCTTCTTCCTGCCCGGGGCGCCGGTGCCGCCCAAGGCCATGAACGGCTGGCGGCAGGCCTTCGGGGCGCGGCTTTCCTTCCTGCCGTCCAAGCTTGGCGACGGCATGCGCATAAAACTTGCGGACGGCCCGCTTGAATTGATACAACAGGTGCTTAGGGCGTATTAGGGGGGGGGCGGTCCGCCACTGGGCATGGGCCCCTCGGGCACGGGGTCGCGCACACCGTGCGCGCCCCTCGACTCTCCCTCGCCGCGCTACGCAAGCGGCTTCGGTCCGAGACGGCCCTCGGAACCCATGCCCACGGCCGGACCTACTGAGGTTGGAAATGGTATGGAGAATATTATGAAAAAAATATTTTTATTGCTTATGCTGGCGGCGCTGGCGGTGCCGGCGGGGGCGGGGAACATACTTTTTATCGGCGATTCGCACAGCGTCGGGCCTTTCGGCTGGAAAATGGACGAGCTGCTGCGCACCGTGCCCGGGGCCCGGGTGGGCACCTATTCCAGCTGCGGCTCCATCTACCAGTGGTGGGAGACCGCCAAGCCCACTCCCTGCGGCTACTTCTTCAGGAGCGTGGATGGCAAGACCGAGAAGGGGACCAAGGGCCCCACGCCCATCTTCGACACGCTGATGAAGGAAGTGAAGCCGGACCTGGTGGTGGTGGAGCTGGGCGCCAATTATGTGGGATACGACGATACTTTCGCTGTTAACGACATGAAGAAGCTGGTGAAGAAGATCTCCGCCGCCGGCGCTTCCTGTTTCTGGATCACCAAGCCCGATTCCCGCAAGGGCCACGAGGACATCCCGCGCATCCTGCAGCTTACGCACACCGCCGCAACGCCCTACTGCGCCTATTTCGACAGCACGCTGGTGACCAAGTACCCCGCCACCGGCGGGGATGGGGTGCACTACTGGTCCGCGGCCGGCACGCCCATCGCCAACGCCTGGGCCGAAGCCGCCTTCGCCGCCCTGAAACCCCTGCTCGACAAGCTGCCTCCCGCTAAAAAGTAGATCCGCGGCGCCTGTCCCCTTTTGATCAGCTGTCGGGGGCGGTGAAGCCGCAGGAGGCGCAGTAGGGCGGCATCGGCGTTCTGCCGGCTATGCTGTCGCGCAGGGCAAGGGCTTCGGGGCTGCGCAGTATTTCGGCCAAAGGCCTTTTCTTAATATTGCCCAAAGCCAGGGCCCCGTCAAAATCCGCGCAGCAGGGCACCACCCGCCCGTCGCTCAGGATGCCGAAATGGTGCCGCAGCCCGAGGCAGCCCTTTTTCTCTTTGCCGCCTTCGCCCCCGGGCCAGTCAAAAATACTCCCGAAATTCAGATAAACGCCTTCGCGCAGCTTAAGCCCGTCCCGGACCCGCTCGCCGGCCCCGTCACGCGCCAAAACTCCCAGCAGAAAGGCTTTTGTATCCTTTATAAAAGGGTCCGACTGGTTTCCCCGCAGCCGCAGGCTGGCAATAAGCCCCGGCGGTTTTTGCAGCGAGAAGTCCGTGATCCGGCGCAGGTGTTCGTCGCGGATAGCCGGCGGCAGCCCGGCTAAAGCGTGCAGGGAAACGGAAACCTGGCCCAGGCATTCCTCATTGAAGAGCCCGGCCCCGAATTTATCGAGCAGGAGGCCGTTGGTCACGAGGTTCACTTTAAGCCCCAGCCTGGAGCACACGCCGAGCATTTCCGGTAGCCGGGGGTGCATGAACGGCTCTCCCAGCAGATGCAGGAAGACTACGGACGCCAGCTTGCCGGCCTGGGCCGCGGCGGACTCAAAAAACTCCGGCGTCATAAAAGTTTTGGGGCGCGAGGAAGCCGCGCAGAAACCGCAGGCCAGGTTGCAGGTGTTGGTGATCTCGATGAAGACGCGCCGGTAAGGTTTTTTCATCTGCGAATAATTATAGCAGTCGCGCGGCCGGAATTTCAGCGCCGCGTTCATTCCAGGGGGGCTGCCGCGTATTTCCGCGGGCGGCAAACCCGACACGCCTTTGTCGGGTTGGCCTGCTATGCTATCTGCAGGTAAAGGAGGGCTTATGCTGAAAAACCTGGTGATGCGGGATATGCCGCGCGTGGAGCGGCCGCGCGAGAAGATGATGCGCTACGGCCCGGAGAAGCTGGCCGACGACGAGCTGCTGGCGATAGTGCTGCGCACCGGCACGCGCGAGCGCGGCGTGCTGGACCTGGCGGGGGACCTGCTTAAGAAATTCGGCGGCCGCGAGATCTCCAAGGCCGGCTTCGCCGAGCTGCGCGCGGCCGACGGCCTGGGCCCCGCCCGCGCCTGCGAAGTGCTGGCCGTCTTCGAGCTGGGCCGCCGCTTCCTGGGGGGGAAGAAGACGGGCATCTACCTGAAGCCGCGCGATATCTGGGAGGAGCTGCGCGACATCCGCGAGCAGAAGAAGGAGCATTTCGTTGTGTTCTACCTGGATACCCGCAACCAGGAGATAAAGCGCGAGATAGTCTCCATCGGCACGCTCAACTACAACCTGGTGCACCCGCGCGAGGTGTTCGAGCCGGCGGTGAAGAACCTGGCCGCCAGCGTGATAGTGGCGCATAACCACCCGTCCGGCTGCCTGGAGCCTTCCGACGAGGATCTCTCGCTGACCAAGCGGCTGGTACAGGCCGGCCGTGTGCTGGGCATAGAGCTGCTGGACCACGTAATAGTGGCCAAGGGAGGGTTCTGCAGCTTCAAGGAAAAGAACCTGATCTGACCCCCGGGTGAAAGGGCGGGGGGAGGGAGGAACGACCGGCGCACCCGGCCGGGTGCCGCCTTGTCCTCTGAGCAATGACCGGATTTCAGGTATAATCTAGGTATGCAGATCACGCTTGAAACCGATTACGCCGTCCGCTGCCTCGTTTATCTAAAGGATCACCGGGACGAGCTTTCCGTGCTCGGGGAGGTCTCCAATGCGACCAAGATCCCCCCGGCCTTCCTTTCCAAGATCCTGCAGAAGATGATAAAACACGGCCTGGTAAAGTCCACGAAGGGCAAGAAGGGCGGCTTCCGGCTGGCCAAGGACCCCGATCGCATAAGCGTTTACAATATCATGCAGGCTGTCTGCGGCTGCGAGACCGTGTTCCAGGTGGTCTGCAGCAAGAGCAAGGAGCCCTGCACGTTCCTTAAATCCTGCAAGATCCATTCCGTCTGGCAGGACCTGGGGAAGATAAATAAGATGATACTGGAGTCGCGCAAGCTCTCCCAGCTGTAGGCCGCGCAGCCCGGAGCCAGCATGCCCCCGGAAGAGCCCGTCTAAGGCCCCCTAAACGTATTAGCCTTTCCGCTGTTCGCATGGCAGTACGGGAGCGTTTGTCCGGGGCCTTCCCGCCCGCCCGGCGCGGGGGTTGCAAATACTTCGCTAAAATATTTTAATATAACAGTTGGCAGGTCAATTATCAGCAGGAGAAACAAACATGGAAAAACCCTCTTTAAAACCCAAGTGCCCTAATTTTTCTTCCGGCCCGTGCGCCAAGCGCCCCGGCTGGACCGTGGACGCGCTGAAGAACGCGCTGGTGGGCCGCTCCCACCGCTCCAAAGAAGGCAAAGCCCGCCTGCAGGAAGTTTCCGACCGCATGAAGAAAGTGCTGAACCTGCCCGCCGACTACCGGATAGGCGTGGTGGCCGGCTCCGACACCGGCGCGGTGGAACTGGCGATGTGGACCATGCTGGGCCCGCGCCCCGTCGATATCTTCGGCTGGGAAGCGTTCAGCAAGGGCTGGATCACCGACGCGGTGAAGTACCTCAAGCTCAAGGGCGTCAACGAATACAAGGCCGACTTCGGCAAACTGCCGGACCTCACGAAAGCTAACCCCAAGAACGACATCATCTTCACCTGGAACGGCACCACCTCCGGCGTGAAAGTGCCCAACCTGGACTGGCTGCCCGCCGACCGGGAAGGCATAGTCATCTGCGACGCCACTTCCGGCGTGTTCGCGATGGACATAGACTTCACCAAGCTCGACGTGGTCACCTTCTCCTGGCAGAAAGTGCTGGGCGGCGAGGCCGCGCACGGCGTGATCGTCCTGTCGCCCAAGGCCGTGAAGCGCATGGAGGAGCAGAACGCCGCCATCGCCTGGCCCGTGCCCAAGATCTTCCGCCTGGTGGACGAGAAGAAGCTCCTCCCCGGCGAGCTGGAATACAGCACCATCAACACCCCGTCGATGCTCTGCGTCGAGGACGCGATAGACGCGCTGAAGTGGGCCGAGACCGTGGGCGGCCTGCCCGGGCTGGTCAAGCGCTCCACCGCCAACCTGGCCGCCTTCGAGCGCTGGGTGGAGAAGTCCTCCTGGATCTCCTTCCTCGCCGAGACTAAGGAAACCCGCTCCAGCACCTCGGTCTGCTTCAAGATAAAGGCGGACTGGTTCGGGAAGCTTTCCGACGAGGATAAGGCCAAGGCCGCCAAGAAGCTGACCTCCATGCTGGACAAAGAGGGCGTGGCCAAGGACATCAACTCCTACGGCAAGGCCCCGGCCGGCATCCGCGTATGGTGCGGCGCCACCGTGGAGACTTCCGATATAGAGGCGCTTATTCCCTGGCTCGACTGGGCCTATGAAGCTGTTGCCAAAGAATACTCCAAGGAGGCCGTGAAATGAGCAAAGTCCTTATAGCCGACAAAGCCGACGCCCTGTGCGAAAAGACCCTGAAGGACAGGGGCCTGGAAGCCGTAGTGAAGACCGGCATGAAGCCGGAGGAGCTGAAGGCCTGCGCGCACGAGTTCGACGCGATCATAGTGCGCTCCGCCAGCAAGATCACCCGCGAGATCATAGAAGCCGCCAAGAACCTGAAGGCCGTGGCCCGCGCCGGCGCCGGCGTGGACAATATCGACGTGGCGGCCGCCAGCGAAAAGAAGATCCTGGTGATGAACACGCCCTTCGGCAACACGGTGTCCACCGGCGAGCACGCTATAGCCATGATGATGGCCCTCGCCCGCCATATCCCGCAGGCCAACGCGTCCACGCACGCCGGCAAGTGGGAGAAGAGCAAATTCGAAGGCGTGGAGATAACCGGCAAGACGCTGGGCGTCGTCGGCTGCGGCAACATCGGCGCCGTGGTGGCGGACCGCGCGCGCGGCCTGCACATGAACGTGATCGTTTTCGACCCGGTGATGACCACCGAGCGCGCCCGCGAGCTGGGCGTGAAGATGGTGACGCTGGACGAGCTGTACGCGAACGCCGACTTCATCACCTACCACGTGACCATCAACCCCAACACCAAGGGGATGCTTAATAAGGACTCTATCGCCAAGATGAAGAAAGGCGTGCGCATCATCAACTGCGCCCGCGGCGCCATCATGGTGGAGGCCGACATCAAGGCCGCCGTAGAGAGCGGTCAGATCGCCGGCCTGGCCTGCGATGTCTACGCCGTGGAGCCCCCGGTCAATCACCCGTTCTTCGGCATGGAAAAGATCATCTGCACGCCGCACATAGCGGCTTCCACCAAGGACGCGCAGGTGACCGTGGCCAGGCAGGCCGCCGAGCAGATAGCCGACTTCCTGCTGATGGGCAAGCGCACCCACGCGGTGAATGGCGACAAGATTTGATCCTGCCGCCTCGCGCCCGGGGCCCGGCAACGGGTCCCGGGCTGTTTTTGTAGGAACGCAGAACTGGCATTGATCGAAGGGCTGGCGGGGGTATGTGTTTGGCGGGCCGTCTCGCAGGGCGAGGCTTGCGTAAGCGCCGAGCCCGAGAGGGAGCGCGGCCACGGTGTGGCCGATAGCGTGCCCGCCGGGCACATACCCCCGCCAGCCCCGAACCAAGGATAAGGAACACTGAAAATGACAAAATTACCTCTTTTTACTCCGATATTCGGCATACGGCCCGCGGCCGGCAAGGCGCAGGAGATCATAGCCCCGCCTTACGACGTGATGGATTCCGAAGAGGCCCGCGAGATGGCCAAAGGCAAACCCCACAGCTTCCTGCACGTCTCCAAGGCCGAGATAGACCTGCCGCCCGGCACCGACGTGCACGACGAAAGCGTCTATAAGAAGGCCGCCGAGAATTTCGAGAAAATGCTGAAGAGCGGCCTGCTGGTGCGCGAGGACAAGCCCTGCTTCTACGCCTACCGCCTGCAGATGGGGACTCACATCCAGACCGGCCTGATGGTGGGCGCCTGCGTGGAAGACTACGACGCCAACCGCATCCGCAAGCACGAGTTCACCCGCCCCGTCAAAGAGGACGACCGCGTCAGCCAGATCAAGTACGTGAAGGCGCAGACCGGCCCCGGCATAATCGCCTACAAGCAGGTCCCCGAGATCGACGCCGTGATAAAGAAGAACGTGAAGAAGGACCCGCTGTTCTCCGCCACCGGCAGCGGCGGCGTGATCCATACCCTGTGGCTGATAGACGACGAGGCCGATATAAAGGCCATCTCCGACGCCTCGGAAAAGCAGAAGACCGTCTATATCGCCGACGGCCACCACCGCTCCGCGGCCGCCAGCCGCGTCAGGAAGTTCATGGTGCAGCAGCGCGGCCCGGCGCATACCGGGACCGAACCTTACAATGTCTACCTCGCCGCCGCCTTCCCGGTCAACGAAATGAAGATCTGGGACTACAACCGCGTGGTGAAGGACCTCAACGGCCTGACACCGGAGAAATTCCTGGCCGAGGTGAACAAGAGTTTCGACGTGAAAGAAGTGCAGGGCCAGGCCAAACCGGCGGCGCGCCGCGAATTCGGCCTTTATCTGGGCGGAAAATGGTATCTTATGAAGCCCGCCGTAAAAACTCCTGACCGGAAGGAGGACCCGGTGAAGGCGCTGGACGTAAGCGTGCTGTCCGAGCTGGTGCTGGACAAGATACTGGGGATAAAGGACCTGCGCAAGTCCGACCGCGTAGATTTCGTGGGCGGGATCCGCGGCCTCGGGGAGCTGGAGAAGCGCGTGAATTCCGGCGAGATGGCCGCCGCTTTCGCGCTGTTCGCGACGTCCCTTGACGAGCTTATTTCCGTGGCCGACGACAACCAGGTGATGCCTCCGAAGTCCACCTGGTTCGAACCGAAACTGGCCGACGGCGTAGTATCGAATCCGTTGATATAACAAGAGGAGAACAATGGCAAAAACACAACTTGGCGTCATCGAAGGCTTTTACGGCGAGCCGTGGAGCTGGGGCGAGCGCTCCGGGTACGTTTCCTTCCTTAAGCAGCACGGTTTTTCTTTCTATATCTACGCGCCGAAAGGCGACGCCTTTATGCGCAAGAAGTGGCGCGAGCCGCTGCCGCCGGTCACCGAGGAGAAGCTCGCCAAGCTCTCCGTGCAGTGCCGCTCTTCCGGCATCGAGTTCGGCGTGGGCTTCAGCCCTTACGAGATCTACCTTTCGGAGTTCGATATCGAAGTCAAAAAGCTGCTCCAGGCCCGCCTTGACGTGTTCAACCGCATCGGCGTGGACAAGCTGGGCGTGCTGATGGACGACATGAAAGGGGATATCCCCGACCTCGCCGCCAAGCAGATCGAGGTGATCAACTGGATGGCCGCCCGCTCGAGCGCCAAGCAGATAGTGTTCTGCCCCACCTACTATTCCCAGGACCCCGTGCTGGAGAAGCTTTTCGGGAAGATGCCCGAAGGGTACTTCGAGAAGCTTAACGCCGGCCTGGACAAAAAGGTGAACATGTTCTGGACCGGGGAGCTGGTCTGTTCCAAGTCGTACACCGCGGACCACCTGAAGGCCACGGCGGAGAAGCTGGGCCGCAAGCCGCTGTTGTGGGACAATTACCCGGTCAACGACGGGCCGCGCATGTGCAAGTTCCTGCACCTGCGGCCTTTCACCGGCCGTCCGCCGGAGATGGGCCAGTGGCTGGCCGGCCATGCCGCCAACCCCATGAACCAGGCCGCTCTTTCGAAGATCGTTCTGATGACCCTCTCCGCCTCCTACGAACAGGGGCCCAAATATAACCCGGAAAAGGCGTTCCGCAAGGCCGCCGCCATGGTCACCTGCCAGGAAATGGCCGTGCAGCTGGAGCGGGACCTGCCGGTTTTCATGGACAAAGGCCTGGATGGTCTTACCAATGAAGAAAAAGAAAAGTTGAAGGAGGATTATTCCTACTTCTTCGAATCCCGGGAGAATGAAACGGATAAGGCTTCCCGCGAAGTGGTCAACTGGCTGAGCGGGAGGTATAACGTCACGAAGGACCTTTTCCTTACGCAGTAAGGCGGGGTCGGTGAAAAAAGAGCGCGCTGTCCGTACTGGATGGCGCGCTTTTTTGCACGTGCGCGGTTAACTTGTGTTAATCGTGTTGCGGGAGCGGCGAAAGATTCTCCGCTTGCAATCGGCGGTTGTTATTTAGTTAACTCTAGTTAACCCTGATGGTTTTACGGGAGTAGAGCGGCAGGTAATTCAATATGGAAAGAGAGTACTTTTCTATCCCTGAGGCGGCCGTGATGATGGGCATCAGCCGCATTGCCGTTTTTAAAAAAGTAAAAAAGGGACAGCTGGCCGCCATCCGGTTCGGCAGGAACTGGGCCGTGGCTATTTCCGAGATAAACAGGGCTATCGCGGCGGCCGCCCCGGCGCCTGCCGGTTCCGTAAAGAAGCCCGCGGCGAGCCCGGCCGCGCCTGCGCAGCAGGCCCCCGCTGTTCAAAGCTCCACTGAAAGCGCGGAAATGGATTCGATAGGCTGGGATTGACCGCGGGAGCCCTTTCGCGGAGCGGTTACTTTTTACTGGCTGCGATAACAGGGGGCGCGGCGCTTCCGGACTTCAGCAGCTCCGCCAATTCCTTAAAACCGTTCTTTTCGGCCACCCCCGCGGCGTTGAGCCCTTCGTTGTTGCGGTGCTCCGGGTCGGAACCGAGCCTGATGAGCAGGCCGGCCGTCTCCGCGTGGCCTCGCCAGGCCGCCAGTATCAGCGGCGTGTTCCCGGTAGCGTCCGCCGTCGCCTGCGAAGCGCCGCCTTCCACCAGCGTTCTCACGACCTCGGTCCTTCCCTGCAGGGAGCTCCACATCAGCGGGGTCCAGCTCAGGTAGTCGCGGGACTCCTTCTCGGCGCCGTTCTCTATCAGGAATTTAACCGTAGCGGGTTTTGCCCAGCGGGCCGCCAGGTGCAGCGCGGTCTGCCGTTTTTTGTCCCGCAGGTTGAGGTCGGCTTTGTGCCGGAGCAGTGCCTGTATCACGTCCGTGGCGTCCTTGGCGGCGGCCGTCATTACCGGCGTCCGCCCCGTCTTGCTTGCGGCGTTGGGGGAAAGCCCGGCTGCGAGAAGCGCCTCTGTCTGGGCGGGAGAGTTGTTCCTTATGGCCTTCTCCAGTTTTTCCTCCGGGGTCTCTCCCAGGACGCCTGAACAGGAGCAAAAAAACAGCGCCGCCAGGCACGCGCCCGCGCTCAAAGACAAGCGTCCGTACACCGGGTTCTCTTCTATATCGGTACCCATTCCCGGGAAGAGTTTACAGGATTTTTCCGTGTAAATCAAGGGAACGTATTCAATCAACTAAAATGTTACCGAAGCGGGTATCGTTTAATCATCTAAGATGTTACCGAAGGGGGCATTTTCCCCCGGGAGATATCTATGATGAGCCCTCAGGCCAGATGGGAATACATGAAGACGGTATACGAACGGTATCATCAGGCAGAAGGCAGGGCCGCCAAAGGCCTTATCCTGGACGAATTCTGCAAGACCTACAGTTGCCACCGGAAGCACGCTTTAAGGCTGCTTAACAGCCCACCGCCAGAGGACGAAAGGCCGCCCCGCAGGCCCAGAGGGTCGCAATACGACAAAGGGCGCGTTCCGGCGATTCTTGAGGCGGTATGGGAGGCGTCCGGTTACCTGTGCGGGTCCCGGTTGGAGGCGGCGCTGCCTACCTGGCTTGCCGCCATCCGCAACCGGTACCGGACCACACAGGCCGAAGAGCGGCTGCTTCTTGCCATGAGCTCGGCCACCATAGATCGCAAGCTTAAGACGAAGAAAGGCAGTATCAGGAAAAGCATTTACGGCACCACCCGGCCAGGGGCGCTGCTAAAGCACCATATTCCCATCAAGACGGATTGCTGGGACGTGAAGAAGCCGGGGTTCTGCGAGATAGACCTGGTAGCGCACTGCGGCGATAATGCCGAAGGCTGCTTTGCCAACACGCTGGACATGACGGACATCCATACCGCCTGGGTAGAGCGCCGTTGCGTGCTGGGTAAGGGGCAGGAAGCGGTGCAGCAGGCCATAGACGACGTCCGGCGCCGGCTTCCGTTCGACCTGCTGGGAATAGATTCCGACAACGGGTCCGAATTTATCAATGCCCACCTGTTGGGCTATTGTAAGACTGAGCCCGAACTTCAGTTTACGCGGGGGCGGCCCTACAAGAAGGACGACAACGCCCATATCGAGCAGAAGAACTGGACGCACGTCAGGAAACTACTGGGCTACGGGCGGTTTGAAAGCCGTGCCGCCGTGGCGGCTATCAACGACCTGTACCGCAACGAGCTGCGCTGGTTCCAGAACCTTTTCCAGCCATCGGTACGCCTGATAAGGAAAGTGCGCGTCGGTTCCAAATACAGGCGTAAATACGACGAGCCACAGACGCCGCTGGACCGCGTAATCGCGTCAGGCGCGGGGAAACCGGAGATAATCGAGCAGTTGACGGCGCTGCGCGAGAAACTGGACCCGTTCAGTCTGTCGGGGATGATAGAGCACAAACTGGCGCTAATATGGGGTATGCGTTCCAAAGCCCCACAACCTAAATGGCTGAAACGCTGGAAGATGGAGACTTACAAGACAAAACTGCGGCCGGACCCGGTGTTGAAACCGGTAATTCCGCACGGGCTGTACGTGTATGAAAAGATAGTGCGTCATGAAACAGCACTACAGACTTGGTAACAGCATAATCAACAGAAAGGAGGCCTGGCCTGCGGGCTACTGCTTGGGTAACATTCTTAATTGATTTGAC
>MGUK01000096.1 GCA_001799995.1 Elusimicrobia bacterium GWF2_62_30
CGAAATAAAGCGCGACGGCAACGCCCAGGTGGTGCTCAACCAGCTGTACAAACACACGCAGATGGAGGCCTCCTTCGGCGTGATCATGCTGGCCATCGTGGACGGCCGCCCCCGCGTCCTTCCTATTAAAGAGGTCATGCTGCAGTACGTGCGCCACCGCCGCCTGATGGTGGTGAACCGTACCAAGTACGATCTTAAAAAAGCCCTGGCCCGCGCCCACATCCTGGAAGGCTACCTGATAGCCCTGCAGAACATCGACGCCGTCGTGGAGATCATCAAGAAATCCAAGGACGCGCTGGAAGCCAAGATGAAGTTGATGGCGAAGTTCGCGCTGTCCGACATCCAGTCCCAGGCCATCCTCGACATGCGCCTGCACCAGCTCACCCGCCTGGAAGTCGGAGCGATAGAGGAAGAGCACAGGGCGCTGATGAAGCTCATAGCCGAACTGCGCGCCATCCTGGCCGACCCCAAGCGCGTCCTCAAGATCATCGTCGACGAGCTCAAAGAGATGAAGGCCAAGTACGGCGACAAGCGCCAGACGGAGATCACCGGCGAAGCCGCCGAGCTCGACATCGAAGACCTCATCCCCGAAGAGGACGTCATCATCACCATGTCCCACGGCGGCTACATCAAGCGCATCGCGGCCGACACCTACAAGGTGCAGGGGCGCGGCGGCAAGGGCATCATCGGCTCCGACGTCAAGGAAGAGGACTTCATCGAGAAGCTCTTCGTGACCTCCAGCCATGCCACCATACTGATGTTCACCACCCGCGGCAAGGTGTACGCGCTCAAGGGTTATGAAATACCCGAGGGCAACCGCACTTCGCGCGGCAAGGCCATCGTCAACCTGCTGCAGGTTAAAGACGAGACCGTCACTTCGATCCTGGCCATCGAATCCTTCGCCGAGGCGAAGGGCAAAGAGGCCTTCATCGTGATGTGCACCCGCAAGGGCAATATCAAGAAGACCCCGATAGGGGACTTCGCCAATATCCGGCGCGGCGGCATCATCGCCATCGGCCTGGAGGACGGCGACATCCTGACCAGCGTGGGCCATACCGACGGCAAATACGAGCTCATCATCGGCACCAGGGAAGGCATGTCGATCCGCTTCAGCGAGAGCGACGTGCGCTCGATGGGCCGCGGGGCCATGGGCGTGCGCGGCATCCGGCTCGGCAAGACCGATACCGTGATAGGCATGGAAGTGGCCGAGCCCAAGACCAAGAAAACGCTGCTGACCGTCTGCGAGAACGGCTACGGCAAACGCACGGACCTGGACGAATACCGCCACCAGGGCCGCGGCGGCTCCGGCGTCATAACCATCAAGGCCACGGACCGCAACGGCGCCGTAGTGGGCATCTACCTGGTGGAGAACAAGGACCACCTGATGGTGATGACGGAGAAAGGCAAGATCATCCGCATGTCCTGCAAAGACCTGCGGGTGATCAGCCGCAACACCCAGGGCGTACGCCTGGTGCGCATGGAGGAAGGCGACAAGATAGCCTCCGTGGAGCCCGTGGTGGACGACGAGGCGGAAGGTCAGCCGCCCCTGGCCGAGCCGAAGAAATAAAGCCGGCCGCGCGACCCCGCACTTTGACCAGAGCGGCCAAAGTGCGGGGTTTGCTATTATATCTTCATGGACCTTACACTTTTTATTTCCACCGTTTTCACGCTGACGCTGGTCATGGACCCGCTGGGCAATATCCCGATGTTCATGTCGGCGCTCAAGAACGTGCCCGAGGGGCGGCGCCGCGCGGTCATCATCCGCGAGCTGTTCATCGCGCTGGCCATAATGGTGTTCTTCCTGCTGTTCGGGAAATATATCGTGTCCGCGCTGGCGCTGGACCTGACGGCGATGGCGGTGGCGGGCGGCATCGTGCTCTTTCTTATCGCCCTGCAGATGATCTTCCCCACGCATCACTCGGCGTTCGCCGAAGGTCCGGAGGGGGAGCCGTTCATCGTGCCGCTGGCGATCCCGCTGATCGCCGGGCCGTCTACGCTCTCCACCGTGCTGCTATTCTCGCTGCAGGACCCCGGGCGCACGCCCATGTGGTTCGGCGTGGTGGGCGTGGCCTGGCTGATAAACGCGGTGATCCTGGGCGGCCTCTCCGGCTGGCTTTCGCGGCTGCTGGGGGCCCGCGGGCTGCTGGCGATGGAAAAGCTGATGGGGATGATCCTGGTGACCGTCTCGGTGCAGATGGTCATGACCGGCCTGAAGAAGTTCATGGCCGGCTGACGGGGGCGCCGGCCATTAATATTTTTCTTTGCTATTATTACGTAGGCGGTCCGGGTTAGAGACAAGCTGTTTGCTCAAAGCGATCCTGCCGTCTCGAAAGAGATGAAACTATTTTCTAAATTCTTCCTGGTGGCCGCGCTTTGCGCCATTCTGCCACTTATTTTGCTGGGCGGGGCGGCGTTGTGGCAGCTGGGCTGCCTGCGCACCGAACTGCTGGGCTCGAGCGCCGCTACCGGCCGCAGGACGGCTTCCGCCGGCGAGCAGGCGCTTTTCCTCGAGTCCAGCCGCCTGCACGTGCAGGTGGTGGAGCGCCGCGCCGTGGAGCTGGAGGATTTCTATGAACAGGCCCGCAGGCTGGTGGCGCTGCAGACCGGCCTGGCCCGCAGGAGCCTGCTGGAGCCCGAACCGGCGCCCGGCACCACTACGCCGCTCTGGTCCGACAAGCGCATGGCCGAACAGTTGGCCGACCCCGTCTTCTCCTCGACTACGCTGCGCGTCGCGCCCTATGCCGCCTATCACTTATCTCCGGGCGTTGCTCTGGAGCGGGTGGAAGGCAAGCTTAACCGCCTGGCCCGCCTCGGAGAATATTACGCGTTCTCCCATCACGAATACCCCTGGCTGAAAAGCCTTTATGTGGGAGGCGAGGACGGCTTTATCGTGGGCTACCCCGTCTCCGCGCCTTTCCCCGAGAGCTATGATCCCCGCGCGCGGGACTGGTATAAAAAGGCCGTGGAAAAAGGGCGCGTAACCTGGACCAACATCTATCTAGACAAGGATAAGCGCCCCGTAGTTACCTGTGCCGAGCCGGTCTTTATCGGCGGCCGGCTCGAAGGAGTTTCGGCGGCCGACGTCAGCATGGAGTCTTTCCTGGACCGCCTGTTCGACCTGAGCGAACTGCCCGCCACCGACGCCATGCTGGTGAATTTCGCCGGCCAGGTCCGCATCGCGGCCACGGCCGAGCCGGGCGGGAAGTTCAAGTGGCGCTCCTGGGAGCCCGAGAAAGCCCCCGACGTGCGCGCCTACCTGCGCGGCCGGCTGGCGCCGGCTTTCGCGGCGTCCCTGCGCTTTCATTCCGGGAGCCTGCTCACCGACGCCTCCGGCCTGCCCGTCCCCGACCTCAACGCTTCCTCCGACGGGGACCTGCTGGCCTACTCGCGCATTTTCATAAAGACCCGCACCGAGGGAAAGTACTGGTACTACCTGGTGCGCACCCCGGTAGGCCGCGTTATAGGGCCGGCCCGCGAAGTGCGCAGCACGCTGTCGGGCCTGCAGAGCGCGCTCGCCGCCGCTATCGCGCGCCAGACCCGCACCTTCGCCTTCTTGATCGCCATCGCCGCCGCGCTGACGCTGCTGGTCTCTTTCCTGGCCGCCGGCTTCGGCGCCCGCGCCCTGTCCAAGCCGCTGGCCAGGCTGGCCGCCGCCGTGCGCCGCGTCGGAGGGGGGGATTTCGAAGTGCATCTCCGCGATACCAGCCGTGACGAAGTGGGAGAAGTTTCCCGGGCCGTCAACGACATGGTTAAAGGGCTCAAGGAGGGCGTGTTCGTCAAAAGCACTTTCAAGCGCTATCTCGCCGCCTCGGTGGTGGACCAGCTTATCAAAGACCCGGAACGCCTGAAGCTGGGCGGCGAAGACCGGGAGATGACGGTGTTCTTCTCCGATATGTCCGGGTTCACGTCTCTTTCCGAACGCATGGAACCGCAGAAGCTAATCGAGCTCATCAACGAATACCTTACGGCGATGACCGAGTCCATCTTTCTGCAGGAAGGCACGCTTGATAAGTACGAAGGCGACGCCGTGATGGCCTTCTGGGGCGCGCCGGTGATACAGCCCGATCACTCGAGGCGGGCCTGCTGGGCGGCGCTCGACAACCGCTCCCGCCTCAAGGAGCTGTGCCGCGAATGGCAGAAGCGCGGCCTGCCGGTGTTCGATATCCGCATAGGCATAAACACCGGGAATATGATCGTGGGGAACGTCGGCTCGCCGAACCGGATGGAGTACACGGTGCTGGGGGATTCCGTAAATTCGGCCTCCAGGATGGAGCAGGCCAATAAAATTTACGGCACCCATATCATGATAAGCGAGGCCACCCGCCTGGGCGCCGGCGCGGCCGTCGAAGCCCGCGAGCTGGACCTGCTGGAACTGCGCGGCAAGAAACAGGCCATAAGGGTGTATGAACTGCTTGGTCTCGCCGGGCAGATCCCCGAGGCGCGGATCAAGGGCTACCGCATGTACGAACTGGCGCTGGCCGCTTACCGTGCCCAGCGCTGGGACGAAGCGGAGCAGGGCTGGCGTTCGGCGCTGGAACTACTTGGCGAGGACCAGGCGTCGCAGGTGATGATAGAGCGGGCCCAGGCCTTCCGCCTGCACCCCCCGCCCCCCGACTGGGACGGCGTCTACCACAGTTAATTAGGGGTTAATTAGGGGGACAGTATACTTAATACTGTTCCGGCTTACTGAAACGTCTGAAATATGATGCATCCTGGAATTAAGTATACTGTCCCCAAAATTGTGGTATTGGCGTTGCTGGGGTGGAATGTTTGGACGGCGTGGGGGATGTATTCCGGGGTTCCGTTGAGCGACCCGGTCGGGTATCCCGAGCTGGCGCGCGCCGCGCATTTCTTTTATGATTCCGGGATGCGCGAACCTGTGCCCGTTTTCCTTACCAAGGCTATGCTGGCGCTGGGCGCCGGGGACGGGATGTCAGTCCGCCTGGCGACCGTCATTGTTTTTGCGGCGTCCGTGCTGGCTCTTTTCTTCTTCGCGGGCAGGGCTTACGGCCCGGTCGCCGGCACGGCGGCGGCCGCTTTGCTGGCCGTTAATCCCTATGCGGGCTATTATTCCGTGCAGGGGGTCAGCAACCTGACGAGCGGCCTCTTGCTGATGATTTATTGTTTCGGTCTTGCGGGGAAAGAACTGGCATGGAAAAAAGCCGCGCTGCTCGGAGCGGCCGGCGGGCTCTGCATGCTCTGCCGGCTGGAAAATATCCTGATAGTACTGCTGATCCTGTGTATCAGTGTTCTGCTGGACCTGTCGAAGCGCCGGGCCGCTTTCAGCGCCCTGGTCTTCGCCATGGCGCTCGCCGTGACAGCCCCTTACCTGGTCCACCAGTACGTTAAATTCGGCAGCCCGATCTACTCTAATACTACGGCGACCAGGTTCTGGCTGAATACGGAGAAGAACGGCCCCCGCTCCGGGGACCGGTTCCAGGGCGGCCCCATGAGCATCGGCGCTTTTATCCTGCGCGACGGGCCGGTCGCGGCGGCCGGAAACCTGGCAAAGGCGTACTGGGCCGGCTTCGTGCATTACCTGCCAAGGCTTATCCATTACAGGATCCTGCTGGCGGCTGTGCTGGCCGGGATATTTTTCCTTATAAAGAAGAAGGAGTATTCACCGCTGCTGGTCCTGCCGGCGCTGCTGCTGCCGGTCTCTTTTGTGGCCAACATCGACCAGGTGGCCGCCGGCAGCGGAATAGAACTCAGGTTCTATCTTAACAGCCTGTGGCTGCTGTGCGTCTACGGCGGTATAGGGATAAGCGGCGCCCTGCCGCTTTTAACGGAGTCTGTGAAAAGGGCTCTGGATAAATTCCGTCCGGCGTGAGGAGAATAAAGAACCGGGCCCAGTTGAGCCCGGCACCTATCTGCCGCCTGCCTTGTTAGTCTTTACTTCGCGGCCGAAAGCCTTTCCGTTATCCTGCCCGCTACCGAAGCTGCGGCGGGCTTCAGCTCTTCCTTAGAGCGGATGTTGCGGTTTTCCGTAAGCTTTGAGTCGCCTGTTTTTCCGTCGCGGAGCAGCGACGTTATTATTGAAAGAGAGTCGCCCTTTTTGTTTACCCTGCCGGTTACAATGTATTCCACGCCCAGTTCGGCGGCTATCTTTTTAGCGGAGACGCGGGTTATGGCCGCGGGGTCGTATTTCTTTTCCGCCAGCGCCTTCGGGTCGTAGAGCTTAAGTTCCGTTCCTAGGGACTCGCAGAGCAGGGCCGAGAATTCCGCGCCGCCTTCGCCGTCGAAGGGGAAGATGGCCGCAGAAGGACCTTTGCCCGCGGAAAAAAGTACGGGGGCCGCGGCTGCCAGCGCCGCGGGCTCCGAAGAAACAGCCACAGCCGCTTCCCTGACGGGCCCAGAGGAAACCGCCGTTCCGGCCGCGGCTTCCTTTTTCTTTTTATCCTTCTTTTCCTCTTTTTTCTCGTCTTTATCTTTCCCGCCGCCTAAAAGGCCGCCTATGAACCCCGCTCCGGCTACCGCGGCAGCGCCCTGGCCGACCGCGCCGGAAGGAGCGGAAACTCCGGGCAGACCGCCGGAATTGTTTCCCTTTCCTTTTTTTTCTTTTTTGTCTTTCTTGTCCTTTTTGTCTTTTTTGTCGGCGTCGTCCTCTTTATCCTTTTTGCCGGGTTCGGCGGGAGTGGCGGGATTCTCGCCGGGGTTCGCGGGGTCGGCCGGCTTGGTGCCTGAAGGGGTTTCGCCCGGGGGATTGGGGTCTTTGGCCGGGTCCGGGGTGTTGGAGGGGTTATCCGGCTTTCCGGGATTGCCCGGTTCCGGAGCTTTTTCCGCGGCTTTCTCTGCGGCTTTTTCCGCCGCGTTGTCGGCGGTCTTTTCAACCGTGTTCTCCGCGGTCTTTTCCACGGCTTTCTCGGCCGCCTTGTCCGCGGCCGCGAAGAGCGGGAAGTTATTGGTTAGCGAGAAAGCGAAGGCCAGCGCCCAGACCAGGATGAGATCTCTTTTCATTTATTAGTCCTTATCTTGCCGAAAGGCGGCGGTAAAATGGCGTATCCCCGTTACGGTTATTATACTGAACTTTCATAGAGAAACGCCGCGAGAAGTGATAAAATTATCTGGTCCGGGAAAAAACGCCGGAAAGCTCTGGAGGAAAAATGAAAAGACTGGCCATGTCGCTGCTGCTCGCCCTGCCGTTCACGCTGTTCGCCGCGGAGGCAACGAGGACCCTGAAGGGAGTTTCGCTCCCGGAGATCCTGGCGCTGGAAGGGAAAACGCTGGCCCTCAACGGCCTGGGCCTGCGCACCAAGGTGGTCTTCAAGGTTTATGTGGGCGGGCTGTACCTGGAAAAGAAGTCCGCCAACGGCATGGAAATAGCCGCCTCCGAACAGTACAAGCGCATGGAACTGGTGTTCCTGCGCGGCGTCTCGGGCGAGGACGTGGCCGGGGCCATAACCGGCGGTTTCGAAAAGAATGCCGGCGCGGGGCTGGCGGCGCTGAAGGACCGCATGGAGAAGTTCACCAAGCTTATCCCCGACGTAAAAAAAGGAGACAGCCTGGTCTTCACCTACCGTCCCGGCTCCGGGCTGGAGGTGCAGGCCAACGGAAAAAAGGCGGGGAGCATAGAGGGAAAAGATTTTTCCGACACCCTTTTCAAGGTCTGGCTGGGAGAGAAACCAGCGGACAAGGACCTGAAAGCCGGCCTGCTGGGCGGCTGACGCGCGATGGATAAAAAGATAAAGGAAATGCCCAAGGCGGAACTGCACCGCCACATTGAGGGCTGCGTGCGCGTCGGCACTGTCATAGACATAGCGCGCAGGCACGGGCTGAAGCTGCCCACCTTCGACGAGGGAGAGCTGGACCGCATCTACAAGCTGCGCGCGCCCGGCGCGTCGCTCGCCGAGGTGCTGGGCATGTTCGAGCTGGCGCAGGCTTCCTTTGTCTCCTACGAAGCCATAGAGCGGATAACCCAGGAAACGCTGGAAGACGCCTACAAAAAAGAGAACGTGCGCCTGCTGGAGCTGCGCTACAGCCCTGACTTCATGCTGAAAAATAACGGCCTGGACTGGCAGAAAGCCCAGGAGATAATTAATTCCACCCTGGTGAAATTCGAAAAGGCCTCCAATATGGTCTGCGGAGTGATAATAATAGCTTCGCGCAACCTGGGCCTGGAGTCGGCGCTGAAGACCATAGATTTTACGCTGAAAAACAAGAAGACCGTCATCGGTTTCGACCTGGCGGACAACGAATCGGCCTACCCGTCCTCGCTCTACCGCAGCGCCGTAAAGAAACTGCATGTCGCCGATATCCCCCTGACCGTGCATTCGGGAGAGGAGGGGGCATACGGGCAGGTGGCGGAGACCATAACGGCGCTTTTCCCGCGCCGCATAGGCCACGGCGTGAAAGCGGCGGACGACCCCAGCGGCCGTACCGTGGAACTGATAAAGCGCGCCGGCATCACCATCGAGACCAACCCCTGGAGCAATTACCTCACGCGCGCGGTGCCGTCCATCGAAGAGCACCCGCTCGCTAAATTCATCAAGGCCGGCGTGCGCTGCACGATAGGCGCCGACGACCCGGAGATACTCGATACGCACCTTAACAAGGAATACCAACTGGCGGCGCAGCGCATGGGCCTTTCCGCGGAAGATATAAAATATACCCTTAAATGCGCGGTGGAAGGCTCTTTCCTGCCCCCCGACAAGCGCCAGCAGGCCGCCAAAGAACTGGCCGTTTGATGGGCACCGGACAAATTTGACACCGGGAGCCGCAAGCGTGTAGAATTAGGTTTGTACCCAAAGGAAATCATGAAAAAAAGAATAGCTTTGTCCTTGTTGTTCCTGGCGTCTGTTTGC
>MGUK01000097.1 GCA_001799995.1 Elusimicrobia bacterium GWF2_62_30
CAGGAGAGCTGTTTGTAGTTTGTTGCCATAACACCTAGAGTACTGCTTTAGCTCTAAGTGTTGCACTTCATTATTGAACCCGGGCATCTACTTTTAGATATAATTCCTGAATTCCGGCTTATGGAACCCGGGGCTTAATGCCGCGGCGCCGATCACGCAGCATGGGAAGAGATCTTTATGTCTATCCGATCGAAGCTTATCCTCACCTATCTGGCCTTAGCAATTATCCCCCTGCTTTTGCTGAGCGCGCTCACTTCCCGTAAATACCGGGGTTCCCTGGAAAATCTCCGCCTCGTCCAACTGCGGGATATCTCGGTTTATAAGGCCGACCGGCTCGCTAGTTTTTTTTCCGGGCTGAAAGCCGATATCCGGATAGCGCAGGATTTTTACAATATAAAAACCAACCTCCCGGTGCTGGACTCGCTTGCCGCAAACCCCTCGGCGCCGGAGTTCCAGGCGGCTAAAAAAATGCTGGACGGCCAGTTGCAGCCTATGCAGGCGGTTAAAGGGCTGACCGATATCATGCTGGTCAATCCCGGCGGAAAAGTGGTTTATTCAAGCAATCCGGCGCATTTCCGGAAAGACTTTCTTAAGAGCCTTTCCGACCCGCGGCAAAAAGCCTTCGGGGAAGGGAAAAAGAAAGTTTGTTTTTCAGATGTGTTTTTCAGGAAAGACGAAGCGGGCAGGCCCGTAATGCTGGTTTCCGCCCCCATCGCCGGCTTTAACGGTAAATTTTCAGGGGTGGTTGTTTTTGAGGTGGACATGAGCCCGGTTTACAGCCTTATCCAGGACAGCACCGGGCTGGGAACCACCGGCGAGACCCTGATAGGCCAAAAAGAAGGCGGGGACGTTCTGTTCCTGAACCCGCTGCGGCATGACCCGCTGGCGGCGCTTAAAAGGCAGGTAAGCCTTGGCGGCGGGGTCGGCTTCCCTGTACAGGAAGCGGCGCAGGGCAGGACCGGGACCGGCTTGGTGAAAGATTACCGAGGCATAGAGGTGATAGCGGCCTGGCGGCCTGTTCCCGGGACAGGCTGGGGGCTGGTGGCAAAAATAGACGCTGCGGAGGCCTTCGCCGAAGCGGATCAACTGCGGCGCCTGGTAGTTGTCATCCTGATCGTTCTCTTTTTTATCTGCGGCCTGACGGCTTTGTTTATAGCGCGGTCCATCTCCGGCCCGATAAAGAATCTTTCAGAAGGCACGGCGATCATCGGGAGCGGGAACCTCGACCATAAGGTGGGGACTGACCATACGGATGAAATAGGCCAGCTTTCAAGGGCGTTCGACGCCATGACCGAAAATTTAAAGAAGACCACCGCTTCGCGCGACGAGCTGAACGAGGAGATAGCGGAGCGCAAAAAGACCGAAGAGGCGCTGCGCGAAAGCGGGCAGCGCCTGAACAAAGCGCAGGAGATGGCCCACCTCGGCAGCTGGGAGCTTGACATCGTCAAGAACAGGCTCTCCTGGTCCGACGAGGTCTACAGGATCTTCGGGCTGAAACCCCAGGAGTTCGCGGCCACCTACGAAGCCTTCCTGGCGGCGGTGCACCCCGCTGACCGCGCGGCGGTGGACGCCGCCTACTCCGGCTCGCTGCGGGAGGGAAGGGATTTCTATGAGATAGAGCACCGCGTGGTAAGGCAAGCCACCGGCGAGGTGCGTTTCGTCCTTGAAAGATGCGCGCACTTCCGGGACGGCTCCGGAGCCATCCGGCGGTCGGTCGGCATGGTACACGACATCACCGAGCAAAAGAAGGCGGAGGCCGAGATCCGGCGCTCCAACGAGAGCCTGGAGCAGTTCGCCTATGTGGCCTCGCACGACCTCCAGGAGCCGCTGCGGGTGATGGGCAGCTATTCGGAGCTGCTGGGGCGGCGCTACCAGGGGAAACTGGGCTCCGACGCGGACGAGTTCATCGGTTATATCGTAGACGGGGCTAAACGCATGCAGAACTTGATAAACGATCTCCTGACGTATTCCCGCGTGGGCTGCGCCGACAAGAACGGGGGAGAGGTGGACTGCAATGCGGCGCTTGCCAGGGTTCTTAGCGGCATGCGCAACGCCATAGCGGAAAGCGGGGCGGCTGTGACCCATGACAGCCTGCCGGTGCTGACCGGCTGCGAGAGCGATTTTGTCCAGCTTTTCCAGAACCTTATAAGCAACGGGGTAAAATTCCGCGGGCCGGGGGCGCCGCGCGTTCACATTAAAGCGGAAAGGCAGGGCTCCGACTGGCTGTTCTCGGTAAAGGACAACGGCATAGGGCTGGAGCCGCAGTATAAAGACCGCATTTTCGTTATCTTCAAGCGCCTGCACGCAAAAAACGACTATCCCGGCACGGGCATTGGGCTTGCGGTCTGCAAGAAGATAGTGGAAGCGCAGGGCGGACGGATCTGGGTTGAGTCGGAGCCAGGCAAAGGCGCGGCTTTTTATTTTACGCTGCCGGCAAAAGGACCTATAAACAATGACTGACGAGAATTATGTGCTGCCGATAGAAATACTGCTGGTGGAAGACAACCCGGCCGACGTGCGGCTGACCACCGAAATGCTTAAAGAGGAAAAAGCGTACAATAATCTGCATGTCGTTCACGACGGGGTGGAAGCCATGGCCTTTCTCCGCAAAGAAGGCAAGTACGCGAAAGCGGTACGGCCTGACCTGATCTTATTGGACCTGAACCTCCCCAAAAAAGACGGCCGCGAGGTGCTTAAGGAAATAAAGGAAGACGAGGACCTGAAGATCATCCCGGTAGTGGTGCTTACGGTCTCAAAAGCCGAGGAAGACATTTTAAAATCTTATAAACTGCACGCGAACTGCTATATCACAAAACCGGTGGACCTCCAGCAGTTCATAAAAGTGGCCAAGTCCATCCAGGATTTCTGGCTCGCGATGGTCAAACTGCCGCCAAAGATAGGGTAATTGTCCGGTGGCGGCAAAAAGACATCTATGGAGAACGCCCGCGCAAGCCGGGCGGCTCAAACTTTAAATACGTTGCCGCAAACGGAACAGGTGGTGGGCTGCCTGCCGCCGCGCAGGGCCAGGAGGCCCAGCGGGCAGAAAAGCACGGCTATAACTATGCGCCAGGCCGCGAAACCGGCCCGCTCTGTAAGGCTGTCGCACTTCGGACAAACTATCTGAGCCATAGCTCCCCCCTTAGCCCGCAAACCGCTATTCTTTAACGCCCCAGCGCCGGAGCTCGCCTATGAGCCAGGGGTCTGCTTCCTCCCCGGCCAGGATGTCCCGGTAATCCCAGATGGCCGCGTCTACCGCTTCCTTCAATTTTTTCAGGGAACCGCGGGAAATGATAATGGCGTCGCGCTTAACCCGTTCCACCTCGCGGTGCCCTTCCTTGGAACCGTAGGGGAACAGGATTATCAGCGCTTCGGGCGCCTGTTCATCGGTAAAATATCTTTTTATCCAGTCTCTGGTCTTCATTGCGCGGCCGTAATTGCGTCGAATACGATCATGATTATATGAAGTTTTCCACGCCCCCCGCTTTTGCAGGGCCGGGCGCGGAAAGCGGGTACACGGCTTGAGCTATTTTTTAGGGGAGCGCTGTATGAGCACGCCGGTCTTGGTAATTACCTTCCGGTAATCCTTGCCGGTGGCGCCCCAATCTATGATCTCGATGCGGAAAGGGAACTTGGCGGCGTTGAACGCGGCGGTCAGCTTTTCCAGCCGGGGCGCCAGCAGGGGCTTATCGGAGATCACCGCGAGGTCGAGATAAGAATGTTTCTTGGCCGTACTGCCGGCGCGGGAGCCGTAAACCAGCACGTCGAATTCGGGCATGTTCTTGGAGAGGATGCCTTTGACCTTTTTCAAATAAACCGGTTCCAGATCTATCATGACGCGGCCTGCCTTTTAAACCCTTACCTATCTTATACCAAATACGGAGAGGCCAGGCCCGTTTTATCAGGCAGCCGCCGGGAGCCTTTTTGCCGGGCGCCGGGGAAATGATAGGATAAGGCTTTGAGAGACGAACCGTTTGAACCGCGACGAATGACAAGGACAAAAAAAACGCCCGCAACAGCCGTCTCCCTTTCCGCCGAAGAAGCGCGGCGGGGAGTTCTTGCGGCCAACGGGCTGCTCGGGGCGCCCCGTTTCGGCCAAGGCAAAGCCGGCGCGCTGGCGGCCATAGAACATCTGGGCTACGTGCAGATAGACACCATCTCGGTGGTGGAGCGCGCCCATCACCACACCCTGTGGGCCCGGGTTCCCGGGTATTTGCCCGCCCAACTCCACGAGCTCCAGGCCGCGGACCGCGCGGTGTTCGAATACTGGAGCCATGCCGCCGCTTTCCTGCCGCTGCGCGACTACCGCTTTGCGCTGCGCCGCATGGAGGCTTTTTCACGTGGCAAGCGGCACTGGTTCAGGCGCGACAACAAGGCGCACCGCTACGTGCTGGACCGCATCCGCGCCGAGGGGCCGCTGCGCGCCAGGGATTTCGAAGCCCCGCCCGGGCACCGCGGCGGCAGCTGGTTCGAGTGGAAGCCCGCTAAAACGGCCCTGGAGCAGCTGTTCTGGTGCGGGGAGCTCATGGTGCGGGAAAGGCGCGGCTTTGAAAAAGTCTTCGACCTGCGCGAGCGCGTCCTGCCGGCCCGGGCCGACACCAGGCTGCCTTCGGAAGAGGAATTCTGCCGGCACCTGGCGCTGACCTTCCTGCGCGCGCAGGGGCTGGCGACCGCGCGGGAGATCGCCTACCTGCGGGCGGTAAACCCTGCGCGGCTGCGCAAAACTTTATTGGAGCTGAGCGAAGCCGGAGAAATACTCGAGTTCAAAGTGGAAGGTCTGCCGGAAGACATTTATTACGGGCTCAAAGGTTTCCCGGCCGCCGCGCCGCGGCCCGTCGGGCCGGCGGAAGAGATCCATATCCTTTCGCCTTTCGATAATCTTGTCATACAGCGCAGGCGGCTGGCGCGCCTGTTCGGCTTCGACTACCAGGTGGAATGCTATGTGCCCGCGCCCAAACGCAGGTTCGGCTACTTCTGCCTGCCGCTGGTCAAAGGGCCCGCTTTCCTGGGGCGCGCGGACACCAAAGCCGACAGAGCGGCCCGAGTGCTGCGCGTGGGGAAACTCCACTGGGAAAACTCCGCGCAACCCAGCGCCGGCGCAGCGGCCGCCTTAAGGGCCGCTCTCGACCGCTTCGCCCGCTTTAACGGCTGCGCCGAAGTCCGCGGCCTCCGTGGCAGCTGATTTCCGCCGCGGCTACCTGATTATCTCCACGGAGCCGCCGGCCGTGCGGCCGAAAACTTCCGGCTCGTACATGCCTTCTACCAGGCCCGACGGCGCGTAATAGACGCCCGGGCTGGTGGCCTGCACGATGTAGGAATACTTATGCTCGCCGGCGGTAAGGTAGTCGGCGAAGACCAGCAGCCGGTCGTCGTAGCGCTCGGCGCGCTCGAATTCCCCCCAGCCGCCGCCGCGCTCGGCCTTGGCCCGCAGCGCCCGCGCGTCTTCCGCCCCTTCTACGGCGAACTCCGTGTTCACCACCTCGAAGCCCGCGGCCACCGGGTCGTTGATGGCCACGAAGGTGCGGTCCTGCGGGGTCTTCACCGTGAGCGTGACGACGGCCCGCGTACCCGCCTTAAAGGATTTGGAACCGTCCATCGGTTTTATCTCTTTGCTGAGCTCGAACCCTTCCGAAGCCGGCTGGTCGCGCTTGGCCGGGACAAAGCCCATGCGCATCGTATAATACAGCCGGCCCGTGCCGGTCTTGGAGAAAGAAAGGTCCGCCCGTTCTCCGTCGCCGAACAGGGCCGGGAAGCCGAACGTCTTCTCCGCGGAATCCAGCCCGCGCCCGGAGAACTGCGCCTGCATCAGCAGGTTCCCGGTCTCGCCCTTCTTAGACACCAGCGCCATGAAGCCGGGGGTCTCTTTTTCGTAGCGGCGGTAAAAGGCCTCGAAGGCCCGCAGCGCCCAGGAATTTTCCTGCGTGGTGCGCCAGCGCCCCTTGTTCTTCTTCTCCGTGGTCAGCCACTTAACGGCCTTCTCATCTCCGGGGAAGCCGCCGCGCGCCGCCAGCAGGGCGTCCAGCATCACCGCCGTGGTCTTCACCGCGGTGTTGTGGATCCACGGCATGGGCTCCGCGTCCTCGAAGTGCAGCTGCGCGGGCGAATAGCGCGCCTGCGACATGATCTCGTCGGCCAGCTTCCTGACCGTGATCGCGTCCACGCCCAGCAGCACAGCCGCCTTCACCATGTAAGCCTTGGCCAGGTACGGCACCTGGCTGCGGTTGGCGTAGAGCTGGTTGAAGTAGGCGCTCATATTGCGCCCGTGCAGGGCCAGCGCGTAAACCGCGTAAGCCCGCGCCGCGTAGGTCTCGCTGGTGTTATAAGGATACGCCCACTCTTTCTGCGCCGAGCCCAGGTACTGCGTCAGCCAGTCGGCGCCGCGCCTGAGCACTTCCGGGTCCACCTTGTATTTTTCTTTCTGCGCCAGCGCCGCCGCCTCCAGCGCGTAGGCGCTCAGGTACGGATCCGGCCGCGCGCAGCCGCCGGTCCAGTAGCAGAACCCGCCGGACGGGTGCTGGAAGTTCGGCAGCTGGTCGAACACCTTCTGCGTCTCCTCTTTGAGCGTGCCCAGCCCGCCCAGGCCGAAAGTTCCTATCAGCTCCGCGCCGGTGATCACCGGCATGGCGCGCGACAGCTTCTGCTCCAGGCAGCCGTAAGGATATTCCAGCAGGTAGCGGGCGCCTTCGCTCAGGCCGTTGAGCGCCGTCGGGGAAAGGCCTATCAGCAGGTCCCCCTCCGCGCCGGGATAAGGGCGCAGCAGCGCCTCTTCCGCCCTGTCCTGGGCCACGCCGCTGGTGGCCGCGTATTCGCGCGGCTCCCAGGTCTTCACCGGCAGCTTCCATTCTAGCCCGTCAGTTTCCGTGCCGGCCGCGGCGCGGAACCTGAACACCGTCGCGCCGGGTTTTTCCGCCGAGCACTCCCAGCTCACCTCGGCGGCTTTGCCGGCGGCCACGCTGACCTGCCGCGTATCTTCGCCTCTCACCAGCACGGCGCCGCCGGAGGCTTCCAGCGAAACTGTCACACTGGAAACCGTGGGAGCGTAATTGTGCACCACCACGCCGCAATCGAACCTGTCGCCGGCGCGCGCCAGCCGCGGCATGCTGGGCCGCAGCATCAGCGGCTTGGACACCGTCACCCTGGCCTCGCCGGAACCGAACCGGGTCCCCGCGTTGGCCACGGCCATCAGCCGGAAGCGCGTAAGGCTGTCTGGCAGGCTGAACTTCACCTGCGCCCTGCCGTTGGCGCCGGTCCGCACCGCAGGGTTCCAGTAGGCCGTGGGCGTGAACTTGGAGCGCAGGTCGATGCCGGCCAGGGAAGCCCCGCCGCCGCCGCCGCGCGCCTCGCCCTTTTCGCCGTAGCTGCGCTGGCCTATCACGTGCAGGCGCGAATCCGCCGTAAGCACGTTGAGCGGCCGCGCGCCGTAGAAGGCCGAGAAGACGTCCGGCGTGCCGTAGCCGGTCAGGCTCAGCACGCCCTCGTCCACCGCGAAGACCGTCAGCTCGGAAACGACGGGGCGGCCGGTCTCGTCGGCCGCTTTAATGTCCAGGGTCACTTCCTTGCCCGGCCGGTAATCGGCTTTGTCGCTCTTCAGCTCCAGCACCAGCCGGCGGCCGGCGGGGCTCACGTCGAAGGCCGCGTAGCCGAATTTGGCCTGGGGTTTTGAAAGGTCGCTGTCGCCGTCCGCGGAATATTTCTGCTCCTCGGCGCGGCCCTTGAAAAGGATCACGCTCACATAGGCGTTGGGCAGATATTTTTCTTTTATGGGCACGGTGATGAAGTCCGCGCCGCCCTTCGTGGTAGTGGTCCAGCGGTCCAGCACGCCCTCGCGCTCCACCGTCACCAGCGCCACCGCCTCGGTGTAGGGAGACTTCACCATGATCTTGGCCGTCTCTCCGGGCTTGTAATCGTATTTCTCGGCCACCAGCTCTATGATGTCGGAGTCTTCGCGCGCCCACCAGGCGTCGCCTTTGCCGAACACGTAGAAGCTGAACTGCGTCTCCGCCTGACGGCCGTCGTCGTCCTTGCCGGCCACGCTCAGTATGTAATAGCCGCCCTCGGCCGGAGTATACGTCCAGGTCTCCGTAGAACCCGAGGCCGTGAACGGGAAGGTGGACACCACGGTATCTTTAACCTCGGTCACCCACTCCAGCCGCCCGCCCAGGCCCGCGCGTTTCGCGCTCAGCCACTGGCGCTTGGTCAGTTTAGCCACGCTCTTAATCCCTTCGACAGGCGAGCCGTCGGGATGCACGGTTATTATCTGCGCGCTCCAGGGCTTGCCCGCCTCGACGAAGCCGCCGGAGGCTTTCACGCCGAAGTACAGGTCCGCTTTATGCACGTAGGCCGAGGCTCTGCCGAACAGGCGCTGGCGCTCCGGGTCGGTGACGCCGGCCTCGAAAGACGCGCGCACGGCGTTGCCGCCGCCTTTAAGGACCTTGTCTATTTTAACTTCCACCTCCGCTTTTCCCTTCGAGTCGAGCTCGGCGCCGCCGGAACCGGCCAGGCGGTCGATGGAGCCTTCCCTGGTTTCACGGCCGAAGGCAAAGCCGTCCTTACCGGGCGGCGCGTAGTAGGCGCTCTCCAGCCGCAGGGTCCAGTCGGCCTTGCTCTCGCTCATGGGCGCGCCGAACAGGTACCAGCCCTCGATAGCCGCGCGGAACTTGTCCCCGGCCAGGTAGGCGCCCTCCAGCGAGCGGACCTTCACTTCGAACACGGCGGGCTTAAACTCTTCCACGCGGAAGGTTTCGGTGAACAGGAAAGGGCGCTCTTTGCCCTGATAGCTGCGGTATTGGTCCTCTTCTTCGCCCTCCACGGCGCGGGCGGACGCGCGGTCGTCCTCGTAAGGCTCGGCGGCTTCCACGGTCCACACGCCGGTAGGAGCGCCTTCCGGCAGGTTATAGGCGTAGTCGAACGAGGAAAAGGCGTTATTAACCGGCACGGTGGTCTTGAAGACGCGGTTGCCCCGGGAATCGGTGACCGAGAGCTGCACTGCGCGGAAATCCAGCGCAGCCCAGTCCCCGCCGGACAGCTTGCGCCCTATGCCTTTCACGTCCACGGTCTCGCCGGGGCGGTAGATGCCGCGCTCGGTGAACAATGCCGCCGAATAGCGGCGGGGCCGCGGGTAATTGTCGTAATTGACGCTGAAGCGCCACGGCTCCACGCCGCCGGTCCACGAGGTGTTCAGCACCGCCGTGCCGTTCTTATGCCGCGCGAACACCCACAGCGAAGGCCGGCGCCAGCGCTCCCAGTCGGCCAGGCCCAGGCCCAGCCAGCCGGGCGCGTCGGCGAAGCCCTGCTTGTCGGTCGCCCCGGTCCAGAGCACCTTGTTGGCATCGTCGCGTATCTCCACCGGCACGCCGCCGGCCGCGCGGCCGGTGCGCAGGAAGCTGGTCCAGATCAGCGTGGAATCCTGGGAGCTCTTAAGCGTCAGGCCGACGCGCGTGACATTGTCCAGCACGCGGTAAGGCTCGCCGCTTCCGAGGGTGGGCGCGCGCAGGAAGCCGAAGCCGCCCTCGTCCGGCCCAAAGACCCCGGCATAGTCCAGGAAGGTGCGGATGCGGATGTTGCGCTGGCCGGCGGACGGGTCCCAGTCTTTCGACACTTCGGAAGCCAGCAGGGTCTCGTCCTTCATTTGCCCGACGTAGAACGGGATGAAGTCCTCTTCCGGCACTTTCCCCTTCAGGACGTTCAGCACGCCGGCGTTAACGGCGTCCACCGGGTGGCGCGCGGGCAGGTAGCCTTCCAGTACGCCGAAGCCGTACGGCGTGGAGAGCTGCGGACAGTAATCCCCGGTCGTCTGGGCGAAGTAAGCCTCCTTCTCCAGCTTATTGCCGAAGATGTCGGTGAGCTTGGGCGGGAGCTTGAAAGAATACGGCAGCGCCGGCTTAAAAGCGTCGGCGGGCAGGTAGTATTCCACCTGGCGCTTTTCGCTGTTGCGGTAGCCTTCGTACTGGCCCTCGCCTTCGGAATATTTGGGCAGCGCCACGGCCGGGACCACCACTAGTTTGGAATAGAACTCGGCGTTCTTGACCGGGTTGGACAGCGCCAGCTTGAACTCGTGCGGCAGGCAGCCGCCGGCGGGGGTCTCCGTCACCCTGAAGGTGTAGTACGGCTCGAAGTTGAGCATCCTGTCGCCGGCCAGCCCCAGGTTGCCGGCGCCGGCCAGCAGGCCTTTGCCGAACTTAAGCGCGTAGGCGTGGTCGGGCCTGAGCTTTGAGCCGGGCCTTATGGCCAGCACCGTGCCGGTGGAGACAGACTGCCAGGGCCGGTTCCATATCTTTTTTACTTCTTCGTCCTTGGCCAGCCTTATCCCGGCCGGGACTTCTTTCACCGTGCCGTCGGGCGCGGTCTCTTCCAGCTTTATGAAGTCGCGGGCCCGGGCCTGGTCCATCAACTGGTTGAAGGCGGCATACACCACCGTATCCAGCGGCAGCCAGCGCTGCTCGTCGTAAGGCGCGCTTTCACGCAGGGCCGGGCGCACCGTCCCGAAGAACCAGACCGCGTCCTCGTCCGTCTGCCCGCCGGTCGCGCTTTTCGCGCCGGCTTTAACCCTGGCCGCGTACAGCGTGGCCGGGGCCAGCGGCCCTTCAGGCTCGAAGGCCGCGGTCTGCGTACCCTGCCAGCGGCAGCGGCCGGCCACGGGTTTCAGTTCCCTGAATTTATCCAACTCGGCGGAGGATGAATCGATAAAATTATCGGTGGTTAGGACGTCGCCTATTTCAAAAAGTTCCAGCGGGCAGTTCCCGCCCATTTTTTCGGCCGAGCTCAGGGCGCTCATCGGCTGGCTGAAAGTGGCCGCTATGGACCGCGCGGCGTTCATGTCGCTGATCTGTCCGGAAGGCGTTTTAGAGACCACCGTTACCTGCGCCGAAGCCGCCCCCGCCAGTTGCAGCAGCGACACGAAAAATATGTATTTTTTCATTATATAACCCCTCCGGAAATCCGTCCCCCAATTATGCTTGTTTTAACCGCCCCTTGGCAACTTGCGCAGCCGGGGTCAGGCACTGGTGCCTGACCCTAGTTAACATAATGTCACCCGGCTGGGGTCAGACCCCATGCCGTGCCGGGCGGGGATTTTGTAACATAAGGGCATGAAGCCGGACATACGCGACTTTACCCGGGCGGAACTGGAAGAGGAACTACTTTCCCTGGGCTTGAAGGCTACCCATGCGGGGCGCGTGTTCGAATGTCTTTATAAACAGGGTATTACGGACTTTGAAGAGATGGCCGAGGTCCCGCCAAAAGTGCGCGCGGCCCTTGCCGGTAAATATTCGCTCTGCCCGTTCCCGCCGGCCGAGAAACGCGTCTCGCTGCTGGACGGCACCCAAAAGCTGCTTTTCAGGTTCCACGGCGGGGCCCCGGCGGAAAGCGTAATACTGCCCGGCAAAGGCCGGCTCTCCGCCTGCCTCTCCTCCCAGGCCGGCTGCGCCTGCGGCTGCACCTTCTGCGCCACCGGCGCGCTGGGGCTCAAGCGCGACCTGCGGCCCTCGGAGATAACCGCTCAGTTCGCCGCCTGCCTGCGCGAAGCCGGCGGCAGCCTGAGCAGCCTGGTCTTTATGGGCATGGGCGAACCGTTCCTGAACTGGGAGAACGTGAAAAAGGCCATCCTGATACTCTCCGACGGACGCAGCTGGAACTACTCGCAGGGTAAAATGACGGTGTCTACAGTCGGCATTGTGCCGGTGATAAACGAACTGGCTACCTCTACGCTGAAAGTAAAGCTTGCCATCTCGGTAGTAGCGGCCGACGAGGTCCTGCGTGCAAAACTGGTCCCGATGCAGGCGAAATACCCGCTGAGCGAAGTGATAGCCGCGGCGCGCTCCTACTGCCGGGCTCGCAAGGCGCAGGTCTTCTTCGAATATATTGTTTTTACCGGGGTCAACGATTCCGCCGCGGACGCGGAGAAATTAATCAGGTTGATAAAGGGAATAGACTGCCGCGTGAACCTGATCCCCCACAACTCGCCCGCCGGCCGCACCGGCGACGGCGAACCTTCTGTCAAAACCAAGGCTTTCCAGAAACAACTGATCGCCGCCGGGCTGCGCACCTACCTCCGCCTGGAGAAAGGTTCGGACATCCTGGCCGCCTGCGGCCAGCTCGCCGCGAAGCTTCCTTAAATTTCCCGGTTATTTATCTTCGGAGCGCGGCTCTTCCGGAGCGGCGGCAGACTCCCCGGCCAGGTAGCCGGTGGAAAACGCTTCCTGCAGGTTATAGCCGCCGGTGACGCCGTCGAGGTCCAGCACTTCGCCGCAGAAATACAGCCCGCGCACCAGGCGCGACTCCATCGTCTGCGGGTTCACTTCCGCCAGGCACACGCCGCCGCGCGTGACGGTGGCGTCCCGGAGCGGGCGCGGCCTGCTCAGGTTCAGCCTGAAACCGCCGAGCAGTTCCGCTATTCTCCGGCGCTCGGGGGCGGTGATGGAGGCGCATTTCCTGGTCCGGTCTATGCAGCAGCACCCTTCGAACACCGGCACGAGCGAGGCCGGCAGCGTGTCTTTAACATAGCTCGAGAAAAGCTTGGCGCCGTTAGCGGCGAAATAGCCCTGTATGGCCGCGGCCAGCTCTTCGGCATTCAGTTCCGGCTTCAGGTTTACGCAAAGCTCCACCCTGACGCCGGGCCTGGCCAACGCGTCCACGGCTGTGCCGCTCATAACAAGCAGCTGCGGGCCGGAGACGCCGAAATGTGTGAACAGCAGGTCGCCTTTACCCGATGCCTCCTTCTTCCCGTTGACCAATATCGAAAGACTTACGTTCTGCAGCGTCAGGCCCTGCAGGTCTTTGATGAACGGCTCGTCCGATTCCAGCGCCGTCAGCCCGGGCCTGAGCGCGACGATGGTATGCCCGCCTTGTCTGGCTAGGGCATAGCCGTCTCCGGTGGAGCCCGTGGCCGGGTAGGACAGGCCGCCGGTGGCGATTATCACTTTATTGGCGCGCAAAGTCCGCCCGTCCGCTAGTTTTACGCCCGTTACCTGCGTCCCGCCGCCCAGCAGGCCTGAGGCCTGCGCGCCGAAAAGCTCCGTCACTTTGCCGCGGCCGAGATAACCTTGCAGCGCGTTCAGGACGCTTTGCGCCTTATCGTCGGCGGGGAAGATCTTGCCGTCCGGGTCGGTGCGCGTGTACACGCCGAAGGACTTCAAAAAACCGACCAGTTTTTCATTGGAGAAAACAGTAAGCGCCCGGTACAGGAATTTTCCGTTCCTGCCGAAAGCCGCGATAAAGCCTTTCAGGGCGGCGCTGTTGGTGACGTTGCACCTGCCCCCGCCCGTGAGCAGCAGCTTCAGCCCCAGGCGCTGGTTCTTTTCCAGCAGGATCACGCCGGCGCCCAGTTCGGCCGCGCGTCCCGCGGCCATCAAGCCGGCAGGCCCTCCGCCGATAACGATAACGTCGGCGTCACCTTGTTCTGCGCGTTTTATTTTTGGATCGGTCGACATATTTTAGCCGCGGCAGCATACAGTATCTCGAGGCAGCTTATTCCTTTTAGATTCTCTGTCATGCTCTTATAAGATTATCCCAAAAATCCGCCGCTGGCGGAACGCCCGGACCCTGCCGCCGCGCCGTTAATACTGCCCGAGCTTTATCCCCCGCCTGGCGGCCGGCGCCGAAATATCCCCGGGCGGGGCGCCCCGCATCTTCACCAGGATTATATCTTCTGTCAGCGCAGCTTCCCAGACCTTGCCTTCCAGCCAGCCCACGTCGTGCTTCTTTATGAGGTCCGGCAGCCTCTCCTCCGCCGCCGCCAAAAATTCCTCAAATACTCCCGCCGGCATTTCTCTTAATTCTCCCGTTACCTGCAGGGCCAAAGCGCGCGGCAGGTCCGCCGGCGCCACTATCCACGAAGCGAACAGCTCTTCAGCCGCGGCCGACAGGACCGGGTCCGCCGCCGCCGCTTCGACGCTCAGCCCTTTCTTTTCGGCCAGCAGGGCCAGCGCCCGCATGGCCGAGCGGCGGGTAGCCCAGGCCCGCCGCTGCCAGGTCTTTTCCCTCAACTGCAGCACCGTATCGCCGTATTTCTCCGGGCCGTCCCAGTAGGACAGAGTGCCGAAGAGATAGCGCCAGGCCCGGTAGGCGCGCTGCTCGTAGTCGGGCGTGAAGGGCGTTACCGCGGTTCCCTTGAGCAGCCGTACCAGTTCGGTGGACAGGAAAGCCCCGTCTTCCAGCACCCTGGCCGCCCGGGCCCGGCTCATCCTTACCGAGAAAGCGGGCGGGCGCGTCCTGAAAAAATTTTCCAGTTTCGCCAGCAGCCTTGCCTCCGCGGGCGACAGCGGGCTGAGGCGTTTTTCCTCCGCCGCCAGGTTCAGGGCGGACTTCTCGCCGATGGAGAGCCCCATCTTTTTCTCCACCGGCTGCCAGCCCGGCGGTACGCCCCCGCGTATCCACTCACCGAGGCCCCGCGCATAACCTTCAAGCTCGCGGTATTTTCCCCCGGCGTCCTGGCTGGCCAGGCTGGCCGTCTCCGCCGCCTTGTCCGTGGCCGGGCGGCGCACGGGGAAGTCGGTAACCAGCACGGCGAAGCCGAGCCGCAGACCTTTACCCGCGAGCAGTTCCGCGGCCGGGCCCATTTCCACGTCGACGGTAGAGATACCGGCCGCCAAAGCCTGTGTTATCCAGAGCGGGGTTTCCTCCAGCGGAGAAACGGCGCTTTTATGCGGGCGGAAATCGGCCGCCGAACCCAGCGCATTAGGGATCTCCCGGCCGCCGCCGGCTATTATATGCGAAGGGTAGACCAGGTCGTACAGGGGCCGCGCCTCCAGGGAGCCGCCCGAGCCGGCTATTACCACCGTTCTGATGCCGGTGGACTTTTCTACCAGGTACCTGAGGCTCTCGCCCAGAGTTTCCCCGTAAAATGAGGAGCGCGCGGTTATGACGCCCCAGCGGCCGGCCCCGGCCGGCTGGTACACGTCCAGGCGCCAGTCGTCCGCGGCGTCGGAGAAGGAAGTGACGGACCAGGAGGACCAGTAGAGCCTGAAAGCCTCCCCGTAGCCGGTTATGACCCCTTCCAGCCCGGCACACCCGGACGGGTTGACGGTGCAGAGCCCGGACAGCCGCCGGTAATAAGGCTCATAGGCCGAGGCAGCTTCCGCCACCCTGATGCCCGGGGCTTTTTTACCGGAATAATAGCGCTTCAGCAGCAGTTCGAAATGCCGCAGGTAGATGCGGCCCTCGAGATCGCTGAGCACCAGCTGCCTGCGCCCGTCTTCGCCTGTCAGCAGCCAGAGCTTCTTGGCGTAGCCGCTTATGGGCAGGTTCAGCGAAAGCAGCTCCGTCTTTTGGCCCGGCGGGGAAGGCAGGGCCGCCAGCGGCAGGTTGGAGAGGATTATCTCGTCGCCGGCCCCGAGCCGGTCCAGCAGGGCGGAGAGGGGCCCTATGCGGGAATACGCGTAGCCTGAGGCGCCCTTCCAGTTCACCAGCCCGGGATCTACGCCCGCCAGTTCCGGGGAGCCGTTCGCGTGGAAGACCAGGTCGGCGGGAGGCTTAACCGGTTCCGGCTGCGGCGCCTCCGCCCAGGCCGGCGCGTCCGACGGGTTTATATAGGCGCGGGCCGCGGCTATGGCGCGGCTTATACTTTCCCCGGCCGACCCGCCGCCGGGGATAAGGCCGGCGGCCGCGTCGAACAGCTCGGCCTGGCCGGGATTTCCCCGCGCCGCCAGCTCCTTCAGCGCGGCCGCGGCAACAGCGGGGTCCCGCGCGGCCAGCACAGCCCTGGAGGCCGGTGTCTTCCGGAGCTCATAAGTTATGGCCTCATAAAAAACTTCAGCGCTGCGCAGCCTGAGTTCGTACGCGGCGCCGGAGTCCAGCCCGGCCAGGGCGGAAAGCGGCGCCAGCGCAATGACCGCGCAGAACAGGAAAGATCTTATTAGTCGCATGAGGCGCTTTAAGAAAACCCACCGGCCGGCTTCGCAGCCAGGATAGAGAGCGGCAGCGATAACCGGGTTGTTCACTATTCTACCAAAACAATGCCACCGAGCTTCCCCGGCGGTTTAACCTGAAAGTTGCAGTTGCAACTTTCCGCCCGCATAGCGGGCGCCCTTCGGGAGGTATACACCTCGTCGGGCCGGGCGCGCATAGCGCTGGGCCCTCCGCCCGCTGCCCTATGGGCGTGCCGCATCAGGAGCTATGCTCATCAGGCGGCCTTCGCGGGGAATCCTGCAGAATGATTCTGTTCCCTGATTTTCACAATGAGAATTATACTGAACTGCAGGATTCAGGTTAACCATTCAACGGTGTGAAAGCTATTTAGCCCTGCCCGAATAACATCGGAGCGGGCAAATGCGTTCGCATGAGCATAAGCCTGGTTTTATTTTCATTTGAAAAACATATTTTCAAATGAGAATATTTTTCGCCACTTTAAACCCAGGCAGCAGATCGATAGAAACCTCTGGCCATCCGATGAAAACAGTAAAAAAACGTTCCGCCGGCAGCGTTGGCATAAAAGTTGCACTGTATCGGCTGTACGCAGAACCGGAGAGGGTGGGCTCAATACCGGAATTCAAAGCCAGAACGGAGAAAACAATGAAGAAGTTAATGATAGCGGCTGCGGCGGTGGTCGGAATAGGTCTCGGATTCGCCCAGGCAGGCGATATCGTAGATTTTGACGGGAAAGGTGCCGGCGCCAGGAGTTTTATGGAGAAGCTTAATAAGGCTTCCGACATGCAATGCCGGGTCGTGTGCGAGCGGCCCGGTGATTGCACCACCATCTGCACACCCGTCAACAAGACTGCGGGGCTTGATATCGCGGCAGTATCGGCGCCCGTACAGGTAGCCGAAGCCGTTATTCCTGCCAGGCGCTTCGACGCCGCGGAAATAGCGAATATGGACAGGTCCATAGGCACGGCCATTGCTTATGTGCAGTCGCACAAACAGGGCGCGCCGCTTGCGGCAAGCTTTGAATGCCTTAGGAACAGCGGCACGCCGGAACAAAAGTTCGCCTTTGTATATAAGGCCGATGCCGCGCCGTATTCGTTCCCCGAAAACTGCGTAAGACAGGACAAGGGTATCTGCAGCTGGGTCGTAGAGAGTGTCTGCACCACGATCACGGTCGTTTCCTGCGCCTGGGTAACCTCCGGCGACAATCCGCCCATCACCAAGAAAGAATGCCATGACGAATCAAAAGAGGACTGCAAGAAGGTGAAAAGCTGGATCTGCGACTAATAAGTTAAACTGTTCAGACCGGCCGAGCGGCGTTCCTGCGGGGGCCTTGCCCCAAGCGGCCTGAGCGGCAAATAAACAGGAGATTTACAATGGAAGTAACACTTATCATACTGGTCCTGTTCGGAGTAACTATCCTGGAGGGCGCCTCCGTCGGCGCGGGACTGGCGGGCATGGGCGTGGCGGCGGCTTTCGGGGCGGCTTCGGTCGTTATGCTGTTAAAAAAACAGAAGCCCCGGGCATCGGAATTCGCGATAAAGGCCGCCGTTTCCATTCTTGCGGTCATGCTGCTGTTCGGGTTCAGCAAGCTTAACGGGCGGATTGGGCGCCAGGGCGCCGAAAGCATCGCGGCGGCCTGCGATGAATATAAAACCAAAACCGGATCTTATCCGGCTTCAGTGGAACAACTGGTCCCCGGCTATCTCAGCCGGATCCCGGCTGCAAAGATAGCCCTGAGATGGAATCACTACTGGCTCAAGGACAACAAGGTGTTGTTCGCCGGCGAGCCTGGAATGTATATCCTGTCCTACGACCTTGCGGCTAAGCAGTGGGGAAATATCCCTACGGACAAGCTGTTTAAATGACCAGCCGTTAGCGGGCGGGGCGTTTTCCGCCCGGCTTTTCCGGGGGCGGCAGCACCGCGGCCGCCCGCGCGGCCAGTTCCGCCGCCCTGAGCGGGCGGTCGTATACCCTTACCTCGTCTATATAGCCGCGGAACGCCTGGTTGTCCTGGTACCAGGTACCGAGCGTGAGCTTAAGGATGTTCAGGTCCGGGGGCGGCGCGTCCTTGGCCGTATCCGCCAGCTTCCCGTCCAGGAACAGTTCCAGGGTGGCATCCGGCGCGTCGTAGACCAGCGCCGCGTGGAACCAGCGGTTCGGGACTATCCCGTAGGGAGCGGAAAGCACCCAGGCGTGTTCGCTTTCCTGCACGTCCTTCCTGTAGCGGGAAACGGAGCCCTGCAGCGCCCACGGCTTGTGCAGCGGGCAGCCCGGCGCGGTGATGGAAAGAGAAGCGCCGGTGGTGAGGGCGGCCACGGTCTGCCAGCCGGACCCGCCCTTGTAGGGATTGGTCCAGTCGTCCCTCTTTACCAGAAGTTCCAGCGTGAAACCGCCGCCGAGGGAGACCGCGCTGCTCAGCGGGATCTCGAGCCAGTCCTTGGTGCCGCCGATGAACAGCGCCTTGCCCGCGCGGGCCGGCACCAGCCTGACCTCGTCTCCCGAGGGCTTCGCCTTGAAACCGAACGGGCCTTCGTCGTCGAAGCCGTTATCGAATGATAAGTTAAGCATCGGCGGGCGGACATCAAAAGGCTCCATCGCCCCGGCCGGCGCCGGGAAAAGCTGCAGGACGGCGCAGAACGCCAGCGCGCGCAAAAAGTTATTCATTTTCACTCCTTCGCCTTTAACACCTGTATCCCCACCAGGCCCAGCACTATTTTCCCGGCGCGATCGCGGGCGCAGATAAGGCGCTCGCCGGGGCCAGCCCGTTTGAAGATCTTCAGCCGGAAGCGGCCCCCGCCGCCGGCCGGCAGCGGGTAAAGGTGATAGTCCGGCGCCGAGCCGCAGGCGGCCGCCGAAGCGAGCTTGCCTCCCGCTTCCGGGAACGAGATCACCGCCTCGTCCCCCGGTCTCAGCGAGGAGAGGTCCGCGCGGCCCTCCGCGGCGGCGCTCGTAAGAGCGAAAGGCGCGGGCTCGTCCAGGGTCTTCACGCGCAGGCCTTTGACGGCGGGCGAAGCCGGGGAAAGGGCGAACACAGCCCCGCGCGCCTGCTCGGCGGCATTTTGCCCTTCGGAAACGTACCAGGAGGAACTCATGCCGGCGCGCGCCTGGGGCAGCAGGTCCATAGAGACCTCCGCCGCCTTGGAAGCAAGCTTGTACTCTCCCGGCTCGGGTACGGCCAGGGAGAACCGGCCCATGTGGTCCGCGCGGGCCGAGTAAGCGCGGCCGCTGCGCGCGTCCACCGCGAACACGAAAGCCACGGGATGCTCCCGGGCGGTCTCTATCACCCCGGAAATAGAATAAGGTTTAAGCCCCTCGGGCGCCCAGAGCGCGCGCAGATCGGCGGCGTCCTGTGCCGGGAGCCCGGCAGGCTCGCCGCGCCCCCAGGCCCGGGGCCCGCTGAACATCACAGAAGCCGGCGTTGCCGAGTGCCCCAGGCCCAGCGTATGGCCTATCTCGTGTATCAGCGTGGCGGCGTCCATGGCGGAGGGACTGCGGCTGACGAAGAAATACCCCCGCTTGTAGCGGCCGGGAATAGCGCCGTTAAAAGAGCCGTGCGCCAGTTCGCCGTGGAAATTCCGCGCGCCGTAGAGCACCGCGTGCACGCAGCCGTCATAAGGAACGGACGTGAGGCCGTCATAGCCGGGCGCTGAAAGGCCCGAGTCGCGCAGGGTCAGCGCGCCGCCGGAAGCCTCCTCCCACAGGGCGAAGGCCCGGCGCAGGCGGACGAGGACTTCCGCCGAAACGGGCGCGGCGCGCCCCGCGGCCGCGTCCCACATCTGCGCGGTCGCCTTGTAGCAGAGCGCTTCCGCCGCCGCCGGGCCCCGCAGGGCCGGCAGCAGACAGAGCGCCGCCGCGGTCGTGAGGATAAATTTATTCAAAGGACCTTCGCCTCCCGCTTATCGCCGCTTCTTCTCCCCTGCTTCGGCGCCCTAGCTTTTTTCGCGGCGGAACTTCTTTTCGAATTTGGCGCCGCTCTCTACGCGCAGCACCGTGGCAACGCTGCCCTTCACCGAAAAATGCACGTCGTGGCTGGCCAGGAAAAAGCCCATGTCGAAGCCTTCCTTCATCTGCGCCTTGTCGCGCGAATTGCGCGGGTCGTGGCGGAGGGTATCCGCGACGAGGCGGCCGAAGCCGGCGTAGCCGGCTGACTCTACCCTCTCCACGTCCGCCCGGCCCTGCGGCGAGAACTCCACCTCCAGCTCCGGGAAAGCGTTCTGTTCCGCCCAGCCGGCGCGCGCGCCGGCCGCGGCGTCGTAGTCGGGCAGGTACGGCTTGATATCCAGTATGGGCGTGCCGTTAATAAGGTCGGCGCCGGAAAGATAGACGGTGTCCCCCTCCACGCGCTCCAGCCTGGCCAGCGACAGCCCTATGGGGTTGGGCCGGTGCGGCGAGCGCGAGGCGAACACGCCCACCTTGCGGCCCTTGAGGCGCGGCGGGTGGATCTTGGGCAGGAAGGTCTTGCTGGTGCTCATGTGGAACCAGCACAGCAGCCACACATGGCTGAAGCCGGACAGCCCGTCAAGAGAATGCGCGGGGGCGTACTGCGGGAGAATGCGGAGCTTCGACTGCGCGCCGGGCACCAGGCCCGGCTGCCGCGGCGTGCCGAACTTCTCCTGGAAGCAGGATTCCAGTATCCCTATGGGCTTAAGTTCCATGAGCTGCTGCGGCGTGCTGTTTTTTTTTGGCATATTGCAGGGGACGCTGGTAAGTATTTAAATTATTACTAACAATTACTGGGCAGTTGATAAAAACTTAAATACTTACCAGCGTCCCCTAAGTCTTTTTGGCCAGTACGATAAGGCGGATACTGTCTTCGGAGAGGGGCTGGCCTTTAAAGCCGCCCCAGAATTTGAGGGGCTTGAGGCCGGCTTTCTCAAGCGCGGCGCCCAGGCGCTCGCGGGTGTAAAGGCGGCTGAAAAAACTTTTGGTCTGCGCTTTGCCGGTGCGCTTCATGATCTTGGTCCAGGTGTTGAAGGCGCCGTCCCTGGTCAGCTCCAGCTCTTCCAGGTGGTAATGGTCGCCCATGTCCCACCAGTTGCGCGGCACGAACCCCTTGCGCACGCACTCCCCGTTGACGATGTCTATAAGAAAAAGCCCGCCTGGCTTAAGCGCGCGCGCCGCGCCCTTGAGCGTCTTCAGGTCGTCGGAGAAATTCAGGAAATAGCCGAAGCTGGTGAACAGGTTCACGGCCGCGTCGAATTCTTCCCTGAATTTCAGGGCGCGCATGTCGCCGCGCACGAGGCGCAGGCTTACCTTTTTCTTTTTCGCGCGCGCCGCGGCCTCGCGCAGGTACTCGGCGGAGAAATCGAAACCGGTAACGTTCAGGCCCTTCCCGGCGAATTCCACGGCGTGGCGCCCCGGGCCGCAGCACAGGTCCAGCAGGGCTTCGCCTCGGCACAGGCCGAGCTGCTTCAGGACGAAGCGCGCCTCGTCGGGGGCTTTTTTCACCGCGGCCGGTGAGGCCGGGTTATAGAAAGAGTTCTTGAAGAAATTTTTATACCAGCCCGCGGAGGGCCTCATCGCGGCTGGGCCTTGCCCACCCAGCCGGTGCGGTCGGCCTCGTCCACGCCGGCGGCGCGGAGCTTCTCGAGCACCGGCGCCGACGGGGGCAGGTCGTAAAGTTTTACCAGCAGGTCCGCCATTATTTGCCGCCCATGCCGGGGATGTTCATGCCGGCCAGCGGATTGGCGCCCGCCGGCCCCTCCGGCTGGTCCTGTTCGCTGAAGGATTTGACCTTTTTCAGTTTGGGGATGGGTTTACCGTCGGCATCGTACTCGGTTTTCGCGGCGGTTTTTTTCTTCTTGGACTTTTTTACGATGGGATCGGCTTTCTTGTCGAACTTGTACGTGGGCGTATTGCTCTCGGCCATGAATTTATATTCGGAGACCGGCGCCGGTTTCTTTTTTTTCTTCTTTTTGGCGGCGGCCTTCTTGGCCTTGGGTTTGGGGGCGGGCGCCTCGTCGGCGGCCGACTGCGCGCCCTCCTGCGTCTGCCCTTCTTCGGGCATCATGGCCGCGGGGTCCTCTTCCTGGGCAAAAGCCGGCAGGCTGAGCGCCGCGCAGAGAACTACGGCGAACAAAAGGTTCAGGTTTGTTTTCATGTAAGTATTATTCCTCCCTTTTCGGTCCTGGGGGCGAGTTCCGCGGCCTTCACCGCGGCCTCCAGCAGGCAGGCCAGCGTGACCGGCCCCACCCCGCCCGGCACGGGCGTAACCGCCGCGGCCGCGTCTTTGATGTCCTCGAAATCAGCGTCGCCGCACATACGGCCGTTCTCGTCGAAATTGGTGCCCACGTCTACCACCACGGCGCCGGGGGCCAGCATTTCTTTCTTCACCCACTTGGCCTTGCCGACGGCCAGCATCACCAGGTCGGCGGCCTTGAACACGGCGGCGATGTCCCGGGTGCGGGTGTGGCAGAGCGTAACGGTGGCGTCGAGGGCGGTCAGCATATGCGCCAGCGGGCGGCCCACCACGGCCGAACGGCCGGCCACCGCGATGTTCTTGCCCGCCACGTCGAAACCGTGATGCCTGAGCAGCCGTATCACAGCCAGCGCCGTGCAGGGCAGGAAGAAGCCGCCATCCTCTATCTCGGAGAATTTCCTGGCTATGAACAGGCGGCCCATATTGAGGGAGGAAAGCCCGTCCACGTCCTTGGCGGCGGGCAGCGCGTCCCAGGTCTCCCTGGTCTCGAAGCCGTCGGGCAGGGGCCGCTCCAGCATGATGGCGTCGTAGGCGGGGTCCGCGCCCAGCTTCGCCAGCAGCGCCTTGAAGGCTTCATACCCTTCCGCGGCGTCCGGGGCAAAAAGCTTCACGGTTATGCCGAGCTTCTCGCAGGCGGCGATCTTGCGCTTCACGTATACTGCGGAAGGCGAGTCCGCGAAATAATTGATTATGGCCAGCGACGGGGCGCGGCCCAGCCTCTCGCGTACGCCCGCTATGCGGGGCGCCAGGGAGGCCAGTATTTCAGCCGAAAGGGTCTTTCCTTCAAGGGTTCTCATATTGTGAAAAAGGGCGGCCCTTAAAGCCGCCCTTCTTTCTTGTACCGCGGGGACGGCTATTCCTCGTCCTGCACGTAGATGCTGCCGCTGAGGTAGCCGGAGCCGCTGAGCGAGAAGAAGCTGGAGGAGCCCGGCCAGCCGGACACCGAGATGCTGCCGTTCATGCTGGTGGAGCCGATCAGCTTGCCGTCCTTGTAGAACTGGACGTAAACGTTGGGATGAACGGACTGAAAGACGTGCTGGTTGGGGTAGACCCACATGGACGCGTTGACGTTGAGGTAGGTATTGTTGCTGGTGACCTTGCCGGTGCTGTCGCGGAAGGTACCCCAGCCGTTGAGCGTCACGGAAGTGAAGCCGCCGTTAGTCGGCATGAAGCCGTTGCCGTTAAGGCTGACGTAGCCGGAAACCTGCACATAGCGCGCGGCTTTGTACTTGACCGGGGCGGAGACCTGGGTCTTGGCCGCGGCGGCCTGGGCGGCTATGGGCAGAACTGTCAGCTGCCTGGTGAAATCAGCGGAGCTGAAATCCATATTCTGGGCGGCGCAGGTCCCGGCCGCGAAAAGGCCGCAGGCGGCCGCTAAAATTACTCTTTTCATTAAGGTTCCCTCCCTGTCTGTCACTTCATCTATATTATACCAAAAATAGACGGCTTATTTTTCCGGATTTTCCAATGAAAAATAGCCTGAAAACGTAAAAAAACGGGGCCGTCTTTACGGCCCCGTTCTTTCCCGGTTTCCCTGTTAATTCTGGTTCAGCCAGAGGGTGAATTCGTCCCACTTGGAAACGTTGGCCCACTGCAGGTCGGCGTAGCCGGCGCCCAGGGCGGCTTTGGGGAAGTAGGCCGCTATGCCTTTGGCCAGGGTGTAGGCCTTGGGGCCGCTCCAGTAGCCGCCCTTGTCGTCGCGGGTGCGGTTGTGGATGACCAGCGTGCCGGTGATGTAGGTCATCAGGGCCTGGCCCTTGGCCTTCACATCGGCGTTCTGACTGCCCTCCACCACGCGGCGGGTGAAGTCGTAGAGGTCGCGGTTCTCGTCCATCGCGAAGTTGATGGCGGCGTTGCGGGAGGTCTTGGCCAGCTGCTTTTCGCCCGCGGCCATCACGGCCGCGCCGAAGGCGTCGGTCAGCTGCACCAGGCCGCCCACTGCGGAGGCTTTCACCAGGCTCTGCGTGTAGCCCTGGTCGATGCCGTCGTAATGGTTGGCGTAGCCGTTCACGGCGGCCTTGCCCAGTTCCATGGCGCTCATCGCGGGGTTCTTGACCACGGGACCCAGGAACAGGTCATAGGTATAGCCGTCGCCGGGCTCGGTCTCCTCGGAGGCCACGATGTAATCCACGGAATCCTTGATCTCGTAGTCCACCTCGGCCATCTGCATCAGGCAGGCGTCGGTGCCGACCACGTCGGTCTTGCCAAGCGCCTTCATGATCAGGCCCATCTGGGGGGTGTTAATATGGTTGCCGCTCTGCTCATCGTAGGAAATGCCCTTGGTGATGCGGGGCTCGCCGTGCTTGGTCCAGCCGGAGCCGTGGTTCCAGTAGATCAGCATGTACTTCTTGGCGGGGTAGGTGGTCTTGGCCCACTTGGCGAAGTCGATGACGCTCTGGTAGGCGCCCATGTCCACCTGGCCCAGGTCGGCCAGGACCTTGGAGGAAACTTTATTGGTGTCGCTGTCCTTGGTCATGCGGTAGCGGCGCACGCCCTTCCAGTCGCCGTCCGAGGAATCGTAGCCCGCGATGCGGCCGGCTTCCACTATAATATTGACCTTGTCGGTGGAGCCGATCTTCTCCATCTCGTTGAGGTCCTTCATCAGGAAGGGTTCCAGATCGTTCTTGCCGTTGCCGAAGACCATTATGGTCCACTCAGCCGGGGCCTTGGCGGCCTCGGGCTTCTTGCCGAAAAGCCAATCGAAAATTCCTTTATCAACAGGGGCCGGGGCGGAGGCCTGCGGCGCGCTCTGTTTGGCGAGCTCCTTGTTCAGGTCGAAGCCCCCCTTGTCGAAATCTACTTCCGCGGCCGCCACGGACGAGAACATGGCCAACGCCAGCGCTGACAGGGATATTTTGCGCATAATTACCTCCGACGCCTTATTAGTATTGCCTTTCATACATATAGTGTACCTTCCTATAGGTTTATGGCAAGGTACAGGCGGCCCAGGCCCTGCCTTACCCAAAGGACCTATACAACGAAGAAGGGCCGGCTTCGCAGCCGGCCCTTCCTTATTACTTATTATTAAGCTTATTCCTGGTCTTTCTTCAGGTACCAGCCGATGAACTCGTCCCACTTGGACGCGGCGGCCCAGGCGATGGAGTTGTAATCGCTGTTGTAATAATACCCGGGCATATAACCGGCTATGCCGTAGGAATCATTGTAGTTGTACTGGCGGTTGACCACCACCAGCGTGTTCTTTATGTAGCTGTTGACGGCTTCGGCCTTCGCTTTTACGTTCGCGTCCTTGGTGGAGGCGGCCATAAGCTGGGCGAAGTGCGCGATGTCGTGGTTGTCGCTGACGGCATAGCTCTGCGCGTTGGAGATGGCGGTCTTCACCACGGCTTTGTCGCCGGCGGCCATCATCGCTTCCGCGAAGCCGTTCATCAGGGTGAGGAACTGGGGCATCGCGGCTACCTTTACAAGGCTCTGGGTATGGTCCTGGCCATTGTAATGGTCAGCGTAAGCGTTCACGGTCACTTTTCCCAGCTCTTCCGCGCCCATGGTGGGCTTGGCAACAACGGGGGCAAGGAAGGTATTATAGGTATAGCCGTCACCGGGTTCGGTTTCTTCGGAACCCACCACATAAGTAACGTTATCCTTTATCTCGTATATGACTTCCGGCATCTGCATCAGGCAGGCGTCGGAGCCGTACACGTCTATTTTGCCCATGGCTTTAAGGGCCATACCGAGCTGGGGGGTGGTTATGTGGTTTCCGGTCTCATCGTCATAGGAAATGCCCTTTTCGATGCGCTGGCGGCCGCCTTTGTCCCAGCCGGAACCGTGGTTCCAGACTATCAGCATGTATTTCTTGGCCGGGTAGTTGGTCTTGGCCCAGTTGACGAAGTCTATAAGGTGATTATAGTCGCCCATGTCCACTTTGCCCAGTTCCTGCACGATGGGGGAGACGATCTTGGACATATTGGCGTCTTTCTTCACCAGGTAGCGGCGGGAGGAGATCCAGTTGCCATCGGAGCTGTCATAGCCGTTTATGCGGCCGAGCTCCGTGACCACGTTCACTTTGTCGGTGGAACCGACCATTTCCATCTCGTTCATGTCCAACATCCCGTATTTTTCCAGGTTGTTCTTGGCATTGATGAAAACCATTATGGTCCATTCCTTATCAACCTTGCCGGAAGCCTTTTCAGGGGCGGGCGCGGCCGGAATGCTCAGCTCAAGGGCCGAGATTTCCTGCTGGATGGTGGTTTTATTGGGGGTGTCGAAGGTTACGGCGGCCGACACCAGGGTAGAAACTGTAGCGAGTATCGTGAACACTGCGGCGATCTTTCTCAACATTACTTCCTCCCGTGCTGCTTTTGGTCTGTGGCTCTCTCTTGAAAACCTACATTCATAGTTTAAGAGGAATATTGATGAACATCAAGGACAAAGGACCCAGGTCTTTTCAGTCCAGTAGGCCCATTGCGTTTTGGGCCTTAAGGCCCATGGACTTGTCAAGGCTTCATAGGAGAAGGGCCTACCAGAGCGCGGAAAACTATTTTTCATAAAAATAGAGAGGCCCAGAACCGGCCGGCTAAGTGGTCCCGCGCGTGGGCCCTGTACCTACGCCAATTGGGCCCTTAAGACTTGTCTTTTTATTTAAAAAAAAGGGGCCTGGCCAAGGTCCCGGACCATGGCTCGGGCGGGGTTCTATTTTCCAGCGCGGGAGTACTCGCGGACGGCGGTTTTAAGGGTGGCCGCATGGATGCGGACCGTATCCCGGAAATTTTTGGCATAGCCGCCGCTCAGGACCACGGCCACCGGCACCCCGCGGCGCCGGCATTCGGAAAGGACGAAAGAGTCGCGCTTTTCAATGCCACCCAGCGTCAGCTTCAAACCACCCAGCATATCGCCCCTGTACACGTCGGCCCCGGCCACGAACACCGCCAGGTCCGGCCTGGCCCTTTCAAAGGCGCGGGGCAGCCCGGCCCGCAGCAGCGCCAGGTATTCCCCGTCGCGACAGCCCGGCCGCAGCGGGATATCCAGGGAGCTTTTTTCCTTGTTTTCCGGGTAAATGGCGTCATTATGCATAGAGAAGGTAAAAACGCGCCTGTCCCCGCGGAAGATGGCGGCGGTGCCGTTGCCCTGGTGGGCGTCCAGGTCTATTATCAGAGCGCGGCGTATCCGGCCGCTTTTCTGCAACTTTTTAACGGCCACGGCCATATCGTTGATAAGACAGAAGCCCTCACCGTGGTCCGGGAAGGCGTGGTGGGAACCGCCGCCGCAGTTGAGCCCCAGCCCGGTTTCCAGCGCCAGCTCGGCGGCTTTGATAGTGCCGCCCGTGTTCAGAAGATGGGCTTCGGCCACGGACCTGGTTAGCTTTATTTCCGCCCTGGCCGAATCGGCCGGCGCGAACTTGAATTCCAGGTTCCTGCGCGCCCAGGCGCGGGTATGCGCCAGCTCCAGGTCCGCGCGGGAAGGCCGGGCCGGCTCGACGATATCTTTCCTGGAGAAGACCTTTTCCGCCAGCAGCAGGTTCAGCGCGGCTTCGAACTTATCGGCGCGGAACACGTGCCCTGGCACGCGCGCGGTGTATTTCGGAGAGAAAATTATTTTAATGCCCATAGCCGGCGCCGCCGCGCGCTCCCGCTATGATAACAAAATTGCCCCCGGAACGGAGGTCAGCTTTTTGGGCGGCTTTCCCCTTGCGCCGGGCGCTTGCCGGCTTCATCCATGACCAGCCGCCCGGAGACATACTTTTCGCTGCTTATTAAATTCCCCTCTTTATCGTACAGCTTCCTCGTCCCGTGCGGCTTATCGTCCAGGTACCCGGTCTCGCTCTGCAGGCCGCCCCCGTTAAAGTAGGTCCGGAACAATCCCTTCTGCCGGCCGCCGGCCATGACTTTTTCTTTCGCGACCGTATTGTCCGGATAAAATTCGCGATAAACGCCGTCCGGGATACGGCCGGCGGAACGCTGCAGCCAGCCGTCCAGGTCCACCACCCTGCTGCCGGCGTATACCCCGTTGACATAATAGACATATTCCAGCGCGCTGCCCACATTGTACGTCTCGAAGCGGAGATATTTCCCGTCTCCCTGGCCGAAGTACCTTTCAGCCTGTTCCCGGGTCAGGTCCTGCATCCGTATTTCGGTCCAGGACTCTTTTTTCGAGGCCGGCGCGTTCTCTCCGGGCAGCAGGTCCTTGTTCTTCTCCCTGGGCAGGTCCCGCTTGGCCCGGAGCACCGTACCGAGCGGAACTATTTCTGCGGCTTCCACCTTCAGCCCGTTCTTAAGGAATATTGTTTCCGCGGAACCGGCCGCGGCAAGGAACGCGCAGGCGCAAAGCGCCGGCGCTATATGTAAAAACCTCATACGCCCCCCCCTTTCCCGCGGGCGAACCCCGGGAAAACGGATATGCAGCGGCTTTAAAAAAAGCCGGCTCTATCAAGGGATTGTCCCGCTTACCCAAAGCGGGGCATGAATCCAAGCAAGTGGCAGTTAACCCTTCCCCTGCGGATAGGTTAGCAGAAATATCTTTATTTCGCCATACCCTGTATCCATTGTCACTTTCGGGGCGGGCGGCGCGTTAAAGTAAGGAGGGGATCAAAGCAGAACGGCCAGCAGGAAGGCGGCGCAGAGCATGCAGCAGGCGTAGATGAACAGATCGCCGTTGCGCACATAAGCGCTCTGCTGCGCCCGCTCGTCTATTACCACCTCGGCCTCGAGCACGCCCACAGCGTTAAGCTCCAGCCTTTTATTCACCCGCCCGTAAGGATCAATAGAGGCCGAGATACCGTTATTGGCCGCGCGCAGCACCGGGCGGCGGGTCTCTACGGCCCTGAAAATATTGGCCACCAGGTGCTGGGCGGGCGCCGCGGTGTCCAGGTACCAGCCGTCGTTGGTGATGTTCACGAAGAGCTGCGCGTCGCGCGCGGCGTCGTAGCGGAAAAGGTAAGGGAAGATGGATTCGTAACAGATGACGGGCGCCACCTTGAGGCCTTTTATGTTCATGAACGGCTGCTTCAGCCCGCCCGGGTCGAATTCGCCCAGCGCCGCCACCGGCTCTATGAACTTGCCGAGCAAGCCGCGCAAAGGGACATACTCGCCGAAAGGCACCAGCTCGCGCTTGTAGTAATCCCCGCCCTGCAGGCCGGTGGGCTCTATCAGGAACGCGGCCACCCGCCTGCCGTCGCCGCGGGAGACCGACCCGACCAGGTGCTGCGCCCCCGACTCGCGCGCCAGCCTGGAGAGCCAGTCCCCGTAATGCTTGTCCTCTATCCAGCCCGGCAGCGCGTTCTCCGGCCAGACCACCAGGTCCGGCTTGCCCGCGCCCTTAACCAGGCCTTCCAGCGTCGCTTCTATCTCCGCGGCGTAAACGGCATCCCACTTTTTGTAAAGGTCGATGGACGGCTGCAGGAGCGCGGCCTTAAGGACCTTGCCCTCCGGAGCGGCGGCCGGGATCACGGATTTGCCGTAGAACCACAGCCCGCACACCACAAGAAAAGCCGGCGCCAGCGCAGCCGCGTTCCGCAGCGGTTTTACGCGGCGGTAGGCCAGCGCGCCTATCAGCGCCCCCGTGAAACAGACGGCCCAACTGAGCCCGTAAGGCCCGGTCAGGGACACCACCTGTATAAGCTCGGTATAGCGCCACTGCGTATAGCCCAGCAGGAACCAGGAGAACCAGATCCCCTTCAGGCTTAGCATGGCCTTGCCCCATTCCATCAGGGCCCAGCCGGAAGCGAACACGTAGGGGAAAGCGGCGCCGCCGCATTTTTTAAGGCAGAAGCCGAAGCCGCAGGCCAGGACGAACTCCAGGGCCATGAGCGCCGCCAAGAGCACCAGCCCGAGAGCGGACACCGCCGGCTCCACGCCGCCGGCGCGCATGGTGGGATAGATCCAGTACAGCAGCCCGAGGTAGAAAAGAAAGCCGGCGCCGAAGCCGCCGAACAGCGCGGCCTTGAGCGTTTTGGAATTGAGGATATGCCAGGCCAGCGGCGCCAGGGCGAACCAGGCCAGCCAGCCCTGGTCGAACTTGGGATAACTCAGGATCAGCAGCGCCGCGGTCAGCAGCGGCACAAGCGCCGGGAGAATTTTCTTTGCCATCACTTGCATAGCCGACTATTGGAGGGAAGGGCCGCCTGTGGCCTCAGCAAACCCGTTGCAGGAAGGGGGCCCCGCCATAATTTCCGAAAGGCGGGGGGAACCCACGTAAGGGGTTCCTCTTCCGGGTTTGCAGAGGCCACAGGCGGTCCGTCCCGAACCCAGAGTTTGCGTCCCCCCCTGGCCGACCTACACCGCGCCGTGGCACTTCTTGTATTTCTTCCCGGAACCGCAGGGACAGGGGTCGTTGCGCCCCACCTTGGCGGCCAAAGGCCTGGGGGCCTGCTTCGGCTCCTCCTGCCTGGCCCGCTGCGGCGGCTGCTCAGGCTCCCGGCCCGGCTCGGCGGCCGCGGGGCGCGCCACTGGGCGCGGCGGCAGCTGCACGCGGAAAACGTATTCCACCATCTGGTCGCGCACGCGCGCCAGCATCGTCTCGAACAGCGCGTAGGACTCCTTCTGGTACTCTATCAGCGGGTCCTTCTGGCCGTAGGCGCGCAGGCCCACGCCCTTCTTGAGGTGGTCCAGGTCGTACAGGTGGTTCTTCCAGATATGGTCCATGATCTGCAGGAGCAGGATGCGCTGCAGTTCGGTGAAATCCACGTTGCGCTCGGTAAAATCCTTCACCCGCCCGTCGTAGGCGGCGTCCACGCGCTTGAACACCTCTTCCTCGAGCACGGGCCGTATCAGGCCGTGCAGCTCGTCGGCGGTGTAGGCCAGGTCGAAGCCGAAGGTCTTTTTAAGATAGACGTTGAGCACTTCCATGTTCCACAGGGAAGCCGGCTGCTCCGCCGGGGCGTTCAGGTCCAGCTGTTCCATCACCGACTCGCGGATCATCTTCTTGATACGGTCCACCACTTCGGCGCCGTCCAGGATGATATTGCGCAGCTCGTAGATTGCCATGCGCTGCTTGTTCATCACATTGTCGTAATCCAGCAGCTGCTTGCGGGCGTCGAAGTTCATGCCTTCCACGCGCTTCTGGGCGCCTTCTATCTGGCGGCTGACCAGTGCGGATTCGATCACCTCGCCCTCTTCCATGCCCAGCTTTTCCATGATGGCGGAAATGCGCTCGCTGCCGAACAGGCGCATCAGTTCGTCTTCGAGCGACACGTAAAAAACCGAAGAGCCGGGGTCGCCCTGGCGCGCGCAGCGGCCGCGCAGCTGGTTGTCGATACGGCGGCTCTCGTGCCGCTCGGTGCCCATCACGCACAGGCCGCCGGCGCCGTTGACGTATTCCTGCTCGCCGGGCTCGGCGGGGTTGCCGCCCAGCACGATGTCCGTGCCGCGGCCGGCCATATTGGTGGCGATGGTGACCTGCCCCTTGCGGCCGGCCTGCGAGATGATCTGCGCTTCCATCTCGTGATATTTGGCGTTCAGCACCTGGTGCGGGATGCCCTTCACGCGCAGCATCGTGGCCAGCTTCTCGGATTTTTCTATCGAGCGGGTGCCGACCAGCATGGGCTGGCCTTTGCGCCAGCGCTCTTCTATTTCCATCACGATGGCGTTGTTCTTTTCGCGCTCGGTGCGGTAGATGCGGTCGGGGGAATCCCTGCGCACCAGCGGCCGGTTCGGCGGGATCTCCACCACTTCCAGCTTATAGATCTCCCAGAACTCGTCCGACTCGGTCATGGCCGTGCCGGTCATGCCGGAAAGCTTGTTGTAGAGCTTAAAGTAGTTCTGGAACGTGATCGTGGCGAGGGTCTGGTTCTCCTCTTTGATCCGCATGTTCTCTTTGGCCTCGATGGCCTGGTGCAGCCCGTCGGACCAGCGGCGCCCCGGCATCAGGCGGCCGGTGAACTCGTCGACGATGATGATCTCGCCATCCTTGACCACGTACTCCACGTCCTTGCGGAACAGATGGTAGGCGCGCAGGCCCTGCGTAAGGTGGTGCGCCCACTCGGAGCTGACGTCGTCGTAGATGTTGCCCACGCCCAGGATCTTCTCGGCCTTGTGCACGCCCTCTTCGGTCATCGTCGCGGTGTGGCTCTTCTCGTCGATGATGGCGTCGTAGCCCTTGCCCAGGTCCACCTCGTCGCGCTTGGCCTCTATCTCTTCCTTCTCGGTGATAAAGCGCGGGGTGAGTAGCGGGATCACGCGGTTGACCAGGTAATACTTGTCGGTGGATTCCTCGGCGGGGCCGGAGATGATGAGCGGCGTGCGGGCCTCGTCCACCAGGATGGAGTCCACTTCGTCGACCACGGCGAAATTGCGCTCGCGCATCACGCGCTCGGACTTGTCCATCACCATGTTGTCGCGCAGGTAGTCGAACCCGACTTCGTTATTGGTGATATAGGTGATGTCGCGGTTGTACATCACGCGGCGGTCCTCGTTCTTCATGTCGTGCTGGATGAAGCCGACGGTGAGGCCGAGGAATTCGTGCACGGGCCCCATCCAGAGGCTGTCGCGCTTGGCCAGGTAGTCGTTGACGGTCACCACGTGCACGCCGTGGCCGGTGAGGGCGTTAAGATAGGCGGGCAGGGTGGAGACCAGGGTCTTGCCCTCGCCGGTGCGCATCTCGGCTATCTTACCGCGGTGCAGCACCAGGCCGCCGATGAGCTGCACGTCGTAATGGCGCATCTTCAGCACGCGCTTGGACGCTTCGCGCACGCAGGCGAAGGCCTCGGGCAGGATATCGTCGAGGCTCTCGCCTTTGGCGAGCCGCTCTTTGAACTCGGGCGTTTTCGCTTTGAGCTGCTCGTCGCTGAACTTTGAAATTTCTTCTTCGAGCGCGTTTATCCGGTCGACCACGGGCTGCACGGTCTTCAGGGCGCGCTCGCTCTTGGAGCCGATGAGGGATTCAACGAGTTTTTTCAGCATATGGCTATATTTAACCACTTTTAAACGCGTTTATAAATGGGGGGGCGCTTCTTGAACGGGATTTTGCTCCGGAATGGCCGCGGCCGGGTCCGGCGGCTAGATGCCGGACCTGAGGAGTTTTTTGCGGATGAACATGAACAGCGCCAGGTCCGGGCCGCCGAACCAGCGCAGGTTCCAGTGCGCGTGCTTGAACCAGAACCCTATTAACTTCTTTACGGGATTAGAAGAGGAACTCCAGTTGAGGCCGTAATGCACCACTTCCCAGGCCCGGGGCAGGCGCTTGTTCTCGCCGGCGGTAAGCCAGGGGTAGCTGGGGTTCTCGTCGAAAACGGAACCGGTGGGGTTGTTGTCGTAGAAATTCTCCCATTCCTCGAAGGAGGCCGGGAATTTCAGGCCGTATTTCTTTACTTCCTCGTAGATGGTCCCGCCGGGGTAGGGCCGGTACACCTGCGGTCCGAGTATCACCACCAGCGGTCCCAGCTCATGCAGTTCGGAGATAAGCCGGAAGGTTTCTTCCCTGTCGGCCGCGGTCTCGCCGGGCAGGCCGGTTATGAACGAGCAGTTGGCGCTTATGCCGTACTTCACGCACTGCGTCACCGCGCGCTTTATCTGCGCCACCGTCTGGCCTTTGCGCAGGTAGTTGAGGGTCTTCTGCGAGCCGCTCTCCACGCCGAAGCGCACCTCCACGCAGCCGGCCCGGCGCATCTCATCGAGCAGCGCGTCGTTTATCTTCAGTTCCGTAAAATTGGTCACGCGGGAGGTGGCCTCCCACTTGAACCGGTAGCCCTTTTCGAGGATATGCGCTATTACGGCTTTCGCCTTGGCGATGTCGAAGAAGAAATCCTCGTCACGGAAATAGATCCTGGGCGGGCTGAATTCCTTCACGACGTAGTCGATATCCGCCAGTATCTCGGGGATGGACCGGGGCTCGTAGCGGCAGTTGCGCACGCTGTTGACGCAGAACGAGCATTTAAAAGAACAGTTAAAGCCCGTAAGCACCTGGGCGCGCTCGCGGCGGTAGGTCCCGCGCACTTTCTCCGGCAGGAACTCGTAGAGGAAGTTGGCGCGCGGCAGCTCGTACGGCACGGCCTCGTCGATAAGGGCGCCGGCGGGCTGCTCCGGGAAAAGTATGTGGTGCACGCCGCCGGTTATCACGCGCACGCCGGGGTGTTTTTCCTTTATATAGCGGATCAGCGGCAGCGTATACTTTATCTGCATGGACGTGACGGAGAAGCCGACGGTGTCGCGGTCCTTCACGGCGCTCCTGAATTTTTCCTGGAAATCGTCCTCGTTGTTCTCGTCGAGGTAGATAACGTCCGCGTCCTGCACGGCGGTCTTCAGGTAGCTGGCCACGGCCCAGGCGCCCCACATCACCTGCCCGGCAAGCTTCGCCGGGCCGGAACGCGAGTTCACCACCAGTATCCTGCGCATCCGGGAAAGGTCCAGTTGTTCTGTCATTTAAGCCCTGGGCGCCCGCGCCCGCAGGTATTATAAAATAATTCCGCAAGTAAATATAAGCGCCGTCAGCCCGGGGCTTTTTCGTTATCCTGTTCTTTCCCGGGGCGGCCGTTTTAGTTGCCAAACAGCTTGCCTATGGGTATAATAGCAATTCGCGCTGAGGAGCCGTAACAGGATAGCTGCCAGAAATCAGAATGTCAAAACTCTCTTATTACCTGGAAATGGGCTCACGGATAAGGCCCCTGAAAGCCGCGCCTAAATTTTTCAACTACCTTAAATACAAGGCGCTTAGCCGCAGGGCCGTCACTTCCATCCGCAGGTATACCCCGCAGATCGCCTCGATCCTGGTCACCATCCGCTGCAACCTCAATTGCGGGTACTGCACGGAGGCAAAGGTGCGCAGGGACAACAAGGAAAGCTGGCGCGACAAAGAGATGGACCTGAAGACAATGCGGCGGATCTTCAGCAACCCGCTTTTTTCCGACTGCCTTCTCGTGGACCTGCTGGGCGGAGAGCCGCTGCTGGTGAAAGACCTGGAAGACATCGTGAGGTTCCTGTCGCGGCGCGGCCACATAACCAACACCTCCACCAACGGCCTGCTGCTGGCCGACAGGATAGCCGGCCTGAAGAAGGCCGGCATCTCCAGGATAAACGTCTCGCTGTACGAAGCCAACAGGGCGCTGCTGGAGAGGGACCTGGCCAGGGCGAACAAGGTTTTCCCGGTGCACAACAGCTTTGTGCTGCTGCGCAGCATGATAGAGAAAGAACCCGAAAAGATAGTAGAGACGGCGCGTTTTGTGCGCGACGCCGGCTCTTTAAGCCTGCGCTTCTGGATGTACCGCCCCATGGGCATAGATCCCCGGCCCGCGGAAATAACCAAGGAGTCGAACCCGGCCTATCTCGACCTGAAGCGCAGGATAGAGGCGGTTGCCCCGGGCTTCTGCCTCTGGCCGGAGCCTGTCCATACCGGGAAACCCCGGAAACGCTGTCCCCAGTTGTGGCAGCGCGTGAACTGCCGCGACGCGCACGGCACCATGGGTATCTGCTGCGGCACGGAGCGGCCCCTGGCCGGGCCGGGCAGCTGCCTCTTCGACGCGGACCCCGATACAGTTTTCAATCACCCGACGCTTGTGGAAATGCGCGAAAAGCTGCTGGACCCGGATTGCGAGCCGCCCGAAGTCTGCAGGAGCTGCAACCTCCTGGAAGACCCGGGCTGGTAAGGCGCCCGGAAAGCGCGGCATCGACAGGGAATAAAAATGAACGACTCAAAAACGGTTCCGGCCGGACACGCGGGCGGGAGCTACAAAGCCTGCCCGGTCTGCGGCGGCACGGACCTGAGAAATAAATTTAACGTTAAGGGCTATACCCTGGCGGAATGCGCCGCCTGCACGGCCGTTTTTGTCCGCGAGATCCTGAACGTCGATTACCTGGCCGGCATCTACCAGGAACAGGAAGGCAACCGCTTTTACGAAGAGGACAACAAAGACTGCCTGAACTACTACAACGAGCTGGTAAAAAAAGAGGTGGACGCGGCAAAGCCCGGCAAAGGAAAGATCCTGGATATCGGCTGTTCGTCGGGACTCTTCCTTGAACTGATGGAAGGGTGGGAGCGGCACGGCATAGAGGTCTCGGAGGAGTTCGGCGCCGCCGCGAAGGCGCGGATCGGAGAGAACATCTTTATCGGCACTTTTGAGCAGTACCCGGCGAAAGCGAACTACTTCGACGTGATAACCCTGTTCGACGTTTTCGACCACTTCCTGGACCCCGGCGAGAATCTCCGGCGCTGCCGCGGCATGCTCAAGCCCGGCGGGCTCATCGTCATCAAGGTGCACAACATTTCCTGCCTGTTCGCGAAAGCCTCCGGGGCCGGTTTCTACGCCATGGTGCCGCCGGTGCACCTGTTCTATTTCAACAGGGAGTCCCTGCGGCACATCCTCGAAAAGAACGGCTTCACTTTCCTGAAAGCGAAGTTCATCGGCCACCTCATGCGGCTGGCCACCATCTTTTTCAGGCTGTGCAAGGAAGACAAGAAGTCCTTTCTTTACCGCCTTTACGAATTTTTCAGCCGCGGCCCCCTCAAGGACATTAAGATCCGCAAGAACCTCCACGACATCATTACGGTCTTCGCGGTGAAGAACTGATCCCCGGAACGCGGGTTCGCCCGCACCAAAACCCCCGCATGAACTCCCGGGCATAATGGAAAACGAACAGGAAATACCCGAACGCATAAACTGCCCGTATTGCGGGGCGGACAATCACATCACCAGCGAACTGTGCGGGGTCTGCGCCAAGGAGCTGCTGGTCCCGGCGCAGGTGCGCGCCGAGGCGAAGATGAGAAAAAGGGCGGCGGAGCTGACGCTGCCGGCGCCCCCCTCCCACCCCGTGCAGCTCCCGGCCTACCGCCTGTGGGTAAGACTGCTGGTGATAGGCGGCCTGTCGCTGGTCTACCTGCAATGGTTCAGGCAGACCAACTATTTTTCTTTCCTCGACCACACCAACCTGCTCATACACGAAGCCGGGCACGTAGTGTTCGGCATTTTCCCCAGGTTCCTCATGGTGGCCGGCGGCACCATCTTCCAGCTGCTGGTGCCGGCCGCCTTCGTGGTGGCCGGCATACGGCAGGGGCAGAACCTGAGCTGGCAGCTCTGCCTGTTCTGGCTGGGCGAGAGCCTGCTCAACATCAGCGTTTACGCCGGGGACGCGGTGCGGCAGGCGCTGCCCCTGGTGGGCGGCGGGCATGACTGGGCCTACCTGCTTGCCGAGCTGGGCCTGATAGCCCACCCGGCCGGCGTGGCCGGCGTCATCTTCGCCGCCGGCTCGGCGGTGATCTTCCTGAGCTTCTACTTCATCTGGAAAGACGCGCTGGCCCGCGAAAGTATTGAAATGGGCCGGAGCCGGCGCTGGTAAACTCGCATTTGCTAGAATCAGACTCGATGCTGCCGGATATAAAACAGATAATGCTGCGCAGCGGGCCCTGCTTTGACAGCCTGCCGCTGCTGCGGCTGTACCTGGCGGCGCTCGGCAGCCCCGTGCTGAAATGGCCGCTGATATTGCTGCGCCTAAAATTCACCCCCGATATACTTGAGGAGATACGCGCCTCCGGCCTGCCGCTGGAAGAAAAAGCCAGGCTGTTCTCCAGCGCCATGACGCTTTTCCGCAGCGGCTCCGCCTATAAGACCACCGCCGCCGGGCGCAGCCCGCTCACCGACCGCGCCGTGCTGGAAAAAGTGAAACCGGGCGCCCTGCTGGTGGAAACCGGCGTGTCCGATGGCATTTCCGCCGCCGGCCTGCTGTCTTCCGCGAAGGACGCGCAGATCCTGCTTTCCGACAGGCAGACCGGCTTCCGCTACCAAGACCGCGGCCCCGCCAGGTTCTTCTACAACAACGAGAACGGCGCGCTGTCGCTGAAGCTCCCCGGCTTCTACCTTTGCGCCGGCCTCGACGCCGGAACCGCGCCCGAGAGCGCCGGCACCATCAAGGCGCTGAACCCGCTCATAGCGGAGACTTTTCCCGGCGCCGAAATTATACCTTTCGATATTTTCACCGGTTCCCTGCCGCGCAAGGCCGACGTGATAAAATGCGCCAACGTGCTGAGCAACATAGGTTTCACTCCGGAGGAAATGCTCGGCGCCCTGGCCAACCTCGCCCGCAACCTGGCCCCGGAAGGCTGGCTGTTCGTCTGCCAGAACAACGCCCGCTACAAGGACGGAGAAGCCTACCTGGCCCTGGAGGAATCCGGCGGGCGGCTGGTCCTGCGCGAAGAAGTGAACGGCCACGAGATAATAGAGCATCTGCGCTCCCCGCTCTTCGCCGGCCTCCTCGCCCCGTCCCCGGAGTTGGACGCGGCCCGGCCCGCGCCGCCCTTTGACGGCGGCCAGAGCCTCCTGCATTCCATCTTCCGCCGCCTCGCCGGGGAACATCCCGGTGAGGGAGGCGTGGAGTTCCTCCGCCACCTCAGCTGGATAGGCGTGAGCTTCGCGGTGGCGAAGGTCATTTCCGCCCTGGTGAACATCGCCGCCGGCAAAATGCTGGGCCCCGCCGAGTACGGGAAGATAAACGTGCTGGTCTCGGCCGGGGCGGCCATCTCCCCCTTTATAATCGCGGGGCTGAACAATTCGGTGATCCGCTACGGGGTGGAAGAGCGCGACCGGAATTCCGTTTTCACCGCGGCGGGCGCCATCTTCCTGGCGCTGGCGCTGGCGGCAACCGGCACAGTCCTCTTCTTCAGGCAGGGAATAAGCGCGCTGCTCGGCATCCCCCCGGACATGCTCGGGCTGGCGCTCTGCTACGCGCTGGCCACGGCGCTCTTCCTGCTCACCTCCGGCTTCCTGCAAGCCTCCGGGAAATTTTCCAGGCGCGGCCTGAGCGAGATAGCCTTCAGCGCCATCCTCTCCGCCGCGTTTTTCCTTGGTATCTACAATTTGGGCCGCACCTACGAAACGATGGTTTACGCCTATGTGGCCGGCTTCGGCGGGGTGGGACTTTTCTGGCTGGTGAAGTTCGCATCCTCGCTGCGCTATTCTTTCCCCGCAAAAGAAAAACTGCGGGCACTGGTCAAGTACAGCGCCTATTCTTTCGGCGGAGGGCTGGGCTACTATCTGATGCTGAACGTGCAGGGACTTATCCTTAACGCCTTCCTGGCCCCGGAGGAAGTGGGCCTGTACGCGGCCTACAACACCGCCACCATCGGCATCGCGGCCTACCTTGGCTATGCCATCGGCACTGTGCTGTTCCCCAAGGCTTCGGCCAGCACCAACCGCCGCCGGCTCTGGGAAATGACGGTGAAAGGCTGGGCCCGCCTCAGCCCGGCGCTGATAATTTTCTTTATCCTCGTGCAGGCGGCGGTGCTGTCGCTGATGGGCAGGCACCAGTACCAGCTGCGCCCGGCGCTGATGCTCTATTTCGCACTTTGCGGGACGCTCATGCTGGTGCACAGCTCGCTGGCCCAGATAGTTTATTCGGAAGGGGTGAAAGCGTCGCGGCTTTCCTGGCTGATGGCGTGGGGAGGCGGGCTGGTGAACTTCACGGCCTGCCTGCTGCTGATCCCCGTTTTCCGGGTGAGCGGGGCGGCCATGGCTTTCATACTGACCTACGTTTTCCTTCTGGCCTGGCTCTGGAAGGCTAAAGATTCCTACCTGCAGCCCGACCTAAAATAATTTTTCCAGCCTGTGCTTCCACGAGCGCAGCAAAGACCTGGCCGGCCACGGAATGGCGGCCACCGCGCGGTAGCGCAGCCAGACCGCCGTATCCTTCAGGATTACCGACGCCACGGAAGAGAAATAGCCGGTAAAAAGCACTTTGCGGAGATAGCCCGGCTCCCGGAAAACCGCCGTCAGGCTCACCGGCAGCCGCCAGGCGTACACGGCCAGCCAGTAGGCGTCCAGCACCTGGTCCATCGGCAGGTCATGCGCGCAAAGTTTGAAATAAGTGGTCAGCTCCGCGCCAATGTTGGAGAAAAGCCGGTAATTTTCCGGTTTTTTTCCGACGTACTTCTCGTAGATGGCCGTTCCGGGGTACGGCGTCAGCACCGCCTGGTTGATCCCGTCGGGACCGGTTTCCCTGAGCAGCTCCACGGTAAGCCTCACGTCCTCTTCGGTCTCGCCGGGATGGTTGCACATGATATAGGCCATCCGCGCCAGCCTGCCGGCCTTGCACAGGGCGAAAGCGCCGCGTATCTGCGCGGTGTTTATCCCTTTCTGTATCCGCGCCAGTATCGAGTCCGAGCCGGATTCGACGCCGAAACCTATCATCACGCAGCCGGCGTCCTTCATGGCGGCCACCACTTCGGCGCTTATGTGCTCCACCCGCCCCTGCACCGCCCAGAACATGTCCAGCTCCTTCATGGCCGCGCAGAGGGCGAGCACCCTGTCCTTACGGAGCAGGAAAGAATCGTCGCCGAAAGCCAGGCACTGGATCTTGTACTTCTCCTTGAGCTCGCGCACTTCGGCCATGACCTCTTCTATGGGGCGGAACCGCACCGGCGGGCCGGAATTGCATTTCCACACGGTATTGGCCGCGCAGAACTCGCATTTGGAAGGACAGCCGCGGGAAGTGTAAACCGTAGCCGTCCGCGCGGAGAAGCCGGGCACGGCCCTGTTGGCCGGGTGAAAATGCGGCTCCATCGGGATCAGCCCGTAATCCAGGCGCGGCAGTACGGCGAGGTCGGCGATGAGCGGCCTTTTCTCCCCCACGAGCATTTTGCCGTCCGCGAGGGCCGCCACGCCGGCCAGGCCGGCGGGGTCGCCGCCTGCCGCGAGGCGGTCCAGGAGTTCGGCGAGGGTGACCTCGCCTTCCCCCACCACGACATAATCCACCGGGCTGCCCGGGAAAATAAAATCCTCGGGATACAGCGAAGCGTGCACGTTGCCGGCCACTACGCGGCAGCCGGAACTCTCTTTGACGACACCCGCGAAGCGCATCACTTCGGGATAGTCGCAGGTGAAGCAGCCGAAGCCCACCAGCCCCGGCTTGTCGGCCTTCAGCCGCGCCGCTATGGCCGCGGCGGGGTCGGCCAGCCCGCTCAGTTCCAGGATGGAGGCCCGGTGCTCCGTCTTCGCGTTGATATAGGACGCCAGGGACAGCAGCGAGAACGGCGGCAGTTTTTTGGGCAGGGAGATCAGGAGTATGCTGGTTTTCATTTTTTCCCGAGGAGGCCGCGCAGGCGGCGCAGGGTCTTGAATTTCATATTGGCGAGGTAAGCCCGGAGGATGACGCGCAGGAAGCCCAGCCTGCGGCCGTACCGGCGGCCCATGTACCAGTAGATCTCGCCCCAGTAGCCGACCAGGCTTTTCGGCCCTTCTTCTATTTTCAGCGGGGCGTCGTTGAGCGAAAGCTGCGGCTCGGCGATAAGGTACACCGGCAGGCCGGGCAGGAAAGCGTGTATCTTGAAGGCGTGGTTAATGACCGGGTGGGTGTTCTCCGGGACCGCGAGCCACTTTTCCCGGTCGATCACCAGCGAAGTATAGAAGGTGAACTTGGCCGGGTCCCATTCGTTTATATCGAAATGGGAAAGGCCGTAATCGACGTATTCTTCCGCGGTCTTGAAATACATGTCGTGCGGGAGCCTTATTATCGGCCCTTTGTCCGCCTTCCGGTTGTAGTTAATGAAGAACAGGCCGGCGTCGGGATGGGAGGAAACGGCTTCCAGTACTTTCTTAACGGCGCCGGGGTAGATCTCGTCGTCGTCGCCCATCAGCCAGCAGTGCCGGCCGCGCGCCAGCTCCAGGACCTTGTTGAGATTTTTGGAGCCGCCGATGTTGGCCGGGTTCCTGCTGGCGGTGAAATTGGGGCCGGCGAAACTTTTTACCACCTCCGGGGTCGCGTCTACGGAGGCGTTATCCGAGACCACGATCTCCACCTGGCCCGGATCCGGCAGCGCGGCGGCCTGCGAGGTCACGGCCGAAAGCGTCCGTTTGAGGTATTCGTGGCGGTTATAGGTGGGGATGCAGATGCTCAGGAGTATCATAGCGCGCCCTCGCGCGGCGCGGCGGCGCGGCGGGTCTGCCTGAGGGCCTCGTAAAGCACGACGCCGGCGGACGTGGACAGGTTGAGCGAGCGCACCCGGTCGGACCACATGGGGATCCGGTAGGTGCTCTCGGCGTATTTTTCATACATCCAATCGGGGAAGCCGGCGGTCTCGGCGCCCAGCACCAGGCAGGAATCTTCTTTATAGGGCGCCTGCCAGTGGTCTTTAACGCCGCGCGTGGAAAAGAAGATGAGCGATGGGTTCTCCGGCAGGGTCTTGAGGAAGGAATCGAAATCGGGATGGACGGAATATTTCAGGAACTGCCAGTAATCCAGGCCGGAGCGGCGAATCTCTTTGGAGTTTATCTCGAAGCCCATCTTCCCGACGAAAGCCAGCTCCGTGCCGGTGGCCACGCAGGTGCGCCCTATGTTCCCCGCGTTCCAGGGTATATCAGGATTGATCAATACTATTTTCATTTTGGATATCACGCGTTCCGCGGACTGCCACGGGGACCGGACCGCAAACCGCGCTCGGCACACCGTGCCTCGCTCATCCTCCGGCCTCGGCGCTATGCAAGCCTCGGCCTACGGAAGGGTTTGCTAACCCGGTCCCCGCGTCAGTCCGCGAGGCACCGGATAGATACCTGGGCACTATCAGAGCTTAAAATCGTCAGCGTACTGGCGGTGCCACAGCTCCAGCATCAGCAGCGCCCACAGCTTGTAGCCGTGGTCGCGCTTGCCGCCCTGGTGCTCGTCCCAGAGCCGGTACAACCCCTCGCTCTTGAAATAGCCGCGGCCAAGCGCCTTTTTCGAAAGACAGGCCGCCGCCCAGTATTCCTTCAGCTCGCCGCGGAACCATTGTCCCAGCGGCACGCCAAAGCCCATCTTGCCGCGGCCGTAGATCTCCGGCGGCAGCATGTTCCGGAACGTTTCCTTCAAGAGCCACTTGGTGCCGCCCAGGCCTTTAAGCTTCAGGTTCCCCGGCAGCCTGAAAGCGAACTCCAGCACTTTATGGTCCAGGAAAGGCGAGCGCGTCTCCAGGGAGTTGGCCATCGAGGCGATGTCCATCTTGGTCATCAGGCCCTCGGGCAGGTACGTGTGCAGGTCGCAGTAGGCCAGCCGGTTTAGCAGGTCCTCGCCGGCGGTAGCCTCGAAAGTTTTGGCGAGGTAGCGCCCGGCGTAATTCTTCTGCGGGCCCAGCAGGGAGATGAACTCATTGCTGTACAGCCCGTCCAGGTCGCCCGGCGAGAAGAAGGACATGGCTGAAAGATATTTTTCCGCCAGGCCGCCCATCAGCGACAGTTTCAGGAATTTCTCCAGCCGCCAGAAGAAGCCGAACGGGGCCGCCTTCGGCAGGTCGCGGATCCCGCGCAGGGCCGCGGACTTCAGCCAGGCCGGCGCGCCGGAGACCAGGGCTTCGGTCTTCATGGCCGCGTAGCGCAGGTAGCCGCCGAAGGCCTCGTCGCCCCCGTCGCCGTTGAGGGCCACCGTCACGTCCCGGCGGGTTTCGCGCGAGACGAAATACGAAGGCAGCGCGCTGGGGTCGGCGTAGGGCTCGCCGTAATTGCGGGCCAGCCGCTCCAGCTCGTCGGCCATCTTGGCCTCCACCGTGAATTCCGTGTGCTTCGTGCCGTACATCCGCGCCACCTGGCGCGCGTAGCCCAGCTCGGAGAACTTCTCTTCCTTGAAACCGATGGAAAAAGTCTTTACGGGCTTATCCGAATGCCGCGCCATCAGCGCGGTCACAATGGAGGAATCTATGCCGCCGGACAGGAAGGCCCCGAGCGGCACGTCGGAGACCAGCCGTATGCGCACCGCCTCGGACAGCTCGAAGCTGAGCCTCTCCTTCAGTTCCGGCAGCGGCACATCGTCCAGCTTCTTCTCACCGAGCGGCAGGTCCCAGTATTTTTCCGTCCGGGCGCGGCCGTCCTCGAACACCAGCACGGAGGCGGGCTCAAGCTTGTTCACGCCCTTGAAAACGCTCAGCGGGCTGGGAATATACTGCAGCGTGAGGAAAGCGTCTATCGCGGCGGGGTTCAGCTCGCGCGGGATGTCCCTGGCGGCCAGGAGAGCGCGCAGCTCGGAGGCGAAGGTGAGGCCGTAAGGCGTAAGCGCGTAGAACAGCGGCTTCTTTCCCAGGCGGTCGCGCGCCAGCACCAGCCGCTTGCGCCGTATATCCCAGATGGCGATGGCGAACATGCCGCGCAGGTGCCTGGGGAACTCCGTGCCGTATTCCTCGTAGAGGTGCACGATGGTCTCGGTGTCGGACTTCGTGACGAACTTGTGACCCTTAATGAGGAGCTCGGCGCGCAGGTCCTGGAAATTATAGATCTCGCCGTTGAACACGAGCCAGACGGAGCCGTCCTCGTTCGAGATAGGCTGGTTCCCGGTGGAGAGGTCGATGATGGAGAGGCGGCGCATGGCCAGGCCGGCGGTCTCGCGGGTGTAGTAGCCCTCGTCGTCCGGCCCGCGGTGGACCAGCAGGTCGTTCATGGCCTTCAGGTCCTCGCGCGTGACGTGGACCCCGGAGCCGTAATTATAGATGCCGCAGATTCCGCACATAAATTATCGATCGGGAATCGGGGATCGGGGGTCGGGAATCAGGAATAATTTAATAAGACTTTTCATTTGCGATTCCCGATTCTCGATTCCCGATTCTCGATCTATCATTCCCCTTCGTAAATTTTAAGCACTTCGTCGGCCACGCGCGCCATGGAATACTTTTCCACGGCCGTCTTGCGGGCCTGCTCGCCCATCTTGCCCGCTATGCTGCGCTCCGCTATATAGCGCCGCAGGCAGGCCTTGATCTCGGCGGGGTTGAGCGGGTCGAAAAGGCAGCCGCTCTCACCTTCGACCACGGCGTCCTTCGCCCCGTCCACGCGGCTGGCCATGATGGCCACGCCGCAGGCCATGGCTTCCAGCATGGAATTAGACATCCCCTCGGTAAGCGACGGCAGCACGAAGACGTCGGCCGCGCGGTAATACGGCAGCAGGTCGCCCTTGGGGCCGGCCAGCAGCACGCTGGCCCCCACGCCAAGCTTTTCCACCGCGTTCTTGAGGCTGGCCTCTTCGGGCCCGGAGCCCACGATGACCAGGCGCATCTTGGGCTTGGTCATCTCCTCTGCCAGCACTTCGGCCCAGAGCTCGACGAACTCGCGCAGCCTTTTCTCGCGCACCAGCCGCCCGACGGACAGGAAGACGATGTCGTTCTCCAGGCCCACGGCGGCTTTCGCGCTTATCTTTTCGTGGTAGAGCGGCGGCGTATAGCGGCCGGTGTCCACGCCGTTGCGGAACAGCCGGGGGCGCAGGCCGGTGAACTCCCTGCTGTTCTTCAGCCAGTTATAGGCCTCGGAGCTGAGCACCAGCACTTCAGGATGGAAGACGGAGAAGAACTTGAGCTTGAGGCGGCCCAGGAAGGTCTTCCCCGAAAGGGAGATCTCGTCGAGACCCTGGCCGCGGCCGAGCTTGACCACCGTTCTTTTGCCGGTGAACCTGCCGGCCAGCAGCGCCGCCACGGCGGGCGAGGAGGCGAGGTGCACGTGCGCCACGTCGTACTCCGCGGCGTGCGCGAGCATATAGAAGAAAACCTTGAACATGAAGACCAGGGAATCGAGCGCGCCGGAGCCGAAGACCCCGAAGCGTTCCACTTTCACTCCGGAGATGACCTCCCGCGCGGGCAGCCCGTCCACGCGCCTGGTTATCACGGAGACCTTCACCCCCCTGTTAACGAGGGCCTTGGACAGCTCGAAGGCCTGCTTCTCCGCGCCGCCCAGCACGGGGTAGAAGGTCTGCCCCACCATCAGCACGGACTTTATTCTGCTTTCGGTCATTTCTTTTCCCCGCCCCCGGACGACAGGCCGCCCCAGACCTTGCCGAGGGAATAGCCCATCTGATAAACGAAGAAGACGCCCAGGACCGTAGTGACGGCGAAAGCGATCACGTGCACGTAGGAGGCGTAGGCCAGCCCGGTGTTCTCGGGTATGCCCCAGGTAAAAGCCACTTTCTGTATGGCGAACTCGATGGCGCCGAAATACCCCGGCATCCCCGGCACCGAAGCGGCCAGCGCGCCGGTGAAGGCCAGCACCATGCATTTGAAAGCGTCCATCACGCCGCCGATGCCGAAGGCCAGGCCGAGCCAGAAATAGTTGAGGGCGGACATACCCCACTGCAGCGCCGCGAACAGCACGATGAGGACGCCGCTCCTGAAAGAATGAAAGCCTTTAACGCCCATCGCGAGCTTCTCCAGTACGTTCCTGAAGAGCGGGAAGCGCACGAAGAGCCCGGAGAGCCAGCGGTGCGACACCAGCTCGTCGGCGAAGACCAGCACGGCCATGGCGCCGCCGAGCCCGGCGCACATGCCCCAGAGCCAGCCGCCGTAATTCATCAGCCCGCCGCCTATGCCGCCCAGGCGCACCGCCACCGCGAACAGGAAGAACATCACAATGAGGTCCACCGCGCGCTCCACCAGTATGGTGGCGAAAACCGTTATCATCGGGATGCCGAGGAGCTTCGCGCCGAAGGTCCCGCGGGCCACTTCCCCGAGCCGCATCGGCAGGATATTGTTGAGCCCCAGGCCCACCGCCTGCAGGCGGAAAGCGTCCCAGAGCCTCACCGGCGCGGAAGGGTTGAGCAGCAGGCGCCACCGCGCGCCGCGCAGCAGCAGCTCGACCACGGCCGTTATCACCGCGGGGATTATATACCAGGCGTTGACGGAGGAATAAGCCTGCATCAGCGAGGCGAAGTCCACTTTCCTGAAAGCCATGAAAAGCAGTCCCGCCCCGATGATAAACCCCGCGATAATGGATATCTTTGCTTTCATAAAACTCGCTATCCGATAAACCGCTCAACGACGCAGAAACAACAGGTTCGGGCCGACCCGCCCGGGACCTTTGCAAACCCGGAAGAGGGAACCCTTACGTGGTTCCCCCCCGCCTTTGGAAAATTACGGCGGGGCCCCCCTTCTGCAACGGGTTTGCTAAGGTCCCGGGCGGTCCGTCCCTCCAAATCTATCCAAGTACCGGCGGACGGCGCGTGGAGAGGGTTAGCAAAACCTTCACGGAGGCCGAGGCTTGCGTAAGCGCCGAGGCCGAGTGATGAGGGCGAGCACGGTGTGCGAGACCCGCGTTTTGATAACCCTCTCCACGCGACGGACGCCGAGCGCGTTTTGTCGGCCCGGTCCCCGTGATTGCTGCCCCGCCTCGTGCTACGCGGCGTCGATGCTTTTGAGGAACGCGTCCTCGCCGGCCGGGCGCCCCAGGAACCGCTCCACCTGCCCCGCCTCGTCGTAACTGCGCCCCGGCGCCAGGATCAGCTCCCGGTACTTCGCCCCGGTCGCCGGGTTCATCACCCCGGAAGCCTCGAAGGCGCTGAAAAGGTCCGCCGCTATAACTTCGGACCAGAGATAGCTGTAATAGCCCGCCTCATAGCCGCCCATCAGGTGGCCGAAGCTCGCCTGCGGGTGCGTCCCCGGGCTCATCGGGATAAGCGAGATCTTCTTCATCAGCTTTTCGTAAAGCCTGGTAGTGTCCACCTTGCCGCGCGCCGTATGGTAGCGCATATCCAGCAGGCTGAAGAAGATCTGGCGCAGGTAGACCAGGCCGGAATCCATGTTCTTCGCCGAGATCAGCTTGCCTATCAGCTTTTCCGGCAGCTTTTCCGCCGGGTTCCTGAAATGGCCGGAGATGCGCCGCAGCACCTCGGGGGAATAGGCCCAGTTCTCCAGCATCTTGGAGGGGACCTCCACAAAGTCGCGCGACACGCTGGTGCCCGAGAACTTGCCGTACTTCGCCCTGGTGAAGATGTTGTGCGTGACATGCCCGAATTCGTGGAACAGCGTCACCACGTCGTCGAACTGCAGCAGGGCCGGCGAACCCTCCGAAGGCGGCGGGAAGTTCCCCACTATCGCGGCGGCGGGCAGCTCGTAGGCGCCGCTTTCCAGCTCGCGGCCGTGGCGCAGGCCGAAGCAGGCCGCATGCTTGTACTTGCCGTCGCGCGGGAACAGGTCGAAATAGAAATAGGCCGCTATGGCGCCGTCCGCGTTCTTCACCTCGTAGGCGCGCACGTCCTTGTGCCAGACCGGCAGCTGCGCCGGTTCGAAGCGCGCCCCGAACACTTCGCCGAAAACACCGAACATGCCTTTCACCACGGTCTCGAGCGGGAAATACTCCTTTATCTTCTCGTGGTCTATGGAGTACTTGGTCTTCTTGAGCTGGTTGTTGTAATAGCGCCATTCCCAGGCGTTAAGCGGCTTGTCTTCCCCGCCTTTGAGCTTGAGCCGCGCCCGCAGTTCCTTGCGGCCTTTCTTCTTGAGCTTGGCCCAGGTCCGGTCCATGAAGGAGATCACGGTTTCGCTGTTCTTGGCCATGCGGTCGGCCAGCACGTAATCGGCGAAAGAAGCGTAGCCCAGGAGCTTGCTGATCTTGCGGCGCAGGACGATAGCCTTCTCCATCAGTTCCACGTTGGCCGTCGAGCAGCGGTTGTTGAACAGGGCCTCGTATTTGCGGCGGGCCTCGCCGTTCTCGGCGTTGTCCATGAAAGGGAAATAATCCGGGTAGTTCATCGTCACCTGGTATTTCCCGCCCTCGGTCTTGTTGAGCCTGGCCTTGAAATCCTCGGGCACTCCCTTTAAGTCGTCCCCGGAAACCTCCAGGACGTCCTTAACTTCGCGCAGGTTCTTGGAAAAATCCAGTTCCAGGCCGATGAGTTCCTTCATCAGCTTTTTAACTTTGTTCTTCTTGCGCGGCTCCAGCCCGAGGCCGTTGCGTTTGAAATCAAGCAGCGTTTTTTCCAGCAGCCGGGCCTCCACGGTCCCCAGCTTCTCGCCTTTGGCCGCGTATTCATTAAGCACGGCAAAAACGTCCTCGCGGGTGAAGAGGTCCACGGAGTACTGGCTTATCTTCAGCTCAAGCTCCTGGCCGGCCTTGCGAAGGTCGGCATTGTCGGAGACATAGGCCAGGAAGACGGGGATATTCACGGCCTCGCCGAAGCCGCTCACGGCCGCCTCGAAAGCCAGCATGGTGTTCTTGAAGCTGCGCTGGGGACCCGGGATATTAACTATATCCTTGAGTTTTTCCTCAAGGTCCTTTATCAGGGTTTCGGAAAGGGCTTTGACCAGTTCCGGGGTGTAAGAAAAATCGGGAGCTTTTGACATATACGCCTCCTGGCGGCTATTTCCAGCTTCTTAATATCAGTTATTGTATCAAAATAAATATATAGCCTTTACCGGCAGGCCCCGGCGGCAGGACCGGCCCGCCGGAGGGCCTAGAAGAGCCTGGGCCCTAATACCGCCGAAACAGGCCCTTTCGTCTCTGTCTAAAACCGCCGCCAGAAGCTAAACTATTAATACAGAAGGCGACGGCAAGGAGAGCGAATGAAAAACGGCATAAGACTTTTAACCGCGGTGTTTTCCCTGGTGCTTCTCGGCAATTCGGCCCTACAGGCCGAAAACTTCAACCTTAACAAAGTGCGCGCTTCCGGCATAAAAACCGCCGGCGCCGATAAAGGAATCATCCCCCAGATCTTCTCTCACAAGCCCCAGGAAGGCGGCACCAAAGACTGGACCGTCATGGTCTTCATGAACGCCAAGAACGACCTGGCCCAGAGCAGCCTGCTGGGCCTGGTGGGCAAATGGGCCGAAAGAGACCTGGCCGAGATGCAGAAGGTAGGCACCACCGGCAAGATCAACGTGGTCGTGGACATAGGCATAGCGGGCAAGGGCGCCAAGCGCCTGCTGGTGGGCAAGAAAGGCCTGATCGGCGCCTCCGACAAAGTGCTCTCCACCGACCCCAAGGCAGACATGGGCGACTACCGCCGCGCGATAGATTTCATCAAAACGACGAAGGCCAAGTATCCCGCCAAGAAATATATGTTCGTCCTCTGGAACCACGGCCTGGGCTGGATAGACCCCGTGATGAAGGACGCCCCCGCCGGCACCGGCACCCAGAAGGGCATCTCCTTCGACGACGAGACCAAGAATTACATCCGCACCCCCCAGTTGGGCGAGATCTTCCGCCAGGCCGGCTACGTGGACGTGTTCATGCAGAACGCCTGCCTGCAGCAGATGGGCGAAGTGGCTTACGAAGTGAAGGACGGCGTCGGCCTCATCGTGGCCTCCGAAGAGACCATGCTGGCCCAGGGCTTCGACTACGAGAAGCTGCTGAACTTCATGAACGGCAACACCGCCTTCTCCAACGAGCAGCTCAGCGACTTCCTGATGAGCTGGTACCGCCAGTTCTACGCCGAAGGGATGCCCATAGGCCCCATCCACATGCCGCTGACCGGCATGGGCGCCACCCTCTCCACCATCCGCCCGGCCGCGCTTAACGCCCTGCCCGGCTACCTGGACGCTTTCGCCGGCGCTGTGATGCGCAACAACGAGACCGCCGCCGTGAAGGCCGCCATCGCCAACGTGGTCCGCTTCACCAGCCTGGACCCCAAGAACGACAAAGAAAAGAAGCTCTCGTTCTACTCGGACCTTTACGACTATGCCCGCATCGTGGACGCCAACGCCGGCTCCCCCGACACAAAACAGGCCGCGCAGGACCTGATGGGCTTCATCAAGGGCAGCCTGGTGATGCGCAGCGTGGGCATAGGCGGCGACACCGACAACAACTACGACTACACCAAGGTGGGCGGCCTGGCGATGAACACCACGCTTAAACTTAAGAAGATCCCCGACTCCCTCGCCGCCATCTTCGAGACCAAGTATGCCGACCTCTCCCTCTCCAAAGCCAGCCAGTGGGACGAGTTCATAACCTGGACCGACTCGGTCTGGCAGGCAGAGTAAGCGCAACGCAGCCAGGAAAGGCCCGGGGCAGCCCCCGGGCCTTTTCTATTCCCCTTCGGTAACACCCTGGAACGACAAGCGCCTCGAAAGGAGGCGCTTTTTATTTCCCCGCCCGCGGGAATCCTACCTACTGCCCCGCGTACAAATCCGTATAGTAAGCGAAGATACGGGAGGGTATAGTATCAATAGGCTGGAACCGCGGCATAGCAGCGGGATAAACGGATGAAAATATTTTTGGCTTTGGCCTGTATCCTCGCCGCAGGCTTATACCCGGCCAACGCCCAGGAGCCGGACAATATCGGGGCGGGGATAATGCTGGGAAAACCCGCGGGCGTAACGGCCAAGCTCCTGTACGGCAGCCGCGCGGTGGCTACCGGCATCGGCTTTGGCACGGAACTGACGCTGTATGGCGACTATTTATGGGATCTCCGGGGCGCGCAGCCGCGGTCGTCCGGCGGCAAGCTGCCCCTATACCTGGGGCTGGGCTTCCAGGTGTCGCCCGAAGAGTTCGGGCTGCGCGTCGTCGCGGGGATCGCCTACTGGCTGCCGCACCGCCCCGTGGAGCTGTTTTGCGACGTCATTCCCGTTCTGCGGCTGTCGCCGGGCGATAGCGGCGGCCTGGGCGTAAGCGCCGGCCTGCGTTACTATTTCAAAGGAACCTGACATGAACCTCCTCCTCAACGTGCTCGTAAGCACCCTGGCCGTCCTGATAACGGCAAAACTCCTCAAAGGAGTCAGCGTAGACGGTTTCTATACCGCGGCGGCGGTCTCCATTGTGCTCGGCGCTGTCAACTCCGTGCTGGCCCCCCTGCTGATCGCCTTAACCCTGCCGCTCAATGTCCTTACGCTGGGACTGTGCACCTTCGGCATTACCGCCGTCCTGGTCCAGCTGGTGGCGGCCATGGTACCGGGGTTTAGGGTGGCGAACTTCTGGTGGGCGCTGGGCTTCGGCCTGATCCTGGGCATAGTAAATTCCGCACTGCACGCGATGGCGGGCGGCTGACCCGCTCTTTTCGGCGATAACGAGGTAGGAGGCTAGATGAAGATCCTGAGCCATATACTTATCAGCAGCCTGGCCGTGATGCTGGCCGCCCACCTGCTGCCGGGAGCGCGTGTGGACGGTTTCCTTACCGCGGTAGCGGTCGCCGTTATCCTGGGAACCGTGAACGCCCTGCTCGTCCCGGCGCTGCTGCTGATGTCGGTTACCGCCAGCCTGCCGGTGGTGGCGCTGCTCGCCTTCATCGTCACCGGCGGCCTGGTGCTGCTGACCGCGCGGCTGGTTCCCGGCTTCCATATCGCCAGCTTCTGGTGGGCGCTGGCCTTTGCCCTCCTGCTCTCGGCTATCAGCGCCTTTTTCCACGGGTTCGACGCCGGCGGAGCGCAAAGCCATGACTAAGGAAGCCACCGCGGCCCGGCCGGTGACCAGGCGCGCGCACCTTATCACCTTCCTGGGCGCGCTCCTCGCCTGCGTCATTGCCGTCCTTTGGATGATCGGCCCGTACCTGCTTTCGCTGTTCCTGGGCGCTACGCTGGCCATGCTCACCTACCCGGTGTACCAGTGGTTCAGGGCAAAAAAATGGGGACCCCGGCTGGCCGGCAGCGCGGTTACGGCCCTGCTGCTGCTGCTTGTCATAGCGCCGCTCACAGGCTTCTCCATCCTGGCGGTAAAGCAGGGCATCACCATCGGCCAGCGGATGACCGAGCTTAAAGAATTTTCCCCTAAAGCTATCACCGTAACCCTGAGCCGCTGGCAGTTGGTCAGAACGCTGATCGGCGACCCTAAACAGGTGAACGCCCAGTTGAAGGGCGCCATCCAGGCCGCCGGCGAGTTCACCACCGCGGGCGTGCTGGAACTGGGCAAAGGCATGCCGGAGCTGCTTCTCCAGCTCATCCTGGCCATGATCGCTTTCTTTTTCTTCCTTCTCGACGGGGAGGAACTGGTGGGCTGGACCTTCGGGCTCGGCGTCTTCGATCCCACCGTGCAGAAAAACCTGGCGGCGTCGTTCCGGGACACTACCATCTCCTCCGTCCTGGCCGGGCTCGCGGCGGCGGCGGCCCAGGCCGCCCTGATAGTGGTCGGGTTCCTGGTCATCGGGGTGCCGGGCGCGTTCCTGGCCGGCGGCCTGACGTTCATCTTCGCGTGGATACCGATGCTGGGGACCGCCCCGGCTTCGCTGGCGGGCCTGATCTATCTCTACACGATGCAGGGCACCCCCCTGCAGATCGCGTTAATGATCTTCATCACGCTCGCGGCCAGCGTTATAGACAACCTGGTCCGGCCGCTGGTCCTGAAGGGCCGCAACGACATGCACCCGCTGACGGGGCTGATCGCCATCATCGGCGGCCTGCAGCTGTTCGGGATCCAGGGCGTCCTCATCGGCCCGATCCTGGCGGCCATGCTGCTCTCGCTGCTCAAGTTCTGGCCCGTCATCAGGGGCGGTTTAGGCATAGGCGCCGCGGCGGCGCTGGCGCCGGGGAAAGAACCTTAGTTTTTAAAAGCCCGGCGGCGGCAGGCTGTCTCCCGCAGGGCATTGATCCATGGAGAGGAAAGATCCGTATATGAAGAAAAACAATAAAGTTGTCGCCTTGCTCGGGGTTACCGCGCTCCTGATAACGGTAATGGTGGCGGCGGCGTTCTGGGCCTTCGGCCAGATCAAAATATCGGCGCAGGCGCGCAAGAACACCTTCATCGCGATGGACAGCGCGAACAAGGTGCTGTCCGCGCTGGTAGACGCGGAAACCGGCCAGCGCGGCTATTTATTGACGGGCGACGAGGCTTTCCTGGAACCGTACCTGGCGGCAAAGGACGGGATAGACATACGCCTGGAAGAACTGCACAAGTTTAATTTAAGCAGCGAGGCACATAAACGCCTCGACGCGCTTGCCCCGCTGGTGGCAGGCAAACTGGAGAACCTGGCCAACGGTATTGAACTGCGCCGGACCCATCGCGCGGCCGCCGCGCTGGCGGAGGTACGCGGCAGCCAGGGGAAGGCGCTGATGGAGGCGATCCGCGCCGAGATGGACGCCTTCATCCGGTTAGCGGCGGCCGGGCTGGCGCAGCATGACGCGGAGTTCCGGTTCAAGATGCGCCTGTTGCTCGGCATCATTATCGCCTCCAGCCTGTTCATCCTGCTGCCCATGATCTCCTCCTACTACTATATCGAGCGGGAGATCCAGCAGCGGCTTAAGGACCTGCTTCTTATCGAGACGCAGGACCTGCTGGAGGTCCAGCAGGAGATGAACAAACAGCTGCAACAGACCAACACTACCCTGCAGATCAGCGAGGAGAAGTTCGCGGTCACGCTCAGGTCCATCGGCGACGCCGTTCTGGCCACCGACGCCGAAGGGCTCGTGACGCTCCTTAATCCCCTTGCCGAGCGGCTCACCGGCTGGACGCACGCGCAGGCCGCCGGCCGGCCCGTGGAAGACGTCTTTCATATCATCGATGAGAACACCCGGCAGCTCTCCCGCAGCCCGGTAAGGGAAACTCTCGCCAACAGGGTGGCGCCGGTCATGGACCGCCATACGATCCTGCTCTCGCGCGACGGCGCCGAATGCGCCATCGCCGACAGCTGCGCCCCTATCCGCAACCGCGACGGCGGGCTGGTCGGCGCCGTGATGGTGTTCCGCGACGTCTCCGAGCGCAAAGAAATAGAAACGGGCCTGGAAAAGACCCGGGAAGCGCTGGAAGTGATCAAGAAGACCGCGAATGAAGCCAGCGAATACGCCGACAGCATAATCAACACGGTGCGCGAGCCCCTGATCTCGCTCGACCAGGACCTGCGGGTGGTCTCCGCCAGCCGTTCCTTCTACGAGGTTTTCAAAGTGCACCCCGGCGAGACCGTGGGCCAGCTTATCTACGACCTCGGCAACAAGCAATGGGATATCCCCAAGCTGCGCGAACTGCTGGAGACAATCCTGCCGCAGAAGGCGACCTTCGACAACTACGAGGTGGAGCACGATTTCGCCGACATCGGCCGCCGCATCATGCTCCTGAACGCCCGGCAGATACAACGGGCGTCGGGCAAAGAGCTCATCATCCTCCTGGCCATCGAGGACATCACCGCGCGCAGGGAGATCGAGGACGGGCTGGAAAAAGCCCGCAAAGAACTGGCGTCGACAAAGATCTCCGAAGACGCGGAGCGCGAATACTCCGAGAGCCTCATCAACACCGTGCGCGAACCTCTTATCGCCCTGGACCAGGACCTGCGGGTCGTTTCCGTCAGCCGCTCCTTTTATGAATTCTTCAAGGTAAAGCCCGAGGAGACCGTGGGCCAGCTTATCTACGACCTGGGCAACAAGCAGTGGGATATCCCCAAATTGCGGGAGCTGCTGGAAACCATCCTGCCCCAGAAGGCGACCTTCGACAACTACGAGGTGGAACACGATTTCGCCGACGTCGGCCGCCGCATCATGCTTTTGAACGCCCGGCAGATACAAAGAGCTTCCGGCAAAGAACGCATCATCCTCCTGGCCATCGAGGACATCACCGCGCGCAGGGAGATCGAGGACGGGCTGGAAAAAGCCCGCAAGGAACTGGCGTCCACCAAGATCTCCGAAGACGCGGCCCGGGAATATTCCGACAGCATCATCAACACCGTGCGCGAACCGCTGATCGCCCTGGACCAGGACCTGCGGGTAGTCTCCGTCAGCCGCTCCTTCTATGAATTCTTCAAGGTAAAACCGGAAGAGACCATCGGGCAGCTTATTTATGACCTGGGCAATAAGCAATGGAATATTCCGAAGCTCAGGGAACTGCTGGAAACCATCCTGCCCCAGGAGGCGACCTTCGACAACTACGAAGTCGAGCACGACTTCGCCGACATCGGCCGCCGCATCATGCTGCTGAACGCCCGGCAGATACAAAGAGCCTCGGGGAAAGAGCGGATCATCCTGCTCGCCATCGAAGACATCACCGAGCGCAGGGAGATAGAGGACGGGCTGGAAAAAGCCCGCAAAGAGCTGGCCGCTACCAAGATCTCCGAAGACGCCGCCCACGAATACTCGGACAGCATCATCAATACCGTGCGCGAACCGCTCATCTCGCTGGACCAGAACCTGCGGGTGGTCTCGGCCAGCCGCTCCTTCTATGAGGTTTTTAAAGTAAACCCCAAAGAAACCGTAGGACAGCTGATCTATGACCTGGGCAATAAACAGTGGAATATTCCTAAGCTGCGGGAACTCCTGGAAACCATCCTGCCCCAGGAGGCGACCTTCGACAACTACGAAGTCGAGCACGACTTCGCCGACATCGGCCGCCGCATCATGCTGCTGAACGCCCGGCAGATACAAAGAGCCTCGGGGAAAGAGCGGATCATCCTGCTTGCCATCGAAGACATCACCGAGCGCAGGGAGATAGAGGACGGGCTGGAAAAAGCCCGCAAGGAGCTGGCGGCTACCAAGATCTCCGAGGACGCGACCCGCGAATACGCCGAAAGCCTCATCAATACCGTGCGCGAACCCCTGATCGCCATGGACCAGGACCTGCGGGTGGTCTCCGTCAGCCGCTCCTTCTATGAATTTTTCAAAGTAAAGCCGGAGGAGACCGTCGGGCAGCTGATCTATGACCTGGGCAACAAACAGTGGGATATCCCCAGGCTCAGGGAACTCCTGGAAACCATCCTGCCCCAGGAAACCACCTTCGACAACTACGAAGTCGAGCACGACTTCGCCGACGTTGGCCGCCGCATCATGCTGCTGAACGCACGGCAGATCCAAAGAGCCTCGGGGAAAGAGCGGATCATCCTGCTTGCCATAGAGGACATCACCGAGCGCAGGGAGTTCGAGAACGGGCTGGAAAAAGCCCGCAAAGAGCTGGCGGCTACCAAGATCTCCGAGGACGCCGCCCGCGAATACTCGGACAGCATCATCAACACCGTGCGCGAGCCGCTCATCTCGCTGGACCAGGACCTGCGGGTGGTCTCGGCCAGCCGCTCCTTCTATGAAGTTTTCAAGGTGAACCCGGAAGAGACCGTCGGGCATCTTATCTATGACCTGGGTAATAAGCAGTGGGATATTCCGAAGCTCCGGGAGCTGCTGGAAACCATCCTGCCGCTGAAGGCGACCTTTGATGACTATGAGGTGGAGCACGACTTCGCCGACATAGGCCGCCGCATCATGCTGCTGAACGCCAGGCAGATCCAGAGAGCCTCGGGAAAAGAGCGGATCATCCTGCTGTCCATCGAAGACATCACCGAGCGCAGGGAGATCGAGGACGGGCTGGAAAAAGCCCGCAAGGAACTGGCGTCCACCAAGATCTCCGAAGACGCGGCCCGCGAATATTCCGACAGCATCATCAACACCGTGCGCGAACCGCTCATCTCGCTGGACCAGGACCTGCGGGTGGTCTCGGCCAGCCGTTCCTTTTACGAAGTGTTCAAGGTCAACCCCAAAGAGACCGTGGGCCAGCTCATCTACGACCTCGGCAACAAGCAGTGGGATATCCCGAAGCTCCGGGAACTGCTGGAGACCATCCTGCCGCAGGAAACGACTTTCGACAACTACCAGGTAGAACACGACTTTACCGCCATAGGCCGCCGCATCATGCTTTTAAACGCCCGGCAGATACAGCGGGCGTCGGGCAAAGAGCGCATCATCCTCCTGTCCATCGAGGACATCACCGCGCGCAGGCAGTTCGAGACCGAGCTGCGCCAGGCGAAGGAAGCCGCCGAGGTGGCCAACCGCTCCAAAAGCGCCTTCCTCGCCAACATGTCCCACGAGATCCGGACGCCGATGAACGCCATCCTGGGCTTTTCCCAGCTGCTGCGGCGCGACCCCGAGGCCACGCCCAAACAACGGCAGCAGATCGAGACCATCAACAGGAGCGGCGAGCACCTGCTGGCGCTTATCAACGACATCCTGGAGATGGCGAAGGCGGAAGCCGGCCGGACGACGCTGAACCCGTCGGCCTTCGACCTGCACGCTTTGATAGACGACGTGGAAAAGATGCTGCAGCAGCGCGCGGAAGACAAGGGCCTGCGGCTGGAAGTGCAAAGGAGCGGAGACTTGCCCCGTTCCGTGCAGGCCGACGAGGGCAAACTCCGGCAGATCCTGCTTAACCTGCTCAGCAATGCCGTAAAATTCACGATGAAGGGCGCGGTGATCCTGCGCGTGGGCGCGAAGCCGGGCGTGGAGCAGGAGTTCCAGCTGACCGCCGAAGTGGAAGACACGGGCCCGGGCATAGCGCCCCAGGAATTGGGGCGGCTGTTCCACCCGTTCGAACAGGCGAAAGCGGGAAAGAGCGGAGGCACGGGCACGGGACTGGGGCTGGCCATAAGCCGGGGCTACGCCCGCCTGATGGGCGGGGACATCACGGTAAAAAGCGTTCCGGACCAGGGCAGCATTTTCAGTTTTAATATCAGCCTGAAGCGGGTCTCCTCCGCGGCAACGGCCGGCAAGCTTCAGCCGCGCCAGGTGAAGGGGCTCAAGCCCGGCCAGCCGCGATACAAGGTGCTGGTCGTAGATGACAAGGAGGACAACCGCGAATTCCTGGGCCAGCTGCTCGGCCCCGCGGGCTTTGACGTTCTCGAGGCGGTAAACGGCGAAGAAGCTCTTAAGAAGTTCGAGGACTGGCAGCCGCAAATCATCCTGATGGACCTGCGCATGCCGGTAATGGACGGTTTTGAAGCCATACGCCGCATCCGGGCCCTGCCCGGCGGAAAAGAAGTGGAGATCATCGCGGTGACCGCCAGCATCTTCGGGGAGATAAACCGCGACGCGCTCGGGGCCGGGGCCGACGCCCTGATACTTAAGCCTTTCAGGGAAGCGGAGCTGTTCGCGAAGATGGGGAACCTCCTGGGCGCGGAATATGTCTATGAAGAGACCGGGCCGGCGGCTATCCCCGCCGCGGGACCCGTGACGGGACCGGACAGGGCGCCCGCCCCCGGGCTCCCGCCGGACCTGTACGCCCAGCTTCGCGAAGCCGCCATCAACGGCGACTTCCACCTCCTGCTTGAGCTGACCGGCCGCGTGGAGGTCCTGGACAAAGCGCTTGCCGGGGCGCTGCGCGCCCTCGCCGCCAAATTCGACACGCAGAGCATACTTAACCTGCTCAAACAGGATCATGCACCTGCCGGAAATACGCCTGCTCCGCAGGACGCTCCGCCCATACCTGTGAAGGAGAAAGAAAATGTCACCGGAAGAAACCGCGGCGATGTCCGTAAATGAAGCCCTCGAATACGCCGAGAGCATCATTAACACTTTGCGCGAACCCTTAATAGTCCTCCACCAGGACTTAAGAGTGGTAACCGCCAACCGGGCTTTCTATGAGGTCTTCAAAGTAACCCCCGAAGAGACCGTGGGGCAGCTTATCTATACCCTGGGCAATAAGCAGTGGGATATCCCCAAGCTGCGGGAACTGCTGGGCGACATCCTTCCGGAAAAGACGACCTTTGACAACTACGAGGTCGAGCACGATTTCGCCGACATCGGCAGGCGCACCATGCTTTTGAACGCCCGGCTCCTCCGGAGAGCGGCGGGAAAAGAAAAGGGCATACTCCTGGTCATCGAAGACATTACCAACCACAAGCAGGCCGAGGAAGCGCTGAAGACCAGCGAGGAACGGTTGATGACCATGTTCAACGAAGCCCCCCTCGGCATCGCCCTGATGAATTCCCTGACGGGGGAAGTCTACGAAGTGAACCGCATGTTCGCCAGGATCGCGGGGCGGCCCCTGGAAGAAATAAAAAACATCGACTGGATGAGCTTCACGCACCCCGAAGATGTGCAGAAAGACATGGATAAGATGGCGCTGATGAACGCCGGCAAGATACCCGGGTTCCGGATGGAAAAGCGCTATCTCCACCCCGACGGAACGGTGATCTGGATAAATATGACCGTCGCCCCGCTGAAGACCTACGATAAACTCCGGCCGCGCCACCTCTGCATGGTCGAGGACATCACAGAGCGCAAGCGCCTGGAAACCGCGCGCAAAGAACTGGCGTCTATCAAGATAGCCGAAGACGCGGCCCGCGAATACTCCGAGAGCATCATCAACACCGTGCGCGAGCCCCTGATAGCGCTGGACCAGGACCTGCGGGTGGTCTCGGCCAGCCGCTCCTTCTATGAAGTTTTCAAGGTTAACCCCAAAGAGACCGTAGGACAGCTTATTTACGACCTGGGCAATAAGCAGTGGGATATCCCCAGGCTGCGCGAGCTGCTGGAAAACATCCTTCCCCAAAAAGCGACCTTCGACAACTATGAGGTCGAGCATAATTTTACCGACATCGGCAGGCGCATAATGCTTTTGAACGCCCGGCAGATCCAAAGGGTGCTGGGGAAAGAGCGCATCATCCTCCTGGCCATCGAGGATATCACCGAGCGCAAGCGGTTCGAAAGCGAACTGAGCCGGGCCAAGGAAGCCGCGGACGCGGCGAACCGGGCTAAAAGCATCTTCCTGGCGAACATGTCCCACGAGATACGGACCCCCATGAACGCCATCCTGGGCTTTTCCCAGCTGCTGCGCCGCGACCCGGAGGCGACGCCAAAACAGATACAGCAGATCGAGACCATAAACCGGAGCGGGGAACATTTGCTGGCGCTTATAAACGACATCCTTGAAATGGCGAAGGCGGAAGCCGGCCGGACATCGCTGAACACCTCCGTCATCGACCTCCACGCGCTGGTCGACGATGTCGAGAGCATGCTTCGCCCGCGCGCCGAAGACAAGGGCCTGCGGCTGGAGGTGGAACGGGGCGCCGGGCTGCCGCGCTTTGCGGCGGCCGATGAGGGCAAGCTCCGCCAGATACTGCTCAACCTGGTCAGCAACGCCTTGAAGTTCACAGCTAACGGCGCGGTTATTTTGCGCGTGGGCGCCAGGCCTGGCGCCGGGCAGGAATTTGATTTTACCGCCGAAGTGGAGGACACAGGCCCCGGCATAGAGCCCCGGGAATTAGCCCTGCTGTTCCATCCGTTCGAGCAGACGGAGACAGGCCGCGCGGGCGGCACCGGCACCGGCCTGGGGCTGGCCATAAGCCGTGAATACGCCCGCCTTATGGGCGGGGACATAACGGTCAAAAGCCGGCCGGGAGAGGGGAGCGTTTTCTCCTTCCGCGTACCTCTGAAGGAAGCGGCTACCGGGGCCCCGGCCGAAAAAGCCCGGCCGCGCCAGGTAAAAGGGCTTAAGCCCGGCCAACCGCGCTACCGGGTGCTGGTGGCGGACGATAAAGAGGACAACCGGGAATTCCTGGCCCAGCTGCTGGGCTCCGCGGGCTTTGAGGTCGGGCAGGCTGCCAACGGGGCGGACGCGCTTAAGCAGTTCGGGGAGTGGCTGCCGCAGCTCATATTGATGGACCTTAAAATGCCGGTGATGGACGGTTATGAGGCCATACGCCGCATCCGGGCCCTGGCCGGGGGCAGGGAAGTAAAGATCATCGCGGTGACCGCCAGCATTTTCGGTGAGACGAAGCGGAAAGCGGCCGGGGCCGGGGCCGACGAGGTGATCCTTAAGCCTTTCAGGGAAGCCGATCTTTTCGAGAAAATGCGGACCCTTCTTGGCGCGGAATATGATTACGAGAAAGAGGCTCCTGCCGCGGAGGAGGAGGATACGGTAGCGCTGAAGCCGGGGGCGCTGGCCAGCCTGCCGCCCGGGCTGGTAGTCCAGCTTCGCAAAGCCGCCATCAACGGCGACTTCCACCTCCTGCTTGAACTTACCGGCCGCGTGGAGGTCCTGGACAAAGCGCTTGCCGGGGCGCTGCGCGCCCTCGCCGCCAAATTCGACACGCAGAGCATACTTAACCTGCTGGGAAAGGAGTGACGCCATGACAGCGGACGCGGTTATCGGGCAGGCCGCCCCGAACATCCTGGTCGTGGACGATATGCCCGCGAACCTGGAACTGCTTTCCGGGATGCTCAAAGAACGGCATTGCAGGATCAGGTCCGCCCTCAGCGGGGAGCTGGCGCTGCAGGCCGCCCGCAACGACCCGCCCGACCTTGTTCTTCTGGACATCAACATGCCCGGGATGGACGGCTATGAAGTGTGCCGGCGCCTGAAGGCCGACCCGAAGCTTAAAGACATCCCGGTTATTTTCCTGAGTTCGCTGGACGAGATGCAAGACAAGGTCAAGGCTTTTAATGTCGGCGGCGTGGACTACATCACCAAGCCCTACCAGCTCGAGGAAGTGCAGGCCCGCGTGGAAACCCATTTGACGCTTAAGGACGCCAGGGAGTTCCTGAAAGACAAGAACCGGTTCCTGGAATATACTTTTTCCCGCTTTGTCTCGCCCGAAGTGGTGGAAACCATGAAACAGAAACCGATCAGCGAACTGCTTAAAATGGAAAGGAGCGAGATCACGGTACTATTCGCGGACCTGCGCGGTTTTACCACCATGGCCAACGAGCTGACCCCGGAAGAGGTTCAGGAAACCCTTAACTCTTTCCTTGAGGTCACGGTTGCCGGCGTGCAGAAAGCCGGCGGGATGATGGACAAGTTCCTGGGCGACGGGTTCATGGCTTTGTTCGGGGCGCCGTTCCGGCAGGCCGACCACGCCAGGCGCGCCCTTAACGCCGCTGTTGCCATTCAGGCGGCGCACCGCGTGTGGATGGACAAGCGCTCGGCCGTGGGACTTCCCTACCGGCCGCTGGGCATAGGTTTGGCCGCCGGTGAAACGGTAGTAGGCGCTTACGGAACGAGCACCCGCATGGAGTATACGGCGCTCGGCCACGTGGTGAACCTGGCCAGCCGGCTGTGCGGCGCCGCGGGCGCCGGAGAAACGCTTACAACCCCGTATACCCGCGAGTCGGCGCTGCGCGATGCCCCGGGCCGCGCCGGCCGCTGCGCATTTTCTTTCCTGCCCAAAGGAAAGATGAATTTCAAGAACATACAGGAAACAGTGGAAGTGATACTTATCACTCCGGAGAAAACAGACCATGAATGACCTTATCCGCGCAGAAATCCCGCCGAGCATACTTATGGTGGACGATACTCCCGCGAACCTGGAACTGCTCACCGTCATGCTGAAGGTGCGCGGCTATAAAGTGCGCGCCGCCATCAGCGGGAAATTAGCCCTGCAGGCCGCCCGCAACGCCCCGCCGGACCTTATTCTCCTGGATATAAATATGCCCGTAATGAACGGTTACGAGGTGTGCGCGGAGCTGAAGTCCGACGAGAAATTAAAAGATATCCCGGTTATTTTCCTGAGCGCCCTCAGCGAAACCATGGACAAGGTAAAGGCCTTCGGCGCGGGCGGCGTCGATTACATCACCAAGCCGTTCCAGTTCGAGGAAGTGGAAGCGCGCGTTGAAACCCACCTGGAGCTGCGCCGGCAGAAACGCCGGCTGCAGGAGAACCTGGACGACCTCCACGCGCTCGAGAAAACACGCGACAGCCTGGTGCATATGATCATACACGATCTCCGCTCGCCGCTTACCGGGATCCACGGCTTTCTTGAACTGATCAGGGAGGACGAAAAAAAAGACCTTCCGAAAAAGCTAAGCCATTTTATAGAAGAAGCCCTTAAGGCGGCAAAGCAGATGATCGGGATAGTCAACGATGTGCTGGACGCGAGCAAGATGGAAGAGGGGAAAATGAACCTGAGCCCCGCGGACTGCGATCTAAGCCGCCTGATGGAGACCGCTATCTCGGGGCTGGATCCGTTATTGGAGGGCCGTGAGATAAGGTTTATCCCGCCGAAAAAGCCCGCGGCGGTACTGGCGGACCCCGACATCATTCTCCGGGTCATGCAGAACCTGCTGGCCAACGCGATAAAATTTTCGCCAAGCGAGGGCGGCATTATCCAGGTCGGCATAGGCTCGGCCGGCCGCCTGGCGCGCGTGACCGTGGCGGACAACGGGCCCGGGGTCCCGCCCGAGTACAGGCAGAAGATCTTCGAGAAGTTCGCGCAGGTCGATCTTCCCGCCGGCCGGCAGAAGAATTCCACGGGCCTCGGCCTCACTTTCTGCAAGCTGGCGGTGGAAGCGCACGGGGGCAGTATCGGAATAGACGCGGGAGCGGGCAACGGAAGCTCCTTCTGGTTCGAACTCCCGGTAGCCGGGCCCGACCCGGCCAAAAACCCGGGGCAAGGCGCGATAAGGAGCGGAGTATGACCGATAAGAAACAGATCCTGGTGGTCGACGACCGCCCGGAGAATATCGAGCTTCTCGAAGCCTTCCTTGTTCCGCAGGGCTATGCGGTAATCAAGGCCTCGACCGGTGAAGAAGCGCTCCAAAAGCTCTCCGCGAACCCGGTGGACCTGATCCTGCTCGACGTGATGCTGCCGGGCATCGACGGCTATGAAGTTACCCGCAGGGTCAGGCAGAACAATGCCTCCCGGCTGCTTCCGATAATTTTAGTTACCGCCTTGCTGGAAACGAAAGACCGCATACAAGGGATAGAAGCCGGCTGCGACGACTTCATCTCGAAACCTATCGAGTACCTGGAACTGTCGGCCCGGGTCCGGTCCCTGCTGAAGATCAAGGCCTATAACGACCTGATGAGCAATTACAGCAAGGAACTGGAGTCCGAAGTGGCCGGCAGGACCGATGAATTAAACCGCGCCTTCGGGCGGATAAAGTCCGATTCACTGGAGACGATCCACCGCCTTGCCATGGCCTCCGAGTACAAGGACGCCGCCACCGGCGCGCATATCAAGCGCATGAGCCGCTACTCCGCGGCCATCGCCCGCCGCCTGGGGCTGGATGAAAAAACCATCGAAACCATTCTTTACGCGGCGTCCATGCATGACCTGGGGAAACTGGGCATCCCCGACGCTATATTGATGAAACCGGCCCGGCTCGACCCGGCGGAATGGGAGATCATGAAGCAGCATTCCGTCATCGGCGCCAACATTCTCAAAGGCTCGGACGCGGAATATATAAAAGTCGGAGAGACCATCGCCCGGTGCCATCACGAGAAATGGGACGGCAGCGGCTATCCCGATAAATTGAAGGGCGCCGAGATCCCGATCACCAGCCGTATCGCGGCCATCGCGGACGTATTCGACGCCCTCACCTCCAGGCGCCCCTACAAGGAGTCTTTCTCCGTGGAAAAGTCGCTCGCCATCATCAGCGAAGGAAGAGGAAGCCATTTTGATCCCGCGGTGGTGGACGCTTTCTTCGCGGTCCAGGACGAACTACTCGCGATCAAGCAGCAATATGATGACGCTGAATGGTAGTTTTTCATATTACCGGGGCGAAAGCCGGACCGCCGGATCCTGGCCCTGCCTTTTGGCCGTCTGTGTTTTCGGCCTGACCCTGCTGATAGCCCCTGCCCGGGCCCGGGCGCAGACTGACGGCGGTCTGCCGGGTTCTTTTTCCCGGCAGGGCGCCGGCGCGCGCGCCCTGGGACTGGCCGGCGCTTTTGCCGGCATAGCCGACGATGCCAGCGCGATCTACTGGAACCCTGCGGGCCTCTCTTTACTCACAAAACCGGAGCTGACAGGGAACCACATAACTCTTTTCGGCGGCACCACCAATGACTTCTTCGGCTGCGGGATGCCTTTAAAAAGTTATGGCGCCATCGGCGCGGGATATCTTCGGCAAACCAGCGGAGATTTCCAGAGGCGGGAAACTCCTTTCGATGCCCCGAGTGCTTTCTCTATCACCAACACCATGCTGCAGCTGGGGTGGGCGCTCATGATCCCCGCGATCCAGACCCGCAGTCTTCCCGGGCGGCTCAGCGTCGGCATCGGCATTAAGAATATCGTTCAAAAAATAGATACCGCGAGCGGGTCGGGCTCCGGGGCCGACGCCGGGCTGCTCTACAGGAACGGAAAAGGTTTTTCCCTGGGCGTAGTCGTACAGAACATAATGCGGCCATCGGTCACCCTGGTATCCAGAGCCGTTTCTTTTCCGAGGGTGATCGACGTCGCGCCGGCCTATACGCGCGTTCTCGGCAAGGATTTCAAAGCCGCCCTGGCCGCCAGGTCCAACTATTACGCCGCCAGGTTCCACCCCGCGGCCGGTTCGGAACTCTGGTACCAGCACAGGTTCGCCGTCCGCGCCGGGCTGGAGGCCCGGGGTATTTCCCTGGGCTTAGGAGCGCTGCTTGCCAACTACCAGTTCGATTACGCGGTCCTGCTGCATGAGATAGCGGCGAGCCACATGATCTCTTTCTCGCTTAAATTCGGGATGACCGGGCCGGAGCGGGCCGAGGAGCTCAGGCGCGGCATGAAAAGACTCGACCAGGAGGAAGCCAAGCGCCTGGCCCGCAGTTATTACCTCGAAGGCCTTGATTCGGCCAAAGAGGGCAACCTGGCCGCGGCTATAGGCAACCTGGAAAAGTCGGAACTTCTGGACCCCTCCAATAAGCAGGTGGAAGGGAAACTCGAGGAGCTCAAGGCCGAAGCCGCCAGCCAATTCAGCCGCCAGCTGGCCGAGAGCTCGGTCATCCTGGCCCGGCAGCAGTACCAGCAGGGCAATATCCTGATCAGCCTCGAATACTGGAAAGCCGTCCTCCAGGTCGACCCGGCCAACGAGGAGGCTAAGCAGGCCATTGAAACAATTAAATCCCGCCTTGGGGGCCAGGAGTCGGAAGCGCTAGCCCGCGCGCAAAAGGAAATTATAGACGTCCAGGTTTCCCAATTCCTGGCCCGCGCGCAGAGTTTCAGGGAGCAGGGGCTTTTAGCCGAAGCGGCCGCCGAAGTCAAAAAGGCGCTGGAGGCGGACAGCGGCAATGAGCGGGCGAAAACGCTGCTTGCGGAGCTGGACCAGGCCACGCAGGAAAAGGTAGCGCAGCTCTCCGCGCAGGCGGCCCTGGAAGATGAAAAAAAAGATTTTAAAGCCTCCGTCGCGGCCTACCAGGCGATACTCCAGATGGCTCCCGCCGCTCCCGGCATCACCGAGAAATTGAAAGCCGCCCGTACCGCGGTGTACGTCAAGGTCAAGCCTGAGATGAAGAAGGAAGCCGAGCGCCTTTACTATATGGCGGTCGACCAGTATTTAAAGAAACAATACCTCGAATCGTCTAAAACCCTGTCCCGGATCTTTGAACTGGATCCCGGCAACGAAGGGGCGGTAAAGCTTAAGGCCAAGGTGGAGGCCGCGCTAAAATGACGCGCCTCCTCCTCGCTTATATTTTAACGCTGCCGGCCGTGGCCGGAGCGGCCACTATCGCGGGCAGGGACCTGGCGGGCCAAAATCTTATCTGCGGACCGGGCAGTACCGCTGACAATTCTATCCCATGCTCGCCGAACGACGTCCTCAGCGGCGTCTTTACTAACGTCGGGCTCTTTCAGATAAATGCGGGCACCACGGTCTTCGTGACCCCCGCCATCCCGCTGATCATCTTCGCCTCCACCATCTCCATCCCCGGCACGCTGAACGGCTCGGGCCGCGGTGAGGTCGGCGGCATCGGCGGAGACCCGGGCCAGCCAGGCGGCGATGGCGCCGGAAGGGGCCCGGGCATAGGCGCCGACGCGAACAAGGGCGGGGGCGGCGGCGCCTACGGCGGGGCCGGCGGCAACGGCGCCGGAACCGACGGCGTACTTGGCATCGGGGGCGCTGCTTACGATGACATCGCCCTGCCGGTATCCCCCGGCTATATCTCCCTGGGCTCCGGAGGCGGCGGAGGCGGAGGAACTTCGCCTGAAACGGGCGGAAGCGGCGGCCAGGGCGGGGCCTCCATTTACCTGGAAGCCTCTTCTTTCACTTTAACCGGCTTTATTTTTCCGCGCGGCGTGCCTGGCGGCAACGCTACCAAGCCCGCCGATGCCGGAGGGGGAGGCGCCGGAGGCGGATTGCTGCTGCGGTGCACGGGTTCCGCGACTGTGAACGGCGTCATTAACGCTTCGGGCGGAAAGGGCGGAGATGCGACCGGGAGCGGCGGTAATCCCGGCGGCGGAGGAGGAGGCGGCCGGGTTAAGATCTATTACAGGCAAGCGGCCTTCTCGGTCGCCATCAGCACGGCGGGCGGTCCTGCCGGAGTCCAGCTAGGCGCGGGATCGTCGGGTTTACCGCTGGCCGTGCCGGGTTCCCCGGGCACGGTCTCTTTCAACACGGTGGCTTCCCCCCCCGCCGGCTTGATAGCACCGACCGTGTTCGCTACGTCCATCACCTGGAGCTGGACAGCCGCGCCTGACTGGGGAAACGCGGCCGAGGCTTCCAGGAAGTACAGGCTGTACAGCGGCACCGTCAGCTACCTAACTCCGGATCGCTCGCCGCAGCTCGCGGTATCCAGCGCTACGCTCTCAGCCACGGAGACCAGCCTGACGCCCAACACAGCCTACACCCGCTATGTGACGGCCTTCACGGATTATTCAGACAGCCTGCCTTCGAATCCGGTTTCCACCTACACCCTGGCGGGCCTGCCGGGCGCGGCCGCCAGTACCTTCACCGCGGTCGCCGCCTATTCTTTGGGCCTGAACTGGAGCGCGGGAGAGCCCGCGAATCCCGGCTACACTATTTACGAAGTGAACCGCTCCACCGATATTGATTTCGGGGTTGATGTCTCCACTTCATATATCACGGCCCTCTCCTCGGCCCCGGCGGGCCTGGCCCCCAACACCACCTATTACTTCAGGGTAAGGGCCATCAACCTGGCCAATTTACCTACGGAATTTAACGGCGTTCTCTCCACAGCGACCCTGGCCGTGGAACCTGCCGACCCCTCGCTTGCGGGCGTCGGCCCGTCCGGTTTTAATTTCAGCTGGAACGGCGGCGGCAACCCGCCGCAGACCCGCTATATCGCCGAGATCTCCACCGACAACTTCGCCACGCTGTCCCGATCGTCAAGCACCTTCAATACCGGCGCCGCCTTTACCGGCCTGGCGGTGAATACTCTGTACTATGCCCGCGTCAAAGCCCAAAACCACAACGGGCTGGATACAGCCTACACCGCCGCGGTCACGACCGTTACCGCCGCGGCGCCCCCGCTCAACGCCCCTGTCCCTTTTACGAACCTCTCGTACGACAGCCTGACCTTCAACTGGGAATCCGGCGGCAACAGCGCCGGAACCAGCTACAACGCCGAAATCTCCACCAACGGCGGCTTCTCAGCCCCCGTCTCCTCGGCTGTCACGACTAATCTTAATTACGATTTCACGGGTCTGTCGGTCAACACCACTTACTACGCCCGCGTCCGCGCCCTCGGGGCCGGCGGGCTGGCAAGCCTCTATTCCAGCCCCGCAGTTTCAACTGTGACGCTGACGCTGTCCCCTGTTGCCGCCGCCCCGCCGTTCACAGGGGTTTTTGCCGGCAGCTTTACTTTCAGCTGGGAGACCGGCGGAAACCCCGGAGGCACGCTCTACATCGCGGAGATCTCCAGGGACGGGTTTGTCAGCGTCTCCAGCGCCGTCCTGACCAGCGCGCTCAGCGTGGATTTCTCGGCGCTTGAAGCGAACACGATCTACCAGGCGCGGGTCCGGGCCGTAAGTTTCTCCGGCATACCGGGCCAGTATTCTTCGCCTATAGTTTCCACCGCCACCGCCATTTCCGCGCCGGTCAATGCCGCAGCACCTTTTCCGAGCCTCTCGGCTGCCGGTCTGACCTTCTCCTGGGGCGACGGCGGCAACGCTCCTGGAACCAGCTACAATCCGGAAATATCCACTAACAGCGATTTTTCAGCCCCTGTTTCTTCGGACGTCACGACTAACCTTAATTATGTTTTCACGGGCCTGTCGGCGAACACCACCTATTACGCCCATGTACGGGCCGTCGGGGTCGGAGGCAACCTCACCGCCCATACCGGCGCAGTCTCTACGGTGACATACACCCTGGCCCCCCTTGTCGCGGCCGCGCCTTTTACCGGCGTCAGCACCGCCGGCTTCACCCTGAGCTGGAGCGGCGGGGGAAACCCGCCCGGCACGCTATACGCCGCCGAGATCTCCAGGAACAGCTTCGACACTCTTATCGCTTCCGCTTCCACGCTGTCGATAAGCGCGGTCTTCTCCGGGTTGACGCCCAATACCGTCTACCAGGCGCGCGTAAAGGCCATTAATTTCCTTGAGGTAGACGGTCCCTACTCCAGCCCGATACGCTCTACGGCCACCCTGGCCACCGCCCCGTTAAATTCGGCTCAGCCGTTCACCGCGGTCTCGGCCAGCACCGCCACCTTCACCTGGGCCGACGGCGGCAATCCCGGCGGTACCCGCTATATCGTAGAGCTGTCCAGCGCCGGCTTCGCGCCCGGCACGGCCATTTCCTCGGCCGCCACCCTGGCCCTTAGCCAGACCTTCGGCGGCCTGCTCCCCAACACGACCTACTACGGCCGCGCCAAAGCGGTTAACGCGGATGATATACCGAGCGGCTACTCTACGGCCGTTGCGGCTGTTACTTTACCACTGGCACCGGCCCTGGCGGTACCGCCCTTCAACGGGGTGACCAGCTCCAGCATCACGTTCAGCTGGACGGCCAACGGCAATCCGCAGAACACCGTCTACGTGGCCGAGCTGTCCGGGAACGGCTTTGTAAGCGTCTCCAG
>MGUK01000098.1 GCA_001799995.1 Elusimicrobia bacterium GWF2_62_30
GTCTGCTTCAACCTGCTTAAAGCGGAATTCGGCGGGGTCATGGTGCGCAACGTCATAGTATGCGCGGGCAGCCTGCCCACGCCGCCGGAGGCCTGAACGGCTATATACTCTGGTTCAAGGAGAAAGCGCTTGATCCCATTGCTATCCGCGATATCCGCGAATACTTGAGGGCCAGCATGCCGCCGCCCCTGACGGGCGCCCACAGTACGGCGCTTGCCCCTGCTGAGCGGCTTAACAGCGCTTTCTTGCGTGAAACTCTGCAGCATGCCGAGCGCGCTGGGTTCTGCGAGGCGGTGGGGAAGAGCCGCGCGGTGCTTATCCCTACCGAACCGCCGCCGCTAAAAGCCCACGAGGATGTAAAATACATGCCGCCGGCCATGCGGGCAGAATTTGAAGAAAAGTAATTAGTCCCGACCTTTAAATCCGAACAATTTTCCAAAACCAACCCGACAGACGGTTGTCGCGTTGGTCTGCTATGCTATTTATGCGGCAGGGGGGGATTATGCATAAAGATATGAGAACGAGCATTGCTGTGCAAGGAACAGCTATCGGCGTACTGATGCGGGCGGTCGGGGATTTTATCTGCCTTACGGACATCGCCAAGCGCAAAGATCCGTACCGCTCTGAACACATAATCCAAAACTGGATGCGGAACCGGAACACCATCGAGTTCTTGGGCGTCTGGGAGCGCTTGAATAACCCGGATTTTAAACACCTCGAATTCGAGGTGTTTAGAACAAAGGCAGGGCTAAATAGTTTCGTTTTAACTCCAAAGCAATGGATAGAAGCGACCGGCGCTGCCGGGCTTGTCTCCAGATCCGGCCGATATGGAGGCACTTATGCGCACCGGGACATAGCCTTTGAATTCGCGTCCTGGATATCGGTCGAGTTCCGACTCTATCTCATCAAGGAGTTCCAGCGGCTTAAAGAAGCCGAAACTTTGAAACAGAAAGAAGGCTGGGATATACAGCGCACGCTGGCCAAGGTTAATTACCGCATCCATACCGATGCCATAAAGGACAGCCTGATCCCGCCGGAGCTCACTAAAAAGCAGATAGACGCGGTTTACGCCAGCGAGGCTGATATTCTTAACGTGGCCTTGTTTGGAAAGACCGCGGCGCAGTGGCGGCAGCAGAATCCCGGCTTGGCTGGCAACATCCGCGATTATGCCAACATAGAGCAGTTGGTGGTCCTGTCCAATCTGGAAAGCGTTAATTCCGTGTTCATCCGGCAGGGATTGCTTCAAAACCAGCGACTGCGGCAGTTGAACCAGACGGCTATCAGCCAGATGCGCTCTTTGGCTGGTGCGGGAGGTATTAAAAAGCTGGATTCCAGGGAACCTGCGGCGGAGTATGCAGTGCCAGGCGGGGATAAGAAAGGAGCTGAATTGGTCAGCAGGCTTCTGACCAATTGTAAAAGACGACCATGAACACCTTGCTGGAATATTTATATCGCGATGCTTCCAATTACAAACAGCACGGCAGCGTGGTGCTGCAGGGGGCCATATCGCTAAAAGACATTCAACCTTTGCTCATTGACGGGGAATACTTCATTCCATCACAGGCCGGGCTACCGGACCTTCAGCATAAATTTAAGGACCAGGGGTTTGAATATCCAACCGAGGATGATCACGCTTGGCATGAAATCGTTTCAATGCGGCCGAGCAGAAAACAGGCGACGCTCCCTCTTCATCGAAAAGAGTTCTTAGCGCTGCTGCAAAGATCTCTCCGGGCTTACTGTTTTTAAACAGACGGAGCTATGCTATTGGCAGGAATAGTGGTCTTGACAGAGCGGGAATCATCTGTTATGCTATATATATCACCCAAGGGGTGATAGGGCGAATATGACATAAAGAGGGAAAATCGTGGAATTCCGGTTCAAAAGCGATAAGCTCAAATTACTATACACCCAGGAGGAAGGGGCGCATCGCTATCCGGCGGCGGTAGTTAAAAGATTTTTCGAAGTTATGTACGTCATAGAGGCCATCCCGAACGAGGGTGGGCTCTATTCTTTCAAAAGTTTGCATTACGAGAAGTTAAAAGGAGCGCGCGGCAAGCTGGGGGAGCGTTCCTTACGGTTGAACGATCAGTGGCGACTGATCATTAAGCTGGAAACCGATCCTAGAGGCAAGACCATTCTGGTCTTAGAGATCTGCGACCACTATAAGTAAGAACGGAGGGAGAAATGACTTTAGTTCCTGCAAGGATGGTTAAGCCTGGCGATGTTATCGCTATGGAGCTTGAGGCCAGGGGTTGGACCCAGAAGGACTTGGCGGAGATAATGGGCCGGCCGCTTCAGGCTGTAAACGAGATAGTTAACGGCAATAAGCAGGTTACCCCGGCGACCGCGCACGAATTGGCCCAGGTGTTCGGCACAACGCCAGAGGTCTGGATGAACCTTGAGACAAATTATCGCCTGTTCGCTGCGCGTAAAGAAGCGGGCAGCGATGATATCAAGCGCAGAAGCAGGATCTATAGCCTTGCGCCGGTTAAAGAGCTTATAAAGAGGGGCTGGATCCCCAATATACTGGACCTGGATGAACTGGAGAAGAATGTTTGCGAGTTCCTGGGAATTGGTGATATCAGTATGACGCCCAGTTTTGGTGTGCCTGTGAGCAGAAGGCATTCTGAGGCGCGTGAACCTGAGGGGATGGCGCAGATAGCCGTACTGATGCGCGCAAGGCAGCTTGCAAAAAAGCACAAGGTCGGCAAGTTTAGCGCCACCAAGTTCAAGGCGGCTATTCCCGAGCTGCTTGAGTTCTCAAAGGATGTTGCAGGCATAGAGAAGCTGCCGGCCTTTTTCGCAAATTTGGGTGCGCACCTGGTTATTGTCCCTGCATTGTCGCATTCCTATATGGACGGGGCTGTGTTTTATGCGGGGGCAAACCCGGTTATATTGCTGACGCTTCGCTATGACAGGGTTGATAACTTCTGGTTTACATTGACGCATGAGGTTGCACATCTTGTTGCGAACCACCACGGAGTGCATATTGATAGTAATTTAGAGAAGCCTTCGGATGTTGCGGCGGAACAGACTGCGGATAAGCTGGCCAGTGAATGGCTTCTTGAATCGGTGACGTACGAGAAGTTCCTATCCAGCAGCGGGCACTTCTATTCCCGGGAGACTGTTGCGTCGTATGCGGATAGCGTAAAGCGGCACCCCGGAATTGTGGTTGGCAGGCTGCATCATCAAAACAAAGTCCCATATTCGCATCTCCGCGGCATGTTAGAGAAAGTTAGCCCGTATCTGCAAAAGTGTATTGATACCAGCTATGCAGTCTAATTGAGCCTCGCCGCTTTCCTACGACAACGCCATGCTGGCTATCGCCCAGCTGAAGCAATACAGCGCCGAGTGCGGGAAAAAAGCCCCGGCGGTGTAGAAGGCAGAATCTAAATCCATCGAATTCGATGGGTTTAAAATCCCCAAAATACCATAAATATACCCGACAGACGGTTATCTGGTTCGTCTGCTATGCTATTAACGTGCAAGGGGGGATTATGGCTGCTCAAAAGATTTCTGTGCTGTATAACAAGATCTGCGGCATAATAGAGGCCGCACATGCAGGAGTTTCGCGCTCCGTCAATACGGCGCAGGTCGTTTCTAACTGGCGCATCGGGCAGGAGATAATAGAAGAGGAGCAGCAGGGCAAGGCGAGGGCCGGGTATGGGGAAGGGTTGATCCGAGAACTCGCCATCCGACTGCATAATACGTATGGCCCCGGCTACGGACTGACAAATCTTAAATCCTTTAAACAGTTCTATCTCACCTACGAGCATTTACTCGGACCGCAGAAAGGCCACGCAGTGCGTGGCCTTTCTCTGATAAAGCCACAGGCAGACGGATTTAGAAAAGGTTACGCACTGCGTAACCAATCTCCTGGTGCGTCGGGAATAGATATCCCAGGAATTCTCAACGCGCTGCGTGAGAAATCATGGAAGCCTGGGCGATTGCATCCCAATTTGTCCTGGACGCATTATCGTGCATTCTTGCGCCCGGGAATTAGAGCGGCAGATAAACACACATTTTTGGATATCCAAAGTTTTCACGGCAATATTTTACAGCTGGCTGCCAGGAGCGAGTCTTACATAAAGGAGCACATAAACTGGCGGGCGGATCTTACGGGCAGCCAGAGGGTGGAGATCCCTGAGGTGCCAGTCCGCGCGGTCCGGGAGGCCATAATAAATTCCCTGTGTCACAGGGACTTTGATAACCCCAAAAGCAACGAGGTCGCTATTTACAAGGACAGAATAGAGATCTTTAACCCCGGCCTTTTTCCCGGAGATTATTCGCCCGAGGATTTCATTAAAGGGTCCGAGCCCAGCATTCCCCGCAACCCGCTTATAGCTGAAACGCTGTTCCGCTCCGAAGACATAGAGAAATGGGGTTCAGGCCTTAAGCGCATCAGCGAGGAATGCAGCGCTGCGGGCGTGAAAGTTTGTTTTAAAAGAATCAAAAGCGGTTTTGCAGTTATCTTTTTCAGACCTGGGTTCAAAAAATCCGAAGGCGTGACCGAAACAGTTGGGGGTGTAAATGGGGGAATAAATGGCGGAGTAAATGGCGGAGTAAATTCTCTTGAGGCTGAAATAAGAAAGAATCCGGGACAGAGGCTTCCCGCGCTTCGTGTTGCACTGAAGGTTCCTGGCAGAACGATAGAAAACTGGATAAGAAAACTTAAAAAGGCAGGGCGGATAATTTATCGGGGCAGCTATAAAACGGGAGGCTATTTCCCAACAGGGAAAAGGGGTACCTGATCAAATCTGCGGCGCTGCTGCCCGGGGTCGCACGGCTTCCCGCACGTGTCGCCGGGTGGGTCGGTGCATGCCATTGAGGCGGAGCGCCTGCTGAGCGTCCCCTATCTCCCACGGAGAACTTGATGTTCCAAATTGGAACCTCAAGATGGAGAGCAATGGGCCCGGTTGCCCATCGCTGGGTATATTGTCCCGGCATACTTACTATAATCAAGCTTGGCTCGCGGCAATAAAAGGGAAGCTGATATGGCACTTAAATTTAAATTTGATGATTGGTTCGATGAGCGGGTTGTTGAAGTAATAAAGGAACTGCCGGATAAATTTACCAGCCATGAGTTTATTCTTGCCTTTGCGCAGAAGCACCAGGCGCTGTACATCGACCTGCTGAACTCTTACCGGGATAAAGACCCGTTCGAAATAGCTCACGGCCGGCTGGCCAAGCATCTGAACGGTTTCAGCGACCTGATAGTGTACGACGGCGAAGTGTTGAGCAGCGATATTTTCCGGCGGTCCAACAAATGCGCCTCCTGGCGCAAGAAATAGCCGGCCGCCGAGGGGGTGGGGACGCTGTAATCAGCGTCCCCTGCTATTTAAACCCATCGAATTCGGTGGGTTTAGTTTTTGCCTTGCCTTTGGATTACTTTGCTAAAGGATGGAAGATTATTCTGAAGCCGGCGCCATCCGGCAGTTCAAGGGCTATCTGGAATGGGATCTTCCCGTATTTGGCCGCCACCCTGGCGCGGATAGCCGGCACGTCTTCCCACTTAAAATCGGCAGGGTTCTCAACAATAATTTCTTTATTCTTGTGGGTTGCTGTTACAACCGCGCGAATTCCCCTATTACCACTGGTGGCGGCCGGCTGATCGGGCTTGGCCTTGATCTTGGCCTTCTTGCCCGCCCATTTATTAGAAACCTGGTACTTTTCCAGTTCTTCCCTTAGAAAAAGCGGGTAGTTGCCGGTGCGTGTGTGCACGGGTATTTTCCCCTTGGATACCAGGTGCCTGAAGGCTACCGGGTGGTAATCCAGGAAGCGCGCGGCTTCCCTGGAGGTGAACAGCTCCAGGCCGGTTCCCTTCTCATACAATATGTCGGTTTTGCGTTTTGACATCTTGACAACTGCGGCAATATCTATTACACTAGTGTAATAATATGCGGTTCCATACCCTTCAGTGATCCTACAAGTTGATTATACAAATTAGCTAATTTCATGGTTTTGGACGCGGTGTAAGGAGGGGCCATGCAGCATTGTGATAATGACGGGATACTTGTCAGTGTGGGGCGCAAGATAGTGGGCCTGCGAAAGCAGTTCCATATGACGCAGGCCGACTTGGCGAGGAAGCTCCATGCCAAGATAGAGGACGTAGATAGAATGGAGAAGGGTCTCTATAAACTGAAACTGGGGACGCTTTTGAAAATAGCGCGCGTATTTGGCAAAAGACTTGAGATAAAAGTAATGAGGGGGAAAAGAAGAGTATGAAACGCAAAAAGACGGTCCCGCAGCCAAAGAAGGGAGATCCGGAATATGACGCTTTGATCAAGGATCTGAGCGAAATTGCGAAGTCGATCGTGGCCCTGGGGGAAACGGCCGCTAAAGCTTACGAGCCGATAGTGAACGACATTATTAACTTGCGCTGTAAAGATCATATGGAAATACAGCGCACAATGGATTACCTGCTTGATTTTGGCGGCAACCCGGCCGTGCTGCAGTTGTTTAAAAAACTCTGCCGCTATTATTATCATCTGGACCCGGCGGGTACCTCGGAATATATCGGCTTCTACCTGGAACAGTGGGAGCCGGAAAAGTATAAGAAGTTCATAAAAGCACAAAAGAAGATTAAAGCCAGGAAACTGTAATTCTCAAACCCGACAGGATGCTGTCGGGCTCGCCTGCTAGGCTATTTATGCGGAGAAGTGGTTGAAGATACTGCGACTATGGAGGGGGTATGAATATCGAGGGACCTGTAATAAAAATAGCAAAAGGTGTATTTATGGCGCGGGGGCAGCGGGTGGTGGCGGCCGCGGACGCCGCAGCCTTCTACGAGGTTACGCCGCATGCGCTGTGGGGCGCCGTTGCCCGCAACCGGCGCAAGTTCCCGCGAGAGCTCATGTTCCGGCTTACTCGCCGCGAGCAGGCTGCCGTACCGGCGCTCAGGCGCCTTACCAAGCCGCCGCTGGTTTTCACGGAGACGGGCGTCTCCATGCTTTCCACCGTGCTCAAAAGCAGCAAAGCCGCGCGTATAAACGTGGAAATAGTGCGCGAGGTCGTAAAGACAATGAAAAGCCTTGGCCTGAGCGCCTGGGATATGTTGCGGTAGCTTTCTAACCCGACAGGCCATTGATGGGTTAGCCTTCTGCGATATTTGTGGGCAAGGGGGAAATTATGACAAAAGAACACAGGACAGGTCGGGAGGCGGGCGAGATTGTATTTTATGTCGATAAAAATAAAGGGATGAGGCTTGAAATAAAGCTAATAAACAACACGCTATGGCTGGATGCGCATAAAATAGCGGCTGTTTTTGGCGTTGGGCGCCCGGCGATAGTTAAACACATAAATAACATCTATAAAACCGGAGAACTGCCGGAAAAATCAACCTGTTCCATTTTGGAACAGGTTGCATCTGATGGCAGGGTAAGGGAAATGAACCTTTATAACCTGGACATGGTAATTTCAGTGGGCTACCGCGTCAACTCACAGCGTGCCACGAAATTTAGAATTTGGGCCACGGATATCCTTCGGCGGCATTTGGTTGACGGCTACACCCTGAATCAAAAACTGCTGGAAGCCAAGGAGGAAAAATTCCTGGCCTTTCAGCGCGCTATAAAGCTGATAGAAACCGTAAAGACCCGCAAGCCGCTGGAGTACCAGGAGGCCATGGGCCTGCTGGACGTGATCCGAGACTACAGCCGCGCCCTGGGACTGCTGGACGATTACGACCATAACCGCGTTGCGGTTAAAGGGGTTAGCCGCGGTTCAGGCTTCCGGCTCACTTACGAACTGGCGCTTAAGGCCGTGGCCCAGCTGCAGGCCGGCGCGGGCGGCTCTGCCCTGTTCGGCCGGGAGAAGGATAAGTCTTTCGCCAGTTCAGTGGGCGCTATTTACCAGACCTTCTCCGGCAGGGAATTGTATGCCAGCGCGGAGGAAAAAGCCGCCCACCTGTTGTATTTTATCGTTAAGAACCACTCTTTCGTGGACGGCAATAAGCGTATAGCTGCCGCCCTGTTCCTGTGGTTCCTGGAGAAGAACCGCCTGCTTTACCGCGCGGACGGTTCTAAACGCCTGGCCGATAACGCCTTGGTGGCTTTAACCCTTATGATCGCTGAAAGCGCGCCGCCCGACAAAGACCTGGTGGTGCGCTTGGTCGTTAACCTGATAAACAAGGAAAACTAAACATGGCGGATGCGCCACTGGCCCTGGCGAATTCGACAGGGTTATTTACCCGGGGCCGAAGTCGGCAGCGGGGGGACTGATTCCGGCGCCGGGGGCTGGGCGGCCTGGGGCGGCTTGGACGGCGGGGTGTTCCTGGGCTTGCCGTCCAGGTCGTAGAGCGCGAAGGCGCCGTCCTTGAAGTCCGCCAGGATCTGGGCGGGGTTGTCCTGCGAGAACCGGATATTGACTATGTCCCTGCCGAGGTAAGCCAGGTAAACCGGCTTTGCGCCGGAGTTGTCGTAGAGGAAAGCCTGCGCGTCGTTGCCGTGTATCTGTATCACGCGGCTTTTGTCCGGGCTCACCCATTGCTTCCCCTCGCCCAGCGGCGGGGGGGATTTGGGAGGATCTTCTGTTTCGGCTTTCTGCACCACTACGCCGCCCGACTCCATGTTGTAGGGGTAATAGTTGTTGTCCACGTAGACGAAGGCCGCGCCGCCGGGGCCCTGCCACCACCAGTAGCCATCCCACCAGAATACCCAGCGTGAGTAAGAGCCGTCGTACCACCACCAGTTATTGGCGTAATACCGGCTCCAGTAGAACGTGGGGCCGCTGTAGAAGCCGTACCAGTGGATGTTGTGGGCGTCGTAATAATGGGCGTAGCGCACCCCGCCGGTATTGTGCCAGTAGTAGTGGCTGCGCCGCGTTTCCGAGCGCTGTTCGTCCTGTATGCCGCGCACCAGGTCCGCGTTGTGCGCGATGGCGGCGTGCTCGCGGGGCGGATCTTTTTCGCGCCGCTGCTTTATGTCCTCGCCTGTGTCAAAACGTTTAGGTTCTACGGGCCGCCGCTTGTCGTTCACCACTTTGTCGGGGCTTTCGAACTTGAAAGGCTTAGGTACCGTTACCTGCCTCATCTTGTAAATACTGCCGCCCGTCTGGGACGAGGCGTTCTTTTTTCGCGCCTTGCCCTCGCGCTTGTCATCATGCCCGCCCCGGTCGGCGGCGCAGAGCAGTAAGGCGGCGCTTAATGCCGCAGTTGCCAGTATTATACTTTTCATAGTTTTTATCCCTTAGTTATCCTATCACATGGCGCGGGATCCGCGCAGTCGTAATACTACTTAGAGGGGTGGGGGAAAAGGGGACGCCGCGGAACACGGGAGGGAAAGTGCCGATGAGGGGGTTCGCCAGGGGGCGTTTTGCTAAAATAATTGCGATAGGGGACTTTGCCGAAAGGGGACGTATGAAAAACATCCTGTTGAGCCTGTTCATGCTGCTGGGCGCGGGGCCTGGTTGGGCCGCGGAGGCTAAGCCTGCGCTGCGCTGGGCTTCGGCCAGCGAGTATTATTTTGTGCTGCCGGCGCCGCAAAACCTTGCTGTGGACGGCGCGGGCTCTACCGTGGTGCGGCCCTGGGGTTTTGGCGTGCGCGCGGTGGGCCACGATACTTTTTCCAAGACCGGTGGCCTGCAGCTGCAGAGCGTTAAGGTGGACCATGCCGGCGTTAAGGCTACCTTCACCATGCTGGACCTTATCGTTGGCCTGGAGTACCTTTCGCCGCTTAATAGCGGCCAGCCTTTGCGCTTCAAGGCCGGGGCTTACGCTGACCTGGGCCTGTCCGACAGCACCTTATACGCGGCGCCGATGCTGGGCGTAGGGCTGCTTTACACTACAGACCAGCAGGCCGAGACGCCAGCGGGGTTTACGTTAGACGTGTTCTGCCGCCTTACGGACATAGGCCTGGACAATATCGGCGGCGGCCGCTCGGGCACGCTTAAGCCCGCGCTGGGCTTCAAACTAGGTTACATCATCCCCGGCTTCTGGCGTCCTAAAAAATAGGAAAAGGGGACAACCAGTGACGCCGGCCGGCGCGGCGGAATTGCTAGTATAAGCTATGGACCTTAAAATAATACCCGCCAAAAGCGCCGCCGATTGCGAAAAGAATTACGACAAGGAGCTTTGGCGCAAGTTCGCGCGCCGCATTATCAGGAACCCGTTCGTGCGGAACTTCCTGGCGCAGAGGGACCTTGGCGTCTGCGCCTGGTGCGGCGAAAAGATGCTTGAGGACGGGGATATCCATCATACCACCTATGACCACGCCTGCTCCTTTGAAGGGACCATAGTGGTAAGGCAGCAGACGGTGCAGCGGCATTCCCGCAAGCGCCAGGCCCCGGACTGCGCGCGCTGCAAGGCCGCCGACCAGGCGCGGTTCGACGTCTGCATGGGCAAACTGGTGCTGGTGCACCCGCTCTGCAACAAGGAGATCTCCGCCACCCAGCCCCCGCCGCAGGGTTAAGGAACCTCGCAAAATGCAGAAGGAACGCAGGGAAAAGTTCAAGCTTATCGGGAAATTCCTGGTAAGCAATATCGGCACGGAAGACGTCCTGGCCGGTATCCCCAATTTTGCTTTGGCCGCGGCCGCGCTCTGGCTGGGCGTGGCCCTCCTTAACGACCCCGCCCTTGAGGCCAGGTACGCCTGGCTGCGCTACTGGGCTTTGTATGAAATGGTCAGCGTCGTTATCTTGCAGTACCTGGTGTTCGTTTTTAATCCCGATCCCAAAGAGGCTGAGGCCACTCCGGTCTGGCTGCGGGTCGGGTCTATATTCGCGGTGCCGCTGTTCTTGTTCGGCCTGAAGGCTTCGTTCTTCATGTTCAAGAAGATCTTTATCTATTTCTGGCCGTTCATTATAGCCAAGGGCGTAACGCTGTACCTGCACAGGCCTTCCGAAAAAGACAGGACCGTGGGCTGCCTGGGCGCGGTGCTCGGGCTTATGGTCCTTATCCTTCTGTACGGCGCGGTGGCCGCGCTGGAGGCGGGGCTGGCCTGGTATCTGCTTGCCGGGTTTGTGTATTTCGCGCTGCAGGGGACTTTTGAAATTATATCCGAGCCGCTGTACCAGCTGCCGGATTATGATCAGTGGAACGTAAAAAGCTGAACGGCGGGACCGGGGCGTAAAAAAACCGGAGGGAAGCCTCCGGTTTTTTTATTTATGGAAGGCGTTTACTTGGCAACCGTGTCCAGCAGCTGGTCTAAAGACACCAGGTCGCCGGCCTGCGGGGCGGCGGCGGGCAGGGTGAGCGCCAGGGGCACGAACTTGGGCGCGGCGGTCACCGAGGGTTCGGTGGTCACGGTGGGGATGCCGGGGCCGGGCGCGCTCTTGTCGGGCGGGGGGATGGTCAGGATCTGGGTGCCGGCGGTGGTCAGGTAGATCCTGGCGCCGGCGTTGGTCAGGCGGTTGATGGCTTCTATGTGGGGATGGCCGTATTTGTTGGTGGCGCCCACCGAGATTATGGCGTGGTCGGGCCGGACGCGGGCCAGGAAGGCGTCGCTGGTGGAGGTGCGCGAGCCGTGATGGCCGACCTTGAGGATGTTGGACTGCAGGCCGGATTTGAAGTGGCTGAGCATTTCGGCTTCCAGCTCCGAATTAGCGTCGCCGGTAAGCAGTACGCCGTTGCCGTTGTAGTAAAGCCGGATGACCAGCGAGCAATTGTTGGTTTCGTCGTTATCGTGCATCTGTACCGTCTGCCAGCAGGCGTTGAACACCTTCACGGTCACTTTGGGGTCCCAGTTCAGGATATCGCCCGGCTTGGGGTAATGGGTGGTGCAGCCCGGTTCCTGCTCGGCCAGGTCGCGCAGGTTGTTGTCGCCGGCCGCGTCCACGTTCTCGGCGCGGGTGTCGTAATAGTGGTCCACTTCGTAATTTTCAAAAACTTTCTTGAGGCCCCTGTAATGGTCGCTGTGGGGGTGGGTGAGGGCCACGTAGTCTATCTTGGTCACGCCCTTGGCTTTCAGGAAATTGTCGATAAGCACGCCGGAATTGCCGCCGTCTATCAGGGCGGTCTTGCCGCCGGGGAACTCTATGAAGATGGCGTCGCCCTGGCCGACGTCCACAAAAGAGACTTTGAGCTGCGCCCAGAGGCTGGACGAGCTGAACAGGACTAGGGTAAAGCAGGCGAGGAAGTTGCGCATGGAGTTATCCCTGAAAACGCGGTTTAATATCATCACGTTTATAGTATATACGCAAAACCTTGAAAACGTAAGTGCTCAAGGACCCGCCCCGCCATAGGCCCAAAGGCCTACTAGGAGGGGACGCTGATGACTTTATAACTATTTACCAACAGTGCCTCAAGAATTGTTAATAACAAGTCATAAAGTCATCAGCGTCCCCTTTGATATAATAGTTCCCAATGCCGAACGATTCTTATTTCTTGGGGGATGCCTGCCTTTGCTGGACGCTGGGCGACGCCATAGACCGGCTGACCTCGCTGCGGGTGTTGTATGTGTACCGGCTGCTTAAGAAGAACGCCGCTCTGGCGCGGCTGGGCGTGCACGACCTGGTGCCCTCCTACACGGCGCTGGCGGCCCACGCGGACCCGCTAACCGACTGGGAGGCGGTGCGCCGCATAGTGGACGGCGCCATTGCCGCCATGCCGGCGGACGAGGCGAAGCTCCGCGAGCGCTCCGTGCGGCATATGCTGCCGGTGTCTTACCACGGCGAGGACCTGGACCGCGTGGCCGAGCTGACCGGCCTGGGCACCGAAGAGGTGATAGCCCGGCATTCGGCGCCGGAATACCTGGTGGCCATGATAGGCTTCCGCCCGCATTTCCCATATTTGATAGGCCTGGACCCCAAGCTGGTAACGCCGCGGCTGGATTCGCCGCGCATAGCCGTGCCGGCCGGCGCCGTGGCCATTGGCGGCGAGCAGACCGGCGTGTACCCGGAAGAATCGGCCGGCGGCTGGAACATAGTGGGCATGACGGCCCCTGAGCTGCTGCTCACCATAGAGCCCGGCGATACCGTGGTTTTCAAGAGGCTGGGCGCATGACGCTGATAAACTGCGACATTGGCGAGCAGGGCCCCCTGCACGAGGGCGACCGGAAGCTGATGGAGTTCATTCATATCGCCAATTTGGCCTGCCAGGGCCATGCCGGAGACAAAGACAGTGTTGAGGCTTTCCGCGCCCTGGCCGCTGAGCGCGGCGTGCGGGTGGCCGCGCACCTTTCCTATCCCGACCGCGAGAATTTCGGCCGCGCCACCATGCGCCTGCCGGACGCGGAGCTGCTGGCCGCCCTTGAAGCGCAGCTGGCGCTGCTGCCGGGCGTAACGCTGGTGAAGCTGCACGGCGCGCTGTACAACGACGCCTGGCACGACGCCGCCCTGGCGGAACTGCTGGCCGGCTGGCTGCGGCAGTCGGGCGTCAGCGGGGTCATCGCCCCGGCCGACGCCGAGCTTTCTTTTGCCGCGCGCAAGCAGGGCATAACCGTGCTGCGCGAGGCTTTTGTGGACCGGCGCTACGTTTACGACGAGCCGGCCGGGCGCCTGCGCCTGGCGGACCGCACCGCGCCCGACGCCGTGATAGCCGACGCCGGCGAGGCCCTGGCCCAGGCAGAAAACATAATAACCCACGGCCGGGTAAATGTAAGCGGGGACCCGGCCCACCCGGCCTGGAAGGAACTGGAGGCCGATACCGTCTGCATCCATTCCGATTCGCCCATTGCCCTGGAGCTGGCCGCCGGGCTGCGCGCGGCCATGGACGCCGGGGCCAGGGATAATACCGGCGCCGGCGTTAAGGACAATATCCGCCTGGTCAGGGCCGGCGTCTGCGAGACCGTGGGCCTGCCCGTCTACGGGCGGCAGGATATCGGCGTGTCGCCGGGCGGGGCCATGGACTGTTTTTCGCTGCGGCGCGGCAACCTCATGCTGGGCAATGCCGAAGGCAGCCCCGCGCTGGAGATCCTGGCCGCCCCGGAGCTGGAGATCCTGGCGGCGGGGCATTTCGTGCTGACCGGCGCCCGGCACAAGGCGGTCATCCACAGGGGCGGCAATACGGCGGCGGTGGAGCACAGCCGCGTTTATACGGCCGAGGCCGGCGACCATCTCACTTTCAGCGAGAAGAGCTACGGCCTGCAGACCTATTTCTGTTTCAGGAGCCGGGCCGAAGGCGGCCCCGGCGGCAAGGCGGCCGAGGCCGTGCCTTACGCGGCCGTAAGCGGCTGGGCCGACCTGCAGGGGCGCATCCGCGTGGTGCCCGGCCCGGAGTATAAATACCTGGAAAACCCCAAGCTGTTCTTCGAGAACGCCTGGCGCACTACCTACAAGATGGACAAAGTGGGCATACGCCTGGCCGGCGAGCCTAAACTGAAATGCGGCGTGGGCAATATGATCTCCGGGGCCGTGGCCGACGGCACCGTGCAGCTGACGCCGGAAAGCCCCATCATCCTGCTGCGGCACCGCCAGACCACCGGCGGCTACCCGCGCATCTTCAACGTTATCAGCGCCGACATCGACCTGCTCGGGCAGTACGCTCCCAACCAGGCCATCCACTTCGTGCAGGTCACCCTCGACGAGGCGCGCGCCTTCGCCCGCCAGAAAGAAGCGGCCCTCTCGAAACTCCGCTAGGGGACGCTGATTCCCATTTAACTATTTATCAACAACTTGGAATGGCTTGTTAGTAACAAGTCATAAAGTCATCAGCGTCCCCTGGTTATTTCCAGGTTAAGGAGTAAGAGCCGCCGATGAATTCGGTGGAGCTTTTTACGGTATTGCTTTTGCCGGGGCCCAGCCTGAAGTTCCAGGTCTCGCCCTGCTGGGTGATAATGCTGATCTGCCTGGCTTTGGCGGCCGGGTTTTTTATCTCGTACATATACTTGCCGTCGCACAGCCCCATGAAATTCTGTTTTATGCCGGTACGGTCGTACTTGGCGTCTATAAAGTAGGTGCCGGTGGGCAGCGTATTGGCCTGGCCTTTGGCGCCGTCCAGGCCGTCCGCGCAGCCGGGGCAATCCACCGGGGCCAGCGCGGCCATATTGGGCGTGGCGCCGGCAGGCCAGCCCGACGGCACGGAAGTGAACTTGGCGTTGGGCGCTGCCTTTTTTATGGCGTCCATGGCGCGGTTGTTAAGTTCCGCCACCATGCGTTCGATCTGCTTCCGGTCCACGGCCTGGGCCCCTATGGTCCGCACTACGGGGACGGCGGGTAAAGTGTTGTCCGCCGGTGCGGCCGCGGGCGCCGGCGCCATTTCCGCCGCCTGGGTCTGCTGCGGCTGCGGGGCGGGCGGCCCGGGGTTTACATTGCCCCTGAAAACCAGCGCCGCCGCCAGGCCCGCCGTAAGGACGGCCGCGGCGGCCAGCCCGGCGAGGTTGCGCGGCAGCAGGCCCGCGGAGTGCCGCATGTCGGACTTCGGGGCCAGCATCGGCTTGCGCTCCTGCTGCTGTGCGGGCGCGGGCCGCTGCTCCCTTTCCGGGTCGGGCATCATGAGCCGGGTTCCCTTTTTTCAAGCTTCACCGAAAGGTTATGCAGTACCGATTCAAAATCTGCCAGGTATTTCTTGAATTCCTTGCGCGGGGCTACCAGGTCGCCGGTGTAGATGAACCGGTCCTTCTCGAAGATGACGGTGGCTTCCTTAAGGTGTTCTCCCTTTTCGCTGAAGTCCGTGCCCTCGGTCTCCCCGTCGAAGTAATAGTAAACCGTTTTCTTGTAAGTCTTTTTGGCGTAGCGGTTGCCGCAGACGCCGCCGATCAGCTTGGGGAACCTGTCGATAAGCGCGCATTTGTTGGTGATGCGCCAGCGCGGCACCAGCTTGGCGGTATGCACCGGGCATTTGCTTTGCTCATAAGCGCATTTGGGGGCCGCGCAGTCCTTGTCCTTCAGGAAATCCGTGAGCGTGCCGGCGTGCGCGCCGTGTATGCAGCCGTCGCAGTTCCACCGGGTTATATGGATGGTGGCCCAGTCACCGCTGCCTATGGGCCTTTTCCGGTCGAACCAGACGTAATTGTGGTAGATGTCTATGCCCGATTCGGGGCCGCGGCCGTTGGGCGCCCGGTCGTGCTTCCAGCCCGCCGGGTAATAGATGGTTTCCTCGTCGTATTCCACCACGCGGCTGAAGCCGTTATCTCCGGAGCGCGCGGCCTGCGCGGAGAGCAGCAGCAGGCCGGCCGCTAAAAATAGTGTAACTGGTTTCATCAGACGTTCCTATTATAGCGAAGAGCGCCCTACCTGCACACGCGGTTGAATTCAGCGGTGTCTGTAGCCGTCAGGCGCAGCGGGTTGCCTTTGTTGATGGGGAACATCAGGCTGGCGGGGTCGGCCACGTGCTCCAGGCCCAGGGCATGGCCCAGCTCGTGCGCCAGCAGGCTAACCAGCTGCGGCCGGTCGGTGTATTTGTAGACGTCTATGGTCTGCACCCCGTTCGTGATCTTGTACAGGCCTTCTTCGTACCGGCCTATGAACGAGCCCGCGCGGTTGTACTGCTGCACGTCGATATTAAGCTGCACTATAAGCTGGTTAAGCGTGGTGGCCAGCGCGTTGAGGGTGTCCAGGTCGGCGTTGGCGGCGGCCTCCACTCTTTTTATGCCGGCGAATTCCCGGGCCAGCGCCGCGCGCGTCCTGTTGACGCGCCGCACCTCGGCGGGCGCCGCACGGCCCCGGCGGTTCAGGTACGCCACCTCGGCGTTGTAAACGGTTTCCCGTTGCTTGTAGCCGTCCAGCCTGGCCTTCAGCCCGGCCTCGGCCAGGTCCGCCCGCGCGGCCAGCTCGTCGTACCGGGCTTTCAGCGCTTTGTAGGACTCCTGCGTCTGGTCCGTCTTGATGCCCAGTCCTTTGAGCTTGTCCAGCGCGGCCTGGCGGCTGTCGTAGATGAGGTTTATGGTAACGGTGCCGCTGCCCGCCTGGAATTCAAACAGGTTCTTGCGCGACGGGGTCTCCCAGGCCGTTTCGGCCTCACGCAGGGCGCTGGCCAGCTCTTCGCGCGGCAGGTTGAAGGCCGGGTCCAGTGCGCCGAGGGAATAGGTGATGGGGGCGGAGCAGGGGAAGATCCTCGCCTGCATGAGGCGCGCCGCGGCGCGCAGTTCGACTTTTTTTGTATGCCACTGGTACCCGGCGGCGCCCAGGGAGGCCAGCAGCAGTATCCAGCTTATCAGCTTGCGCATGTGTAAATTATACGATTTCCAACCCGACACGCCTTTGTCGGGTTGGTCTGCTAGGCTATTTGCATAGCAGGCGGTGTTAAATTGTCGGTAAGGGGGAAGTATGGGAAACCTGAACAAAGTGATGCTGATAGGGCGGCTGACGCGGGACCCGGAGGTGACGGAGTTCAAGAACGGCGGCAAGGTGGCCAACCTGGGCTTTGCCGTGCACAACGTGCGCAAGAACCCGCAGACCGGCGAGTGGGAGGAAACGCCGGTGTGGCTGAACATGAAGGCCTACAACCACGAGCACGGGCGCAAGCTTGCGGACCTGGCCGGCATGATGAAGAAGGGGCGGCAGGTGTTCGTGGAAGGCCACCTGGTGCTGGAGCAGTGGGACGGCAAGGAGGACGGCAAGCACCATTCCAAGCTGTACGTGTACGTGGACTCGGTGGAATTCCTGGGCGACAAATTCCGGGAGGAAGGCGAGCCCGCGCCCGGCCCGGCGGACCACGCCCCGGGCGAGCACGTGGCGGACGCCGGCTGGCCCGAAGCGCCGGCCCCCAAACCCGCCAAACCCGGCCGCCGGAAATAGGGAAAAGGGGACAGGCCGCTTTTATAAAAAAGTAGCCTGTCCCCTTTTTTTATTAGAATGGGGTAAGGTTTAAAATTATGAACGATAAAACGACGCAGCTGAGCGAATTGAAGACGCTGGTGGGGAAGTTCATCCGCGAGCGGGACTGGGAGCAGTTCCATTCCCCGAAAAATCTCTCGATGTCCATTTCGATAGAGGCCGCCGAGCTGATGGAGATCTTCCAGTGGTACGGCACCAAGGAAGCGGCCCAACTGCTGAAGAAGCCGAAAAAAGCCGAGCACATAAAAGAGGAACTGGCCGATATCCTTATCTACCTGATCAGTTTCTGCAACCTTTACAAGATAGATATGACGGAGATAGTAGTGGACAAGCTCCTGAAGAACAAGGCCCGCTTCCCGGTCAAGCGGGTGCGCGGCACCTTCCTGAAGAATTACCGCTGAGCATGAAACAGGTAACGGCCGCGGTCATGGAGAAGGACGGCAAGCTCCTTCTGGCCCAGCGCAGGCAGGGGGACGCCCTGGCCGGCAAATGGGAATTCCCCGGCGGCAAGATAGAGCCGGGCGAGACGCCCGAGGCCTGCCTGCGGCGCGAGCTGAAAGAAGAGTTCGGCATCGATACGAAGATAGGCGCTTTTATCTGCGCCAGCCGCTTTGAATACAAACACCTGCCCATAGAGCTGCTGGCTTACCGGGTTACGCACCTGTCGGGCGAGTTCAAACTTAACGACCATGACCGCATTGAATGGGTGGCGCCCGGGGACCTCTTGAAGTACGACCTTTCCAGCGCCGATATCCCGGTGGCGCAAGCGCTGCTGCCTTCCCCGCTGCCTTTCAAGACGGACGAAAAATTCGGCGCGGCCATGCCGCCGGGCATGCTGGCGGAGCTGGCGGCCAGGGAGAAGGCCGTGGCCGGCAACGACCCTGTCTGCCCAGACTGCAAAGCGCCCATGGTGCTGCGCATCAGCCAGCGCGGCCCGGTTCCCGGCGCCAAATTCTGGGGCTGCCCGAATTACCCGAAGTGCCGCGCCACTATCGAGTTTAAAAAATGATCAAATTCCTCGCCCCGCTGCTGCTGCTCTGCCTGCTGTTCGCCGGGGCCGCCCCGCTGGACGCGGCCGCCAAAAAGGCCAGGAAGCCGGCCTGGGTGGTGCGGCGCTTTCCCTATTGGGAGATCTCCACGCCCGACGGTTTTAAATTCGAGAGCAGGCAGGCCGAGACCATGTACCAGGAATGGTGGCGGGAATGGGAAAAGGATTTCATCAATGTGCCGGAGCTGAAGGTGGCTTTCACCTTGAGCGAAAGGATCTTTGTGGCGATAGGCAAGAACACGGAGACGGATTGCGGCGGGGACCCGGAGCTGGACAGCACGAAAAATACCACCCCCATCGAAGGCCGGCATTACGGGAAACCGACCCGGAGATATACCGTTTATTCGCAAAAACTCGACCGCGGGGAAAAGTGCATGGAGCATGTCTACTCCGTAGAGGACGCGAGCGGCGACGAGAACGCGTCGGGCCGGATAGAAGTAACCTATACCTACCGGGTGAGCTACCGCCAGGACCAGGTGCCGCCCGGTGCCGTGCCGTCCGTAAGGGAAGGCGGGCCTAATTACCAGACTTACCTGCAGATGCTCAACACGCTGAAGCCCAGGAGCGAGGGTTCCGGCGGCGAGAGCAGGGAAACTCCCAAAAAAGACTTCGGCGGAGAAGAGTACAAACAGTAAAAAGGACGTATGGCGGCCGCAAAAATATTTATTTTCCTGGGCCTGTGCCTGGCCGCGGGGCGGCTGGCGGCGGAGGATTTCGCCGCGCGGGCCGAAGCTATCCTTTCCACCGGGCCCTTTGCCGGGGCGCAGCTGTCCGTAGTGTTCGCCTCGGCGGAGAACGGCGCCGTGGTATATGCCCGCAACCCCGACCTGCCGCTGGTGCCGGCCTCTACGGCCAAGCTGGCCAGTTCCGCCGCCGCGCTTACGCGCCTTACGCCGGACTTCCGCTTCAATACGACCTTCCTCATGCCCAAAGCCGGGCGCGGGCGGAAGAAAATTTCCGCCCTGGTCTGGCGCGGCACCGGCGACCCGTCCATCTCCGGGCGCGGGCGCGGCAGCCTTAACGAGATCTTCGAGATCTGGGCTGACTCCCTGGCCGCGCTGGGCGTTACGGCGGTGAAAAGCCTGGTGCTGGACGGCCGCTATTTCGACGGCCCGGCCGTGCATCCGACCTGGCCGGCCGAAGAGCTGTCCTATTGGTACCAGGCCGAGACCTCGGCCATAGCTTTCAACGACAATTGCGTGGACCTGGAGTTCCAGCCGGCGGCCAAAGCGGGCCGCCGCCCCAAAATAGTGCTGACGCCGGATTTCGGCTATCTCAAGGTAAAGAACAAAGCCGTGACCGGGCCGGCGGGCAGCGCCTTTACGCTGGATTTCAGCCGGGCCCCCGGCACCAATACGGTCACCTTCACCGGCTCCATCCCGGCCGGCCGCAGCCGCAAGGACTATGTTTCGGTGCACGACCCGGCCCGCTTCGCGGCCGAGGCTTTCTGGCGCGTACTGCGGAAAAAAGGCGTCGAGGTCTCGAAGGTGGTACCTTGGGAGAAGGCCGCCCTGAAAGAGGAAGACCTTGTCCCGGCCTTTGCCTGGAGCTCGGAGCCGCTGGCCAAGCTTGTGCAGGTGGTGAATACCAACAGCCAGAACCTGTACGCCGAGCATATCCTTAAAGCGCTGGGCAAAGAAGGGGCGGGGAGCGGCAGTTTCGCCGGCGGGGTGGGCCTGGTGTACAATTTCCTGGGCCTGGCCAGGCTTGGCGCGGAGCAGTTCCGCCTTGTGGACGGCAGCGGCCTTTCCGAGGAGAACCGCTTTACGGCCGCCGGCCTGGTCAAGATCCTGCTCCATATGCAGGGCACGCCGCTGTTCCCGGTGTATTATGAATCGTTAGCCCCGGCCAAGGACCGCATGAAGGGCGACCCCGTCCTGGCCGCGGGCATGCGCCTGAAGCGCGGCACCGTGGGCCCGGCGCGCAATTTGGCCGGCTACCTGCATTCGGCCAGCGGCAAGCTTTACGCCTTTGCCGTGCTGGTCAACGCCGAAGGCCTGAACCGCCCCGCCGTGGACGACGGCATAGACGAACTCTGCCTGGCCGCCGCCCGCCAGTTCCCCTAAAAAGTCTTGGGGTCAGACCCTAGGGTCTGACCCCAGGTTTTAAGGTATTTATGGTTTGGGCGGGGGGAAGATGAACTTTACTTTTAGGGGGTTTTTGGCGTTGCTGGCGCCGATATTGCACTTTTTACAGCGGCGCAGGCAGTCTTCAAGCACATTGGCCGGCGGGACCACCTGGGCTTTTACCGCTTCCATTAATTTGCCGCAGCCCGGGCAGCGGACTTTGGGTAGTATGATCATATTCAAATCTCTCCTGAGACGGTGCCTGTACAGGCATTGTATAATAGATGGTAGCTTGCGTGTAATACAGCGATGAATAAAAACAGATCGACCACACCGAACCTTGCCGAACAGGTGAAGGCCGCCGCCGAGCTGCTGGAGGCCATAACCGCCGACCGCAGCCTGCTGATGGGCGTTTCCCAGGACGAGCGGATGCGCCTGATCTCGGCCGCCGGGCAGGCTTCGCGGCCCGACGCCCCGGCGCGGCGCCAGCTGCTGAAGGCGGCCAACCGCCAGCGCAAGGCCGAAAGGCTGCAGCGCGCCGAAGGCGTGCTCAACCAGACCGGCATCCGCAAGCTGCGCCGGCAGACCATTTTCACCACGCCCAACGTTATCGCGCCCAAAGGCTTTGAACAGCACGAGCTGGAGCATAAGCCGGAACCCCACGAGCCGCACGAAGAGCAGAACTGCTATACCTGCAAAAAGAATTACACGCAGCTGCATCATTTTTACGACCAGCTTTGCCCGCCCTGCGCGGAGCTGAATTTCCGCAAGCGCACCGAAACGGCCGACCTTACCGGGCGCGTGGCGCTGCTTACCGGCGGCCGCGTGAAGATAGGCTACCAGGCGGGCATCAAGCTGCTGCGCGCCGGGGCGCAGCTGATAGTGAGCACGCGCTTTGCGCGCGATTCGGCCATGCGCTACGCGGCGGAGCCCGATTTCAAGGACTGGGGGCACCGGCTGGAGATCTTCGGGCTGGACCTGCGCCACACGCCCAGCGTGGAGGCTTTCTGCCGGCATTTGCTTGCTACCCGCAACCGGCTGGATTTCATCATCAATAACGCCTGCCAGACGGTGCGGCGCCCGCCCGATTTCTACAAGCACATGATGGACCGCGAGCAGGGCCCGCTGCGCGACATGCCGGAAGAAGCCCGCAAACTGCTGGGCGCTTACGAAGGCCTGCGCGGCTACCATATCCTGCCCGAAGGCGGGGACAACCTCCCGGCGGCGCCGTTGCCGGGCATCTCGCAGGTGGCCGGGCTTACCCACGCGGCCGCCCTGTCGCAGCTGCCGCTGCTGCCGGAGGAGCTGCAGGCGCAGAAGGGCCTGTTCCCCGAAGGCCGCCTGGACCAGGACCTGCAGCAGGTGGACCTGCGCGGGCACAATTCCTGGCGCATGCTGATGGCCGAAGTGCCGGCGGTGGAGCTGCTGGAAGTGCAGCTGGTCAACGCCGTGGCGCCTTTCATCCTGAACGCGCGCCTCAAGCCCCTGATGCTGCGCACGCCGGAGCGCGACAAGCATATCGTCAACGTGTCGGCGGTGGAGGGGCAGTTCTACCGCAAGTTCAAGACCACGCGCCACCCGCACACCAATATGGCCAAGGCCGCGCTCAACATGATGACGCGCACCGCCGCGGCGGACTACATCCACTCCGGCATCCACATGAACGCCGTGGACACCGGCTGGGTGACCGACGAGGACCCGGCGCACATCGCCGAGCGCAAGACGAAGGAGCACCGCTTCCACCCGCCGCTGGACATAGTGGACGGCGCGGCGCGCATAGTGGACCCCATTATAGACGGCTTCAACACCGGCGTGCACGTGTGGGGGAAATTCCTGAAGGATTATAAGTCCACAGATTGGTAATCGCCCGGAGCTATATGTTCTTATTCTTCGACACCGAAACTACCGGCCTTCCCAAAAATTGGAAGGCGCCCGTCACCGACCTGAACAACTGGCCGCGCATGATACAGCTGGCCTACAGGCTGTGCGACGCCGACGAGAGCGTGCTGGCCGAGGCGGATTACATCATCAAGCCGGTCGGCTTTACCATTCCCGACGACGCCGCCAAGGTCCACGGCATCACCACGGAGCGCGCCCTGAAGGAAGGAAAAAATCTGCTGGAGGTGCTGCTGGAATTCCAGGAAGCCCTGAAACACGCGCAGTACCTTGTCGCGCATAACCTCAGCTTCGACGAAAAGATAATGGGCGCCGAGTTCCTGCGCAACGGCCTGCAGGACGCGCTGCCGGGCAAGAAGAAGATCTGCACCATGAACAGCACCACCGATTTCTGCGCCATCCCCGGGCCCTACGGCAACAAGTGGCCCAAGCTCAACGAGCTGCACCAGAAATTATTCCAGGCGGAATTCGAAGGGGCGCACAACGCCGCCGCCGATATAGCCGCCACGGCGAAATGTTTCTGGGAACTGAAACGCCTCGGGATCATCAGGATTTAAAGGGGACAGGCTGCTTTTTCGTTCTTTAATGCCGGGGGGCGGCAGCGGTCCCCGGGGGGCATATGAAAAAAATGATAAAAAAGATCTGGTCGGTAGTCCCCAGGCTGCACCTGGGGCTGTATTTCCTTTTCATGGTGATGGTAGCCGCCGGGAGCTCCACCGCTTTCCTGTTCGAGAACTACTCGCGCGTGGACATGGGGCTTTTAAAAACGGAATGGCAGCATGTCCTCTCTTCGCAGGCCAAGGGCGGCTCTTATTTCCCCACGACCGACGTCATAGTGAGCATCTTCAGGCCTTTGAAGGTGACCAAGCACATCAACTATGTGATAGTGGACGGAAAAACGGAAAAGAGGGAAATGTATACCAGCGGGACCTGGCTGAGCGATCTTTATTTTCTCTTCCTGGTCATCTGGCTGATGCCGCTCTACCTGTATTATTTTTCGAAAAAGAAGCGCAGCCTGGCGCGGGTCGAACGCCGCATCGTCAACCTGCCGGTGTTCATCTTCCTGCTGAGCTGGGTCCTCGCCATCCAGCATTACTTCGCCTCGGCGGCGGCTTATGCCGCGCAATTCGGCGCGGCGCCGCGCAGCGTCAAGGTTGTCTTTGCCGTGTCGTCCCTGCTCTTGGGCACTTTCGTGAGCTACCTGAACCTGGAGCTGACCGGGCTGTACATACGCCGGTATCTGGCCAGGCCGTTCTTCATGGCGCACGATCCCTACGGCATCAAGCGCGGCTTCGCCATAAACCTTACGCTGCGCTACGCGCTGATGATCTTTTCGCTGGCCATGGTGCCGCTGCTGCTGACCGTGTATGTGCCGGTCTACGCGAACCTGGACATCTTCGTGAAGATGGCCACCGACGGCGGCAAGGACCCGCTCTGGGCGCTGTCCATCGAAAACCTGCGGGTGCTGCTGCCGCTCCTCATCGTGACCGGGCTGGTGGGGGCTATGCTGGTGTTCCAGGTCGTCTCCATACTGCTTTACAGGTACAACGTGCAGGCCCCGGTCAGCGCGCTGGTGCGTCGCATGAAGGCCGTGGCGGCCGGCGATTTCAACTGCAAGACCTCGGTGCTGTACGCCGACGAGTTCGGCCAGCTCAAGGGCCACTTCAACCTGATGCTGGACGGGCTGGTGGAGCGCGACAAGATCAAGGACACCTTCGGGCGCTACGTCTCGCTGGAGATAGCGGAGAAGATAATGAAGAGCGGCCGTGTGAACCTGGCCGGCGAGGAGATACAGGCCACGGTGCTGTTCTCCGACATCCGCGGCTTCACGCCCATGAGCGAGGGCCTGCCGCCCGTGGACCTGATCCGGTTCCTGAACGAATATTTCGCCTATATCACCAAGCCGATAGCCGACAATAAAGGCGTGATAAATAAATTCATAGGCGACGCGGTGATGGCCATTTTCTCGCCGGTGTTCGGCGTGGAGGACCACCAGGCCGCGGGGCTGCGGGCCGCGCTGGGCATGCGCGAGGCGCTGCAGGCGTTCAACGCGCAGAAACGCCACCCCGAAGTGCTGTTCGGCGTGGGCCTGCACAGCGGCGGGCTGGTGGCCGGCAACGTGGGCACCGAAGCGCGGCTGGAATACACCGTGCTGGGCGATACCGTGAACGTGGCCTCGCGCATAGAGAGCCAGACCAAGGACGCCGCCACGCAGATCCTGGTGAGCGAGGCCCTGGTCAACGGCGTGGACGAGAACCGGTTCCCCGGCTTCGCCTTCATCGAATGCGCGCCGGTGCTGATGAAGGGAAAATCCAGGCCGATGACGCTTTACAAAGTTGAGCCCGTGTAGTTTTCGGGGCCAGACCCCGCTAAGGAGACGATCATGAAATTCTGCTGGTGCACTATCGGCGTTAAGGACCTGGAAAAGTCCATAAAGTTCTACAAAGAGATCTTGGGGCTGCCCGTCTGCAAGCGTTTCAGCGCCGGGCCTAAGATGGAGATCTGTTTTATGGGGGAGGGCGAGACCAAGGTGGAACTTGTCTGCGGCTCCGATTACAAAGCCAAGAACGACGCCAAAGCCGTGTCGCTGGGCTTCGAAGTGAAGTCGGTAGAGGAAACGATAGCGTTCATAAAGGAAAAGGGCCTGAAAGTGGACGACGGCCCTTACCAGCCCAACCCCCATATCAAATTCTTCTACATCAAAGATCCCGACGGCATCAGTATCCGGTTAGTGGAAAATCTCTAAGGACGGTAAGGGGGATAAAATGAACAAAAAATGGACTAATGTAGTGGCGTTGGCGGCGTTCCTGGTTCTGGCCTGCGGCGGCTTTTACTACCTGCGGGCGCAGATGGGTGGCGGGCAGGGCGGCGGGCAGCGCGCCGGCGGCAGCCGGCCTCCTATGGGCATGATGGGCGGGATGATGGGCGGCGGCGCGGCCATGATCTCCCATAAGGAATTCATCTTTGTCTTTACCGGCGGCACGCTTTACAAGATAGAGCCCGGCGCGATGAAGATAGAAAAAGAGCTGGCGCTCAAGCCCAAGATGCCCGCCGGCGCGGCCCAGAACAGGCCCGCCCCCGGCGACCTGGACGAAGAATAACGTCCATTGGGGTCTGACCCCATTTTTTCTGCCCCTTGCGCAATTGGCTGGCGTGAGGTAGAGTATTGGGGACATTATTGGCGGGCGGGGAAACCATGAAAAAACATATTTACGGGCCGGTCCTGCTGGTTTTGCTATCCGGTTCCCTTTGCTGCGGGAGCGCGTCTGCCGCCGTTAAAGAAGCGACGAAGGCCGAGATCCTGGACCTGCAGGACAACATAGCGGCCGCAGGGGCCGGCTGGGTGGCCGGCGAGACCGAGGTTTCCGACGCGGAAAACGCCGAACTGACCGGCCTCAGCCTTTCGCCCGTCAAAGGGCCGCTGGCGCCCGAAGTCTCCGAAAAGGGATTACCCCCGGCTTTCGACTGGCGCAGCGCCGGAGGTAATTTTGTTACGCCGGCCAGGAGCCAGAAGAAATGCGGCTCGTGCTGGGCTTTCGCCATGACCGGCGCGCTGGAATCTTACGTGCTGCGCAACGGCAACACGCCCGGAGCGGACGTGGACCTGTCGGAACAGGTAATGCTTTCGTGCAGCGGGGCCGGCAGCTGTAAAGGCGGCGCGCTGTACCCGTCCTACCTGAAAAGCACGGGCCTGCCGCCCGAAGCCGCCTATCCTTATGCAGCCGTGAATGGTTCCTGCTCCGCCGCAGCGGCCGGCTGGCAGAGCCTGGTCTACAAGATCGCCGACTGGGGCGTGGTGGCGGGGGGCTCTTCCGCCCGGCTGAAAGCCGCCCTGGTGAAATACGGGCCGCTGACCACGTCCATGCTGGTGTACGAGGATTTCAAGCATTACAAGTCGGGCGTGTACTCGCGCGTTTCCGGCAAGTACGCGGGCGGCCATGCCGTGCTGCTGGTGGGCTACAACGACGCGGAGGAATATTTCATAGTGAAGAACAGCTGGGGGCCGGCCTGGGGCGAGGAAGGCTTCTTCCGGATAGCCTATTCAGAGATGCGCTCCAGGGTGTTCTTCGGCGGGCTGTACAGCGTGGCCTATTATTCCGGCGGCAAGTCGGACGAGAAGCTGGACCAGCGCATACTGGAAGAAGCCGACAGCCTGATGCGCGGCCGTTGACCGCTGCAGCTGTAAGCCGTTTATTCTGTTTCGAAGCCGGCAGTAACGACGGCCGCCTTGATGTCGGACAGGGCGGCTTTCTTTTCGTCGAATTCCACGGCCAGCTCGGCTTTTTCAAGGCTGGCCTCGGCGGAAACCACGCCGGGCACTTTCTTTACGGCGTGCTCTACGCCCATTTTGCACCCGCCGCATGACATCCCTTTCACTTTTATAATGGTTTTCATATTCTCTCCCGGTAGAGCTATTATGCAATAACGCCGCGGCTTTTAACCAGCCCAGGGGTGGGGTCAGACCCTGGGGTCTGACCCTGGGGTCTGACCCTAGGGTCTGACCCCACAAACGCGACACGCCTTTGGCCGTCTGTGGCGCATAGCGCCTGTTACGGCAGGGCCATAGGCCACTCGCGTTGACCTGCTATGCTATACCTGTAGAAGCGCGGCTGGTACAGAAAAAGTAAAATTATGGAAGCAGTGAACCCGGATGAATAAAAAGAGCGAGATAATCCTTATAAGCGCGTCCGCGGGGTCGGGGAAAACCCATGCCCTGACCCGCCGCTATGTGCGCCTGCTCTTGGGCGGGGCCGCACCCGAGAGCATCCTGGCCGTAACTTTCACCAACAACGCCGCCAAGGAAATGAAGGAGCGCGTCCTGGGCTGGCTGAAGAAGGCCGCGTCGGGCGCTGAGGGCAACGAGACCGCGCAGCTGATGGCGGACACCGGCCTGGCCCTGCCGGCCCTGAAGGCCAAAGCCTCGGCGATACTGCAGGACCTGCTGTGCAATTACTACAACGTGCACGTGCAGACCATAGACAGCTTCCTCAACCGCATCGCCATGTCTTCGGCGGGCGAGTTGGGCATGCCGCTCAACCCCGAGATCACCATGAGCCACCGGCGCCTGGTGGACGTGGCGCTGTATTCCATCCTTTCCAAAGAAGGGCGATGCTCGCTTTCGCGCGAGGAGGTGGACGAGTTCCTGAAGGCCCTGCCGCCGGGCAACGCCTACCCGTGGGACCCCGTGGAGAAGATGCGCGAGATCTACGGCAACTTCCTGGCCTTCGAGGGCAAGTCCGACGGGCAGATAGTGCCGGCCGATATTAAAGATAAAGATGCTCAGGACGCAAAGGATGCCGTAGTCTCCGCCGGCGCGGCCTTCCTGAAGGCGCTGGACGCCGGCAAGTATACCTATACCACCAAGAGCAAGCCCAAGGAACCCAAACTTTACGCCGACGCGCTCAAGAACGGCGTCCGCGAGGCCATAGCCTCCGGCAACCAGGTGCGGATAGCGGGCTGCTTCTCGCGCGATTACGGCTTCTTCAGCGGCGGCAAGGTGCGTACCATCGTCATCCGCCCGGAGCTTGCCGGGCCTATGGCGGAGGTCAGCGCCGCCATCGGCGCCTATTACCGCCTGCACGCCTATCACCGCCTGAACGGCTTCGTTAAGCTCTACCCCAAGTTCAAGGAAGAGCTGGAGCGCATCAAATCCGGCCTGGAAGACGTGGCCCACATCGACGACATAGCCAAGAAGATAACCGGCTACCTGAAAAAGAACGGCGGCACGGCCGTGCCCGAGGTTTACATCCGCCTGGGCGAGCGCGTGGAGCATTTCCTGATAGACGAGTTCCAGGACACGGACCCGCTGCAGTGGCGCGCGCTGCTGCCGCTGGTGCAGGAAGCGCTGGCCCGCGGCGGGTCGCTCTTCGTGGTGGGCGACATCAAGCAGGCCATCTACATGTTCCGCTACGCGGACTACAAGATCATGCGCGAGTTCATGGACGTGCTGTACGGCCTGGGCGCCGACGGGGACCCGCTGGGGATGGAGGCGCTGGTCAGCCTGACCGAGCCCGGCGACCGCAAGATAGAGAAGCTGGAAGTGAACCGCCGCAGCGGCGGGGTGCTGGTGAAATACGCGGCGGACCTGTTCAAAACCCGCCTGCCGGCCTACAGGGCCGGCGAGGTGCTGGCCGACGGCAACGACCCCACCGGGCTTACCACTTACAGCCAGTCCGCCGAAGAGGGCAAAGAAACCGCCGGCCTGGCGCGCGAGCTGGTCTTTTCACGCAAGGCCCTGCGGGAAAAGTCCAAGACCGCAGAAGCGGAAGAGGCCGACGAGGAAGCCGCCGGGGATATTACCGACCAGCCGGTGGGCGCCAAGGTGGTAGAGCTGATAAAAGAGGCCCACGCGCGCTACCGCTACGACCAGATAGCCGTGCTGGCCCCGCAGAATAAATATATCCGCGCCGTGGTCTCCTGGCTGAACGCCGCCGGGCTCCCCGTGGCTTCCATGAGCTCGCTCGATATCCGCGAGCGGCCGGTGGTGGCGGAGCTGATAGCCCTGTTCACTTTCCTGGAATTCCCGGCTAACGACATAGCCTTTATGAATTTCGCCTGCGGCGAGCTCTTTCTCAAGGCCTCGGGCCTGCAAAAAGAAGAACTCCTGGCGGCCGCGGCCGAGCACCGCGAGAAACATCACGGCGGCAGGCCGCTGTACACCACTTTCAAGGAAAGGCACCCGGGCCCCTGGGAAGAACTGCTGGAGCCGCTTTTCGCCAAGATAGGCTACCTGCCCGTTTACGAGCTGGCCGCGCTGGCTTTCTCTTCGCTGAAGGTCTTCGAGCGGTTCCGGGAGGAATCCTGCTTCCTCGTTAAGTTCCTGGAGGTGCTGTCGGCGCTGCAGGGCAAGGGCGCGGCGGACGCGCGCAGCTTCATCAATTTCGCTTCGGACGACGGCGAGGACGCGGCCGGCGCTTTCAGCATAGAGCTGCCGGAATACATAGACGCCGTGCGCGTGATGACCTTCCACAAGGCCAAGGGGCTCGGCTTCCCGGTGGTGATAAACCTGCTCTACGAAAAGCGCGGACAGGGCGGCAGCGCCTCGGACAAGAATATCTTCTACGACCAGAGCGGCCCCGGCGGCGAGGTGCGCATCGTTTACATCAACAAAGAATACGGCGACTGGGACGCCAAGCTCAAAGAGCTTTATGAAGGCCGCGAGGCGGACGAGAAGGTGCAAGCCCTCAACGAGCTTTACGTGGTGACCACCCGCGCCAAGGCCGAGCTGTCCAATTTGGTAGTACGCAACAGCGACGAGCAGGGCGGCGGCTCGGCGGGCAAGTTCCATTATGTGTTCGGCGACGAAGAGCGCGGCGCGCCTGACGTAAGCGCAAAGGCCGAACCGCCAGCGCATAAACCGTCCAGGATCACCCAGCCCGTCTTTCCCGACGTTCCCGCTTCTTCGGCCGGCACCACGCTGGAGGGCCACCGCGCCGCGCAGCGCGGCCTGCTCTACCACGATATCCTCATGCGCGTGGACTGGCTGGGCGGGGACCTGAAGGCCCGGCTGGCCTCGGCCTTCGACGCCTGCGCCTGGAAATACAGCCCCGTGCTGCGCGCCGAAAGGGCCGCTATTGCCGACAAGCTTTTCAGCCTGCTGGGCAAACCCGCCGTGGCCGCCTTCTTCGAGCAAAAGCCCGGGCGCGCGCTGAAGCGCGAAACCTCGTTCATCTCCGGCCCCGAGGGCGGCCGGCTGCGCCGCATAGACCGGCTGCTGCTGGAGGGCGCCGCGCCCGGCGGCAAGGCGGTCATAGTAGATTTCAAGACCGGCGGGGAATACCCGGGTTACGAGGAGACGCTGAAGAAATACGCCGCCGCCGTCTCCGACGCTTTCGGGCGGCCGGCCGAGTGCTGGCTGATCTACCTGGACGAAGAAAAAGCGGAGAAAGTACTATGAGCGGGAATTTCACCCTGCTGCGCCAGGACGAAGACCTGGTCTCAGCCGCAGCCGGGCTGCTGGCCGGGCGGGAGGACCTGGCCGACTGCGTAGTGGTATTCCCGGGCCGGCGGCCCGCGCATTTCCTGCGCAAGCGGCTGTTCGAGCAGCTGGGGAAGTCCTTCGAATCACCTGCCATCTATTCCATGGACGAGTTCGCCGGGCTCCTGGCCGAGGCCGGCGGCGCCGCCGGGCCCGAGATAGGCGAGCTGGACGCGGCCGCCCTCATGCGCGGCCTCGAGCCCGGCATAAAAGGGCTGGGCCCGCTGGCGGGGAAAACCTCGGCCGAGCTGGACTGGTTCCTGCCTTGGGCTTTGAAAGCTTTCGCCGATTTCGAGGAAATTAAAAAAGAGCTTAAGACCCCGCGCGAGCTGGCCGGTTTTGACCTGAGCCTGGAGGCCGGCGAGGGCGCGGGCCTGTATAAACGCGCCACGGATTTCGCCGCCAAGTTCGGCGGGTTTTCAAAACTTTACGGCGCTTTTTACGAGGAGCTGGAGAAGAACGGCCTGTTCACGCCCGCCATGAAATACGCCGCGGCCTCGGAGCCGGGCGCAGCCGAAAAAGCCGGGCTGGGCGAAAAGGGCTTGGTCATCCTGGCCGGCTTCTTCCTGCTGTCCAAAGCCGAGCGCCGGCTGCTTGAGAACCTCTTCAAGCTTTCTAACTTCCGCCTGCTGGCTCAGGAGGGGCCGGGCCTGGACGAGCGTTACGAGTTCCTTTCCAAAAAACGGCTTATCCCCGCTATAAAACCTTATACAGCGCCGGCCCCGGACGCCGCCAGGTTCAGCTTCCACAAAGCTGCCGACACCCACAGCGAGGTGTTCGCGCTGGGCCAGCTGATGGACAGGAAGGTCCACAGCGAGGACGACGTGATAGTCATCCCGGCGGTGGACGCGCTGTTCCCGGTGGTGCACCAGGTCCTGCCCGACTTCAAAGAGAACAATATCGCCATCGGCTACCCCATCTCCCATACGCCGGTCTATTCGCTGGTGGATTCCATCGGCAAACTGCTGGACCGCGCCGATAACGGCGCCTATTTCATCCCCGACTACCTGGACCTGGTCTTCCATCCCTACGTCAAAAGCGCCCTGTACGGCGGCAGCCCGGAGCTTACCCGCATCCTGTTCCAGGTGCTGCAGGAACATTTCCTGGGCAGGATGAGCCGCTACGCCGAGCTTTCTGCGATAGAAAGCGACAAGGACTTCCTGGCCGCCGCGCTTAAGCGCCTGGAGCATTACAAGGACTACAGCTCCGTGACCGCGGCGGAGCTCTCCGCCCAGCTTAAAGGCGTGCACGACGCCGTCATCCGCCCTTTCGAGCAGATAAAATCCATCGGTGACTTCGCCAAGAAGCTGCTGGCGCTGATCTCGTACATCTCCACCGCCACCACGGCGCACAAGCATCCCTACTGGAAAGATTTTTCCGGGCGCTTCCTCTCGCTGCTGGACGCCGTAAGCGGCACGCGCCTGGCGGGGGAAGCTTTTGCCGCGCGGCCTTCCTATTTCAAGTTCTTCGGTTCGGCCGTGAAGGGCGCGGTGTATCCCTTCGAGGGCACGCCGGTGAAAGGCCTGCAGGTGCTGGGGCTGATGGAGACCCGCGGCCTGAAGTTCAAGCGGGTGTATTTCCTGGACGCCAACGCGGACGCCCTGAACGTGTCCGGCGCCGGGGACGCCGTGCTGTCCGATTTCATGCGCGGCCTGCTGGGACTGCCCACCTGCCGCGAGCGCGAGGCCGAGCGCAAGTATTTCTTCGAAACCCTGCTGGGCGGCGCGGGCGCGGCGCATCTCTTCTACCGCGACAATTCCAAATCCGAGAAGAGCCCTTTTGTGGAAGAACTGCTGTTCCGCCTGGAAGCCGCGGGCGCCGACCGGGAAAAACTGGAAGACCGGGTGTTCTTCGACCTTACCTTTAAAAACAAAGAGCCGGCGGCCGTGCCCAAGAACCCCTGGGTGATGGGCAGGCTGGAGCAGACGGCTTTCTCGCCGTCGGCGCTCAACCATTACCTGGCCTGCCCGCTGCGGTTCTATTACATCAAAGTGCTGGGGCTCAAAGAGCAGGAGGAAGTGTCGGAGGAGATCAGCCGGGCCTCCATCGGCAATATCGTGCACAAGGCGCTGGAGCTATACTTCCAGCGCGGCGGCAGGCTGGGCAGGCCTTTCGCGCCGGGCGAATTCAAAGAGGAGCTGGCCTTGCTGCTGGCCTGCCTCAACGCGGCCATGGCTTCTTATCACCTTACCGATGTGGATAAGGGCTACGGCTACGTGATGCGCCGGCAGGTGGAGAAGCGCCTGGAGGACATACTCCATTTCCATATCGACGAGCTGGCCGGGTTCACCCCGCTGGCCGTCGAGGCCTGGCTGGAGGCTGCGGTGGCCCTGCCTTCCGGCAAGACGGCTAAACTGGCCGGCAAGGTGGACAGGATAGACCTGCGCCCCGGCGCCGATGGCGCCGGCGACAAGATAGTGATAGTGGATTATAAGACGGGCTCGGGCGCGAAGGCGCCTTCCTGGCACAGCTTCGACCCGGCCGGGCCCCGGGCCGACTGGCCCAAAACCCTGCGCTCGGTGCAGCTGCCAGCCTATGTGCTGATGGCCATGACCGGCAAGGCGAAGGTGGAGCCCGGCGGCGCCGAGCTCCCGCTCCCCGCCCTGGCCTGCCGCGGCGTGGCGGACTTTGACGCCCGGCTGATGCTGTTGGGACAGCAGGATATAGCCGAAGAAAGCTTATATAAACCTTTCGGGAAAACCTTGCCCGACGTGCCTTCCGTTTTTGAAAAGTACAAGGGCGCCATCAGCACCCTGCTGGATGAGATCCTGGACCCGCGCCTGCCCTTCGCCCCCACCAAACGGGAAGACGACTGCCGCCACTGCCCCTTCAAAGTAATGTGCGGCCGCCAGTGGGTTAAAGAATGATCAAGGTTCGTCTATGTATTTCTTCGTTTCCGCTGCCACCACGGGGGCCAGCAGCAGGAGCGAGATAAGGTTGGGCACCGCCATCAGACCGTTGAAGATGTCCGCGAAGTTCCACACCGCCGGCAGCGCGGCCACCGAGCCCACCATTACCGCCGCTATCCACAGGTACCTGTACGGCTTTATCGCCTTCACGCCCAGCAGATATTCCGCCGCTTTCTCGCCGTAATATTCCCAGCCCAGGATGGTGGAGAAAACGAAGGTGAGCAGGCCCAGGCTGAGCACCGTCGGGCCGATATAGGGGATGTGGGAAAAAGCGCTCTTGGTGAGCGCCGCGCCCTTCAGCCCCGTCTGCCAGTCGCCCGCGCTTACTATCACCAGGCCCGTAATAAGGCAGACCACCACGGTGTCCCAGAAAGTGCCCGTCGAGGAGACCAGCGCCTGCCGCACGGGGTTGCGGGTCTGCGCCGCCGCGGCCACTATAGGCGCGGAGCCCAGGCCGGATTCGTTGGAAAAAAGCCCGCGCGCAATGCCGAAGCGCATGGCCTCTTTGACGCCCGCGCCCATGAACCCGCCCACGGCGGCGTGCCCGCTGAAGGCGGAGGAAAGGATCAGGCTGATGGCGCCCGGCAGCTTGTCGAAGTTCAGGATCAGTATGAGGGCGCAGCCCAGCACGTAGAACACCGCCATGAACGGCACCAGTTTTTCGCAGGCGCGGGCTATGGACTTTATCCCGCCCAGTATTACCACGGCGGTCAGCGCGGTCATCACGGCGCCGCTTACCCAGGTGGACAGGCCGTAGGTGCCATGGAGCATCTGCGAGATGGAATTGGCCTGCACCATATTGCCTATGCCGAAGGCGGCTATGGCGGTGAAGAAGGCGAAGATCACGCCCAGCCAGCGGGCGTTGAGGCCGCGCTCGAGCACGTACATGGGCCCGCCGGAGAACTCCCCGGTAGGCGAGACCACGCGGTACTTAACCGACAGCAGCGCCTCGGCGTACTTGGTGGCTATGCCGAACACGCCGGTGAGCCACATCCACAGCACGGCGCCCGGGCCGCCGGCGGCTACCGCCGTAGCCACGCCCACAATGTTGCCGGTGCCTATGGTGGCGGCCAGCGCCGTGGTGAGCGCGCCGAATTGCGAGATGTCGCCTTCGCCTTCTTTAGTGCGCGTGAAGGAAAGTTTTATGGCCTTGGGCAGGTAGCGCTGTATCAGCCCCAGCCTGAAGGTGAGGTACAGGTGCGTGCCGAAAAGGAGGATGATGAGCGGCGCGCCCCACACGGCGGAGCTGGCTTGTTCAAGGAAGGCGTTCAAAGTTAGCATCCGTGAATTTTATCTTATTTCCCGCCCACTTCCGTTCCGCACCCTGCGCCGCGAGAAAGGCACGGACAGCGCCGCGGCCTGAGAGGCAGCCCCCCGCCGCGGCAAGTATTGTATTATAGAAGGATAGATCGAAACGTAGGGGGCGCCTGATGCTTTCAAGGTTTTTCTTTCTCCTGTTCTTATCGCTTTGCGGCAGCCAGCCGCTCCTGTCCGCCTTGGACAAGAAGGACGCCGAGTTCCTCAACCTGGTGGAGGAAAGATCCTTCCAGTATTTCGTACTAGCCGCCAACCCCGCCAACGGCCTGGTGCTGGATAAAGCCTCCAATACCGGCGCCCCCGACTTTAAATACGCCCCTTCTTCCATCGCGGCGGTGGGCTTCGGTCTGGCCGCGCTTCCCGCGGGCGTAGAACGCGGCTGGATCGGCAGAGACGCCGCCGAGGCGCAGGTAAAGACCACGCTTAAGTTCTTCTACGAGAAGATGGAATCGGAGCACGGCTTCTTCTATCACTTCGTGGACATGGAAACGGGCAAGCGCGTCTGGGATTGCGAGCTCTCTTCCATCGACACTTCGCTGTTCCTGGCCGGCGCGCTGACCGCGGCCCAGTATTTTGAAAGCCCGGAGGTAAAAGACCTGGCTAAAAAGCTTTACGAACGGGTGGACTGGAAATGGATGGCCAACGGTTCGCAGCACCTGTCCATGGGCTGGAAGCCGGGGCGGACCTTCCTCTCCGCCGCCTGGAGCGACTACAACGAGAGCATGGTAATGTACGTGCTGGCCCTGGGCTCGCCCACCCACCCCCTTGCCCCTGAAAGCTGGGCGGCCATCAAAAGGCCCCGCGGCAAGTACAAAGGCCACGAGCTTATCATGAGCCCGCCGCTGTTCACGCACCAGTTCTCCCATGCCTTCATAGACTTCCGCGGCAAGCGGGACGCCCATGCCGATTATTTCGAGAACTCCGTTCAGGCTACCCTGGCCAACCGGCAGTTCTGCATAGACAGCTCCGCATCGTTCAAAACCTACGGAGAAAATTCCTGGGGCCTTACCGCCAGCATCGGCCCCGACGGGTACATGGCTTACGGTGCGCCCCCGGGCCTCGCGCTGCACGACGGCACCGTGGCGCCGTCAGCCGCCGCCGCCTCCATAGTTTTCACGCCCGAATATTCCATAGCCGCCATGAGAAACTATTACACCAAATACCGCAACGAGCTGTGGGGCAGGTACGGCTTCGCGGATTCCTTTAATATCGGCCGTGACTTCTTCGCCCCCGACGCCTACGGCATAAACGTGGGCCCTACCGTGCTGATGATCGAGAACTACCGCAGCGGGCTTATCTGGAAATTGTTCATGTCACGGCCCGAGGTGAAAAAAGGCATGAAGGCCGCCGGTTTCGGCAAAGCCTCGGCGCGCGCGCAGGAACCCGCGGTGGAAATGGCCGCTTACTTTCTGCACAAGCGGCCTTTCGCGAACGTAGAAAGGATAGGGGATGCCCTGAAGCCCGAGGACCTCACCCTTAACGCCGGCCTGTGGGCAACGGCAGGCAAGAACGTAGAGCTGGACGGCCGATACCTGCAGAGCGGCCAAAACCGCCAACCCGGCTACAAAGTTACCGCCGACCTGCTGGCGAACAGCAGGTATTTTTTTTTTAGATTAAGCGTGAACGACGGTGAACTGGTCTCCACGCATGCCGCGGACCGCATGTACGAGGACGATTCCCTTGAGCTTTACATAGATTCGGCCAATAACAAATTCGCCTGGGGCGGGGGGGACGATTACCAGGTAATAATGTCCCCGGCCGCAGGCGCGGTGCGCGTCCGCGAATTCTTCCACCCCGAAAGGACCGCCCTGGCCTGCCGCATAGTGGACTCTACCGTTACCGCCCGGGGCTACGCGGCGGTACTGGCGCTGGAGCGGCCGGTCTTCGGCCTGGGCGAAGGCCGGATAGGTTTTTCCCTGGCGGCGCGCAACATCGACAGGGAACTCGGCTCCGACGCCAAGTTCAACTGGTTCTTCCTCGCGCCCGCCACCTACCTGGGCGAGCTGCAAATAAACAAAGGCGCATGAGCTTAAAGAACAAGGCATTCTACGCGGCGCTCGGCCTGGTCTTCTGCCTGGGCCGCGCGCCCGCCTGCGCCGGGCAGCAGCTTAACGTCTGGGCCATAGGCGCGGAGGGCAAGCTGATACGCCAGGCCGCGGAGCTTTACGAGGCCAGGAACCCGGGCGTAAAGATAGTGACGCAGGGCATCCCGTGGACGGGCGCGCATGAGAAGCTGGTGACCGCGGTAGTGGGGAACATGGCTCCGGACATCAGCCAGCTGGGCACCACCTGGATGCCTGAATTCAGGGCGATGAACGCCATAGAGCCGCTGGACGGTTTCCTGAAAACTTCGGCGCTCGACACCGCTGACTTCTTCCCCGGCGCGCGCGATTCCAACTTCCACCAGGGCGAGTGGTACGGCCTGCCCTGGTACGTGGACACGCGGGTAATGTACTACCGCAAGGACCTGGCCGCCAGGGCCGGCTATAAGAAATTCCCTACGGACTGGGAAAGCTTCTACAAATTCTCCAAAGCGCTGAAAGCTTCCAAGGACGGCGGCTACGCTTTCTCGCTGCCCACCAACGATTGGCAGATCTTTTTGATGTTCTACTGGCAGAACGGCGGCGAACTGCTGAAGGACTCGCCGTTGACCGCCGGCAAGTTCGAGGGGACCATAGACTACCTCAAGCGCTTCTTCGACGAGGACCTGGCGCCCCTGGAAGGCGGCAATGACACGGACCTGCTTACGGCTTTCGAGTCCGGCTACTATCCCGTTTTTATTTCCGGCCCTTGGATGATCTCCCAGCTGGAAACCAGCAAGCCGCTCTTGAACGGGCGCTGGGCCACCGCCCCGCTGCCGGCGGGGGAGCGGCGGGCCTCGTTCATGGGCGGCTGCAACCTGGTGATGTTCAAGAGTTCCCCGAACAAAGCCCTGGCGTGGAAGTTCATGGAGTTCCTGGCCGGCCCGGAGATGCAGGCCCGGTGGTACGCCCTGTCCGGCGACCTGCCCGCCAGCCGCAAAGCCTGGCTGGCCCCGGCCCTGGCGGGGAACCCGCAGCTCTCGGCCTTCAGGCTGGAGCTGGACACGGCCAAGGCGCCGCCCCAGGTGGCGGAGTGGGAGAACATCGCCGGCAACATCAACGACGCCGTGGAAGAAGCCGTTTTCGGACGTGTCACGCCTCAGGCCGCCAGGGAAAAGCTTTCGGCCCGCATAGAGAAGATCCTCGCCAAGTCCGAGCGGCAGCAGAGCGGAGCGTTCAAGATCTGGCTGGCGATATTCCTGTGCCTTATCCCCGTCAGCGCCGTAGCGCTGCACCTGCGCGGCACGCGCACGGGCACCCGGAGCAAGTACCAGCCTATCGCGGTACTATTCCTGCTGCCCGCCGTGCTGATCCTGGCGGTCTTCCTTTTCATCCCCATCGTCGCGTCTTTCGTGGCCAGCATGACCAACTGGAACATGTACGGCGTGAACGACTGGACCAAGGTGGTTTTCGTCGGCCTGGAGAATTACGCCGGCCTGCTGCGCGACCCGGTCTTCCTGGCCGGCCTGCGCAATACCCTGGTCTTCGCCTTTATCGGCGTGCCGGTCAGCGTCACGCTCTCGCTGGCCATGGCGCTGGCGCTCAACGCCCAGCTGCTCAGGGCCAGGGCTTTCTTCCGCGTAGCTTATTTTATCCCGGTCATCACCACCATGGTGGCCGTGGCCATGATCTGGCGCTGGCTGTACAACCCGGAGTTCGGCCTGTTCAACCTGGCGCTCGGCTACGTCGGCCTGCCCGCGCAGGGCTGGCTGTCCAACCGCTGGCTGGCGTTGCCTTCCCTTATTCTCATGGCCGTGTGGAAGGGCTTCGGCTACAACACCATCATCTTCGTGGCCGCGCTGCAGTCCATCCCCGACTCGCTCTACGAATCAATCTCCATCGACGGCGCGACCACGCGCCAGGAGTTCTGGTACATCACGCTGCCCATGCTCAGGAACACGGCTTTCTTCGTGATAGTGATGACCACCATCGGCTACCTGCAGTTCTTCGCCGAGCCGTACATCATGACCGGCGGCGGCCCGCTGAACGCCACCATGTCCGTGGTGCTGTACATGTACCAGCAGGGCTTCAAGTTCTATAACCTGGGCTACGCCTCGGCCATGGCCTATATCCTGTTCGGGCTGATCTTCGCCTTCACCGCCGTGCAGTTCAGGGTCCAGAAGAAGCTGGAGGGAAACTTCTAATGGCCGCCGCTAAACGTCATTCGCCCGCCTACAAGTTCGCTTTCTACGCCTTCATGCTGGCGTCCGTCGTCATCACGCTTTTCCCTTTCGTGTGGATGCTGTCCACGTCGTTCAAAAGCCCCGGCGAGATCTTCACCAAGACTCCGACCATCCTGCCGCAGCTCTGGACGCTGGCCGGGTACAGGAACCTCTTCGCCGCGGTCAACATGGGACTGCACCTCTTCAACAGCGTGATCTACGCGGTAAGCGTCACGGTGCTGTCCGTGCTGTTCAACGCCATGGCCGCCTACGCCTTCGCCAAGCTCAGGTTCCCCGGCCGGGAAAAACTGTTCGCGCTGCTGCTGGTAACCATGATGGTGCCGGGCCAGGTTACCATGCTGCCGGTGTTCCTTATCCTGAAATCCATGGGCCTGCTGAATTCTTACGCCGGGCTGGTGCTGCCGGGCACGGCCGCGGTGTTCGCCATCTTCATGCTGCGCCAGTTCATGGCCGAGATCCCCGAAGAGATCCTGGAGGCCGCGCGCATCGACGGCTTCTCCGAATTCGCCATCTTCTGGCGCATCATGCTGCCGCTGTGCAAACCCATCATCGCCACCCTTACCGTGTTCAGCTTTATCGGCGCGTGGAACGATTTTCTCTGGCCGCTCATCATCATGCTGCGCGAGGACAAATACACCCTGCCCGTGGCCCTGGCGGGCCTGAACGGCCAGTACAACACCGACTGGGGCCTGCTGATGGCGGGCGCCGTGGTGGTGGTGCTGCCCGCGGTGATCATTTTCCTGATGGCCCAGAAACATTACATAAAAGGCATAGCCGCCGGCGCGGTAAAAGGCTGAACGATGCTTAAGAACAAATACGGTCATTTTTCCGACGGCGGCGCTTCCTACACGGTCACCGACTGGCGCACCCCCAGGCCCTGGATAAACGTCATCTCCAACGGCCAGTGGGGCGTTACTATTTCCCAGGCGGGCGGCGGCTACTCCTGGCTGGAGCACTCCATGCTCAACCGCATCACCCGCTGGCAGCAGGACACCGTGGGCGATCATTGCGGCAAGTTCCTGCTGCTGCGCGACAACGACACCGGCGAGTCCTGGTCCGTCACCCCGCAGCCGCTCAAACCCGCTTTCGAAAAATACAGCTGCGTGCACGGCATGGGCTATACCGTCTTCAACACGCAGGCCAACGGCATAGAAGCCGAGTGGACTATCTTCGTGCCGCAGGAGATGAAGTGCGAGGTCTGGACTTTAAAACTGAAGAACGTCTCCGGCAGGAAGCGCAATATCTCCGTAGTAAGCTACCTGGAGCTGCTGCTGGGCGTTTTCCCCGACTGGCACCGGGAATTCCACAACCTTTTCGTCAAGACGAAGTTCGACAAAAAGACCAATTCGATCCTGGCCGACTCCAACCTGTGGACCGCGCCGCTGCCCGGCGACGCCGGCTGGAACAAGGGCTGGCCCTTCACCGCCGTCTTCGCCGCCAGCGCCGAGCCCTCGTCGTACACCTGCGACAAGGAGGAGATCTTCGGCGCTTACAATTCCTGGCACGACGCGCGCTTTCTTAAAGAAGGCGGCGCCCTGTCCGGCCGGACCGGCATGGGCTTCGAACCCATAGTCTCCATGAAGTTCGACCTGGAGCTAGCCGACGGTGAAACCAAAGACATAAACTTCATGCTGGGCGCGCTCAGGCATGAAACCTTCGCCAAGGATTACCCGGCCTACATCAAGGCGCTTAAGAAACCGCAGGCGCTGCTGAAAGCGACAAAAGACCATTGGTTGGAACTGTGCAGCAGGTTCATCGTGAAAACGCCGGAACCCGCCGTGGACGCCCTGATAAATTACTGGCTTAAGTACCAGACCATCTCCTGCCGCCTGCTGGGCCGGACCGCCTATTACCAGTGCGGCGGGGCCTTCGGCTTCCGCGACCAGCTGCAGGACAGCCAGCTCTGGCTGGCGCTGGACCCCGCCAAGACCAAGGCCCAGATAAAAGAGCATGCCACCCACCAGAAGAAAGACGGTACCGTGCAGCATTGGTGGCATCCCATCTCCGAAGAGGGCCGGTTCACCGATATTTCCGACGACCTGCTCTGGCTGCCTTTCGTGACGGCGGGCTATATAAGCGAAACCGACGATTTCGGCATACTCACGGAAAAAGCCGCTTATTACGACGGCGGTTCCGGCACCGTTTACGAGCATTGCGTGGCCTCCATAGAGCGCGTGCTCAAGCGCCTGAGCCCGCGCGGCCTTACGCTGATGGGCGAGGGGGACTGGAACGACGGGCTTAACGGCGTGGGCGTAAAGTGGAAAGGCGAATCCATCTGGCTGGCCCAGTTCTTTGTCGTCGTGCTTAATTCTTTCAGCGGGCTCTGCGCCAGGCAGGACAAGAACGACAAGCGGGCCGCGCGCTACGCGCTGGCGGCGCAGAAGCTCAAGACTGCCCTGCTGAAGCACGCTTTCAAGGACGGCCGCTTCATGCTGGCCACCAAGGACAACGGCGAGGTGCTGGGCGTGGAAGCCTGCAAGCAGGGCAAGTTCCACCTTAACCCGCAGACCTGGGCGGTGATCAGCGGCGTGGTGGAAGGCGAACAGGCAAAAAAGCTGATGGCTATAACCGAGGATCGGCTTTACCGGGATTACGGCGTGCTGCTGTTCACCCCGGCCTACTCGGTGGTGGACAAGAACATAGGCTACCTCACCCGCTACGCCCCCGGCATCCGCGAGAACGGCGGCGTTTACACCCACGCGGCCACCTGGGCCATCTGGGCGCAGGCCCTGGCCGGCAATACCGAAAAGGTTTACGAGACCGTGGCGCGGCTGTGCCCGCCGCTGCTGTCGATGAAGGACGCGGATAAATACAAGGGCGAGCCTTACGTTACCCCCGGCAATATAGAGGGCCCCGAATCCATCCACGAGGGCAAAGGCGCGTGGACCTGGTACAGCGGCTCGTCGGCCTGGCTGTTCAAGTGCATCACCGAGCGGCTGCTGGGCGTGCGCGTGGAACACGGCAAGCTGGTGGTGGACCCCAAGCTGCCGGCGCATTGGGACGGCTTCACCATGGAACGGCTGGTGCGCGGCAAGCGTACCCGCATAACCGTGAGCAAACCCGCCGGCGCCGTGACCGAAGATTATCAGATCAGAACGGAGACCCTGTGAAACCTTTGACTATTCCCGAAATGCGCGGCGGCAACTTCATCCTGAACGGCAAGCCGACTTTCATCTACTCCGGCGAGTTCCACTACTTCCGGTGCGACCCCAGGGACTGGGCCGACCGGCTGGCCAAGGCCAAAGCCGCCGGCCTTAACGCCGTGGCTTCCTATATCCCCTGGCGCTGGCACGAGGTTAAAGAGGGAGCTTTCGACTTTACCGGGCGCACGCACCCGCGCAGGAACCTGCTGGAATTCATGCGCCTGGTGGAAGCGAGCGGCCTTTACTTCATCCCCCGCATAGGCCCCGTGTCCAACGGCGAGATGATGAACGAAGGCCTGCCCGACTGGCTGAACGAAAAGTACCCGGAGGTCTTCCTGGCCGCCAACGAGGGAAAAACCATACACCACCAGGCTCCGCCGGCTTATAACAGCCCCAGGTTCCTGGCCAAGGTGCAGGCCTGGTACCAGAAGCTGGTGCCCCTGCTCACCGCCGCCCAGTACCCCGCCGGCAATATCCCGTTCTTCCAGCTCTGCAACGAGATAGGCATGATCAACTGGCTGGGCAAGATAGGCGACTACGCGCCCTATTCCGACCGGATGTACCGCGACTTCCTTAAGAAAAGGTACGCGGGCATAGGCAAACTGAACGCGGCGTACAGAACTTCCTACAAAGACTTCCAGGCGATAAAGCAGCCGTCCAATATGCTGGAGGAGGGGAATCTCCGCTGCCTGCTGGACTGGGGGGACTACTACAAAGAATACTACGCCGTCTACTTCGCAAAACTCCATGCCATGGCCAGGAAGCTGGGCGTACGCACGGCCGTGCTGGCCAATATTCCGCAGTTCTACGACTACGACCTGCGCGGCCGCGGCATTTACTCGCCCACCACCACCATAAAGTTCGGCAAGTTCGCCGAGAAAGTGCCCGGGGTTATCTTCGGGGGCGCCTACCAGATGCGCCGCCTGGACTACGAGAACTTCCACGACATAGCCATCACCACCGCCGTGGTCAGGAGCATAACGCCCGAGGGCTCGCCCGTGGTCTGCGCGGAGCTCCAGACCGGCATCCTGAGCGACAAGCCGCGGCTTTACCCCGCCGACGTGGAGCTCAACCTTAAAACCACCTTCATGAGCGGCGTTAACGGCCTTAACTGCTACATGTTCGCCGGCGGCACCAACGAGGGCAACGTGGGCCAGTTCGGCCTTTACCACGAGTGGCAGGCCCCGGTGGCTTCCGACGGGCGGCTGCGCAGCCATTATAAAAGCCTGAAGGGTTTCGGCGACTTCGCCAACGGCATAGGCGCCGGCGTGGCGGCCATGCCGCCCGCGGCCGACCTGGACCTGGGCTTCTACGGCGACTATTACAATACCGAATACCTCGACGGCCCCATGGCCGACAAGATGTTCGCCATACGCAACGAATTCTTCTTCGACGGGCTGGCCCGCCAGGCGTACCTGGCCGGTTACCAGACCGGCCTGACCGACATCCAGAAGACCCCGGCCATCAAGGCCCCGGCGCTGGCTATGTTCTCCTCAAGATTTATGGACGCGGCTTCGCAGAAGAAGTTGTTTGGCTACGTGGAGAAGGGTGGCAAGCTGCTGTTCTGCGGCGAGACCCTGCTTATGGACAAGGGTTGGAAGCCGTGCCCCGTCTTCCTGGACTCGCTCGGCCTGACGGCTGAAAAAGCCTGTAAGGTCCGCACCATAGACTTCCTGGGCCGCGAGACCTACCTGCACAACCAGGACATCAACACCTTCGGCGGCCTGCGGCCCGACGACAAAGTAATAGCCGTTTACAAGAACAAGCCTTGCGGCATTGTGCGCAAGGTGGGCAAAGGCACGCTCTGCCTGCTGGGCTTCCACTTCTCCGACAAGTTCGACTACTTCAAACCGGCCTTCGACGAGGTCTGCCGCGAGCTGGGCGTGAAGAAGAGCGTGAGCACCGGCGGCTACGACCTGATTACCATGCTGCGCCGGGACAAGGAGTCCGGCTTCCTGCTGCTGGCCAACTTCCACGACGACATGATGCCGGGCGCGGTCACCGCGGACTTTAACGGGGACAAAATAGAGTTCCCGCTGCTGATGCGCAACCGCTCCGCCGTTATAGTGCCGCTGCATTACAAGTTAAAGACCGGCGCCACTATCCGCTACGCCACCTGCGAGATAACCTCCATAGCGTACACGGACCGCGGCCTGGAGCTGGCCTACAATACGGCTTCGGCCGAAACGGACCTGATCGACTTCTCCGGCCTGACCGTCTCCTCCGTTACGGCGGCGGGGGGCAAGGTTACCGCGAGCGCGCGGGACAAGGGCGTAACGCTTAAACTGCGCCACAAGCCCGGCTGCACCGGCGGAAAAGTGACTCTCTACTACTGAGGATTAACCTATGGCTGAAGTAGAACTTAGCAATATCTCCAAGACCTTTGAGGGCGCCCCGCGCCCGGTGCTGACCGATATCTCGTTCACGGTAAAGGACACGGAGTTCGTCTCGCTCCTGGGCCCTTCCGGCTGCGGCAAAACCACCCTGCTGCGGATAATAGCGGGCCTGGAGGACCAGACCTCCGGCAAAGTCGCCATAGGCGCGCTCGATATGAACCGCGTAGCCCCGCGCGACCGGGACATGGCTTTCGTGTTCCAGAACTACGCGCTGTACCCGCATTTCTCGGTGGAAGATAATATCTCGCTGGGGCTCAGGCTCAGGAAAGTGGATAAAGCCGAGATAACCGCCCGCGTTAAAACCACCACCGAGATGCTCGGTCTTGAGGCGCTGCTGGAGCGCAAGCCGCGCGCCCTTAGCGGCGGGCAGCGGCAGCGGGTGGCGCTGGCCCGCGCGCTGGTGCGCAACCCCAAGGTGTTCCTGCTCGACGAGCCGCTCAGCAACCTGGACGCCAAGCTGCGCGACAAGACCCGCGGCGAGCTGAGGCTGCTTTTTAAGAAAGTCAACGGTACGGTCATCTATGTCACGCACGACCAGATAGAAGCCATGACCATGTCGGATAAGATAGTGATCCTGCAGGAGGGGAAGATACAGCAGGTGGGCACGCCCAGCGAGATCTACGAGAAACCCGCCAATATCTTCGTGGCCACCTTCATAGGCATGCCGCAGATGAACATCCTGCAAAAGAAGGAAATGACCGCGATGGGTTATGCGCTGAGCGGGCCGGAAGCGGGCCTGTCAGACCTTACCTGCGGTATCCGCCCCGAAGACCTGGAAGTGTCCGCAGCGCCGCGGGAAGGCTGGCTGGAGGCCGCCGTGGACCTCTGCGAGCCTACCGGCGCGCTCACCACGCTTACCCTTTCGGCCGGAGGCACGGCGCTGCGCTGCTCAACCACGCTGAAATGGCCCCTGGCGCAGACCCGCGCCTGGTTCACTTTCAAACGCGAACACATGCATTTTTTCAGCACCGCCGAAGGAACGCGGCTATAAACACCGGCAGCAGGGCGCTTTTTTGACCAGGCACGCACCTGGCCGGGGCCATTTTGTAAAAAGCGCTTGTTTCCAAGCCGACACGCCTTTGTCGGGTTGGCCTGCTAGGCTATAGGCGGGGCAAGGAGGACTTATGGAAACCGTGGAAAAACCGATGGCCGCGCCGCTGCCGTTCCCGCTGCGGCCGCTGAAGGTGGACGGCGGGTTCGTGGACGAATACCTGATCCCGCCGGACATGAAGGGGGAGGTGCTGCGCAAGCTCTATCCCTTCGTGCCGGTGCCTTCCATGAGCGCGCTGATGCTGGACGTCCACGAGGAGAAGCGCTTCCGCGTGTGCGAGTTCCGCGTGCTGCGGGGGTATGGCATGAACTGGCTGGTAAGCCCGTATTTCCCCACCAGCGGGGGCACGGTAATAGACTGGGAGGAGGTGGATGAAAAATAAGTCTAAATGCCATTTGTTATAATTTACGCATGGTAAGCGAAGAATTATGCGGCCGGGCGGGGTTCCAGTGACCGTAAGCGGCGTCTGCCGCGACGTCAGGCTGTTCCTGCGCCAGCTGGCCGGCGACCTGCCGGAGATCTTTCCGCAGCCGCGCGTTTACCGGCCGCGCAGGCGGGCGCGCGCGCGGCGGGCGCCGGTGTGCGCCGCCGAAAGGGAGCGGGCGCGGGAGATAATAAACGCAAGGGTAAAGCACTGGGCCGGCACGCTGGAGCTGGACTATAACCGCGTGTTCATAAAGGACCAGCGCACCATGTGGGGCAGCTGCTCGGTTAAAAAAAACCTCAATTTCAACCTGCGGCTGGCCTCGGTGCCGCCGGAAGCGCTGGACTACGTGGTGATCCACGAGCTCTGCCACCTGCGCGAGATGAACCATTCCAAAAGGTTCTGGGCGCATGTGGGCGCGGCCTGCCCGGATTACGCGGTACACCGCCGCTGGCTGCGCAAGAACTGCGCCGCCATTTACACCAGCTCCGCGCCGGTACCGGCGCAATAAACTATTATTTTGAAGGGGGAACTTCCGGGGCGCCGCCCGCGGGCGGTATGGCCGCGGGATTGCCCGTGGGGAACTGCTGCGCGCCGGGCGTGTTGCCGGGCTGCGTACCGGGCGGGAGCACGGCGTCCGTCTCCGGGGGCGGCGGCTTCTGCCCGGTGTAGAGCGGCATGGTGAAGATGAACTTGGAGCCTTTGCCCAGCTCGCTGGTAACCCACATATTGCCGCCCTGTATTTCCACCATGGACCTGGCCAGGGACAGGCCCAGGCCGGTGCCTTCCGAGCGTTTTTCCGGAGAGCCCACCTGCACGAAATAGCCGAACACCTTGGCGACGTCATCGGGCGCAATGCCGCAGCCGGTGTCCTTTACCGAGACCACCACGAAGCCCTCGTGCTTGCCGGCGCCGGTCTCCACTATCACTTCTATCAGGCCGCCGGTAGGTGTGAACTTTATGGCGTTGGAGATCAGGTTGATCAGCGACTGCCCGGTCCTGCGCTGGTCCACGAAGACCGTGGGGCATTTGTCCGGGGCGGTGATCTTCACGTTGAGCTTGGCGTGCTCCACCCAGGAGAGCATGTCCTCCACGGTTTCGCGCACGAGTTTTATCGGGTCGGTTTCCACGGGGGCGGTGCTCAGGCGGCCGGTCTGGATCTTGGAAAGCTCCATGATATCGTTGATGAGCAGGTTGAGCTTGGTGGTGTTGCGCATCGCTATCGAAAGGATGTGGCGGTCCTCGTCGGTAAGCCTGGTGCCGCTCTTATCGAGAAAGATCTCCAGGGCGAAGCGGATGGCGGCCAGCGGGGCGCGCAGCTCGTGCGTCAGGTAGCCCGACGTCATCTGGTCTTTCGTCATCTTCATCCGCTGTTCTCCGTTGCGCCGCGCCTAGTAGCTGAGGAAAATTTCCTGTATCTCCGCCGGGTTGCGCGTCTTCGTCAGGGCCAGCATCAGCAGCACGCGCGCTTTCTGCGGCGTAAGGTTGTCGGCCGTTATGAAGCCGTTCAGATCGTCGGCCTCCTCGCCGTTGCGGGTGATGAGGCCATTGCCGGCGCGCGAGGCGCGCACCACGGCCGTGCCGGCCGCCGAGGCCTTCTTCAGCACGGGCAGGACTTCTTCGTAAATGCTGCCGTTGCCCACGCCGGCGTAAATTATCCCGTCCGCCTTCGCCGCTACCAGGCTTTCCGCCGCCGCCGGGCTTACGCCCGCGTAGCCGTAAAGTATCTCCACGCGGGGCAGCGTGGTGGCCGCCAGAACGTCGAACGCGGTCTGCGCGGTGTGCACGCGCACGGTGGCTTTGTAATAGACAGGCTTGCCGCCCTGTACGTAGCCCAGCAGGCCCGTATCTCCGGAGCGGAAGGTGTCGGGGGTGGAGGTGTTGGTCTTGGTGACCTCGCGGGCGCCGTTTATCTGGTCGTTAAGGCAGACCAGCACGCCCCTGTTCTCGGAGGCGCGTTCCGCGGCCACGGCCACGGCGTTGTAGAGGTTCATTGCGCCGTCGGCGCTCAGGGCGGTGGACGGGCGCATGGCGCCGGTGAGCACCACGGTGTTGGAACTCTTCACCGTCAGGTTCAGGAAATAGGCGGTCTCTTCCATGGTGTCGGTGCCATGCGTGACCACCACGCCGTCCGCCTCGCCCGAGGAGAAGGCCTTGTTTATCCTGGCGGCCAGCTTCAGCCAGATGGCGGGCGTCATGTTCTTGCTGTCCACCTGCGCCAGTTGCTCGCCGGCGACGAGGGCCAGTTCTTTTATCTGCGGCACGGCGGCCAGCAGGCTTTCCACGGGCAGCACCGCGGCCTTGTAGCCGGCGGTCTGCGTGGCGGTCGTCCCGGTGCCGGCTATGGTGCCGCCGGTAGCGAGTATAAGGACTTTGGGCAACCCGGCCTGCGCCGGGAGGCAGCTTATAAAAACAAAGAGGACCGCTAGGGCGTAGTTCTTCATGAAACCTGCCTTCTTGCTACCGCTTGTTAGGTTTAACCCGCCACTATTTTAGTATTTTTTGCGTATACAGCGGGCGCCGGGGGTAATTTTGTATATTTTATGCGGGTAAATAAATGAAAAGTGCCATTGCCTTTATCTTCGTGCTGCTGTTCGCCTGCCGCGCCGCCTCCGCTGCCACCGACGGCGCTGTGACTATGGAACTGCCCATCTCCACCGCCATGCTGGCCGGCAATACCACTTCTTTCCAGTCCCCGGCGGGCAAACCGGCGGACCGCATTGTGAGTTTCTGCGATACCCTGCGCCAGCTGCTGACCCCGCCGCCCGCGGAGAAAGGGAAACTGCCGCCCCGCAAGCCGGCTTACGCCTCGCCGGCGGCCAAAGAGCGCGACAGGCAGGCGGCCGAGAAAGAAGGTACGGCCCTGAAGCTGTGCGACGCCGCCAGCGCGCAGCGCCAGGCCGCGGAAAGGAACGAGGAGGCGGCCGCGAAAGCCTCCGCCGGCTCCGGTACCGCGGCCGCGAAGGTGGCGCAGAACCTGCGCAACATGGCGGGGGCCCTGGAGCAGACCGCTATAGTCCTTTACCTGGACGCCTACGAGCTCCGGGCCCTCAACAAAGCCGTTTCCCGATAATCCCGCTTACTTCCCCGCGGCCTTTAATTTCCGTGTTCTTGCCGCCGGGACGGTTTCCTGCTGCATGAACGGGTACCTGTAGTCGTGCGGCGGGGTGAAGTTCTCTTTCACCGCGCGCGGGGAGGTCCAGCGCATCATGTTTATGAGCGAGCCGGCCTTGTCGTTGGTGCCGGAGGCCCGGGTGCCGCCGAAGGGCTGCTGTCCCACGACGGCGCCCGTAGGTTTATCGTTTATGTAGAAGTTCCCGGCCGCGTGCCGCAGCACGTCTTCGGCCCTGAGCACGGCCGCGCGGTCCTGCGCGAAGATGGCGCCGGTCAGCGCGTAGGGCGAGGTCTCGTCGCAGAGGCGCAGGGTTTCCTCGAACTTGCCGCCGTCGTACACGTGCACGGTCATCACCGGCCCGAAGATCTCCTCCTCCATCGTCTTGAAGTGCGGGCTGATGGTCTCTATCAGCGTGGGCTGGATGAAATAGCCGCTGGAATCGTCGCAGCCGCCGCCGGCCAGTATTTTGGCGTCCGGCGCGGCCTCGGCGAAGTCGAGGTAGCCCTTTATCGCGCCGAAGGCGTGCTTGTCTATCACCGCGTTGAAGAAGTTGGTGAAGTCCTCTGCCGGGCCCATCTTGATCCCTTTTATCTGGTCCACCAGGTCGTCCTTGATGGAGTTCCAGACCGAGCGCGGGATATAGGCGCGGCTGGCGGCCGAGCATTTCTGGCCCTGGTATTCGTAGGCGCCACGGATCAGCGCGCATTTCAGCGCCTCGGGGTCGCAGGATTCGTGCGCGAAGATGAAGTCCTTGCCGCCGGTCTCGCCCACCACGCGCGGGTAGCCGCGGTACTTGCTGAAGTTCCCCGTGATGCTCTTCCACATGCCGTTGAAAACGCCGGTGGAGCCGGTGAAGTGCAGCCCCATCAGGTCGCGGCTGTCTATCACCGGGTTGCCTACCTCGGCGCCGGAGCCGGGCAGCATGTTGATGGCGCCGTCGGGCAGGCCGGCGGCCTGCCAGAGTTTCATCAGGAAGTAGCCGGAGTAGACCGCCGAGGAGGCCGGCTTCCAGATGACGGTATTGCCCATTATGGCCGGCGCCGTCGGGAGGTTCCCCGCTATCGAAGTGAAGTTGAACGGTGTCACCGCGAACACGAAGCCTTCTAGCGGCCTGTAATCCACGTAGTTCCAGTTGCCCGAGGGCGAGAGCGGCTGCTGGTTATAGATCTGCTCGGCGAACCAGGTGTTGAAGCGGTAAAAGTCCACCAGCTCGCAGGCGGAGTCGATCTCGGCCTGGTACGGGTTCTTGGACTGGCCTATCATCGTGGCGGCGTTGAGGGTCTGGCGCCAGGTGGTGGCCAGCAGTTCGCCGGCTTTCAGGAAGACGGCCGCGCGGGCGCGCCAGGGCATGCGGCCCCAGGTCTCGCGGGCCGCGGCGGCGGCCCTCACGGCCAGTTCCACCTCTTTCGGCCCGGCTTTGTGGTAGCGGCCTATCACCTTCTTGTTCTCATGCGGGACCACTATGTCCGCGGTGCGGCCGGTGCGGATCTCGCGGCCGCCTATGATGAGGGGGATGTCTATTACCTGGCCCCTGAGCTCGCCGATCTTGGCCCTGAGTTCCTTGCGCTCGGGCGTACCGGGCGCGTAGGTCAGCAGCGGTTCGTTGACGGGTTCGGGTATCTGGAAAATAGTGTTCATCTTGGTCCTCCTGTGAAGCTGTCGGGATTATGGTAATATTTTGCGGCATATTAGTATAATTCATAGTGTTCATACGGAGTATGCACCGAATTCATATCGCCGAACATGCCCCTGGACCTTTACCAGCTTAAGACCTTCTTCGCCGTGGCGCAGACGCTCAATTATACGGAGGCGTCCCGAAGGCTGTTCCTGACGCAGCCGGCGGTAAGCCACGCCGTGGCCAAGCTCGAGCGCGGCCTCAAGGAAGACCTTTTCAAGAAGGCCGGCGGCAAGCTCTCCCTCACCGAGACCGGCAAAATACTTTATAAGACCTGCGAGGCCGTGTTCTACGAGCTGGAGAAGGCCGAAGAGCAGATAGCCGGCGCGAAGAAGAACAACACCGGCACGATACGCCTGGGCGCCACGGTAGAGTTCGGCACCACGCTGCTGGTAAAGTACCTGAAGGGCTTCGTGACGAAGAACCCGGGCGTCCATATCGATTTCCAGTTCCGCCACGAGCTGCTGAAGCCGCTCCTGAACGACGAGCTGGACATAATCATAGACTGCAAGAACCACAGGGCGGACGGAGTGGAGAAGGTGCCGCTGTTCCGCGAGGAATACGCGGTGATCGCGTCCGCGGAATTCATAAAGAGGAACCGCATAAAGGCTCCGGCCGACCTGGCGGCCTGCAATGTGCTGTCGCTGGACAAGGGCGCGCAGTGGTGGGGGAATTTTCTCAACGCCCTGCCGCCCTCCGGCCGGCCCGAGCTGGGCAATATCACGGAAATAAACCATATCCGGGGAATAATCAACGCGGCCATCGAATCCCTCGGCATAGGCTTTGTGCCCAGGTATTGCGTGCTGAAAGAACTAAAAGCGAAAATATTGGTGAACGTTTTTCCTCAGCTCAAGCTGCTGGAGGATAACTTCTACGTGTATCAGAAAACAAAAAGAGCCGGTCTAGAGCGGCACCGCAATTTGGTGGCGTATCTTAAGAACATAAAAGCCACGCAGCTGGAGCGGGCTTGAACTAAAGGAGCTGCGATGAAAAATATCTTTGTATTGAGCGCGGGACTGCTGCTTTGCGCCGGGTCCGGGCTTGCTTTCGCCTCGGCCGACAACAACGACGCGACAAATAACTTTTACGACAACACCGAGCCTGCCGCGCTGCCGCTGCAGAAGCTGGAAATAGCCGGCGAGGTCTCCAACCCGGGGCCGGTGGATTTTACGAAGCTGGCCAAGCGCCAGGTTGTAGTCAAGGAAACCGTGCTGGATGAGGCCGGCAAGCCTAAGTTCGTGGGGGCGTACACATATGAAGGCTACTCGCTTTTCGATATCCTCAACACTGCTGTCCTGGACAAGCGCAACAAGTTCGATTTCGCGCCGGTAATCGACGTCTACGTCGAGATAGAAAACTTTTCCGGCGACAAAGCGGTGTTCAGCTGGGGAGAGCTCTATTATCCGAACGACCTGCATAAGGTGATCATCGCCGCTTCGGCCGCGCGCATAGTGCCCTCCAAGACCAGGGACCTGTGGCCGCTGCCGCTGCGGTCGAAGCTGGTGGCCGCCAACGACCTGGTCAGCGAGAGGAACATAGAGGAACCGGTGAAGATAACGGTGAAGTCTTACCCGAAGTCGCTGGCGGTGGAGAAGGGGCTGTCGCCGATGTACGCCCCGGCCATCTCCGTCTTCTACGGGGAGGAAAAGAAGGCGGAGCTGACGGACTTTCCCGTCGGGCTCAGCACTCAGACCTACGAGACCGTCTTCTACGGCCGCGGCAAGGGCATCCACAGCACCACGCCTTTTGCCGGCGTCATGCTCAAGGACGTGCTCAAACCGTATTACCCGTTCAACCGCGAGAACCTCAGGACCGGCATGTTCTGCGTGGCGGCCAGGGACGGCTACCGCGCGGCCGTCTCGTATTCGGAGCTGTTCAACCGCAACGACCAGCGGGAATTCCTGCTGGTGAAGACCGCTCCCGACGAGGACGGCGGGTTGTTCAGGACCTTCCCCGCCCCGGATTTCTTCTCGGACAGGGCGGTGCGGTCCGTAAGCGCGATCTATTTTCAGGACAGGTAACAGGAGCGGAAAAATAACAGGAGCGAAAAGATGAGAAACAAAATGCTGTTTGTTCCCGCGCTGCTGGCGCTCTGTGCCGTTTCCGCCGCGGCGCAGGAAGCGGTGAATGCCGCCTGGAAGACCAGTTTCAGGCTGGACGAACGGGTGCGCGTGGAGCGCAAGGATAATTTTGACTTCAATAACGCCACCGACGACCACGGCGGCTACCTGTACCAGCGCATCAGGCTCAACGTAAAAAAAGAGCTGCCCGGCAAATACGAGTTCTTCGCCGAAGGCGTGGACGCGCAGGAGGCTTCTTATAACCTGCCCCGGCCGGCGCAGGACGACGTTTTCGACCTGCACCAGGCCTATGCCAGGGTGACCGGGCTCTGGGCGGACCTGCCGCTGGAGCTGAAAGTGGGCAGGCAGGAATTCCAGTACGGTAAATCGCGCCTGCTGGGGGCTCCTTCCTGGAATAACAGGATGTCGCACCTGGACGCGGCCGTGCTTAAATACAAGAAGAACGGCCTCGCCGCCGACGTCTTCTACGGCTCCCGTATCACCTACCAGAGGGACAATTGGAACGAGCCCAACCGGCACGATATGCTGTCCGGCTTGTACGTGAGCTACCGCAAGGACAAGGACGCCCCGCTGGCCGAGGCGTATTTCCTCTCCAACCAGGACAGCCAGGACCTTGCCGCGCTGAACCGGCACACCGCCGGGTTGCGCGCCCAGGCCAACCTGCCGCTGGGCCTGGCGCTGGACGCGGAACTGCCCTACCAGTTCGGCAGGAGCGCGGGCAAGGACGTTTACGCCTGGGCTCTGCACGCCGACCTGAGCCGCGAGTTCAAAGGCAAGTGGAGCCCACGGGCCGCCGCCGCCTACAACTTCGCCAGCGGCGACAAGGACAAGAACGACGGCGAGAACAACAGCTTTACGCCGCTCTACCAGTTCACCCACGACCCGTACGGCGTGATGGACCTCTTCCGCTGGCAGAACATGAAGGACGCGGAGCTGGAGCTTTCCGTGAAGCCTCTCGCCGAAGTCAAAGTGACAGCCGGGACCAGCGTGTTCTGGCTGGCGCGCACCAGCGACTACTGGTACGACTACACCGGGAGGAAAGTGAGGCCGACCATCGCTTCCGCCGCCAGTCCTTATGCCGGGCAGGAAGTATCGCTGCTGCTCAAGTGGGACCTGGGCCACGGCGCCATGCTGGACGCGGGCTATGCCCATTTCTTCGCCGGGCGCTACCTGAAGGACACCGGCGCGCATGACGACGCCGATTACGGCTACCTGCAGCTCGGCTTCAAGCTGTAAGAGGAATTACAAATGATTAAAAAGATATTAGCGGGTTTGTGCCTGGCGGCTTTTGTCTCGCCGCTGTTCCAGGCCGGGGCGCAGGACGCGCCCCCGGTCAAGAACAAGACCTTGATCCTTGCCACCACCACCAGCGTGCAGGATACCGGGCTGCTCGACATCCTGATAGACGCCTTTCAGAAGGGCGGGGAGTATACCGTGAAACCGGTGGCCGTCGGCTCAGGACAGGCCATGCAGATGGGGAAGATGGGCGAGGCGGATCTCCTCTGGGTGCACAGCCCGGACGACGAGAAGCAGTTCGTGGCCGAGGGCTACGGCACCGACAGGACCACGTTCATGCACAACGACTTCGTGGTGCTCGGCCCTGCCTCCGACCCGGCGAAGATAAAGAAAGAGAAGAAAGCGGCGGACGCTTTCGCGAAGATAGCGGCTTCCGGCGCGCTGTTCGTCTCGCGCGGGGATAAGTCCGGCACGCACAAGAAGGAACTGCAGCTCTGGGAGCTCGCCAAGGCGAAGCCCGCGGCCGAGAAGTACCTGGAAGCCGGCCAGGGCATGGCCGCCACGGTAAAGATAGCCAATGAGAAGGAAGCCTATGTCCTGGCCGACAGGTCCAGCTACCTGTCTCTGAAGAAGAACCTGTCGCTGAAGATACTTAGCGAAGGCGACGAGGCTCTGCTCAACCGCTACAGCCTTATCCTGGTGAACCCCGAAAAGTTCCCCAAGGCCAATGCGGCCGGGGCGCGGGCTTTCTTCGACTTTTTGCTCTCGAAGAAGACGAAGAAGATAGTGGAGAATTTCGGCGTGGAGAAGTACGGCAAGAAGCTGTTCTTTTACGACTACAAAGTGAAGTAGCCGCCGGGCCGTACACATGGACTTCATTTACGACGGATTTATAAAAGGGATAGCCCTCATACTTAGCCGTGACCCGGAAATAGCCGGGGTGGTGCGGATGTCCCTGTACGTGTCCGTCTTCTCTACGCTCATCGCGGTTTTTATCGGGGTGCCGTTGGGCGCCGTCATCGCGGTAAAGAAGTTCCCCTTAAAAAAGATAGTCATTTCGGTCATCAATACCGGCATGGGCCTGCCCCCGGTGGTGGTCGGCCTGCTGGTGATGCTGCTGCTCGCCCGCAGCGGCCCGCTGGCCTTCCTCGGCTGGCTTTATACCCCGGCAGGCATGGTCCTGGCGCAGGTGATCATAGCCGCGCCGGTGATAACCGCGCTGTCCATGGCGGCCATGCAGAGCCTCGACCGGAAATTCTACCTGCAGATGCTGACCCTGGGCGCCGGGCAATGGCAGGCGCTCTGGGTCTGCCTCAAGGAAGTGAAGCTTTCGATCCTGGCGGCGGTCATAGCCGGGTTCGGCAGCGTTATCTCCGAGGTGGGCGCCGTGATGATGGTGGGCGGCAATATCCGCCACCAGACGCGCGTGCTGACCACGGCCACCGTGATGGAAACCCAGATGGGCAATTTCGACACGGCCATCGCCCTGGGGCTGATCCTGCTGGCCATCACTTTCCTCATCAATATCGCGCTGACTTTCATACAGCAGCGCCGGGCGGCCGCGGAATGATAACTCTCAGTGGCCTGGTGATAGAGCTTTCCACCGGCTTCAGCCTGCGGGTGGACGGCCTCCGCGTAAAAAAAGGGGAGACCTTCGCCCTGATAGGCCCCAACGGCGCCGGCAAGACCACGCTGCTCAACGCGCTGGCGCTGCTGCAGGAGATAAAGGCCGGCGAATTGAAGATAGGAGGCAAGGACGCGCTGCGCAAGGCCCACAGGCTGGAGCTGCGCCGCTCCATGTCCTATCTTTTTTCCCGGCCCTACCTGGCCGGCGGCAGCGTTTATGAAAACATAGTTCTGCCGCTTAAGTTCAGGGGCGTTAAAGATTCCGGCCAGGCGGCGGAGATGCTGGAGCTTTTTAAAATAGCCCACCTGCGGGACCGGGACTCCCGGCAGCTGTCGCAGGGCGAGCGGCACCGCGTGTCGCTGGCGCGGGCTTTCGTGACGCGGCCGAAACTGGTGCTGCTCGACGAGCCTTTCTCCAGCCTGGACGCCCGCGCCAAAGAGAGCATCATCGCCGACCTCTCGAAGATCACGAAAGCGCGCAGGACCACGCTGGTGCTGGTAACGCAGGACCAGGAAGAAGCGCTGGCGCTGGCCGATACCCTGGCGGTGCTCAAGGGCGGCCGCCTGCTGCAGAGCGCGACGCCGCAGGAAATATTTTCCAGGCCCGCCTCCGAAGAGGTGGCCGATTTCGTGGGCGTGGAGACCGTGGTGCCCGGAGAGGTGACCGCCAAAAGCGACAACCTCTGCTCGGTGCGGGCGGGGGAGAACACGCTGGAGGTGATCTCCGCCTGCGCGCCGGGCGACAAGGTACTGGTCTGCGTCAGGCCGGAGGCGGTCTCCGTCTCGTGGACGGTGGAGGCCAGCAGCGTGCGCAACCATTTCAGGGGCAAAGTGCTGGCCGCCGTGCCGCGCAGGCTGGAATACGAGGTCTCCATCGATTGCGGGTTCCGGATCATAGCCGCTATGACCCGGCAGTCGGTGGAAGGCATGCGGCTGAAGCCCGGCGACGAGGTGTACGCCTCGTTCAAGGCCACGGCGGCGCATCTGATAAAGAGGTAAGCCATGATAACTTTCGAAGAAGCCATAAAAATAGTTCTTAAACACGCGAAGCCGCTGCCGCCGGTGCAGACCCGCATCGAGGACGCCGTGGGCCGCGTGCTGCTGGAGGACATCCGGTCCGGCCTTGAGATGCCCCCTTTCAATAAGTCCGCCGTGGACGGGTACGCCGTACGCGCCGCCGAAGCCGCGCCCGGCCGCGAGCTGCGCAACGCGGGCCTGGTGCAGGCCGGCGCCGAGTTTAAGGGCAAACTCCGCCCCGGCGACTGCGTGAAGATAATGACCGGCGCGCCGGTGCCTGCCGGCGCCGACGCCGTGGTGATGGTGGAAGACACCTCCGAAAAAGACGGCCGGGTAAAATTCGAGGCCGGCATAAAGAAAGGCGCCAATATAGCCGTGCGCGGCGAGGATATAAAGAAGGGGCAGAAGATCCTGGCGCGCGGGACGGTGCTGGCCGTTTCCCAGATAGCCGCGCTGGCCGCCGTCGGGCGCAGCCACGTTAAAACAGGCGCGCTGCCGGCCGTAGCGCTCATCAACACGGGCGGGGAAATAGTGCCCCCCGGCGCAAAACTGGGCCGCAACCGCATCTATAACAGCAACGGCCCCATGCTTAGCGCCCTGCTCAAGACCGACGGCATAAGCGCCGCGCCGGTGATAGCGCACGACGACGAGAATACGCTTAAGGCGGCCATAGGCAAAGCCCTGAAGTCGGACATCGTCCTGATCTCCGGCGGGGTCTCCATGGGCGACTACGACCTGGTCCCCGGCGTGCTCAAGGCCCTGGGCGTGAAAACCCTTTTCCACAAGGTGCGCGTGCGCCCCGGCAAGCCGATGTTCTTCGGCGTAAAAGGGGACAGGCTGGTTTTCGGGATACCAGGCAACCCGGTGGCGAATTTCATGGCCTACCTGGCCTATATACGGCCGGCCATCCGCAAACTGGGCGGCCGGGCCGACTACGCGCCGCGTTTCCTCGACGGGACCTGCGCCGCCGCGTTCGAGCCGCGCACGCCGCGCCGCGCCCTGGTGCTTTCCAACGTGAGCGCTAAGACCGGGTATTCCCTTTGCGAAGTTTCCAACAACGGTTCCGCCGACATCCTGGCCCTGGCAGAAGCCAATGGCTTCACCATGGTAAAAGAAGGCGGCTCCATAAAAAAAGGCGGTAAAGCTAAATTTATCTCATGGCTGTAGAATATCTCAGGCTTTCGCTTACGGACAGGTGCAATTTCAACTGCATCTACTGCACGCCTTTGGAAAAGAAAGGCTACCTGGAGCATGACGAGCTGCTGCGGCACGAGGAAATAGCGCGCGCCGCGGCGGCCTTCGTGAAGGCGGGGGTGAAAAAGATACGGCTGACCGGAGGCGAGCCGCTGCTCAAGAAGAATATCGTCGGGCTGGCGGGGATGCTTAAAGCCATTCCCGGCCTTAAGGAACTGGCGCTGACCACCAACGGCGTGCTGCTGCCCGAACTGGCCCGCCCGCTGCGCGCGGCCGGTGTGGACGGGGTGAATATCAGCCTGAACTCCCTCAAGAAAAGCACTTTTAAAAAAATTACCGGGTCAGACAGCTTCGACAAGGTCTGGGCCGGGCTGCAGGCCGCCTTAAAAGCCGGCTTCAAAAAAGTGAAGCTCAACGTCATCATAATGCGCGGCATAAACGACGGCGAGATAGAAGACTTCGCCCGCCTGTCGCTGAAATACCCGCTGTCCGTGCGTTTCATAGAATTCTTCCCGGTCAATAAACGCTCCACCCGCCTTAAAGACGCCCTGTTCCCCACGGCCGAACTCAAGGCGCGCATAGAAGCCGCCTTCGGCAAGCTGCGCCCCGCCGGCGGCAAAAAGATAGGCGGCCCCGTCCGGCGCTATAAATTAAAAGGCGCAAAAGGCGGCATAGGCTTCATAAGCGGCCGCAGCGACTACTTCTGCGGCAGCTGTACCCGTGTAAGGATGGACTGCATCGGCCGCGTCTACCCCTGCCTGTTCTCGCCGCCCACCCACGCCCTGCGCGACCTCATCCGGGACGGCGCCACCGACGCCCAGCTCGCCAGGTATATAAAAAAGGCTTTTATAGTAAAATCTCATTACCGGAAGGACTCCCCGACCGCCGGCCACATAGAAATGAGCAGCATCGGCGGCTAGGCCGCGGCCAAAGGAAATTTATGATAGACGTAGGCGCGAAGAAAGACACCAAACGCATAGCCAAAGCCCGGGCGTACATCCGCCTCAATAAAGAAATAGTAGCCCTCATAAAAGCCAACAAGCTCCCCAAAGGCGACGTCCTCCAGGCCGCCCGCTTCGCCGGCATCCTAGCCGCCAAGAACACCGCCGGCCTCATCCCCCTCTGCCACAACCTCCCCCTTAATTTCGTCGGCGTAGAATTCGAAGTCCAAAAAGAAGGCGTCCTCATAAACACCGAAGCCCGCTGCACCGGCAAAACCGGCGTAGAAATGGAAGCCCTCACAGCCGCCAGCACCGCCGCCCTCACCATTTACGACATGTGCAAGATGTTCGCCCAGGACCTGGAGATCACCGACGTGTATCTGCTCGAAAAGTCCGGCGGCAAAAGCGGCCTCTATAAACGAAAGAAGTAATAGTTGTCTGCAAAGCTTTTGTTCTTATTGGATAATTGGTGCCTGCGAAGGGCTGACGCGGGGACCGGGTAAGAAAAACCTTCCGACGACCGAGCCTTGCGTAAGCGGCGAGGGAGGAGGATGAGCGACGGGCACGGTGTGCCCTAGCGCGTTTTTCGACCCGGTCCCCGAGGCAGCCCTGAGCCAGAGGTGTGAATACGCGAAATGGGAAAAATCTTTTCAATTAATACCAGCAGCGGCAAAGGCGTACCTAAAGAGAACGTGCAGAAGGCTTTGCTCGTAAAAGGCCACGGCATAAAAGACGACGCCCACGCCGGCACCGAGCTGCGCCAGGTCAGCCTCCTCGACATCGAAAGCATCCGCCGCCAGATAGCCGACGCCAAAGCCAAAAAAGCCACCGTCCAGATCCGCCCCGGCATCTACGCCGAGAACCTCACCACCCAAGGCCTCGCCCTCGCCGACCTCAAAATAGGCGACAAACTCCGCGTCGGCAGCACCGCCGTCCTCCAGATCTCCAAAATAGGCAAAGAATGCCACAGCCGCTGCGCCATCTACCACCAGGTAGGCGACTGCATCATGCCCAAAAAAGGCATCTTCGCCGAAGTCCTCGAAGACGGCCCCATAGAAGTCGGCGACCCCATAGAAAAAGTTTAAGCAAGGATAATATGGAAAAAACAAAAAGCTTCAAATTCGCCGTGCTGACCGCCAGCGACCGCTGCTCCCGCGGCGAGGCCGAAGACGCCAGCGGCAAGCTCGTAGACGAAATGGTGAAGACCATAGGCGGCGTCCTCGCCGCCCGGGAGATAGTCCCCGACGAGCTCCCCGCCATAAAAGAAAAACTCATGCACTACTGCGAAACCCTCAAGGTAGGCGTGGTCTTCACCACCGGCGGCACCGGCTTCAGCGGCCGCGACGTCACCCCCGAAGCCACCGACGCCGTAATAGAGCGCGCCATTCCCGGCTTCGGCGAACTGATGCGCGCCGAAGGCCTGAAGCAGACCAGGAAAGCCATGCTCTCGCGCGGCATCTCCGGCATACGCGGCAACACCATCATCATCAACCTGCCCGGCAGCCCCAAAGCCGTAAAGGAATCGCTGGACGCCATCCTCGACCTAATCCCGCACTCGCTGGAGATGCTGGCCGGCGGCGGCCACTGACGGGACGGGATTCCAAGCGGATATCAAAAAGAGTAAAATTTAAAGATCAGCGGCGATGCAACGGAGGCGACCATGAAAGGCTGGACCGGATACATACTCAGGGTTAATCTCACCGACAAGACCTGGAAAAAAGAATCCTTTACCGAAGAATTCGCCCAGAAATGGGTGGGCGGCCGCGGCTTCGCCGCCAAGATTCTTTTCGACGAGCTCAAGCCGGGCATAGACCCGCTCGGCCCCGAGAACAAGCTGGTAGTGGCCCTGGGCCCCATAGCCGGCATCCCGGCCCCCAACACCGGCAAGGTGGTAGTAGCCGCCAAATCCCCGCTCACCGGCTTCTACGGCGACGGCAACCTCGGTTCGCGCGTTTCCGACCAGCTGCGCAAGGCGGGCTACGACGCGCTGATAGTGGAAGGCAAGGCCGACAAGCCCGTCTACCTTAACATAGAGGACGACAAGGTGGAATTCCTCGACGCCGCCGAGATGTGGGGCAAGGGCACCTACCACTCCAATGAATGGATCTACGCCAAGTACGGCAAGAACGTGGGCGTGCTCAATATCGGCCAGGCCGGCGAGAACAAGGTGCTCTACGCCGTGATACGCAGCCTGGAAGGCCGCGCCGGCGGCAGGCCCGGCATAGGCGCCGTGATGGGCTCTAAAATGCTCAAGGCCATAGTGGTGAAGGGCACCAAACAGATCCCGCAGCACGACGCGGACCTGATGCGCAAGCTGGGCGTGGAAGGGCTCAAGAAGGCCCGCGAGCTGGACCAGAAGAGCGGCTGGTCCAAGCAGAGCACCGACGCCGTGCTGGGCTGGTGCAACGAGGTTAACGGCCTGCCGGTGCAGAACATGCGGCATACTTCCCACCCCGAGGCTTATAAGCTCGACGGCGAACACCTCAACGACGCCCGCATCGCCACCTACGGCTGCCCCAGCTGCACCATGCACTGCGGCATCACCATCCACGACAAGGAAGGCCGCGAAAGCGAGCTGGACTACGAGAACATCGGCATGCTGGGCCCGAACATCAATGTGTTCGACCTCAAGCAGGTGGGCTCGCTGAATTACCTGTGCGACGATTACGGCCTGGACACCATCTCGGCCGGCGCGGTGCTGGGCTTCTACGGCGACGCCATAGAGCGCGGCGCGGCCAAGGGCGACTTCAAGTTCGGCGACGCCGAGAAGGGCAAGACGCTGCTCTGGGATATCGCCACCCGCAAGGGAGAGGCCGGCAATTTGCTGGCCGACGGCGCCCTGCGCGCGGCGAAAGTTTACGGCAATAATTCCGCGGATTACGCTATGCAGGTGAAAGGCCTGGAGATGGCCGCCTACAACTGCAAGTCCATCCCCGGCCAGGCGCTGGCCTTCGGTGTGGCGGCCATAGGCGGCCACCACCGCGAGGCCTGGATCATCACCTTCGAGCTCAAGCACAGCAAGCGCGAATCCTACGGGCCCGAGAAGGCGGCCAAGGTCATAGAGCTGCAGCGCATCCGCGGCGGCCTTTTCGAAATGCTGGTGGCCTGCCGCTTCCCCTGGGTGGAAGTGGGCTACGAGCTGGAGAACTATCCCAAGTTCTTCAACGCGGTGACCGGCCTGGACTGGACGCTGGAGAATTTCTGGACCGCCGCCGACCGCGCCTACTCCATGATCAAGCTGCATTACCTGCGCGAGTTCCCCGAAGTCACCCGCAAGGACGACTACCCGCCGGCGGTCTGGTTCGACAAGAGCAACGCCGATACCGAGGGCCCGCAGAAGGGCGTGGTGCTGGAATACGACAAGTACGACTCCCTGCTGCAGCATTATTACGACCAGCGCGGCTACGATAAGCGCGGTATCCCGACGATGGAAACGCTGAAGAAGCTGGGCCTGGAGGCGGAAGCCGCCGCGGCTTCCAAAACGGCGAAGTTGAACTGATGAAAGTGACGGTGAAGCTTATCGGCCCGCTCATCTACGAGGGCGGGTTCAGCGAGAGGGAACTGGAGCTCCCCGGGCCGATGACGGCCGCGGAGCTTTCAGCCTACGTCAAAATAGACCAGAAGCGCCCCACCATCATAACCCGCAACGGCAAGGCCGCCGCGCCCGCCGACGTGGTGAAGGACGGCGACCGCGTGGTGATCTCGCATATCTACTCCGGCGGCTGAACCACGCCGCGGCATACGTAAAAAATATCCCCGCCGGTCGGCGGGGATATTTTTTTTGCGCGCTGCCGGACCGGTCAGTCGTCCGGGGTTTCTTCCGAAGGGGGAAGCGTCTGGGCCGGGGCGGGCTGGGACGCCGGCGCCGCAATCTCAGGCGCCGTGGCCGGCGCGGGCTGTTCCGGCTGCGCCGTGGCGGGTGGCTGCGGCTGCGGGGCCTCCGGGGCGGGCGGCTGAGCCGGTACCGGCTCCGTCTTTAACGCCGCCTTTGCCCTGGCGGCCTGTTCGGCGCGCTTGAGGGCCTCGTAGGTGTCGGTGGCCGAGCGCCACAGCATCTGGCGGAGCAGGCTGTATTCGCCGGAGGAGGGGGTGAACAGCGGGTAAAGCGGGAGCATCACCAGGTGGAAGATAGTTTTGTTCCTGCCGACCACCTCAACCTTGGCCGTCCCGGTGGAGGTCTGGAAATCCGCCGTCAGCAGGTAATTGGTGCGGATGGAGGAAGGCAGTATAAAGATGAAGGCCGTTTCCACTAGGTAGGACCGGAGCAGGTCGCCGTAGGTCCACTTGTTGAGCGTATCCACCTGCAGACGCAGGGTGCCGCGCCCCCTGGCCTTGTCGTAGAGCCCGGCCTCGGCGAAAACGCTGCGCGCCCTCTTAAGCAGTTTGGCCTGATCGTCGGGGTCCGCCGGCACTGGTTTTTGTACCGGGCTTTTGAACTGCCCGGTGTCCTGCGCTATATAGCCCTGCCCGATATCTTCCGAGGGGGCGTGGTAGGGGTACAGCTTCCACGTAAGCTGGATGTCCGCGAACGGAGTGACCGCGCGGTCCTCCAGCATCGCCTTGGCGGTTTCCCTGTCCACCCGGATATCGCCCGAGGTGAAAGCCGCGCAGCCGCCGGCCAGCGCCGCCGCTGCCGTGATAAGAAAAAGTTTAAATATTCTCATTAAGTCCCCATCCTGACACGAATCATACCGGAAACCGCTTATTTTTTATATATTATAATATGTCGCCGGGGCTATGCTATCTTCCTGCCGCGGTTATAAGGGGTTTATGCCTGTACGAAAATTAGGGGAAATAATATCCAGCAGCTATGGCGATGTGACCATCCGCCTGGCTTCTCTGCACGACATGCGCCGCATCCAGATGCTCTACGCCGAGGTCTACGGGGGCAACTATTCCATCCCCATAGTCACCGACAAAGAGAAGATGCGCAGCGCCATAGAGGACAACGAGTATTACTGGCTGGTGGCCGAATGCAAGGGCCGCATAATCGGCAGCCTCGTCTACGCGCTGGAACTGCGCTACCGCAATTCCAAGGCCTTCGGCGCCGTGGTCAGCCAGGAGTTCCGCAAGCTCAACCTGGCCTACACCATGATGAAGCTGGTGCTCGACGACATCACGACGAAGAAGAACCTGGTGGACCTGGTGTACGCTACCACGCGTACCGCCAACTACGCGCCGCAGAAGCTCACCGAGAGCCTCGGCTTCATAAAGCTGGGCATCTTCCCCAATTCCAACAGGCTGCAGTACAACGAGACGCACTGCCTGACGGCCTATTTCACGGAAAGGGCCCTGCAGCGCCGCCGCAAAAAACCCGTCCTGATCCCCGAGGTGGAACCTTTTTACGAGATCGTGCGCAAACAGATAAACCTGGACAAGCCGGTCGTCAGCGACGTGAAGGGCATGTACAGCGACCACGCGCAGAAGATCCCGCTGCTTAACTTCGAGGCCATTACCGCGGTGGAGTTCGTGAAGCACCGCTGGCGCCGGACGAAGAAGAACAGTTTCTTCAAGCAGACCTTCATGCCCTTCCACGAGCCCAACCTGATCCTGATCACGCCGGACCAGGGCACCGAAGTGTACCTGACCTTCAACCAGAAGGACAAATACAGCGTGGTGGTGGGCGGCGTGACCAACGAGAAAAGCTTCGCCGTGGTGCTGGAAAGCGTGGCGCAGAAGCTCAGCCAGATGGACATGGCCTACGTGGAGGTCATCATCGACTCATATTCCCCGGAGCTGCAGCGCGACGCCCTGGACGCGCGCTTCATCCCCAGCGCCTATTTTCCGTGCGCCAAGCGCATGATAGGCCGCCGCTACGACTGTATAGTGTTCTCGCGGACCTTCGACATACTCGACTTCCGCAACGTCAAGATCATCTCGCTCTACAAGAACTTCCTGCGCGAGTATCTCAAGCTCTGGCGCGAGAACTACATAGAGCTGGTCTTCAAGACCGAGCATAAGAAATAGGAGCGCCGATGGCAGACTTATCCGTTGAAGACCGACTCCCGCCTGTATACGCGCCGCTGAAAAGCCGCGCCGCCGTCGACGCTTTTTTCGAGACCCCGGCTTTCGAATATTCCCCGAAGACCTCCAAAGCCTTCTGCGCCGCCATGCGGGAGGCGCTGGCTTTCCAGGGCGCCCGCTCCCCGGTGCTCAAAGCGCTTTATAAGAGCGAAGGGTTCCGTCCCGAGTCGATAAAGTCGGAGCGGGACATAGCGGAGATCCCCTTTCTCTTCGTCTCCGCGCTTAAGGAACGGGACCTGACCACCCTGCCTTACTCGAAGATAGTGCTGGAGCTGAAATCCAGCGGCACGTCGGGCCAGCGCAGCCGCATGCAGCTGGACACGGGCTCGCTGATGCGCGTGCGCCGCATGGCGTGGAAGGTGTTCGAGGGCCTGGGCCTGACCGACCTGGAGCGCGCGCACGACTATATCTGTTTCACTTACGACCCGGAAGTGGCCAAGGACCTGGGCACCGCCTGGACCGACAAGCTGCTCAGCGGCTTCACTAAAAAAGGCGAGATCTTCTACACCTTCCGCTGGAGCAAGGCCAAGAACGATTTCTATTTCGACATAGAGGGCGCGGTCTCGGCGCTGAAGAAGTTCGAGGACGCGGGCTCGCTGGTGCGGCTGGTGGGTTTCCCGGCCTTCGCGCTGAAGCTTACCGAGGAGTTCAAGAAGCGCTTCGGCCGCTACCCCAGGCTGAACGCCGGGTCCAGCGTGGTCACCGGCGGCGGCTGGAAGACCCTGGCCGAAGAGGCCCTGGATAAGAAGGTTTACCGCGTGATCCTGGCCGGCAGCCTGGGCATCCCGGTGGAGAACGTGCGCGACCTGTTCGGCATGGTGGAGCACGGTGTGCCCTACGTGGACTGCAAGCTGGGCAATTTCCACGTGCCCAACTACGGCCGCATCTTAGCGCGCCACCCGGGCACGCTGGAGCCGCTGGGTTATGACAAGCCGGGGCTGCTGCAGTTCCTTACGCCGTACCTGACCAGCTACCCGTCCCTTTCGGTGCTTTCTTCGGATTTCGGCCTGGTGCGCAAGGGCTGCACCTGCGGCCTGCCCGGCCCGGTGCTGGAGATCCACGGCCGCGCGGGCGTGACGAAGCTGAAAGGCTGCGCCATCTCCGCGGCTACAATGCTGTAGGGGGTGCGGCGGAGCGTTCTGTCGGGCCGGAACGCAAACCGCGCTCGGCACACCGTGCCTCGCTCATCCTCCGGCCTCGGCGCTATGCAAGCCTCGGCCTACGGAAGGGTTTGCTAACCCGGCCCGACAGAGCGCTCCGCCTTCGGGTGGTTAAATGGATTTTATGAAGATACACAACACTTACCTTTTTGGAAAAGTTCTCAATAAGACCGCCTGGACGCCGGAGGAGATAGAGGAGATAGGCCGCAAGGCGCAGGCCGCGCGCGAACTGCTGCGCGGCGTGTCGCGCGACTATATCGCCGAAACCCTCGCCGCCGCCGGCAAGCTCTTCGTACCGGGCACCAAGTACCGCAAAGCCGCGCTCGAGCACCTCAAAGGGCACATCACCTTCTCGGAACCCGTCATCGATAAAAGCCTCGACATCATCCCCGAGATCCTCGACCGCCATACCCTTATCAAGCGCATGAACATGGAGCTGTTCCTGCCTTACGCCCTGGAAGCCCCCGTCGAGCGCCGCGGCTACTCCGGGCTGCTGCGCGCCATGCCCAAAGGCGTGGTGCTGCACGTCGGCGCCGGCAACGTGTTCCTCGGCATCCTCGACTCGCTGGTGATAGGCTTTCTCACCAAGAACGTCAACGTGGTCAAGCTCTCCTCGTCCGGCTCCAACTTCATAAACATTTTCATGGACGCCCTGAAAGAGGCCGACAAGAAAGGCGTACTGTGCAAATGCGCCGCGGTGCTCAGCTGGAAGGGCGGCAGCCAGGGCCTGGAAGAGGCCGCGCTCAAGAACGCCAACGCGGTCTTTGTCTGGGGCGGCTACGAAGCCGTGCAGTCCTACCGCAAGATAGCGCCCATAGACGTGCGCGTGGAAGGTTTCGGCCCCAAGACCAGCGTGGGCGTGGTCTTCGAAAGCTGCGTTATAAACGAAGGCATGGGCGAGGTGGCCCGCCGCGCCGCGCTGGACGCTTCCCTCTGGGACCAGGCGGCCTGCTCGTCCCTGCATACCCTTTACCTTATAGCCCCCGCCAAACGCCACAAAGAGCTGGCCGCGGCTTTCCTCAAAGAAGCCAAGGTCCATTTTTCGCGGCTGGCCAAAGAGCTGCCGCAGGGCCGGCTTTCGCCCGACGAGCAGGTGGAGATAACCAAGGCCCGGCAGCTGGCCCGCGTGGACGCGGCGCTGGACGCGGGCGCGTACGAAAGCTCCGCCCCGAAGACCGACTGGACCGTCATTTACGAGAAGGACCCCGTCTACCGCGTTTCGCCGCTCAACCGCGTGCTTTACGTCAAGACCGTGGAGAGCCTGGAAGAAGTGAAAGAGAAGCTGATGCCCATGCGCGGCTACATCCAGACCGTGGGCGTGGGCGGCTCCATCGAGCGCAAGAAAGTGCTGGAGACGCTGGCCCCGGCCGGCATAGCCCGCGTGGTGAAGCTGGGCCGCATGCTGGAGGAAGCCAACGGCTCCCCGCACGACGGGATCTTCCCCATGATGTCGCTGGTGAACTGGGTGCCCATCGAGGAGATGCCGTCCCAGCTGGACCGCCTGAGCGAGCTGGTGGACCACGCCCGCACCCGCAGCCCGTTCTACGGCCGGCATTACAAGGGCGTGCCGCGGATAACCTGCATGGAGGATTTCCTGAAGGTGCCTTTTTTGGAGAAGCACCATGTGCTGGAGAACACCCCGCCCGACAGCGCCGACCTGCTCACGTCCAAGGTGCAGCGCGGCATCTACTTCGCCAGCGGCGGCTCCACCGGCCAGCCTAAATACGTTTTCTACGACCAGCACGAATACGACCACACCTGCCGGATGCTGGCCTTCACCTACGAAGCGGCGGGCCTGGACGGGACGGATACCATCGCCAACCTCTTCATAGCCGGCAACTTGTGGTCCAGCTGGCTCTCCGTAGAGAAAGCCCTGGCCTACACCAAGGCTATCTCCGTGCCCGTAGGCAGCAACCTGCCGCTGGAGAACATCGTGCAGTACCTGGAGGATTTCAGCGTCACCGCCGTCATCGGCCTGCCGTCGTTCCTGGTGAAGCTGGCCGAGTACGTAAAGGCCAATCCCGGCAAGCACAAGCTGCGCGTGAAGAAGATCCTCTACGGCGGCGAGTACGTCGGTATCGAGATGATCAAGTTCTTCAAAAGCGTGTTCCCCGGCTGCGACGTGCGCTCCGCGGGCTACGCCACTGCGGACGCGGGCGTGGTGGGCTTCCAGTGCCCGGACTGCGTGAAGGGCCAGCACCACCTGTTCGCGCGCAGCCAGTACATCGAGTTCGTGGACCAGGACACCCTCAAGCCCGTGAAGCGCGGCGACGTAGGCGAGCTGGTGGTGACCGGCCTTTCCAAAAAGCACATGCCCATCATCCGCTACCGCGTAGGGGACCTGGGCCGCTGGCTGGACAAGAAGTGCGCCTGCGGCAGGACCGAACAGCTCTTCGAGATCCTCGGCCGCTGCGACGACCGCATACACGTGGGTGGGGCGCATTTATTCGTCAACGACATCCAGAACGCGCTGGGTAAAGTGCCGGACCTGAGCTTTAACTTCCAGGTGGTGATAGGCAAGAAAGGCCACAAGGACACGCTGGGCCTCAGGGTGGAAGTGAAGGACGCGGCCGCGCTGGCCCGCGCCGGCGAGCTGGGCGACCTGCTGTGGCGCGAGATAGAAAAACACTGCGAAGACCTGCACGAAAGCGTGCGCATGAAGTGGCTGGACAAGCCGCAGATAGACGTCTTAAAGCCCAACGCCATCGAGCGCGTGCTGCGCACCGGCAAGATCCGCCGGGTGCTGGACAAAAGGGTAAAGGTCTGACCGCTCCCCCGCGTTGAAGAAAGCCCGGCCAGCCGGCCTTCTCTTTTGCGCTTAAAGCCCCGTAAACCGCGCCCGGGATGGGAAAAACCAAGGAACTTGACAGCGTGTGCCAATGCGGCTAAACTAAAACACATGGGCTTCCAGACCAGAATTACGCTGTTCTTCGCGTCATCTTGCTCCATCCTGTTCCTGCTGGCCGGGCTGCTGATATACGAAGACTTCGCCTACCGCTTCCGCCGGGACATGGCCTTCGAGTTCTCGGGCATTGCCGTAACCACCGCGATGCAGCTCGATGGCGACCAGATCGATTCGTTCCGAAAACCCGGGGATATGGCAAGCCCCGCCTATCTCAAGCAGCGCCGCATACTCTCTAACGTGCGCCAGGCCACGGCCTACCTTTCGGTGGAGGATATCTGCGTGCTCCGCCGGACAGGCAAGACTTCGATCTGGGAGTATGTCCTCGACGCCGACACGACCCAGGACGGCGCGGCCCTTGGCGAGTTGTACGACGCGACGGAGTGGCACGAGATGCACGACGCCTATGACGGCCCGACCGCCGACCGCGACTTCCACCGGGACTCCGAGGGGGAATACCTCTCCGGCTACGCCCCCGTGCGCAATAAGAACGGGGACAGCGTGGCGGTGGTCGAGGTCTATACCAGGGCCGAAGTGTTCCACAAGATCCTCCGCCGCGTCGGCAGGAGGATCATCTGGTTCCTGTCGGCTGTCCTCGTGTTGACCTGGCCGCTGAGCTTCCTCCTCGGCAGGATACTCGCCGGTCCCCTGCGCACGCTCGTCAAAGCCGCCGAAGAGATCGGCAAGGGGAACTTCGACCATAAGGTCTCGCTGCCCCATGGCGGGGAGTTCGACGCCGTTTCCAAGGCGTTCGCCGACATGGCCAGCGGCCTCAAAGAGCGCGATTTCGTCAAACAGGTGTTCCAGCGCTACGTCAGCAAGGAAGTTGCGGCCGAGATCATGAAGATGCCCCTCGAAACGCTCCTTGCGGGCGAAAGGCGCCGCGTCACCATCCTCTTCACCGATGTCCGCAGCTTCACCCAGCTCGCCGAGAAGATGCGCCCCGAAGAGGTGCTGAACATCCTCAACGACCATTTCTCCATGCTCATCGACGCTCTTTTCGACTTCGAGGGGACCTTGGATAAGTTCCTGGGCGACGGCCTCATGGCTATCTTCGGCGCGCCGATCACGCACCCCAACGACGCCGAGCGCGCCGTGCGCGCCGGCCTGCGCATGCAGGCCAAGATAAATGAATATAACTTCCGGCAGAGGTCCGCTGGGAACCCCGAGCTCCACATCGGGATCGGAATAAACACCGGCACCGCGGTCGCGGGCAACATCGGCTCGGATAAGCGCAAGGAGTATTCTGTCATCGGGGACACCGTCAATATCGCCGCGCGCCTGCAGGCGCTGGCCAAGGGCGGGGACGTCGTCATCAGCCATGCTACTTACGAGGAGGTCCAGGATCTCGTTAAAGTGGAGAAGCTGCCCCCGCAGATGCTCAAGGGAAAAGAGGTGCCGGTGAACGTCTACCGGGTCCTCTCCATTATTTGAAGGGACGCGCATTCAAGCCGGGATCCGGTAGGACCATTTTGGGTCTTGACAATTGGTATAGGTCTGGTAGGATATGAACGGACCCGCGGCCCTTATTAAATGGGTGTCTCGCGGGTCCTTCCTTTTGCCCCGTATTCAGGCCTTCCCGGCCGGATGCGGGGTTCTCTTTGCGGCGCTTACTTCTTGTCCTTCTGCTGGTACTTGATCCTGCGGATGTCCGTGCCGGGGAAATAGAACTCCAGGATCTCCCTGTACTTAAGGTCGTATTTCCCGGCCAGGCCGGCCGCGCCGCTCTGGCACATGCCGATGGCGTGGCCCCAGCCGCCGCCGTAGATCCAGTAATTGCGCACCTTGCCGTTCTTGAAGCGGTTTATCTCTATCTCGAACAGGGTGCTCTTGAGCGAGCTGAAACCCAGCAGGTTGCGGATCAAATGTTCCCGGCTCACCGTCACGGATTTCTTTTTGCCCACCAGCTTGATGGAGTTAACGTTGCCCGAGGGGCCGCGCCTGAGCGGGATGATATCGAGCAGCTCGCCTATGGGGTAATCCCGGTTTATACGGAAAGTCATGTCCTTGTGCTTGATGATCTTCATCCAGCGGAATTCCGAGGCGCGCACGCGGCCGGGGTAATTGCAGTTGGCCATGGGGTTGCCGGTCAGCCACAGGTGGAAATCCCACGGGTCCAGCGGGGACAGCGGCTTGTCGGGCTGGGTGTCCGATTTGGTGACCAGGTAGGGCGAATCGCCCCAGCCGGTGACTTCCTTGGAGGCCTGGATACTGCCGCCGCAGTTCGAATGGTAAAAGGTGTAGGCGGGGCGGCCGTGGTAGGTGAGGATCTCGCCTTCGGTGTCCATCACGGCGCTGCTGGTGGTGTTGGCCTCGTTGGACTTGCCCTTGTAGGCCTGGCAGTGCTGGCCGTCGCAGATATGGTAGCCGTCCTTCTTGTGCGTGCCGCCGCGCGCGCGCCGTATCAGGATCTGCGTGCGGGCTATGACGGCCTGCGCCTTCAGCGATTCGTAAGGCCACTGGGGCGCCACCTCGCTGGGCACCACGCCCAGCAGGTAAAGCTCCCCTTCTATCACGTTCACCACGCGGATGCCGCGGCTGCCGGGCGCCAGTTCTATCACGCCCCGGTACTGGCGGTCGGCGCCGCTGAACCAGGGGTTCTTGATCTTGGAGGAAGCGTCGAAGATCACCGTGCCGTTGGGCTGGTTGGGGGTGAGCAGGATGGGCCCGGTGAAGCGGCCATAGATCTTGCCGTTCGGGTCCTTGAGCACCACGGCGCCGCCCTCGTAGAGGGCGAACCACAGCTCGTCGGGCGGTACTGTGGCGAACAGTTTGCCCGAGGCCTTGCCGGTCACGGTCATGCCCTCGAAGGACTTTACCCGCAGCAGATTATTTTTCCCCTGCTTGCCGGCGCTGTTCGTGCCGATGCCCACGCGCAGCTTCACCGACTTCAGCAGCTTCTTTACGGCGTCCACCGGCTCCATCTTAAGCGGCTTGGCTATGCGGAACGGCGGGCGGATCTCCTCGGGCTGCTTGGTCAGGCGGCCCTCCAGCACCTTCATCATGCTGGAGGCCAGCGGGTGGCGCGGCGCGTAGTCCAGCACCCGGAAATACTGGTTCCAGGCCTCGTTGAACTTGCCCTGCCGGGCGTAGATGCCGGCCAGCGGCAGGCGCGCCTCGGTGAAGGAGGGGTCCTTGCGCAGGGCCTCTATCAGCGCCTCCTCCGCTTCCTTGTACATCTTGAAGTTCATGTAGTTCCAGGCCAGGATATAGTCCACGCCGGAGAAGTCCGGGCGCAGGCGGCGGAACTTCTCCAGGTGCAGCAGCGTCTTTTCTTTTTCGCCCAGGTTGGAATACACGCTGGCCAGGCCCAGCTCCGCGCGGGCGTGCAGCTCCTGGATCTTTATCGCGCTTTCGAAAGCGGCGCTGGCCCCGTCGTAATCGGCCAGGTGGAACTTCAGCCAGCCCAGCTCGGAATAGAGGTCGGGATTATAGGCGTCGCGCTTGAGGGCCTCCACCAGGGCGCCCCCGGCCTCCCTGTACTTCCCCGCCTGGCGCAGGCACATGGCCGCGTTCTGTAGCGGCTTGGGCTGCTCCGGGGCTTCGGCGGCCTGTATTAAGTAGGCCGAAGCGGCCTTGGAAAGATCGCCCTGCAGGTAAAGCTCGTACGCGGCGGTGCCGGCCAGGCAGTACGCCGGTTGAAAGAGGATGAATAAAAGAATACTATTTACTCTGCGCAAGATATCATATCGTATGAAATTATCAGCCGCCAATAGAAGCGCGGGCGTTCTCCCGGCATGACGGAAGGGCTCTCCGATACGGAACTGGTCGCCGCCTTTAAAGGCGGGGATGTGGAAGCTTTGGGCGCGCTCATGGAGCGCCACAAGGCCGCCCTGTACGGCTACCTGCTGCGCGTCACCAAGCGCGCCGACGCCGCCGAGGATATTTTCCAGGAAGTTTTTCTCAAGCTCGTGCATAATCCCGGGGCCTACGGCGAAAGGGAAAAGTTCAAGGCCTGGTTGTTCACGGTGGCCAGGAACGCGGCCATGGACTATTTCAGGCGCGAAAGCTCCCGGCGCGCCCTGGCCTGCGCCGAAGGCGACGCCCCCGTTTACGGCGAAGAAGAGGCGCCCTCGCGGCTGGACTCCGCCGCCTCCCCGGAGCCCGGGCCCCAGGAGGCCCTGGAGAACAAGCAGCTGGGGGAAAGGATAGCCGCCGCCCTGGACAAGCTTTCGGACGACCAGCGCGAGATCTTCCACCTCAGGCATTATTCCGAACTTTCCTTTAAAGAGATAGCCGAAATGCTGGGCTTGCCCATAGGCACGGTGCTGGCCCGCATGAGCCGGGCCGCCGCCCGGCTGCGCGAAGAACTTGAAAAAGCGGCGCAATAAAAACGGCGCCGCATACGTTATACAGGCAGGAGCTGGTTATGAACTGCGAATACGGGGAAAAACTGATACTTCACTTCTACGGCGAGGCCGGCGACGGGCTCGCGTCCGAGGTGGAGGCGCATCTTAAGGGCTGCGCCTCCTGCCGGGACGCGCTGGCGGCGCTGGCGGCCGCCGAGGCGCTGCTCAGTAAAGAGACCCCGCTCCCGTCCGAGGCCGTGCTCCAGGCCGTGATGCGGCAGGCGCGTGCCGCCGCTCACAAACCGCTCTTCGTATGGAGCTGGGCCGAGACGGCGTTAGCGGGGGCGATGGCCGCCGCGTTCCTGCTGGTCTTCGCCTTTGCCCCGCAAAGCGCCAGCCCGGACCTGGCCTGGAACAGCGGCCTGGACTCGGGGCTGGATTCGGTGGAGTATTCCATGGACCAGTCGCGGTCGGAGCTTACGGCGTCCAGCGGCGACTGGGATTACAATTACGGCGTACTCAGCGCGGAAGAGCAGGCGCTGTCGGCCGAAGAGGTCTGACGGCAAAAGAAAGTCAGGAGGATATATGAACAAGAAACTTATAGCGTTGGTCGGTATTTTCGCGCTGGCGGCGGCGCCGGTCTCGGTGCTCAGGGCGCAGGAAGGGCCCGGGGGCGAAGAGGATATAGAGATCAGCGAGAACGGCCCCGGCCGCGGCGGCGGGCCCGGCATGCGCGGCCCCGGCGGGCCTGGTATGGAAGAGGGAGACGAAGAGGGCGGTCCCAGGCAGGTAACTGTGAAGGTCCGCAAGATGAAAAACGGCAATATGGGGATGTTCCGGGGCCAGGAGATGGGCGGCGGCCGCGGTTTCCTCACCCCCGATGAGACCATCGAGATCATAAAGAAGCATGACGCGGCTTTCGCCAAGAAGATGGCCGACCTGAAGGCGGCGTCCCCGGCGAAGTACCGCATGGTCATGCAGATGGCCGGCAAGATGCTGGGCATGGCCAGGATGGAAGAGAACGAGGCCATGGAGAAGGACGGGGTGCGCACCCTTTCCCTTGAGTTCGACGTGAAGGAACTGTCGCGCAAGTACGACAAGGCGGCCGACGGCGAGAAGGCCGCGGTCAAAGCCGAGCTCAAGACGAAGATCGCCGAGCTGTTCGACCTTAAGAGCAAAGCCCAGGAACAGCGCCTTAAGCGGATGACCGACGACCTGGGGAAGCTCCAGAAGAAGCTCGAGGCCCGCAAGGCCAATAAGTCCAAGATAGTGGAACAGCGGGTGGACCAGCTGACCGGTGAGGGTGAAGCCTGGTAGAACCCGGCCGCGGTAAAAAGCACAAAGTAAAAAGGCCCCGCGCTTATTGCGC
>MGUK01000099.1 GCA_001799995.1 Elusimicrobia bacterium GWF2_62_30
CGACTACCTCATCAAGAAGAGCGTCTGGATCCTGGGCGGCGACGGCTGGGCCTACGACATAGGCTACGGCGGCCTGGACCACGTGCTGGCCACCGGCCCCAAGGTCCGCATCATGGTGCTGGACACCGAAGTGTACTCCAACACCGGCGGCCAGATGTCCAAGGCCCCCCCGCTGGGCGCCGTGGCGCAGTTCGCCGCGGGCGGCAAGCCGCTGCCCAAGAAAGACCTGGCCATGATCAGCATGACCTACGGCAACATCTACGTGGCGCAGATAGCCATGGGCGCGGATTACAACCAGACCGTGAAGGCGCTGGCGGAAGCCGAAGCCTACGACGGCCCGTCCATAATCATCGCCTACAGCCACTGCATAGCGCACGGCATAGATATGGGCTCCGGGATGAACGAGCAGAAGAAGGCGGTGCAGTCCGGCCGCTGGCCCCTGTTCCGCTACAACCCCGCGCTGAAGGCGCAGGGCAAGAACCCGCTGACCATAGACAGCAAGCCGCCCACGATCTCCGTGGCCGACTTCATGAACGGGGAGAACCGCTTCCGGACGCTTCAGAAGAGCAACCCGGAAGTGGCCAAGCGCCTGGCCGTGCTGGCCGACGCCGAGTATAAGTGGAGGCTCAGCGTGTACCAGCAGATAGCCGCCATGAACTGCGAGACCCCCAAGAAAGAGGAAGTTGCGGTCGGTTAAGCGCTATATATAAGGAAAGAGGGGGGCGCCTGCGAAAACAGGCGCCCCTCTTTTTTTTGGGAACAATAACTTTATGGAGCTTCGCGCCTGGGCTGAAGATGCAATTTCTCATGGGCGGAAAAACCGCGCCCGACGTGAAATACTGTGCGATACACGGACGAAGGGCCTATTGCGGCGTAGGTCTTAATGTCACCGCCGCCCGGGCCCTTTGACATTGTCGAATTCCGGCATATGGGAGTATCCTCTACTTGGAGCAGAAAGGACTTGAGGAGAATCAACCCATGAGCCGGAAAACAACCTTACTCACCGCGGTGTTTTCACTGATGGTTTTCGTCGGACAGTCCGCCTCGGCCCAGGACAACACAGCGAGCTGGGATGAAAAAGAGCTCGCCGCCCGCTTCCCCGGTTACTTCACCATAAACCCCGCGTCCGTAAAGATAACCCTTAAAGATATTAAAGACGAAGAGGACATGAGCTACGTTAAACTCCAGGAAAGCCCGCGCGATCTGACCGGCGTCCTGGTCTCGGTAGAGAAGATAATCAACATAGCCCAGAAGCTCTGGAAAATCATCGACGAGAACAAGCCGGTAGTCAATATAGACACCAAGTACGCGACCGCCTACCCCATGGGGGTCACCAGCGCGGGCCAGCTCAGCTCCTGGAAAAAACCCAAAACCCGCACCTACGGTTTTTACGCCGAGAACCTGTTCGGGTCCACGATGATAGACTGCGACTATAAAGTCAGCTATACCTACGGCGGCGCCTACAAGGGCGTCGGCAAGTACCTTACCGGCGTAACCGTGATCCCCACGAACATCCAGGTAGGCTGGGGCTACACCTTCTATATGAAAGCCTCCGTGCCGGATTCGACAGTGGCGAACGTGGGGACCACCGAGGACCCGCTGGCTTCCATGCAGCTGGTCCTGAACTGGACGATGAAGACGATCCTGAAGGAAGTGGACGGCACCAGCGTGTACTATATCCAGGGCGACGGGCTGTACGAAGAAATAGCCAGCCCCTTCTCCAAGAAAGAAGAGGTGAAGCTGGAGGATATGAGATCGGCCGCCCCGCTGCTTAACCCGGAGAAAGTTTTCGGGACATCGACGTTTTGAGCTGTACCCGTAAGCGCAAGCTTCCGGCAATCGAAAAGGAGGACAAACTAAATGAAGAAACTGCTGGCAATGACTTTAGCTGCCACGGCGCTATTCGCAACCCGGGTTTCGGCCGCGGACAACCTGGATGAGAAATACTTCACCGTGGACGAGAACTCCATGGTGATTCAGGAGATAACGAACAAGGGCGGAAGCCTGGACGGCGAACTGCCCAAGCCTCCCACCAACCCGCAGATCGGTGGCAGCACCGATACCGGGAATGCCGGCAATAACGGTACGGGCGGCATCAGCTTCGACGACGTTAACGGCACCATAGGGGTGATCGACAATATCGTGAACCTGATGGACAAGATCTTCACGCTGATCGCGAAGAATCAGCCGGTCGTCAATATAAAAGTGGATTACGCTAACGCCGTTCCTTACGGCACCAGCCACTGGACCCAGCTGCAGGGCTGGAGCAGGCCTTCCACCAAGAAGTACGCTTTCACCATGGAGAACCTCTATGGGATGGAAGTGGTGAAAGTGGTATACCAGGTGCACTGGACTCACAGCGGCAACTACCAGGGCAAGGGCAAGTTCCTGACCGGGGTTACCGTGGAGCCGCTCAGCGTGAGCACCGCCTGGGGCTACAACGTTGACCTTACGGCCGAAGTACCGGATTCCACCGTAGCCAACGTAGGCACCACCGCGGACCCTGTCGCCTCGATGCAGGTGCAGCTCAAGTGGAAAGTGCACACCATCGTGAAAGATATCCAGGAAAAGGACATCTTCTACGTGCAGGGCGACGGCATGATGCAGCCGCTCAGCAAAGCTTACTCCCGCGGCATAGAGAAGCAGAACCAGAAGGATATGGAAGTTCTCAAGAAGGAACTTTCGGACGTCAAGTTCAACTAGCACAAGTCCCGTATCCCTCATACGCCCCGGCCTCCTTAATGGACGCCGGGGCGGTTTTTGTTGCCCGGGATGCGAAAACAGCGTAATGCGCGGACGGATGGCCTACCAGCGCCTAGGCCTCAATAGTTCCGGGGCCTGGGCCCTTAGCCGCTGATTGCGGCGGCGAACCGCGGGTATACTTTATATGTAGAGCGCGATTTGGCATAACCATGAGAAACAAGATCATCAATTCCGCCGCGGTGTTAGCGCTGCTGTTCTTCGCCGCCCGCCCGGCCTGCGCGCAGGATACGTCTTCCGTAGTGCGCCCCGGCTTCACCAAGGACGATCTGGCCAGAGCTAAGGCCAACCCCAGGTACTACACGCTGGACACCGCTTCGGTAAAGACCACGCTCCTCGGCATCGAGGAAGAGCCGGACATGAAATATGTCAAGCTGCAGGAAAAGCCCAGCGACCTCAACGCCGTGATAGTCTCCCTGGACAGCATCCTCAACATCGCGCAGAAGGCCTGGGCCATAATCCAGGCCAATAGCCCGGTGGCGAACATCGAGACGAAATACGCTACGGCCTATCCCGCGGGCATCACCGCCGCTTCCCAGCTCAGCTCCTGGAGCAAGCCCAAGGCTTATATCTACGGTTTCCAGGCCAAGAACGGCTACGGTTCGGTGATGGTCAATTCGCAGTACAAGGTTATCTTTACTTACGGCGGCTCTTATAAAGGGATAGGCAAGTACCTCACAGGCGTCACCGTGATCCCCACCGCCACCAGCGTGTCGTCAGGCTACAAATTCAATATGACCGCTTCCGTGCCTGATTCCACGATAGTCAATGTGGGCACCGACTCCAACCCGCAGGCGGCCCTCCAGTTGAAGCTGGCGTGGAAGATAACCACCGTGCTCAAGGAGTCGGACGGCAACAGCATGTACTATATGCAGGGCGACGGCCTGTTCGAGGAAATGGCCAGCCCCTTCTCCAAAGCCGAAGTGAAGCTGGAAGACATGAAGTCGGCCGCGCCGCTCCTGCTGGACCCGGCAAAAGTTTTCGACGTACCCGCCCGCTAAGCGGACGGCAATCGGGAAGGAGGACTAAGTAATGAAGAAGTTACTGGGACTAACGGCCATAACGGCCATGATGAGCGTCCAGGTATCCGCCGCCGGGAACCCGGACCTGAAGTACTTCACCGTGGATGATAATTACACGGTCATAGAGGAAGTGAAGGGCGGGACCATCCCCGGGCCGGGCCAGCTGCCCAAGCCTCCGTCGGGACCGCAGATCTCCACCGGCACGCCCACGATACCCTCTCCGGGCGACCTGCCCAAGCCCCCGTCGGGCCCGCAGATCGGCGGCAACAACCCCGGCCCGTCCAATAACGGCAACGGCGGCGCCAACTTCGACAACATCAACGGCACGATAGGCGTGATAGACAATATCGTCAACCTGATGGACAAGATCATGACGCTCATCGCCAAGAACCAGCCGGTGGTGAACATCAACGTCAACTACGCCAATGCCGTCCCGTACGGCACCAGCCACTGGACCCAGCTGCAGGGCTGGAGCAAGCCTTCCACCAAGAAGTACGCCTTCTCCATGAAGAACGGCTACGGCTCGGAAGTGGTGAAGGTGATCTACCAGCTGCATTGGACCCACAGCGGCAATTTCCAGGGCAAGGGCAAGTTCCTGACCGGCGTCAGCATCGAGCCGCTCAGCGTGACCACCGCCTGGGGCTACAACGTGGACCTCACGGCTGAAGTGCCGGATTCCACCATCGCCAACGTCGGGACCAGCGCGGACCCGGTCGCCTCGATGCAGGTGCAGCTTAAGTGGAAAGTGCACACCATCGTAAAAGACATACAGGAAAAGGCCATCTACTACGTCCAGGGCGACGGCCTGATGCAGCCCATAGGCAACGCTTACAGCAACGGCATCTCCATCAATAACCAGAAGTCGATGGACGCCGTTACCAAAGAGCTGACGAACGTAAAGTTCAACTAAGCAGCGGTTAGTCCTTCTTCCAGCCCCGTCTCCCCGCTCCCTGGGGGGGCGGGGCTTTATCTTTAGCCCGGATCCTGCATTTTAAACGGCAGGCAATAAAAAAACGCGGCGAGTGCCGCGTTCTTATCCGGCCGCATTGGCGTCAGGCGATCTCTTTAAGTTCGGTGAAAAGTTCCAGCTGGCGGGAGGTAAGCTTTTTAGGAAGCTCTATTGAAATAACGGCATACAGGTCCCCGCGCCCTTCGGCGCGCGGCAGGCCCCGCCCGCCGATGCGCAGTTTGCGCCCGCCGGCGGAGCCGGGGGGGAGCTTTATAGTGATGCCGCCGTCCGGGGCGGGCACGGTGATTTCCGCCCCCAGCGCGGCATCCCAGGGCATTACGGGAGTTTTAACCTCGAGGTCATCGCCTTTGATCTCGAATCTTTCATCGGGGACCAGGCGGATCTTTACGTAGAGGTCGCCGGTGCGCCCGCCCGAGGCCTTGCCCTGCCCGCGCAGGCGCATGGTGGCGCCGTCGCGCAGGTTCGCGGGGAGCTTTACGTTTATGTTCTTGGTCTCCGTCCTGCGTCCGGCGCGGTAGCTGAAGGTAAGCTGCTTGTGGCCGCCGCGGAAGATGTCTTCTATGGAAAGCTGGAGTTCGGCCTCCATGTCCAGCTGAGAGCGCCCGCCCGCCTCCTCCTGCATGCCCCCGAAGCCGCCGAAAGAGCGCCCGCCACCGGCCCCGCCGGCCGCTCCGAAGATGGACTGGAAGAAGTCGCTGAAGTCGCCGAACTGGTCGAAATCAGCTCCCTGGCCGCCCTGTGAATGATGCTGGAAACCGCCAGGCTGCTGGCGATGGCCCCCGCCCGGAGGGGGGCGGTAGCCCTGGCCGTTCTGCCAGTTCTCGCCCAGCTGGTCGTACATCTTTTTTTTCTGCGGGTCGGACAGGACTTCGTACGCTTCGTTTATTTCCTTGAATTTGCCTTCGGAGGTTTTGTTCCCCTGGTTGCGGTCGGGGTGGTGTTTAAGGGCCAGCTTGCGGTAAGCCGACTTTATCTCGGCTTCCCCGGCGGTCTTGGGGATGCCGAGCACCGCGTAATAGTCGATATAGCCGGCCATTTTACTTGAGCTTGTACAGGAAGAACCCCAGGAAAACGGCGAAGCCCAGCATTATCCAGCGTTCTATAACGCTTTCAGGCGTGCCGGGAAGGAGGTAATCCAGCAGCCACGCAAGGCTGAGGGCAAGGACGACGCCGCTCCAGAACACGAGTATCTGCGTCTTGGAGACCGGCGCAGCGGGCTGTTCCGCGGGCGCGGCCAGGACGTCGGGGGGGAGTTGGGCCGCCTGCTGCTGGCCGGCGTCCTGCGGGGCGGCAGGCTGTTCCGGCTGCTGCGTCTTCTTATTTCTTTTTGACATATTACTTTTTCCCTACGAAAGAAATATCCTGAAAGATAACGGTGACGCCAAGTTCCTTGCCTTCATGGTTCTTGACCAGCATGGTGCTGTAGCCTATTATAAGCGGGGTATTGGCGTGCAGGATGGAGATCTCGGCGCGGCGCACGCATTTCGCGGTTTCCAGGGTTTCCTTTATCACTTCCCTGAGCGCCGGGAAAGCTTCGAAAGCGGCATCGTACTGTATATCCCGGCAGCAATTCTCGGGGTCCATGCGCAGGATCTTGCCGGCCATGGGATTGAGATAAACCACTTTTCCCTTCAGGTCGACGCTTACCAGGCCGCCGGTCAGGTTGTCCAGTATGCACTGGTAATACTCCTGGATATTCTTTATCATGCAGATATTCTACAAAAAAAGCGGGAAGAGGGATGCAAAGCTAATGTCGGAGGGCCTGCCCGCCCGGGACCTTGGCAAACCCGTTGCAGACCTCGCGGAAGTTTTGGAGTTGTGGTAGCCACGGTAGTGCCACTAGGCCCGGATAAGCAAAACCTTCCGACGACCGAGCCTTGCGTAAGCGGCGAGGGAGGAGGATGAGCGACGGCCACGGTGTGGCCTAGCGCGTTTTGCGTTCCGGGCCTAGCGGCGCTACCGTGCGAATAGAGATACCCGGGGCAGAATGTGGAAGCCGGAACTTATCTGCCGGGCTGGACACTGCGGTGTCACTGCGTTCCACCCGAACCAGGGAAGTTGGTTCGAGGTCACCCAGCCCGGCGAGCACAATTAAAAACCCCCTTGCGGGGGTTAGGAGATCTCTATCTGTCGGGCTGGACAAGAAAGTCGCGCTGGCGCGCGACGCGAACCGGGAAGTGTTATCGAGCCGATCAGCCCGGCGAGCACAATTAAAAACCCCCTTGCGGGGGTTTTTAAATTGTGCTCGCCGGGCTGGACTCGAACCAGCAACCCTTCGGTTAACAGCCGAATGCTCCACCATTGAGCTACCGGCGAATCTCAAACAAGATAATTATATCAAAAAAAAATCACCGTTTGACGAGCGGTAATTCAAACGATACAATTAACAGGAACAGCGGGAAAGGAGAACACTATGCCCATTTTCACCGACCAGGTTATACAGAACAGACAGCGCAGAGCGGCCGAGGCGCTGGGCAAAACCGGCCCCCTGGTCCTGGTCTGCGCCGGAGACCCCGTAGGGAAACCCGGCGGCCTAGACCAGACCTACCCTTTCCTGCCGCACCCCGAATACTACTGGCTTTCAGGCTCCCGCCGCTCCGGCGGCGCGATGGCCTATGAACCCGGGAAAGGCTGGACCCATTTCGTGCGGAAAGCGGACGCCGCCGAACTTCTCTGGGAGGGCGTGCCCGAAGTGCCCTCCGGAGAAGACATCTCCGCGCTCCCCGGCTGGCTCAGCTCGCGCTCCGGCAAGCCCTTGGCTGTTCTGGGCGGGACTCCGGGCGCGCTGCCCTCCGGCATAAAGGCCGATACCGCGCTGGCCGCGAAAGAGCGGGAGAAGCTGGACCGCGCGCGCCGCGTTAAAGACGAAGCCGAAATAGCCCTGGTCTCAAAAGCCGCGGCCGCGACCGCGGCCGCCTTCCGGCGGGCCCGGGAGGTGATAAAGCCGGGCGTGACCGAACGGGAGGTGCAGATAGAGCTGGAGGCCGAAATGCGCCGGCACGGCGCGGACGGCACCAGCTTCGGGACCATAGTGGGCGCCGGCGCGCATTCCGCCGTCCTGCACTTCGAGCCCGGCACGCGGGTCATCGGCGACAACGACCTGGTGCTGGTGGATTCCGGCGCGGAAGTGAACGAGTACGCCGCCGACGTTACGCGCGCGTTCCCGGCCGGCAGCCGGTTCACCCCGGAACAGCAGGCCATCTACGATATCGTCCTTGCGGGACAGAAAGCCGGCATCGCCAAATGCCTGCCCGGTACCGAATGGCACGACGCGCACCGGGCCGCAGCGGCCGCGCTGGCCGACGGCCTAAAGCAGCTGGGCCTGCTCAAAGGTTCCACCGACTCCCTGCTCGAGACGGCGGCCATAGCCCTTTTCTTTCCTCACGGCCTGGGCCATATGCTGGGGCTGCGCGTCAGGGACGTAGGCGGAGCCGCTCCGGGCCGCCCCGAAGGCAGGATGTGCTGCGGCGCCAGGGTAAGGGTCGATATGCCGCTGGAACCGGGATTTATTATGACCGTGGAACCCGGCCTCTATTTCGTGCCGGCGATACTGGACGACGCCGCGCGCCGCGAGCGATACAAAGACTCGGTGGCCTGGGACGCCCTGTCCCGCTGGCGCCCCGTAGGCGGGATCCGCATAGAAGATGATATGCTGATAACTTCCGCCGACCCGGTCAACCTGACTTCCGCCATACCGAAATAGCAGCCGGGTACCAAGGGAAGAAATGAGCCTTATCGCGCTTGTTCTCGCGGCGGTCTTGGTGGCGGCCGCTATATACCTGCTCATCTTCCTGATGTACCTTGTGAGGCGGCTCGGGAACAGGAACCTCTGGTCCAGGGCGCTTCACTGGTTCTGGCCGCTGATGAGGGAATTCTACAGCTACGACCTGGCCGAAGCCGCCAATAAAGCCATACAGGGCATGCCGGGCAGGATACGCCTGGCCCCGGAACCGGACCACAAGTGGAAAGACCGGCCCCCGGTAGATGAGCTGACGGCCGAATGGTCCGCGCTGGGTTTTTCCGAAGCGGGAACTTTCGGCATAGCCGCGCTCCCCGGTATCTTCGTGCGCTTCCTTTTAAACGAGAACGAAAAGACCGGGGCCTGCATTTATGAGCACGTCAAAGCGGGCGTTTGGACCGAGGCCTACTGCTGCTATGGGAACGGCGGCGGGATCACCTTCACCAGCGCGGCGGACCCGGGGCTGCCGAAGGAGCTGCGCCATCCGGACAACACGGTAGAATACTGCCCCGGCACTAAGCCCGCGGAGCTTTACCGGCGCCTGCTTTTCGTCCGCAGGCCGGGCGCGGCCATAGGTCTTTCCGCAGACGGCCTCCCCGCCCTGTTCGAAAAAGCCTGGGCCAAAGACATGGCCTGGCGCAAACAGCAGGAGATCCAGCCTCTGCAGGCGCTTGCGCTGAAGAAAGGCCGGCCACTAAAGGAGCCGGAGCTGAAGCACAAGAAGCTGTTAGAGACGTTGGCGGCGCTGCTGTTCTTCGCCAACTTCGCGGCCATGATAACGGTGCTAATCGTATCGCGGGGCTACCCCACGCTGGACGGCGGGCCCTGGCGTGCGGCGCTCTTGCACACCTTTATTCCCCTGGCGCTGTTCATCCCGGCTTTCCTGAATTCGCTCCGCACCGACGGGCCAGTAATGCGCGCCCTGGCCGCCACGTTCTGGGCGATCATCTCCTACCCGTTCTTCTTCGGCACCGTCTATTTCGCCGAAGTCTGGTATAACGGCGCCCGGGACACGGCCCCGGCCGCCATACACCGCGCGGAGGTGAAAGGGAAGCGCAGGACAAGGGGGGATGATCCCTCCCACTATGCGCTGCTGAAGTCCTGGCGGCCCGGAACGGATACGGAGAAGATAATTATCAGCCCGCGGGAGTACGACCGGCTTACGCCGGGCAGGACTACGGCTGTAGTAAGCACCAGGCCCGGGCGGCTGGGGCATGAATGGATAGTGGGCTTTAGCTTCGAGAACTGAGGCTCCGGCCTAAATATATTTCCTGTAGACTTCCTGCGTTCGGAACAGGTCTTCCGGGCAGCCGGAAAACCACCTAAGGTACCCGGAGTCGGTCTCGGCAAGCCCCTTGTTCTCGGGGATGAAGCCGGCGGGCAGCCGGCATTTATACAACAGCGAAATAAAATGCCCCCTGGTCCGCCGCTTGTTGCTGATAAGCTGGGTGATCGACAAGGGCTCGGGCTCGAACTCCACGGTCGAGCCCACCTCGGTCTCCGCCACTTTTCTGATCCTCGTATCCAGCGTTTCCCTGAACCTTACGATGCCGCCGGGCAGGTGCCAGCCGTTGCCCCAGTATTGCTCGGTCCTCCAGGCCATGAGCGTCCGCCCGTCCTGGTCTTTTATAAGGAGGTCGACATTGATCATCGGCGTTACCCGGCTGATGTAATAAAACACGTCGTCGGGCAAGCCGGAGGCCGGCTCGGGCACCGCGTTCTCCAGCACCGCTATAGCTTGCGTAGTATCCATAAACTTCTCCCATGCCGTTCCCCGCACTTTTTTTAATTTTATCACAATTCTGCTCCGCCCGGACCGGACAGGACGGCCGGAAATGCCCCGGGAATTTATAGTATTATATTTTACCGGCCTGAGCATCCCGGCCGCACCTTAAAAACCACGGGGGAGAAAAATGAAAAGCAAATATTCGATACTCGCGGCAGCCTGCCTGCTGCTATCCATATCCGGCGCGTACGCGGAAATACCAACAAAAGAAGTAGTGGCTAACGCTTATGTGCATAGCCCGGAAGCCGCGGCGGCCGCGCTGACAGCTTCCGAGTATACCTGGTTCGGGCTGGATTTTACGTATCTCAAGATATTCGGAGATTCCGGCTTCAAGGAAGCCCCCACGCCTCTCCCGGCGGGCTGGAACGAGCTTATCCTGAACGAACAGAAAAAATACGACGCGGTGAAAACTTTCGGCAAAAAACCCGTAGCCTACGATTTTGAGCCTGTCGCGAAAAGGAACAAGGGTATAAACCTCGACGCTCTGATAATCCAGCAAGAGCCTCCGGAACTCACGCAGCAGCAGATACAGAAAGAAGTGGCGGCGCTGGAAACCGGGGACACCGCCGGCACGGGGATAGTGTTCATGATGGAAAGCTTCAGCAAGCCGGAGAACCAGGGATATCTGCACGTGGTCTTCTTCGACATAAAGACGAAAGCGGTGCTCATCTCCGCCCGCATGTCCGGGAAAGCGGGCGGTTTCGGAAAGAGGAACTACTGGGCGAAGCCGGTGTTCATGGTCATGCGACAGATCAGCGACGGGGTTTATAAAAAGCTGGTAAAGAAGTACGCGAAGTAAGCCGCGCCGCGCTGCGAGGCAGATTCCGGGGCCGGGCATTCAGCCCGGCCCCGGCATTATTAGTATAGGACCCGCGACCCTTGACCTTCCGGGGGGATTCCCTTATAATATGGGCATGCACAGGCGCCTGCTCCTCCTGATACTCTTTTTTACCGCGCTTCCCGGCGCCCTTTCCGCCCAGCCGGCCGGCGGCGCTTCATACCTCCTGCTTTCCCACGACCCCGCTTTCCTCGAAGAGATAGGCAAAGTTTCGACCGTGGTGTATTCCGCGGGCCGCACCCGCCTTGTCGAGCTGAAAGTGGCGCCCGGGGAACTGCCCGCCGCGCTGGCCTCTAAAATACGGCCTGTATCCCCGGCCGAGATCTATAACGGCCCCGCCGCCGCCGGCGCGCTTAAAGCCGCCGAGCCGGCGGTCCTCGCGGTGCTGGCCAAAGTGGACGCCAACCGCCTTATGGGCTACGCCGAAGCCATCACGATGACCGGCAAACGCAGCGCCGGGCAGTTGGACGTCTCCGCCGCTTCCGGCAACCGGCAGGCGATGGACCTGATAGCTAAAAGTTTTACGGCGATGGGCTATGCAGTGGAAAGGCAGTGCTATAAGGACCGCAAGGCCGATAAGGAATGCAATATAGTCGCGCGCCGCAAGTCCGGCAAGGCGGGGGCCAGGGCCATACTTGTCATAGGCCACATGGATTCGGTCGGCCACGAGAACGCGGGGGCCGACGACAACGCCTCAGGCTCCGCCGGCGTGCTGGAGATGGCCAAGGTGCTTTCCGGTTATAAAGCCGACCATGATCTTATTTTCGTGACCGCTAACGGCGAGGAGAACGGCATCACCGGCAGCTACGCCTGCGTGAAAAAGCTGAAAGAGACCGGCGAACTTTCGAAGGTGGCCTGGGCCATCAACATGGATATGATCTCCTGGAACAAGGACGGGATCATAGAGCTGGAAACCAATAAGGAATTTTCCGCGCACGCCGACTGGGTGGCTGCCCTGGCCCGTACCTATACCAAACAGCAGCCGTACATAGCCATGCCCGCCTGGGGCAGCGACCACGTGCCCTTTCTCGAGGCGGGCATTCCCACCTATCTTTCCATAGAGCACTGGGAGAACCATAACCCGTGCTACCACAAAGCCTGCGACAAGCTGGAAGGCCTGCGCTGGGATTACGCCTCCGACATAGTGAAGCTGAACCTCGCGGTGATAGCCGGCAAAGCCGGCCTCACTCCCATTAAGTGACATTTTTCCCGCGAAACAAGAAAGGCCCCGGTTAAGGGGCCTTTTTATTTGCGAAAGAATGGTTTTAGTGGGACTGGAAAACCTTCAGCCCGACCTTTTCAGCCAGCGAAGGGTCGTCCACGAAGGGATTGCGGTTGCCCTGGTACTGCGAGATCAGTTCGTTGCGGCGCTTTTCGGCGGCATCGGGGGGATCCTGCCTGTGCCAGTCCAGGAACATCTGCACCCGGCCGGTCCAGAAATCGCGGTAATCGACGCCGTCCCGGATATTCTTGTCGTAGTAGCGCACGACAAAATACAGGATGGCGCGCGCTATATTTCCCTTTACGGCCGTGGCGGGCTCGAAGCCTTCGCCGCCCAGCCTGGAGCCGCTGTTGGTGGAATACGAGGCGTTCGAGACCGGGGAGAAAGGGAAGGAGCCGCGGGTATTGTTGGGTGTGATAAAGGTGGGGAAAACATGATGCAGGTCGGATTTCATCGGGTAGGCTTCGTTGAAGAAACCCTGCGGCCAGGAATGTTCCGCGTTCATCCCCTGCCTGTCCTCGGTGCCGTCGCCGTTGGCGTCGCCCGTTTCCCTGTAATCCGCGCCGTGGCCGCTGGCGCCCTTTACGCAGACCTGCGAGTAAAGGCAGGTCACTCCGGGCCCGCCGCCGCAGCCGGTATTGTCGGCTTTTGAGAACATATATTTTTTCGCGTCGAGATAATCGTGGCCTTTCGGGACGACCGTCATCTCGGTCTGAGCGTGAAGCTGCTGAAAAAGCTGCTCGCCGGAGAGCGCGGGGGCCTTGGCCTGCGCCGGCGCGGGCACGCTGAGCTCTACGCCGGGAACGGCGGCCAGCAGAGCCTGGAGCGGAGAGGAGGAAAGCGCAAAGCCGCTGCGGTATGAAGCGGCCAGGAGCAGTGCGGTAAAACCCAGGAGTTTAAGCGGCTTAAGCATGTGAGAATAATTATATCAGTTTAAATAATAAAAAAAACCCCGTCCCGGGCGGCTGCCCGCCCGCCGCTGTTGCGCGCCCGGGAGGATTTTGATAGCATAATGACTATATAGTCATTATGAAAGCCTTGACCGAAGCGCAGAAGAGGGGAAAAGAGCTGGAAATACTCCAGGCCGCCACGCGCGTGCTGTCCGGGCGCGGCTTCGACGCGCTTACCATGGACGAAGTGGCTAAAGAGGCCGGGCTGGCCAAAGGCACCCTCTTCCTTTATTACAACCACAAGGAAGACCTGATCCTGGCCATGTTCTCCGCGATGGCCGAAACCCTCGCCAAAACCATCAACGGCGTCGCTTCAGCCGGGCTCCCGCCGGAGGAAACCCTCCGGAAGACGATCTGCGCCCTGCTGGAACACTTCGACAAGAAACGGGACATAACCGGCTATTCCGGGGGCCTGCCGCTCTCCGGGCCCAGGAAAGAAGCCCTGCGCGCGAGATTTTCAGCCAACATGGAAGCCATCGCCGCGGCGCTCACCCGCTGCTCCGCGGACGGCCTGCTCAGGCTCGAAGACCCGCTGTTCGCCGCGTCGGCGCTGTTCGGCCTCTGCCGCGGCTCTACCAGCTACGCCCGCGCCGCGGGGCACAAGCTCCCTCTGGAGGAGCGCGCCCGCCGCATAACCGGCATCTTCCTGGACGGAACAAGGAAAAAAAGATGAACAAGCTTATTTTTATAACGCTCCTGGGCCTGCTCCCCTGCCGGCTGCCGGCCCAGGAATTTTCCACGGCCGCGATGAAACCGATAACGCTCGGCGAGGCGTACACCCTGGCCCTGGACCGGAGCGAGCAGCTCGCCCGGCAGGCGGAGGGGATAAAGCAGCTTGAGGCCGCGGAACGCCTGTTCAACTCCGCTTTCCGGCCCGTGTTTTCCGCGAACGCCTCGCAGTCCAAGCAGCAGAATTACGCCTCCGTCACCAAAGGCTACCTCAGCGGCAGCTATTCCCTGTTCTCCGGCCTGCGCGACCTGATCTCGCTTAAGGCGGCGGCGGCCCGCACCGCGGCCGCGGGGCAGGACCTCGCGCGCGCCAGGCAGCAGCTTTATCTCGACGTGGCGCAGGCTTACCTTGGCCTGCAGGCCGCCCAGCGCGAAGCGCTGATACGCCGGGAGCAGTTCGACGTTACGGGCAGGCGCATTGCAGAACTCCAGGCCCGGGTGGAGATAGGCCGCTCGCGCAAGAGCGAGACCGTGGCCGCCAGGACGCAGCTGGCCCAGGATAAAGCCGGCTACCTGGACGCGGCAGCGGCCGAACGCCTCTCGCAGCAGGCGCTGAAATTCCTTACCGGCCTCGAGCCCGACCTGGTCCCGGAGCCGCTCCCCGTCAGGAAGGACGCGGGCCTCGACGCCTATCTGAAAGCGGCGCTTTCCCGCCCGGACCTGGCCGCTAAGCGCAAAACGCTGCAGGCCTCCGGCTACCTGCTGGACATGCAGGACCGCAACCTGCGCCCGACGGTGACCGTTTCCGCCGACTACTATGTGCTGCGCCGCCCTATGCCGGTCCCGGCAAGCCGCTGGGACGCGGCTGTCGCCGTTAACGTACCGCTGTACAACGGCGGCTATGCCCAGGCGCAGCGGCAATCCGCCTATTCCGAAAAGCGTTCCGCCGAGCTGGACCTGCAGCTTGCCGAAAGGCAGGCGCTGACCGAGGTGCGGTCCGCCTATGAGGAATTCAAGTACGCGCTGCTGCGGTCCGCCAGCCTTGAAGAGGCCCTGGCGCTGGCCGCCGACAACGCCGACTACCAGCAGGAAGACTACAAGCTGGGGCTGGTCAACAACCTGGACGTGCTCAGCGCCCTGCGCACGATGCAGGATACGCGCCTGGCCCTTTCCCAGGCGCGCATAAGGGCCATCGGCGCGCAGTTAAAGCTCGAGAACGCTTCCGGAACGGGGATACCTCAATGACGCTTTCAGACCTCTCCATAAAACGCCCGGTTTTCGCCTGGATGCTCATGCTGGGGCTGATCTCCTTCGGCGCTATCAGTTTCAACCGCATGGGCATCAGCCAGCTGCCCGACGTTGATTACCCGGTGGTGAACATCAGCGTCTCGCTCGAGGGCGCGGCGCCCGAGGTGATGGAGACTCAGGTCACGGACGTGCTGGAAAGCGCGGTTATGACCATCGCCGGTATAAAGGACATTTCTTCCTCTTCCCGCCGGGGTTCCGCGCGCATCACGCTGGAGTTCGAGCTGGAGCACGACATCGACGACGCCATGCAGGAGGTGCAGGCCAAGGTCTCCCAGGCCGCGCGCAACCTGCCCAAGGAAATAGACCCGCCGGTGGTCACCAAGACCAATCCCGAGGACCAGCCCATCATCTGGATGGCCCTCTCCGGCGACAGGCCCGTCAAGGACCTGATGAACTACACCAACGACGTGCTGCGCGA